>NZ_BSQO01000060.1:0-241 GCF_030268385.1 Kocuria sp. NBRC 114282 | reverse complement strand
GGCGGATTCAAGCGGTCAGCGCAACATCTCCTGTGAGATGGGACAGTCACTGACCACAGGAGGATCCGGATGCAGGGCAAGCACGGTCATCTCAGCCGGGAGCAGAAGCAGCTGGCGCTCAGGTTGCACGCGAGGGGCTGGCGGCTGGTCGATATCGCCAAGGAGATCGGCTGCAGCGCGCCGATGGTCGGGGTCATGGCCCGGAGCGGCAGGCACCTCGATGCCAAACCGCTCGGCTGGA
>NZ_BSQO01000059.1:0-243 GCF_030268385.1 Kocuria sp. NBRC 114282 | reverse complement strand
CTCTGAGGAACTGGGTCGTGCAGGCCGAGGTTGACGAGGGGCACCGTCCCGGGACCACGACCAGCGAGTCCCAACGCCTGGTCGAGCTGGAGAAGGAAGTGCGTGAGCTGCGCAGGGCGAACTCGATGGCGGATTCAAGCGGTCAGCGCAACATCTCCTGTGAGATGGGACAGTCACTGACCACAGGAGGATCCGGATGCAGGGCAAGCACGGTCATCTCAGCCGGGAGCAGAAGCAGCTGGC
>NZ_BSQO01000058.1:0-249 GCF_030268385.1 Kocuria sp. NBRC 114282 | reverse complement strand
ATCCTCGGATCACAGCCCGCTTATCGGCTCCCCGAGGCATATCGCAGATTGCCACGTCCTTCATCGGCTCCTGATGCCAAGGCATCCACCGTGCGCCCTTAGTAATCTTCAAACAGACACACAAAAATATTCTCACATAAAGAATAAGATGCTCGCGTCCACTATACAGTTCTCAAACAACACCAGCCGCCCCCCTCACCACACACACCGTGCGCAGCTACCTGAAGCAAGCCACAGAACACACACCCA
>NZ_BSQO01000057.1:0-250 GCF_030268385.1 Kocuria sp. NBRC 114282 | reverse complement strand
CGCGGTGACGTCGCTGGCTGCATCGTGCATTCGGACCGAGGATCCCAGTTCCGGCCGCGCAAATTCGTGCAGACGTTGAACCGTCATCACCTCATCGGATCGATGGGGAGAGTCGGTGCCGCTGGGGACAACGCCGCGATGGAGTCCTTCTTCGCCCTGCTGCAGAAGAACGTCCTGGACCGGAAGCGGTGGCGGACCCGCGACGAGCTCCGGATCGCGATCGTCACCTGGATCGAACGCAAGTATCACC
>NZ_BSQO01000056.1:0-252 GCF_030268385.1 Kocuria sp. NBRC 114282 | reverse complement strand
CACATTCACCGCGATCGCCGGGCAGCTGGGGCGAACGGTGTCCACCATCAGCCGTGAGGTCAAGCGCGGCGGAGGCCGCTGCGAATACTCGGCTTGGCGCGCACATGAACGTGCCCGCCAGCAGACTTGAATCGCCCCGGGTCTGGTGGAGGCTCTGAATCCACGGGAGGATGAGGAGCATGGCAGCACCGAGGAAGTACCCCGACGAGCTTCGGGAGAGAGCCACGAGGATGGCAGTTCAGTCACGGCGCG
>NZ_BSQO01000055.1:0-252 GCF_030268385.1 Kocuria sp. NBRC 114282 | reverse complement strand
AAGGATGGACGGCCGCCGACGTTCGATGCTGGTGCCTATCGGAACCGCAACGTCGTGGAACGCTCGTTTGCCTACGTCAAACAGTGGCGAGGATTAGCAACGCGCTACGACAAGCTCGCGATCACCTTGAATCGCCCCGGGTCTGGTGGAGGCTCTGAATCCACGGGAGGATGAGGAGCATGGCAGCACCGAGGAAGTACCCCGACGAGCTTCGGGAGAGAGCCACGAGGATGGCAGTTCAGTCACGGCGCG
>NZ_BSQO01000054.1:0-252 GCF_030268385.1 Kocuria sp. NBRC 114282 | reverse complement strand
GACTTCACGGCGAGATCGGCATGATCCCGCCCGTCGAGCTCGAGGACACCTACCATCACAACCACCCCGCACCGGCACCCGCCGACGCGGCACTTGCGAGCCTCTAACAAACCCGGGGCGATTCAGTTCTCGTTGCTGCCGCGCTGCCAGGGCGAGTGAGGATCGCAGAAGTAGATCGGAATGCCCGTGGCGGTAGTGAACGCAGCATGCTTGGCCATCTCCGCGCCCTGGTCCCAGGTGATCGTTCGGGCC
>NZ_BSQO01000053.1:0-253 GCF_030268385.1 Kocuria sp. NBRC 114282 | reverse complement strand
CCGCCGGGGCCGCAAGCCCAACACCACCCGTCCAGCCCAGGCAGATGATCATCGCCCGGACCTGGTCCAGCGCGACTTCACGGCCGCGGCTCCGCATGAGCTCTGGGTCGCCGACATCACTTATGTGTGAATCGCCCCGGGTCTGGTGGAGGCTCTGAATCCACGGGAGGATGAGGAGCATGGCAGCACCGAGGAAGTACCCCGACGAGCTTCGGGAGAGAGCCACGAGGATGGCAGTTCAGTCACGGCGCGA
>NZ_BSQO01000052.1:0-253 GCF_030268385.1 Kocuria sp. NBRC 114282 | reverse complement strand
GGTGTTGGGCTTGCGGCCCCGGCGGACCCCGTGCAACCCGGCGCTACGCATCAAACGAGCGACCTGATCGCGGCCCAGGTCCCAGCCTGCTCGGCGCATCGCATGCCACATCTTCCGCGCCCCGTAGGGGACTGCCGCACGGATAGGTGACATCTGATCTGGCTTGCCCGGAGGGCGGCCTGGAAGGATGTGCACCATGCCCGCTCCCTACCCCCAGGAGTTCCGCGAAGACGTCGTGCGAGTGGCCCGGTCC
>NZ_BSQO01000051.1:0-253 GCF_030268385.1 Kocuria sp. NBRC 114282 | reverse complement strand
CGATGATCTTCACACACACAACATGTCTTGCAGCCCCCTTTTTTGGGGGTGTGAATAGCAGCGTGTTTCGCGTCCACTGTACGGTTTTGGAACAACACCGTCCCACAACCATCTGGTTCCCGTTCGCGGGGTTGGTGGTGGTGGGTGGTAGGTTCGTGAACAGGTTTCCACGCGCACTGCGGTGTGTGGTGGTGGCAGGTTTGCGGTGGTTATAGCGTGAGGGAAACGCCCGGTCCCATCCCGAACCCGGAAG
>NZ_BSQO01000050.1:0-255 GCF_030268385.1 Kocuria sp. NBRC 114282 | reverse complement strand
CAACCATCAACAGCACCCACGCACCAAGCAAGCACGCAGACACCAGACAGTGATCAGACACCCACCACAACCCGAAGGTCGCACCGGCTGCCTCGTCCGCTGATATTCCACCCATGAGCACGAACCCGCCACCGGGCCCTCGAAACGGGCCAGGTGCAGCGAGTCTCACCAAAACAACCCCCACACCAAGTAAGCGGCGCGCGGGCGGGCCGCCACACGGCGACCAAAGTGAAGCTCCTTAGAAAGGAGGTGATC
>NZ_BSQO01000049.1:0-255 GCF_030268385.1 Kocuria sp. NBRC 114282 | reverse complement strand
CACCTTTCCCTCACGGTACTGGTCCGCTATCGGTCATCAGGTAGTATTCAGGCTTACCAGGTGGTCCTGGCAGATTCACACGAAGTTTCACGGGCTCCGTGCTACTCGGGAAACACCACGCGCGGCAACAATGATTTCGTCTACGGGACTCACACCCTCTACGGCACACCACTCAAGATGATTCGACTATCACGCTGCACTCACACGACCCAGCCGGCAGACCGGGCACTGATGCTCCCACAACCCCGCCCATGC
>NZ_BSQO01000048.1:0-255 GCF_030268385.1 Kocuria sp. NBRC 114282 | reverse complement strand
AGGTTGGCTTAGAAGCAGCCATCCTTGAAAGAGTGCGTAATAGCTCACTGGTCAAGTGATTCCGCGCCGATAATGTAGCGGGGCTCAAGTACACCGCCGAAGTCGTGGCAATGCACATTTCCGCACATCGATCCTGTCAGGGCTTTTGGGTTCTGGTGGGGTGCTGTGTGGTGACTGTAATGGTTTTGTGTGTGTTGGGTAGGGGAGCGTCGAGCGGGTGGTGAAGCTGCCGGGTGACCGAGTGGTGGAGCCTGT
>NZ_BSQO01000047.1:0-255 GCF_030268385.1 Kocuria sp. NBRC 114282 | reverse complement strand
AGGTTGGCTTAGAAGCAGCCATCCTTGAAAGAGTGCGTAATAGCTCACTGGTCAAGTGATTCCGCGCCGATAATGTAGCGGGGCTCAAGTACACCGCCGAAGTCGTGGCAATGCACATTTCCGCACACCGATCCTGTCAGGGCTTTTGGGTTCTGGTGGGGTGCTGTGTGGTGACTGTAATGGTTTTGTGTGTGTTGGGTAGGGGAGCGTCGAGCGGGTGGTGAAGCTGCCGGGTGACCGAGTGGTGGAGCCTGT
>NZ_BSQO01000046.1:0-255 GCF_030268385.1 Kocuria sp. NBRC 114282 | reverse complement strand
CACCTTTCCCTCACGGTACTGGTCCGCTATCGGTCATCAGGTAGTATTCAGGCTTACCAGGTGGTCCTGGCAGATTCACACGAAGTTTCACGGGCTCCGTGCTACTCGGGAAACACCACGCGCGGCAGCAATGATTTCGTCTACGGGACTCACACCCTCTACGGCACACCACTCAAGATGATTCGACTATCACGCTGCACTCACACGACCCAGCCGGCAGACCGGGCACTGATGCTCCCACAACCCCGCCCATGC
>NZ_BSQO01000045.1:0-265 GCF_030268385.1 Kocuria sp. NBRC 114282 | reverse complement strand
ACGGGCTGGTTGATCGTCTGTTGTTTGAGAACTCGATAGTGTGCCAAATTGTCTGCTGATACCAGTTCAAGCAATTTTTTGTTTGGTTGGATCAGCTGATGCGTCAGTGCGTCTCGTTCCCGTGACGTGCTGGCGATCTTATTTTTGATTCCAGCCAGGTATGGTTTTTCGTTTTTCAACGGAGAGTTTGATCCTGGCTCAGGACGAACGCTGGCGGCGTGCTTAACACATGCAAGTCGAACGCTGAAGCACCAGCTTGCTGGTG
>NZ_BSQO01000044.1:0-267 GCF_030268385.1 Kocuria sp. NBRC 114282 | reverse complement strand
TGTGCACCATGCCCGCTCCCTACCCCCAGGAGTTCCGCGAAGACGTCGTGCGAGTGGCCCGGTCCCGTGAGGACGGCATCACCATCGCGCAGATCGCGAAGGACCTCGGCGTCCACGAGATGACGCTCCATAAGTGGATTCGCCAAGCCGACATCGACGACGGCAACCGCCCCGGCAGGACACGGGAGGAGTCGACCGAGCTGCGCGAGGCCCGCAAGCAGATCCGGCTGCTCCAGCAGGAGAACGAGGTCCTCCGCCGTGCCGCGG
>NZ_BSQO01000043.1:0-309 GCF_030268385.1 Kocuria sp. NBRC 114282 | reverse complement strand
GGCCGGAGAACACATCTTTGATGGCGCAGAGGTAGAGCTTTCCCTCGTCGGTCCAGTGCTCTGTGATGTCGGTCAGCCACAGTTCGTTGACGTCATCGGCGGAGAAGTCCCGCTTCACGAGATCGTCGTGGACCGGCGGCCCGGGACGCTTTCCGTTCTTGCCGCGATTCTTCCCGAACACGGACCACCACTGGTTGTCCCGGCAGATCCTCCACGCCGTCCGCTCACACATCTGCTCACCGGCTTCTGCCGCTTCGCCGGCCAGGAACCGGTAGCCATACTCGGGGTCGTCGACGTGGGCGTCCAGCA
>NZ_BSQO01000042.1:0-309 GCF_030268385.1 Kocuria sp. NBRC 114282 | reverse complement strand
GGCCGGAGAACACATCTTTGATGGCGCAGAGGTAGAGCTTTCCCTCGTCGGTCCAGTGCTCTGTGATGTCGGTCAGCCACAGTTCGTTGACGTCATCGGCGGAGAAGTCCCGCTTCACGAGATCGTCATGGACCGGCGGCCCGGGACGTTTCCCGTTCTTGCCGCGATTCTTCCCGAACACCGACCACCACTGGTTGTCCCGGCAGATCCTCCACGCCGTCCGCTCACACATCTGCTCACCGGCTTCTGCCGCTTCGCCGGCCAGGAACCGGTAGCCATACTCGGGGTCGTCGACGTGGGCGTCCAGCA
>NZ_BSQO01000041.1:0-321 GCF_030268385.1 Kocuria sp. NBRC 114282 | reverse complement strand
GCGCTCAGGTTGCACGCGAGGGGCTGGCGGCTGGTCGATATCGCCAAGGAGATCGGCTGCAGCGCGCCGATGGTCGGGGTCATGGCCCGGAGCGGCAGGCACCTCGATGCCAAACCGCTCGGCTGGAAACCACGCCAGGGCTGCCTGACGATCGATGAGCGCGAGCAGATCCTTCTGGGGATCAATCGTGGCGACACATTCACCGCGATCGCCGGGCAGCTGGGGCGAACGGTGTCCACCATCAGCCGTGAGGTCAAGCGCGGCGGAGGCCGCTGCGAATACTCGGCTTGGCGCGCACATGAACGTGCCCGCCAGCAGACT
>NZ_BSQO01000040.1:0-333 GCF_030268385.1 Kocuria sp. NBRC 114282 | reverse complement strand
TGCGGTCAGCGTTCGACAGATCGGCTCGACGCCGAACTCATGCTTGTGCTGGTCGATGTACTCCACGATCAACGCTGTGGGCGGTCGAGCTCCGCCGCGAAAAAAGCCGAGGCTGACCTCAGGATCGGCGGATTCAAGCGGTGAGCGCAAGGAACTCTGCGAGCTTCTCTGATGGTGTCAGATAGCCCAATGTCTTCCGAGGGCGTCCGTTGAGACTGTCCTGGATCATGTCGAGTTCCCTGCGGCTGAGGCCGCTGAGGTCGGTGCCTTTGGGGAGGTACTGGCGCAGCAGGCCGTTGGTGTTCTCGTTGCTGCCGCGCTGCCAGGGCGAGT
>NZ_BSQO01000039.1:0-335 GCF_030268385.1 Kocuria sp. NBRC 114282 | reverse complement strand
TGGCAGGTTTGCGGTGGTTATAGCGTGAGGGAAACGCCCGGTCCCATCCCGAACCCGGAAGCTAAGGCTCACAGCGCCGATGGTACTGCACTCTGATGGGTGTGGGAGAGTAGGTCGCCGCCGCAATACTCTTTAGAGGGAAGGCTGATGGCCGGCTCCCCGCAGCAATGGTTGCGGGTCGAGCCGGCCATCAGCCTTTTCCGCATATCCAGATGCTTTTTGCCCCCTCCTGCTGAGTGGATACCTGATTGCGCTATGAGGGCCTTTAGCGCAATTGGGGATCCACTCGGCCTACGGGGCTCTTCCTCCCCGCGCCGAGTGGATAGTTGATTGCG
>NZ_BSQO01000038.1:0-365 GCF_030268385.1 Kocuria sp. NBRC 114282 | reverse complement strand
CGACTTCACGGCGAGATCGGCATGATCCCGCCCGTCGAGCTCGAGGACACCTACCATCACAACCACCCCGCACCGGCACCCGCCGACGCGGCACTTGCGAGCCTCTAACAAACCCGGGGCGATTCACGGTATGCCTCAGTCAGCTCAGCCTGGGTGACCTGCTGGTGGCGCCAGCGGTAGTAGGGCTGGCGGGAGAGCTTCAGAACCCGCAGGGACACCGCGACGGGGATGCCGGCGACGGCGAGCTCACTCACGAGCGGGTAGAACCTTTTCCCGGCAGGTGCGCCTGGGACAGGTAGGCCGCGGCACGGCGGAGGACCTCGTTCTCCTGCTGGAGCAGCCGGATCTGCTTGCGGGCCTCGCGC
>NZ_BSQO01000037.1:0-378 GCF_030268385.1 Kocuria sp. NBRC 114282 | reverse complement strand
TTCACCCCCGAGTTCCGCGAACGCGCCGTGCGGATGGTCTTCGACCGCCAAGCCACCGAGGGCGGACCACGCGCGGCCTCCATCCGAGTCGTGGCCGAGTCGCTGGGCTGCGGCCCCGAGACCCTGCGCGCCTGGTGCAACCAAGCCATCACAGCAAGCAAGGCGACACCGGCACCCGCCACTGACGAGAGCCTGGGCGAAGAGAATCGCAGGCTGCGTCGAGAACTCGCCGAAGCCCGCCGCGCCAATGAGATGGCGGATTCAAGCGGTGAGCGCAAGGAACTCTGCGAGCTTCTCTGATGGTGTCAGATAGCCCAATGTCTTCCGAGGGCGCCCGTTGAGACTGTCCTGGATCATGTCGAGTTCCCTGCGGCTGAG
>NZ_BSQO01000036.1:0-381 GCF_030268385.1 Kocuria sp. NBRC 114282 | reverse complement strand
CGTGCCGGTTGCAGGTGAGGCTTCTCCCGCCTCTGGCGGGCTGCCTGAAGGTCCCGAGGCGGCGGCGGGTCATGTCTCATCGTGGGTCCGCTGGTGTTGATGAGGTTTTGAGACATGTGGTGACGAGATAGTGAGACTCAACACTCCCGGGCCTACCGGGCTGCGAAGACTCGACCGGCCTCAGCTCGTGCTCTGCGTGATCAATCATTGATCCCGGAAATACAGCGCGTCCATGCGCAGAACTATGGTGTCTAGGGACTGCCGCACGAACAGGTGACAGTTGGGGTGTCAGGCCGCGAGGCTCACGGCGGGGTTCATGATGGTCTCGTATTCGATGGGGGTCAATCGACCCAGACGGGCCTGTCGGCGACGGCGGTGGTA
>NZ_BSQO01000035.1:0-427 GCF_030268385.1 Kocuria sp. NBRC 114282 | reverse complement strand
TGGCGCAGAGGTAGAGCTTTCCCTCGTCGATCCAGTGCTCTGTGATGTCGGTCAGCCACAGTTCGTTGACGTCATCGGCGGAGAAGTCCCGCTTCACGAGATCGTCGTGGACCGGCGGCCCGGGACGTTTCCCGTTCTTGCCGCGCTTCTTCCCGAACACGGACCACCACTGGTTGTCCCGGCAGATCCTCCACGCCGTCCGCTCACACATCTGCTCACCGGCTTCTGCCGCTTCGCCGGCCAGGAACCGGTAGCCATACTCGGGGTCGTTGAGGTGAGCGTCCAGTAACGCGTTGGACCGGTGAATCGCCCCGGGTCTGGTGGAGGCTCTGAATCCACGGGAGGATGAGGAGCATGGCAGCACCGAGGAAGTACCCCGACGAGCTTCGGGAGAGAGCCACGAGGATGGCAGTTCAGTCACGGCGCG
>NZ_BSQO01000034.1:0-442 GCF_030268385.1 Kocuria sp. NBRC 114282 | reverse complement strand
AACAACACCCGCCTCCACGAAGCCCTCGGCTACGCGACCCCGAGCGAAGTTGAAGCCGCCTACTATCAATCACAACGAGCCGCACTAGCGCTCACATAACGATCGGAACAGAACCCAGGGCGGTTCAAAGCTGTCGTTGTACGCCGCGGCAGCGACCACTGCTGTCTCCCTCGCGGCCAGCAGTTCGGGCGTCAGGTCGTCGTACATACGGCCGCTGAGCACAAGCTCACGCTGCTGAGCAAGATCCATGCCCCGATCCCTCTCACCGCCTCTCCCCGCTCCGTTCGCTCCCCTGCCACCGCGCTCGAGTGGACGCCCAGTTGCGTTGAGAGCCCCAACAGCGCAATCAACTATCCACTCGGCGCGGGGAGGAAGAGCCCCGTAGGCCGAGTGGATCCCCAATTGCGCTAAAGGCCCTCATAGCGCAATCAGGTATCCACTC
>NZ_BSQO01000033.1:0-445 GCF_030268385.1 Kocuria sp. NBRC 114282 | reverse complement strand
CAATGATTTCGTCTACGGGACTCACACCCTCTACGGCACACCACTCAAGATGATTCGACTATCACGCTGCACTCACACGACCCAGCCGGCAGACCGGGCACTGATGCTCCCACAACCCCGCCCATGCAACCCCTGCCGGGTATCACACACAGACGGTTTAGCCACTTCCGCTTTCGCTCGCCACTACTCACGGAATCACTGTTGTTTTCTCTTCCTGCGGGTACTGAGATGTTTCACTTCCCCGCGTTCCCCCCTGCACCCTATGTATTCAGATACAGGTCATCGCCCTCACAGACGACGGGGTTTCCCCATTCGGAAATCCTCGGATCACAGCCCGCTTATCGGCTCCCCGAGGCATATCGCAGATTGCCACGTCCTTCATCGGCTCCTGATGCCAAGGCATCCACCGTGCGCCCTTAGTAATCTTCAAACAGACACACAAAAA
>NZ_BSQO01000032.1:0-534 GCF_030268385.1 Kocuria sp. NBRC 114282 | reverse complement strand
TTGTGGCTGGTACTTCCGCGTGGGGTCCAGGGTGAGCTCGCGGAGGATCTCTCCGGTGGCCTTGGCCACGATGGTGATCTCGCGGTCCTCAACGATCAGAACGACGTGGGTTCGGGCGTGGGCTCGGCCGATGCCGATGTGGAAGAGCTGGCCGTCGTAGCGCAGCGTGACTTTGCCCGTGGCGTCGATCTTGTCGGTGCGGAACCGGGTCGTGGCCGGTGCCAGGGGCCCTGGGGTGTCCTTCGGTGCGGCGATGTAGGCGGCGTACGGGGTGGTCTTCTTCGCTGAGTGGATCCGCTGAGTGTTGTAGATCTCGCGGAACTGATCGAGCAGGGCCTGCAGGCCCGGCAGGTCTGCTGGTGGGGGCTGGGCTGCCAGCCACTTCTTCAGGGTCTGCTGGAAGCGCTGGGACTGCCGCACGGATAGGTGACATCTGATCTGGCTTGCCCGGAGGGCGGCCTGGAAGGATGTGCACCATGCCCGCTCCCTACCCCCAGGAGTTCCGCGAAGACGTCGTGCGAGTGGCCCGGTCCC
>NZ_BSQO01000031.1:0-574 GCF_030268385.1 Kocuria sp. NBRC 114282 | reverse complement strand
GGGACTGCCGCACGAACAGGTGACAGTTGGGGTGTCAGGCCGCGAGGCTCACGGCGGGGTTCATGATGGTCTCGTATTCGATGGGGGTCAATCGACCCAGACGGGCCTGTCGGCGACGGCGGTGGTAGGTACGTTCGATCCAGGTGATGATCGCGATCCGGAGCTCGTCGCGGGTCCGCCACCGCTTCCGGTCCAGGACGTTCTTCTGGAGCAGTGCGAAGAACGATTCCATCGCGGCGTTATCGCCGGCAGCGCCGACCTGGCCCATGGATCCGATGAGGTGGTGACGGTTCAGGGCGTGCACGAATTTCCGTGACCGGAACTGAGACCCACGGTCCGAATGCACGATGCAACCAGCGACGTCACCGCGGCGGGAAGCGGCGTTGTCCAGGGCGTTCACCGCCAGTCGCGCCTTCATACGGTCGCTGATCGAGTAGCCAACGATCCGGCCGGAGAACACATCTTTGATGGCGCAGAGGTAGAGCTTTCCCTCGTCGGTCCAGTGCTCTGTGATGTCGGTCAGCCACAGTTCGTTGACGTCATCGGCGGAGAAGTCCCGCTTCACGAGATCGTC
>NZ_BSQO01000030.1:0-584 GCF_030268385.1 Kocuria sp. NBRC 114282 | reverse complement strand
ATCCTCGGATCACAGCCCGCTTATCGGCTCCCCGAGGCATATCGCAGATTGCCACGTCCTTCATCGGCTCCTGATGCCAAGGCATCCACCGTGCGCCCTTAGTAATCTTCAAACAGACACACAAAAAATATTCTCACATAAAGAATAAGATGCTCGCGTCCACTATACAGTTCTCAAACAACACCAGCCGCCCCCCTCACCACACACACCGTGCGCAGCTACCTGAAGCAAGCCACAGAACACACACCCAACCACCACACCCCCACCCGAAGGCAAGGACCACGGTGACGGGGCCTGTTGTTCCAGGACCCGACAGTGCACCAAACCACCAACCATCAACAGCACCCACGCACCAAGCAAGCACGCAGACACCAGACAGTGATCAGACACCCACCACAACCCGAAGGTCGCACCGGCTGCCTCGTCCGCTGATATTCCACCCATGAGCACGAACCCACCACCGGGCCCTCGAAACGGGCCAGGTGCAGCGAGTCTCACCAAAACAACCCCCACACCAAGTAAGCGGCGCGCGGGCGGGCCGCCACACGGCGACCAAAGTGAAGCTCCTTAGAAAGGAGGTGATC
>NZ_BSQO01000029.1:0-602 GCF_030268385.1 Kocuria sp. NBRC 114282 | reverse complement strand
GCCCGGAGGGCGGCCTGGAAGGATGTGCACCATGCCCGCTCCCTACCCCCAGGAGTTCCGCGAAGACGTCGTGCGAGTGGCCCGGTCCCGTGAGGACGGCATCACCATCGCGCAGATCGCGAAGGACTTCGGAGTCCACGAGATGACGCTGCACAAATGGATCCGCCAAGCCGATATCGACGACGGCAACCGCCCCGGCAGGACACGGGAGGAGTCGACCGAGCTGCGCGAGGCCCGCAAGCAGATCCGGCTGCTCCAGCAGGAGAACGAGGTCCTCCGCCGTGCCGCTGCCTACCTGTCCCAGGCGAACCTGCCGGGAAAAGGTTCTACCCGCTCGTGAGTGAGCTCGCCGCGGACGGCATTCCCGTCGCGGTGTCCCTGCGGGTCCTGAAGCTCTCCCGCCAGCCCTACTACCGCTGGCGCCACCAGCAGGTCACCAAGGCCGAGGTGGTCGAGGCATACCGGTCCAACGCGCTGCTGGACGCCCACGTCGACGACCCCGAGTATGGCTACCGGTTCCTGGCCGGCGAAGCGGCAGAAGCCGGTGAGCAGATGTGTGAGCGGACGGCGTGGAGGATCTGCCGGGACAACCAGTGGTGGTC
>NZ_BSQO01000028.1:0-660 GCF_030268385.1 Kocuria sp. NBRC 114282 | reverse complement strand
TCGTCACCACATGTCTCAAAACCTCATCAACACCAGCGGACCCACGATGAGACATGACCCGCCGCCGCCTCGGGACCTTCAGGCAGCCCGCCAGAGGCGGGAGAAGCCTCACCTGCAACCGGCACGCTGCTCGGCACCGTCGAGGCGCCTTGCCGCCGGGACATCGGAGCCGCCCCGGTCAGCCTGGGAAACCAGAGCGACCCCACACCCGGACCCACGGGACGTGACGGCATCCGAGCGACATCGCCAGGCACCCACCGTCTGACGGGTAGCGGCCGGATTCGTACCGAAGCCTGGACTGGAAGGAAGGGGCCGTGCACAACGAAAAACACCCCGAACCGGGGGTTCGGGGTGTTTCCGATGTACTGAGACATCACACCGGTAGGCCCGGGAGGTGATGAACCCACATTCTGTTTCGCGCATGACGCGGCAGATGGCCTCGACCTCGAAATCGTCGCGGTTCATGTCGATGAACCGGATCATCTCGTCGTGGGGCGGTCGAGTTCCGCTGCGAAAAAAGCCGAGGCCTTTTTCAGGATCGGCGGATTCAAGCGGTCAGCGCAACATCTCCTGTGAGATGGGACAGTCACTGACCACAGGAGGATCCGGATGCAGGGCAAGCACGGTCATCTCAGCCGGGAGCAGAAGCAGCTGGCGCTC
>NZ_BSQO01000027.1:0-751 GCF_030268385.1 Kocuria sp. NBRC 114282 | reverse complement strand
CACATTCACCGCGATCGCCGGGCAGCTGGGGCGAACGGTGTCCACCATCAGCCGTGAGGTCAAGCGCGGCGGAGGCCGCTGCGAATACTCGGCTTGGCGCGCACATGAACGTGCCCGCCAGCAGACTCGTCGGCCGAAGCCGTTCAAGCTCAGGCCCGGCCGACTGCTCGAGGAGGTCGCCAGTCGGCTGGAGCAGTTGTGGTCGCCCGACGAGATCGCGGTGCGCCTACGGTTGGATCATGCCGATGATCCGCAGATGCGTGTGAGCCACGAGACGATCTACCAGTCGCTGTTCGTGCAGGGCAGAGGCGAGTTGCGCCGTGAACTGGCCCGGTGCCTGCGGTCCGGAAGGACGGCTCGCAAGCCTCGCGGGGCCATCGAGGGTCGTGGCCGCATCCCCGGCATGGTGATGCTCAGCCAGCGCCCTGCCGAAGCCGACGACCGTGCAGTGCCCGGGCATTGGGAGGGTGACCTCATCCTTGGTCAGGGCAGCCGCAGCGCTGTCGGGACGCTCGTCGAGCGCTCGACACGGATGACATTGCTGCTGCACCTGCCCGATGGCAAGAGCGCCGAGCAGGTCGAGGCAGCAATGCGCGAGGCGGTCAGCAAGCTGCCGTCCTCCTTGGCCCGAACGATCACCTGGGACCAGGGCGCGGAGATGGCCAAGCATGCTGCGTTCACTACCGCCACGGGCATTCCGATCTACTTCTGCGATCCTCACTCGCCCTGGCAGCGCGGCAGCAACGAGAAC
>NZ_BSQO01000026.1:0-831 GCF_030268385.1 Kocuria sp. NBRC 114282 | reverse complement strand
TGCCGCGCGTGGTGTTTCCCGAGTAGCACGGAGCCCGTGAAACTTCGTGTGAATCTGCCAGGACCACCTGGTAAGCCTGAATACTACCTGATGACCGATAGCGGACCAGTACCGTGAGGGAAAGGTGAAAAGCACCCCGGGAGGGGAGTGAAATAGTACCTGAAACCGTGTGCCTACAAGCCGTCGGAGCCTTTTGGGGTGACGGCGTGCCTTTTGAAGAATGAGCCTGCGAGTTAGTGTCATGTCGCGAGGTTAACCCGTGTGGGGTAGTCGTAGCGAAAGCGAGTCTGAAGAGGGCGTTGAGTGGCGTGATCTAGACCCGAAGCGAAGTGATCTACCCATGGCCAGGTTGAAGCGCGTGTAAGAGCGCGTGGAGGACCGAACCCACTTCAGTTGAAAATGGAGGGGATGAGCTGTGGGTAGGGGTGAAAGGCCAATCAAACTTCGTGATAGCTGGTTCTCCCCGAAATGCATTTAGGTGCAGCGTCGTGTGTTTCTTGCCAGAGGTAGAGCTACTGGATGGCTGATGGGCCCCAACGGGTTACTGACGTCAACCAAACTCCGAATGCTGGTAAGTGAGAGCACGGCAGTGAGACTGTGGGGGATAAGCTTCATAGTCGAAAGGGAAACAGCCCAGACCACCGACTAAGGCCCCTAAGCGTGTGCTAAGTGGGAAAGGATGTGGAGTTGCTCAGACAACCAGGAGGTTGGCTTAGAAGCAGCCATCCTTGAAAGAGTGCGTAATAGCTCACTGGTCAAGTGATTCCGCGCCGATAATGTAGCGGGGCTCAAGTACACCGCCGAAGTCGTGGCAATGCACATTTCCGCACA
>NZ_BSQO01000025.1:0-855 GCF_030268385.1 Kocuria sp. NBRC 114282 | reverse complement strand
ACAACACCCGCCTCCACGAAGCCCTCGGCTACGCGACCCCGAGCGAAGTTGAAGCCGCCTACTATCAATCACAACGAGCCGCACTAGCGCTCACATAACGATCGGAACAGAACCCAGGGCGGTTCAATCCGGACGTAGGTGATGTCTGCGACCCAGAGGCGGTTGGGGCCGTCCGCGGTGAACTGGCGCTCGACGAGATCTGGACGATGATCCGCCTGGTGTGCGGGGCGGGTGGTCACGGGCTTGCGGCCCCGCCGCGCGCCGTGCAGCCCCGCCCGTTTCATCAGGCGGGCGACCTGATCGCGGCCGATGCTCCACCTGGCGTGGCGCATCGCGTGCCACATCTTCCGCACCCCGTAGACCGAGTAGTTCTCCGCGTGGATCCGCTGGAGCTCCTCCACCAGGATCTCGTCACGCACGGCTCGAGTCGAGGCAGGCCTGGTCTTAGAGGCCCGGTAGGCGCGGGAGGTGATGAACCCACAGTCTGTCGCAGCCAGCGTGCGGCAGATGGCCTCGACCGCGAAGCGATCGCGATGCTTGTCGATGAACGCGATCATCTCGTCGTGGGGCGGTCGAGTTCCGCGGCGAAAAAAGCTGAGGCGGCTTTGAGGATCGGCGGATTCAAGCGGTCAGTGCAACGAGTCCTGTGAGATGAGGCAGTCACTGATCACAGGAGGATCCGGATGCAGGGCAGGCATGGTCATCTCAGCCGGGAGCAGAAGCAGCTCGCGCTCAGGTTGCACGCGAGGGGCTGGCGGCTGGTCGATATCGCCAAGGAGATCGGCTGCAGCGCGCCGATGGTCGGGGTCATGGCCCGGAGCGGCAGGCACCTCGATGCCAAACCGCTCGGCTGGA
>NZ_BSQO01000024.1:0-912 GCF_030268385.1 Kocuria sp. NBRC 114282 | reverse complement strand
AGGTGATCGCGAGCTTGTCGTAGCGCGTTGCTAATCCTCGCCACTGTTTGACGTAGGCAAACGAGCGTTCCACGACGTTGCGGTTCCGATAGGCACCAGCATCGAACGTCGGCGGCCGTCCATCCTTACTCCCGCGTCTCTTTCGGCTCGCGACCTGGTCCTTCTTCTCCGGGATCACTGCCCGAATGCCTCGCGATCGCAGGTACTCGCGATTCGCCCTGGACCCATAAGCACGATCAGCGAGAACGGTATCCGGACGAGTGCGAGAGCGACCGCCACCAGCCCGCGGCACTCGAATATCGGCAAGGACCTGCGGCAGGATCACCCCGTCGTGGCGCTGTCCACCGGTGACCACCACTGCCAGGGGGCGGCCATTGCCGTCGACGGCATGATGGATCTTCGTCGTCAGCCCACCGCGCGAGCGACCGATGCCATGCCCGGTCGGCTCACACTCCTGATCGGGCAGATTCTTGTAATTCGACGTAGCCCCTGTGTCTTGGTCAGGGCGCGTCGTGTTCGTTGCATGCTGGTGGCCACGATTGATGGTGCCATCCACGGAGACGTTCCAGTCGATATCACCGGCAGCATCAGCATCAGAAAGTACGTGGGCCAGCACCCGGTCCCAGGTGCCATCGGCGGCGTAGCGGCGGTGACGTTTCCATACCGTCTGCCAAGGCCCGAAGTGCTCACGGGGCAGATCGCGCCAGGCGATGCCGACACGGTAGCGGTAGACGATTCCCTCGACGATTCGACGGTTGTTTTCAAACGGTCGGGCTCTTTTGCCGGCATTCGAAGGTAGGAGAGGTTCAATCTTCTCCCACTGCTCATCAGTGAATACTCGGTGTCGTTGCTTCGTAGTCACAACACCACCGTGTCAGTGCTGGAATGGTCAATAAAGGAGACACGCCCTAG
>NZ_BSQO01000023.1:0-1006 GCF_030268385.1 Kocuria sp. NBRC 114282 | reverse complement strand
TGAATCGCCCCGGGTTTGTTAGAGGCTCGCAAGTGCCGCGTCGGCGGGTGCCGGTGCGGGGTGGTTGTGATGGTAGGTGTCCTCGAGCTCGACGGGCGGGATCATGCCGATCTCGCCGTGAAGTCGCCGGTGATTGAACCAGTCGATGTATTCCGCGGTCGCGATCTCGAGGTCGTCGATGTTCTTCCAGGGCCCGCGGTTGCGGACCAGTTCAGCCTTGAACAGCGAGTTGAAGGCCTCGGCCAGGGCATTGTCATACGAGTCGCCGGTGGAGCCGACCGAGGCGGCCGCGCCGGCCTCAGCAAGACGCTCGGTGTAGCGGATGGCGACGTACTGAACGCCCTTATCGCTGTGGTGCGTGAGCCCGGTGACGGCCTGGCCTGCGTGATCGCGGGTCCAGATGCCCATCTCGAGCGCGTCCAACGCGAGGTCCGTTCGTAGCGACTTCGACAGCTGCCAGCCGACCACGCGGCGGGAGAACACGTCGATGACGAACGCGGCATACACCCAGCCGGCGAAGGTGCGGCAGTAGGTGATGTCCGCGACCCACAACTGGTTCGGAGCGGTCGCGGTGAAGTCACGTTCGACCAGGTCAGGTCGATTGTCGGGGCCGCGACCGGAGATCGTGGTGCGCGGGCCCTTGGCTCGGCTGATCCCTCGCAACCCCGCGACGCGCATGAGCCGCTCGACCGTGCAACGCGCCACCGAGATGCCCTCCCGCAGCAGCTGGGCGTGGACCTTCTTCGCCCCGTAGACGCCGAAGTTCGCCGCATGGACGCGGTGGATCTGGACCAGCAGTTCCTCGTCGCGTAGTGCTCGCTTCGAGGGTGGGCGGGTCTTGAACGCGTAGTACGTGCTCGGCGCGATCTGCGTGCCCGCTGCGGTCAGCGTTCGACAGATCGGCTCGACGCCGAACTCATGCTTGTGCTGGTCGATGTACTCCACGATCAACGCTGTGGGCGGTCGAGCTCCGCCGCGAAAAAAGCCGAGGCTGACCTCAGGATCG
>NZ_BSQO01000022.1:0-1308 GCF_030268385.1 Kocuria sp. NBRC 114282 | reverse complement strand
TGAACCGCCCTGGGTTCTGTTCCGATCGTTATGTGAGCGCTAGTGCGGCTCGTTGTGATTGATAGTAGGCGGCTTCAACTTCGCTCGGGGTCGCGTAGCCGAGGGCTTCGTGGAGGCGGGTGTTGTTCCACCAGTCGACCCAGTTCATTGTCTGGAACTCGACCTCGGTGACGGAAGGCCAGGCGGGGCGGGCGTGGATGAGCTCGGCTTTGTAGAGCCCGTTCACGGCTTCGGCGAGGGCGTTGTCGTAGCTGTCACCGACGGTGCCGACCGAGCCGGTGATGCCGGCCTCAGCGAGGCGTTCAGAGTAGCGGATGGACACGTATTGGCTGCCTCGGTCTGAGTGGTGGATCAGCCCGTCCCATGCGTGATCCTTCGCGGTCACGAGTGCGTGTTCGAGCGCTTCCAGCGGGAGGTCCTCGGTGCGCATGGTCGCCCGGGTCGCCCATCCGACGATCTTCCTGTCGAACACGTCGGTCACAAACGCGGTGTAACAGAATCCCGCGGTGGTGCGCACGTAAGTGATGTCCGCGACCCAGAGCCGGTTCGGGCGGTCTGCTCGGAAGTGCCGTTCGACGAGATCCGGCCGATCATCGGGGACGCGGGCGGGGGTCGTAGTGCGCGGCTTGCGGCCGCGGATCACGCCTTCGAGCCCGACCTGCCGCATGAGACGGGCGACCTGGTCGCGGCCGATGTCCCACCCTTCTCGGCGCATTGCATGCCAGATCTTCCGGACTCCGTAGACGCCGTAGTTGTCCGCGTGGATCCGCTGGATCACCGGAATCAGCTCCGCATCGCGCAGCTGCCGGTCGCTGGCCCGGCGGGTCTTCGCAGCCCGATAGCCGCGGGAGGTGAGAAACCCACCTGCTGTCGCACCGAGTGTGCGGCAGATGAGCTCGACCCCGAACTGGTCGCGATACATGTCGATATACGCGATCATCTCGGCGTGGGCCGGTCGAGCTCCGCGGCGAAAAACGCCGACGCGGTCTTGAGGATCTCATTCGCGCGCCGCAACTCGGCGTTCTCCCGTTTCAAACGGCGGATCTCGGCCTGCGCGTCGGTCGTGACACCCGACCCAGCCCCGTCATCGACGGACGCTTGCTCGACCCAGCGGCGTAGTGACTCGATCGAGACGTTCAACTTCGGGGCGGTGAGCTTGATCACCTGATAACTGGTCAGACCGTCCTCATCGGCCTCGAGCCTGTCCAGCACCATCCGGACCGCACGGTCCCTGAACGACTGCGGATACTTCGCGGGCATGTCTCCATCCTCTCGATAAAGGATCGGAACGAAACCCAGGGCGGTTCA
>NZ_BSQO01000021.1:0-1678 GCF_030268385.1 Kocuria sp. NBRC 114282 | reverse complement strand
CCACCGGGCCCTCGAAACGGGCCAGGTGCAGCGAGTCTCACCAAAACAACCCCCACACCAAGTAAGCGGCGCGCGGGCGGGCCGCCACACGGCGACCAAAGTGAAGCTCCTTAGAAAGGAGGTGATCCAGCCGCACCTTCCGGTACGGCTACCTTGTTACGACTTAGTCCCAATCGCCAGTCCCACCTTCGACGGCTCCCTCCATAAGGGTTGGGCCACCGGCTTCGGGTGTTACCGACTTTCGTGACTTGACGGGCGGTGTGTACAAGGCCCGGGAACGTATTCACCGCAGCGTTGCTGATCTGCGATTACTAGCGACTCCGACTTCATGAGGTCGAGTTGCAGACCTCAATCCGAACTGAGACCGGCTTTTTGGGATTAGCTCCACCTCACAGTATCGCAACCCTTTGTACCGGCCATTGTAGCATGCGTGAAGCCCAAGACATAAGGGGCATGATGATTTGACGTCATCCCCACCTTCCTCCGAGTTGACCCCGGCAGTCTCCCATGAGTCCCCACCATCACGTGCTGGCAACATGGAACGAGGGTTGCGCTCGTTGCGGGACTTAACCCAACATCTCACGACACGAGCTGACGACAACCATGCACCACCTGTATACCGACCCCAAAGGGGAAGAACCATCTCTGGAACGATCCGGTATATGTCAAGCCTTGGTAAGGTTCTTCGCGTTGCATCGAATTAATCCGCATGCTCCGCCGCTTGTGCGGGCCCCCGTCAATTCCTTTGAGTTTTAGCCTTGCGGCCGTACTCCCCAGGCGGGGCACTTAATGCGTTAGCTACGGCGCGGAAAACGTGGAATGTCCCCCACACCTAGTGCCCAACGTTTACGGCATGGACTACCAGGGTATCTAATCCTGTTCGCTCCCCATGCTTTCGCTCCTCAGCGTCAGTAACAGCCCAGAGACCTGCCTTCGCCATCGGTGTTCCTCCTGATATCTGCGCATTCCACCGCTACACCAGGAATTCCAGTCTCCCCTACTGCACTCTAGTCTGCCCGTACCCACTGCACACCCGGGGTTAAGCCCCGGGCTTTCACAGCAGACGCGACAAACCGCCTACGAGCTCTTTACGCCCAATAATTCCGGACAACGCTTGCGCCCTACGTATTACCGCGGCTGCTGGCACGTAGTTAGCCGGCGCTTCTTCTGCAGGTACCGTCACTTGTGGCTTCTTCCCTGCTGAAAGAGGTTTACAACCCGAAGGCCGTCATCCCTCACGCGGCGTCGCTGCATCAGGCTTTCGCCCATTGTGCAATATTCCCCACTGCTGCCTCCCGTAGGAGTCTGGGCCGTGTCTCAGTCCCAGTGTGGCCGGTCACCCTCTCAGGCCGGCTACCCGTCGTCGCCTTGGTGAGCCATTACCTCACCAACAAGCTGATAGGCCGTGAGCCCATCCAAGACCAGTAAACCCTTTCCACACACCACCATGCGGTGACATGTAGCATCCAGTATTAGACCCAGTTTCCCGGGCTTATCCCAGAGTCAAGGGCAGGTTACTCACGTATTACTCACCCGTTCGCCACTCATCCACACCAGCAAGCTGGTGCTTCAGCGTTCGACTTGCATGTGTTAAGCACGCCGCCAGCGTTCGTCCTGAGCCAGGATCAAACTCTCCGTTGAAAAACGAAAAACCATACCTGGCTGGAATCAAAAATAA
>NZ_BSQO01000020.1:0-1793 GCF_030268385.1 Kocuria sp. NBRC 114282 | reverse complement strand
GCGACTTCACGGCGAGATCGGCATGATCCCGCCCGTCGAGCTCGAGGACACCTACCATCACAACCACCCCGCACCGGCACCCGCCGACGCGGCACTTGCGAGCCTCTAACAAACCCGGGGCGATTCAGTCGTACAGCCTGCGCCGGATCTGGTGCGGCTGGTGTTCGGCCAGCAGCAGGCGCAGGCGTTCCTTGACGGCATGCGCGGCGGCGATCTCGTTGGTCGGATCCTCGGCGGCGAGGGCGGCGTTGAACCGGGCCTTTTGCTTGACGGTGAGGTGCTCGTAGCCGGTGAGCAGCAGTTGCCGGCTGGCCCAGACTTTGTCGGTGGCGGTGCCGCGGCGGCCGTGCAGTTGCCGGGTGATCCGTTGACGGACCTGGGTGCCCATGAGGTTGGCGAGGGCGACGAGATGCCACTTGTCGACTGCGATCCGCGCGTCCGGCAGGGCGGTGCGGATCCCGGATCGACAGGTACAACAGCGCCCGCCCGCACACCCGCCTCGGCAACGCCCCACCCGCCGAGTACGAGGCATCGCACTGCGCTGAGCCCACCAAGTCATCGCGACCGGCAATGACACCTGCATAGACGTGGCATCAACGCGTAGATGTTTCAGTTTCTTCTGTGCTGGGGCTGTGTCAGGTGCTGGACCGGGTGTAGGCAGCGGCGCGCACCACATCTTCGTCCTCCAGTCCAGCTCCTAGTGCTCCGCCCACGGTGGCCAGGCTGGCGGTGAGCCAGCTGATCTTCGCGTAGTCCAAAGCGTTCACTGGGTGACCAGCGACACCGGCCAGTACCTGCTCGTCGATGAGAAGCAGCGCGCCGACCCAGGACAGGATGAATAAGACGAGGTAGAACACCACAACCCCGATGGCCACGGTCGCGGTGGTGGCCAAATTGAACAGGATCACCTGCTCACGTTGGGCTCGCCGCCGTGGGCGCTCCCACAAGTCGGCTCCCAGGATCAGGGTGGCACTCACCGCCCCGATCGCCATCACCGCCAGCAGGACCAGGCGCACCGGCCCGTAGGCCATGGCCAGTACCCATAGGTCCGAGGCCACCAATGTCAGCATGCCGGTGGCCGCTGCCACGACCAGCGCCCGGGAGAGCCGGGCCACGAAGGCCCAAGGCTGGTTGGCGCGGATCATGCCCAGCAGCAACCGCACGTTGCCGCTCAGCACTCGGGCCGTGAACTGCACGACGTTGTCGTCCGGGCGTTCGTCGAGATCGGTGGACAGCTGGTGGGCTCTTCGAGCAAGATCCCGCTGGGCGTTGGGGTCTTCGGCGTCGTAGCCGAGGAGCTGCCCGACCACGTGCACGGTGGTCTCTTGCACCTTCTGCCGCACGTGCACGGGTCCCAGGGTTGGGACGGAGACCAGTCCTACCCCGTGCACGGGGCTGAGCTGGGTGAGCACCGGACGTCGGCCGGTCTTCAGGGGATCTCGGTGAGCACCACGGCCAAATCCCAGTTCTCCTCCAGCACGCGGTTTCGGGCCGCCTCCAGCAGGTCCAAGGTCTCGGTAGGTGGATCGACCAGCCGGTCTTCGGCCATCTTCAGTTGCCAGCGCACTCCCGGATACCGCTGCACCAAAATCTTGCGCACCGAGGTGGCGACCTCGGGGCCGAGCACCGCACTCAGGGATGGTGAGACCACCAGGCCGATGAGCAGCTTGAATCGCCCCGGGTCTGGTGGAGGCTCTGAATCCACGGGAGGATGAGGAGCATGGCAGCACCGAGGAAGTACCCCGACGAGCTTCGGGAGAGAGCCACGAGGATGGCAGTTCAGTCACGGCGCG
>NZ_BSQO01000019.1:0-2013 GCF_030268385.1 Kocuria sp. NBRC 114282 | reverse complement strand
GCGAACGGGAACCAGATGGTTGTGGGACGGTGTTGTTCCAAAACCGTACAGTGGACGCGAAACACGCTGCTATTCACACCCCCAAAAAAGGGGGCTGCAAGACATGTTGTGTGTGTGAAGATCATCGGCTTATTAGTACTGGTCAGCTCCACGAGTCGTCAGTCCTCGCTACCACATCCAGCCTATCAACCCAGTAGTCTCCTGGGAGCCTCACCCCCACAAAGGAGGAAGGAAATCTCATCTCGAAGCAAGCTTCCCGCTTAGATGCTTTCAGCGGTTATCTCTCCCGAACGTAGCCAATCAGCCATGCACCTGGCGGTACAACTGACATACCAGAGGTTCGTCCGTCCCGGTCCTCTCGTACTAAGGACAGACCTTCTCAAATTTCCAACGCGCGCAGCGGATAGGGACCGAACTGTCTCACGACGTTCTGAACCCAGCTCGCGTGCCGCTTTAATGGGCGAACAGCCCAACCCTTGGGACCAACTCCAGCCCCAGGATGCGACGAGCCGACATCGAGGTGCCAAACCATGCCGTCGATATGGACTCTTGGGCAAGATCAGCCTGTTATCCCCGAGGTACCTTTTATCCGTTGAGCGACGGCCATTCCACAATGTACCGCCGGATCACTAGTCCCGACTTTCGTCCCTGCTCGAGCCGTCACTCTCACAGTCAAGCTCCCTTGTGCACTTGCACTCAACACCTGATTGCCAACCAGGCTGAGGGAACCTTTGGGCGCCTCCGTTACTCTTTAGGAGGCAACCGCCCCAGTTAAACTACCCATCAGGCACTGTCCCTGACCCGGATCACGGGCCGAAGTTAGATATCCAGAGCGACCAGAGTGGTATTTCAACAACGACTCCACGAACACTGGCGTGTCCGCTTCACAGTCTCCCACCTATCCTACACAAGCCGCACCGAACACCAATACCAAACTATAGTAAAGGTCTCGGGGTCTTTCCGTCCTGCTGCGCGTAACGAGCATCTTTACTCGTACTGCAATTTCGCCGAGTTCATGGTTGAGACAGCGGGGAAGTCGTTACTCCATTCGTGCAGGTCGGAACTTACCCGACAAGGAATTTCGCTACCTTAGGATGGTTATAGTTACCACCGCCGTTTACTGGGGCTTAAATTCTCCGCTTCGACTTGCGTCTAACAGGTCCTCTTAACCTTCCAGCACCGGGCAGGAGTCAGTCCGTATACATCGTCTTACGACTTCGCACGGACCTGTGTTTTTGATAAACAGTCGCTTCCCCCTGGTCTCTGCGACCCTTACCCCCTCCACACCGCAAGGGCATATCAGGGTCCGGGCCCCCCTTCTCCCGAAGTTACGGGGGCATTTTGCCGAGTTCCTTAACCATGATTCTCTCGAACGCCTTAGTATTCTCTACCTGATCACCTGTGTCGGTTTGGGGTACGGGCGGCTAGAACCTCACGTCGATGCTTTTCTCGGCAGCATAGGATCACCGAATCCCCCACCAAAGGGGTCCCATCACGTCTCAAGCTATATGAGCCACGGATTTACCAATGACTCGCCCTACACGCTTAGACCAGGACTACCATCGCCTGGCTCGGCTACCTTCCTGCGTCACACCTGTTAACACGCTTACCTCCCTGGATCAGGTCCCACGCATCCCACCACAACCACACACCACAAAGTGGCGCATGAGAAACGGGTGGAACCGGTGGTTAGTATCCCCAGTTCAGTATGGGCGGTTCTTCGCCGGTACGGGAATATCAACCCGTTGTCCATCGACTACGCCTGTCGGCCTCGCCTTAGGTCCCGACTCACCCGGGGCAGATTAGCTTGACCCCGGAACCCTTGATCATTCGGCGGACGGGTTTCTCACCCGTCATTCGCTACTCATGCCTGCATTCTCACTCGAACAGGCTCCACCACTCGGTCACCCGGCAGCTTCACCACCCGCTCGACGCTCCCCTACCCAACACACACAAAACCATTACAGTCACCACACAGCACCCCACCAGAACCCAAAAGCCCTGACAGGATCG
>NZ_BSQO01000018.1:0-2596 GCF_030268385.1 Kocuria sp. NBRC 114282 | reverse complement strand
CTCAGCCGCAGGGAACTCGACATGATCCAGGACAGTCTCAACGGGCGCCCTCGGAAGACATTGGGCTATCTGACACCATCAGAGAAGCTCGCAGAGTTCCTTGCGCTCACCGCTTGAATCCGCCATCGCATTCGCTCGGCGCAGCTCACGGACTTCGGACTCCAGCTCGCGGAGTCGTTGCGCATCACTGGTGGTGGTTCCAGGGCGCTGGCCCTCATCGATCTGGGCCTGGCGGACCCGGCCGCGCAGGGTCTCGGGATTGATCCCGAGCTGCTCACCGACTCGGCGGAACACCGCACGGCCGTTGCCTTCTTCTGCTTGGTCCATCGCCAGCCGGACCGCGCGTTCGCGAAGCTCGTCAGGGTACTTCCTCGGTGCTGCCATGCTCTGCATCCTTCCGTGGGATCAGAGCCTCCACCAGACCCAGGGCGATACAGTCGGGGTGGCCTGTGTTCCACCAGACGACGATTGCCCGCATCGAAGCTGGCAGCCGGCCGGTCAAGCTGGACGAGGCCATTGCGATCGCTGGGAGCCTCGATGTAGACCTCACCAGGCTGGTCAACGACCAGGACGCAATGACGGTCCAACGGTCCTACCAAGCCGCGATGCGGACCCGTGATGAACTGGCAGCCCTGGCCGCCACCTATTTCCGACGCCAGATCTCGCTGACCGTGGCGCTGGAGGTACCGCCGGACGCGCTGCAGGGCATGGACGCCACAGAAGCCTCCACCATCACCAGGGAGAGCCCCGGCGATGTGGCCATGGAAGGTGTCATCGACCTTGCAGCGGCCGCCGAGATGTACAGCTACGAGGAATACCGAGAGCTCGCCCTCCAGTCAGCACGAGGGATCCATCAGAGGCACAGCCGAAAGGGCACCACCGAGGCCCTGGGCGAGGAAGGCGAGACCGATGCCTAGGCCGCAGCTGCCCATCGGCACGTTGGGTGAGATCAGCACCACCGAGTTCGGGAAGCGCCGCGTGCGCGCCCGTGCCCGCTACCGGGATCTGACCGGCAAGACACGGCAGCTCGAGGCCACGAGCACGAGCGCGACCGCGGCGCGGCGCGCTCCCGAGCGCACCTTCTCGCAGCGTATGGCCGCAGCCGGGGACCTCATCACCCCGTCCATGCGGGTGGCCGCACTGCCCGAGGTGTGGGTGGCGGAGATCGCGCAGTCCTCGCGGTCGCCGCAGACGGTGGCGCAGTACCGGCGCATCATCGAGACGGTGATCGTGCCGGGCGTCGGCGGGCTCACGCTGTGGGAGGCGACCACGGGCCAGCTGGATCGCTTCTTGAAGGGTGTGGCCGCGACGACGCCAGGGCGGGCCAAGACGGCCAAGACGGTGCTCGCGCAGATGTTCGGGCTGACGGCCCGGCATGACGCTGTGCGGGCCAACCCGGTGCCGGACACGCGGCTGCCTGAGCGCCGTGCGAAGGCGGTGCGGGCGCTGAGCGTGGACGAGGTGCGGGCGCTGCGGCGCGGCCTGCGGGCCTACCTGGCGGAGCCGACGAGCAGCGGACCAGCGCGGGCCCAGGACCTCGCAGAAGTCGTGGACGTGGCACTGGGCACCGGGGCGCGTGTGGGCGAGCTCCTGGCCCTGCGATGGGCGGACGTGGACCTCGGGGCCTCCCCCGTGACGGTGACCATCAGCGGCACCGTAGTTTGCACCGAGGCCGGACTCATCAGGCAGGGCCACGCCAAGACGGCGGCCGGCTTCCGAACGGTGTCCGTGCCGCGGTTCGCCGCCGATGTGCTGCTGCGCCGATGAGTGGAAGAGTTGCCAAACACCCGCGATCTGGTGCTCCCGTCGTCCACGGGGACACTGCGGGAGGTGAACAACCTCGAGCGGCAGTGGCGCGACGCCCGGAAATCGGAGCACCTGCGGGGCTTCGAGTGGGTCACCTGGCACACGTTCCGCAAGACGGTGGCCACGCGGGTGGATCGGCATTCCGGCACGGAGGATGCGGCAGCGGTGCTGGGCCACTCCGGCACGGCTGTGACCTCGAAGCACTACGTTCAGCGAGCGTCCGTGGCGCCGGACGCATCTGCCGCGCTCGAGGTGATCGGTAACGATGCCTGAGACCCGAGCAACGGAGAACGCACCCCTCTATGTCCTACCGAAGACCCCGGATGGGACCACGCCCATCATCCTGGGTCTGGAGTGGCGCGTCTGGACCCAGGGAACGTCCTTCTACTTGGCCACCCGAAGCACCCTCAAGCACCTCAAGGCCAGCCTTCACGGGCCAGAACGCCCCGGTTGTAGCGACTACTGGAAGCTCGAACAGATCAGGAGCTACGTTCAGAAGCACGGCACCAGTGGCTTTGTGACCTACGCCTCGGAAGACATGCAGGACGACACCAAGCCTCTGATCTTCCCCGGGCGTCCGTTCGGCGCAGCCGTCCGACATGCGGTTCGGATCCGCTGGGGACTGCCGCACGGATAGGTGACATCTGATCTGGCTTGCCCGGAGGGCGGCCTGGAAGGATGTGCACCATGCCCGCTCCCTACCCCCAGGAGTTCCGCGAAGACGTCGTGCGAGTGGCCCGGTCCCGTGAGGACGGCATCACCATCGCGCAGATCGCGAAGGACCTCGGCG
>NZ_BSQO01000017.1:0-5290 GCF_030268385.1 Kocuria sp. NBRC 114282 | reverse complement strand
CGACTTCACGGCGAGATCGGCATGATCCCGCCCGTCGAGCTCGAGGACACCTACCATCACAACCACCCCGCACCGGCACCCGCCGACGCGGCACTTGCGAGCCTCTAACAAACCCGGGGCGATTCACACACCCCGACCGGCAACCGCTCCCCGTAGAAGGAACCGATGACCGTCTCCATCTCCAAGATGTCCGTCGAGTACTACCTGGAGCAGGTCGCGATCGGCGACGCCGCGGTAGCCGGCACCGGCACCCGCGACCTCACCCGCTACTACACCTCTGCCGGTGCCCCGCCCGGCAGATGGCTCGGTGCCGGCACCGCCGGGCTCGGCATCGATCCCGGCACGCGCGTCACTGCCCAGGCCGCGCGCCGACTCCTCCAGGACTCGGCACACCCCACGACTGGCGAGCCCCTGGGGCGCGCCCCGATCACCGCCCAGCAGGCCCCCGAGGGAGCCAAGACCGCCGCCGGCAAGCCCGCGAAGTCCGACCGGCAGCCTGTCTCCGGATTCGACCTCACGTTCTCCGTGCCGAAGTCCGTCTCGGTGCTGTGGGCCATGGCCGATGAACCGACCAAGGCCGCGATCCATGCTGCCCACCGCGCAGCCGTCGATCAGAGCCTGTCGTGGCTGGACGACCGGGTCATCTAGACCCGAGCCGGACATGCCGGCGTCGCCAAAGTCGCCACCCGCGGACTCGTCGCCACCGCTTTCGACCACGGGGACTCCCGTGCCGGCGACCCGCAGCTGCATACCCATGGCGTCGTCGCCAACCGCATCCAGCGCGCCTCCGACGGAGCCTGGACCACCCTCGACTCCGTCAACCTGCACAAGAACGTCGTCGCCGCCTCCGAGCGATTCAACGGTCTTCTCTTCGACGAGCTCGCCCGCACCATCGGCGCCCAAGCCGAGATCCGCGGCGAGATCACGACCAGCGCCGACGGTCTCCAGCTCACCGACCGCAACGCGCGCATCGAACTGGCAGGCGTCCCGGACGAACTCATCAACGAGTTCTCCACCAGAGCGCGGGCGATCGAGGCCGAAGCCGACCGACTCATCGCTGCTTGGACTGAAGAGCACGGTGCCCGACCATCGGAGGGTGATCTCCTGGACATCCGTCGTCAGGCCACCCTCGCCACCCGCGAGGCCAAGGACCACGACGACCACCGCAGCCTTGAACGCAAGAGCGCCCAGTGGCGCGACCGCGCCTCGGACCTCGGCTTCAACCCGGCCGCAATCGTCTCCCGCACGATCGCCCAGCAGCCGAGCATCACGACCGCTGAGACCATCCAGCCCGACACGATGACCCAGATCGCCCAGCGCGCGATCACGACCGTGTCCGCCCAGCGTGCGACCTTCACCCGCGCCAACGTTCACGCCGAGATCTCCAGGGGCCTCGCCGCCGTGCGGTGCCACACCCCCGAAGATCGAGACCAGCTCCTAGATACCGTCACGGACCTCGCCCTGGACTCCACGGTCCGGCTCACCCCGCACCGCTACCAGTCCCCCGATCAGCACCACCCAGGCCTGTCCTCTGGAACGGACCACGCCTTCAACGACACCGCGGCCTACGCGACCCCCGAACAGCTCGATGCCGAAGCCCGGCTCATCGACGCCGCCACCAACAACCAAGGCCCCGTCATCTCCGACACCACCCGGGCCGAGGCCGTCCTGGACAGCATCACCGTCGGCGACGGGCACTCCCTCGCAGATGATCAGCGCCGAGCCGCATTGAGCATCGCCACAGCTCCTCAATCGGTCAGCGCCCTCATCGGCCCAGCCGGCACCGGCAAGACCACGTCGCTGTCCGCACTGCGCCAAGTCTGGGAAGACCAGCACGGCACAGGCTCGATCGTCGGGCTCGCCCCCTCAGCCGTCGCCGCCTCCGTGCTCAGCAAGGAGATCGACATCCCCACCGACAACGTCACGAAGTGGCTCTGGGAATCCGCCGGCCCCGGCGCCCAACATCGCCAAGAGCAGCTCGACAAGGCCCGAGACGAGATGACCCTCCTTCTCGCCCACCTGGACGACTCACCCTCGGCCGCGCAGCAGAGAACGATGCGCCGCCTCAACGCCACCATCACCCAACTGGAGACCACCCAAGACCGCTACACCATGCGCCCGAACCAGCTCGTCATCGTCGACGAAGCCTCCATGGCCGGCACCCAAGCCCTCGATCAGCTCCGCGACCAGGCACAGCACGCCGGAGCGAAGATCGTTGCCGTCGGAGACCCCGCACAGCTCAGCGCAATCGAAGCCGGCGGAACCCTCGGATGGATCGAACGCCACCAGGACCGACCCGACGTCACCGCCGCCACCCTCAGCAGCGTGTGGCGCTTCAAGAACGACTGGGAGGCCTCCAACTCCCTTGCACTGCGCGAAGGCCAGCACCACGCCATCGACACCCTGATCGAACACGACCGCATCACCGGAGTCGCCGACCCCGACGACGTCGAGACCACGGCCTTCCAGCAGTGGGCCGAAGCTCGCACACAGGGCTCGGCCCTGCTCATCGCCTCCACCAAGGACTCCGTCGACCGCCTCAACGCACAAGCCCAAGCGCTCCTGCGCTCCGAAGGCGAAGTCGACGGCACCCATACCGCCGAGCTGTCAGCCGGTACCGTCGCCGGAGTCGGTGACCGCATCCTCACCCGCCGCAACGAGCGTGCGGTGCTCGACGACCACGGAGAGTTCATCAAGAACGGCGACCTGCTGACTGTGACCCGCGTCCATGCTGACGGGGCGCTGGAAGCCGCCCGCGACAACGGTGCCGCCGTCCATCTGTCGCCCGAGGTCCTCGCCACCACGCAGCTCGGCTACGCCTGCACCGCTCACCGCTCCCAAGGCGCGACCGTCGATCGAGCCATCACCGCCGTCGATCCCTCGACGACGTCGCGAGAGACCTTCTACGTCGGCATGACCCGCGGCCGCTACTCCAACACCGCGGTCCTGCCCATCCCAGACAGCGACGGTCAAGACACTCAGACCGACACCCCGGACCCCTGGAAGATGATCCGGGAGATCACACCCAAGACCGTCCGTGATCAGCTCGTGCGCGTCCTGGACCGCTCCGACACCGACATGACAGCCCACGAAGTCCGCGATCATGCCCACGGTTGGGACGCCGATCTGCCCCGTCTGACCGACGAGCTCCGGTACGCGGGACAGGCGATCGCCACCCGTCAGGCCGTGGAATGGGTCGAACGCTCCCACGGCCCGGAGACAGTCACCTCCTGGGCCAATAGCGAGCACTGGCACGCGATCATCAACGAGATCGCCCGCGGCCACCGCGTCCCCGAAGAACCAGCCCCGGAGACACCCCGCGAGGCCCTGGCCGCAGTCAAGGCCGCAGACCTCCAGCCCCGCTCCACCCGCCACGGCGGCCTGGCGGTCCCCACCTCCGACAACGACGCCGAGACACACACCGTGCGTCAGGTCCTGGACAAGATCTCCGATCGCCTCACCGTCCTGCGAGCCCAGACCCACAACGAGCCCTGGCGCTCCTCCCTGGCCACCGAACCGACACAGCGCATCGACGCCGCCCTGATCGCCCGCCAGGCCTGTGACTGGGACGACCCCGACACCGTCCTGCCCGACACCCCTCCCCAGGACCGTCGAGCAGCCGAGGCATGGCAGAACTTCCACGACTCCGCGACCCAGCCAGACCAGACCACCACACCGGAGCCGACGCCGTTCCCCGACGACCAGCGTCACGTCCACCCCGAGAGCCCCGAAGTCATCGACACGACCACCGGCCCGGAAGGAGCCCACCTCTGACCAGCACCACCTCGGGCAGGTGTCCCATTTGGGACACCTGCCCACCATGTCTAGACACAGCTAACACACAGGATAAGATCAGGGGGTTCCTGGCCCCTCAGCCAGGAACCCCCTGCGGCCCAAGGTCTTACCCCAGATCGATCCATCTGGAGTCCCCCAAGACTGCCTTGGGCACCGCGGAACACTACCACATGCATACGCATAGAGTAGTCGGTGACATGTTCTTCCATGTCACCGGCAGGGTCGGTCGGCGCCTCCCTTGACCGGCCGACCCTCCACTTCCTCGATTCACCGGCCACACGACGGCCCCGCAACCCAGAGATTGCGCCCTAAACCCGCGCGGATGATCACCCCCCTACCCGCGCCACGGCCGTGCTCTTGTGAGACCTGTCACGTTTGTTGCGCCAGGCGTGACAGTTGGTGCATTCTTCAGCATGTACTTACCGAGGCTCTGATGACAGAGCCACGGCCCCGCAGCTCGAGGAGCCTCCGTGACCCACTCCGCCCCCCAGATGCCCCGCAGAACTGCGCTGACCGCGGCAGCCTGGTCCGCGCCCGTCATTGCCCTCACGACTCCTGCTCCTGCCGTGGCTGCATCACCCCGGCCAGGTCTGCAGGGGGTCGTGACGGTACGGAAGTCCTGCAGCACTACCGCCCCTGGCAGTCTGCTGACGATCGACGGCCGCGGGAGCTACCCCGACCGCGGGCTGTGGGTCGAAGGCGCCACCAGCTCCACGACCATCACGTCACCGAGCATCACGCTGTACTTCCCGACCGCTTTGGGAACCCTCGCCTGGCAAGAGATGAACACGAACAGCAACTGGTCCCGCCCAGTCGTGGACACCGCAGTGCCGCAGATCGCGAACCTCACCGCGTACACCATGCGGTACTCTGGCGCCTTCACATACTCCGCAACGAACGCCGTAAAGATCGCCACAGGCCAGCCCTATTTCCAGGCCACCATCAGCTACACCGCCTGCTCGCAATCCCTGACAATACATTCACTGCGTCGGGTAACGATCGACGGCAAGCTGGAAACCATACAACGCGGTCCTCTACTCCTGTAACCCCATCCGTCATATGCACCCGAACACCCCAACGGAAGGACAGACATGGACACCCCGAAAACCGACACCAACACACCGACCGCAGCACCGAGCCCAACGCCCGAACCCACCTCGGCACGCGAAACTCCGTCGGCGACAGCCGAGCCATCGGCAACTGCTACACCCAGCAGCGGCACTGACGCTCCAAATATCACCAACAGCATCCTCATCTGAGCACCACAAACTGAACCACTGCAAGGCAACAAGCCTCGAAATCACTAGTTCAACTAATTACTAGGTGTAGGAGGGCATGACGTTGTTGACTAGAGCCGGTGTGCGTGAGTGAAGCGCCCTGGGTTTGGTTCCGAGCTTCCTGAAGGAGAATCGGATCATGCCCAAGAAGTTCACCCCCGAGTTCCGCGAACGCGCCGTGCGGATGGTCTTCGACCGCCAAGCCACCGAGGGCGGAC
>NZ_BSQO01000016.1:0-5571 GCF_030268385.1 Kocuria sp. NBRC 114282 | reverse complement strand
AACAACACCCGCCTCCACGAAGCCCTCGGCTACGCGACCCCGAGCGAAGTTGAAGCCGCCTACTATCAATCACAACGAGCCGCACTAGCGCTCACATAACGATCGGAACAGAACCCAGGGCGGTTCAGAGGCAACCATGACCACCTACCGCACACAGAACCCCTCGACAGGCAAGGTCGTCCGCAGCTGGGACTCCCTCGACCCACGCGAGGTGGGCACGGCCATCGACACCGCCGAGGAGGCCTTCACCTCCTGGCGGCGCACGAGCGTCGAGGAGCGCGCCGGTGTGCTGGCCCGGACCGCGCACCTGTTCGAGCAGAGGGCGGAGGAGCTCGCCGGAATCGCGGCCTCCGAGATGGGAAAGCCCGTCTCCCAGGGCATCGCCGAGGCGCAGCTGGTCGCCCAGATCTTCGACTACTACGCCCAGCGCGCCGCCGAGCTGATGGCCGACGAGGTCCTGCCGGACCAGGGGGCGAACTCCTCCCGCGTGGAGAAGCAGCCCCTGGGCGTCCTGCTGGGCGTGATGCCGTGGAACTTCCCCTACTACCAGATCGCCCGGTTCATCGCACCCAACCTGCTGCTCGGCAACACGCTGCTGCTGAAGCCGGCCTCGATCTGCGCTGCTTCCGCCCTCGAGATGGAAAAGCTCCTCGACCAGGCCGGTCTGCCGAAGGGAGTCCACCAGACGCTCCTCGTGGACAGCTCCCAGATCGAGGACATCATCGCCGACCCGCGCGTGCGCGGTGTCTCCCTCACCGGGAGTGAGGGCGCGGGGGCCTCGGTCGCCGCCGCAGCCGGCAAGCACCTCAAGAAGGTGGTGCTGGAGCTCGGAGGTTCCGACCCGTTGATCGTCCTCGGTGGTGACATCGACGCGGTGGCGAGCACCGCCGCCCGGGCGCGGTTGAGCAACGCCGGCCAGGCCTGCAACTCGCCCAAGCGGATGATCGTGCTCGACGAGTTCTACGACACCTTCGTCGACAAGCTGTCGGCTGCCTTCTCCGCAGCGGTCGTCGGGGACCCCCAGGATGGGGCCACCGACGTGGGCCCCATGTCGAGCACCGATGCCCGCGACGAGCTGATGGAGCTTGTCGACGATGCCGTGGGCCACGGCGCCCACGTCCTCGTCGGCGGCTACCCGCGCGAGGGTGCCGGCGCCTTCATGGAGGCGACCGTACTGACCGACGTGACCCGCGACATGCGGGCCTGGTCGGAGGAGCTGTTCGGACCGGTCGCGGTCGTGTGCCGCGCCGCGGACGTGGACGAGGCCGTTGCCCTGGCCAACGAGACCGACTTCGGACTGAGCGGCTCGGTGTGGTCCGACGACCTCGAACTCGCCGAGGCCACCGCCCGCCGCCTCGACGTGGGCATGGCCTACGTCAACGAGCACGGCACCAGCCTCGCCGGACTGCCCTTCGGCGGCGTCGGCCGCTCTGGCTTCGGCCGGGAACTGGGCGACTACGGCGTCGACGAGTTCGTCAACAAGCGTCTGGTCCGCGTTTCCGACCCCGTGGGTCCTGAGCAGTGAACCCCGCCCCAACCCGGGGCACAGCCACCCCTGACCATGGAACCACTCCACGAGACATCGAAAGGAAGATGCCATGTCCCGCATCCTGATGATCCTCACATCCCACGACCAACTCGGTGACACCGACCGTAGGACCGGTTTTTGGCTCGAGGAGTTCGCCGCTCCCTACTACGTGTTCCGCGATGCCGGACACGACATCACCCTGGCCTCGCCGAAGGGCGGGCGACCGCCGGTCGACCCGACCAGCACGCTGCCGCAGATGCAGACCGACTCCACCCGTCGATTCGAGGCCGACGACGCGGCCAAGGCTGCCCTGACGACCAGCACCCCTTTGTCGGAGGTTGACGTGAGCCAGTTCGACGCGGTCTTCTACCCGGGCGGCCACGGCCCGCTGTGGGACCTCGTGGAGGATCCCACCTCGCAGCAGATCATCCTCGACAGCGGCGCCGCCGGCAGGCCGCTGGGCCTGGTCTGCCACGCCCCCGGCGTGCTGCATGCCATCAAGAAGCAGGACGGGACGTCGTTCATCACCGACCGTTCGGTGACTGGCTTCACCAATGGCGAGGAGGAGGCCGCCGGGCTGACCGACATCGTCCCGTTCCTGGTCGAGGACTCCCTCAGGGAAGCGGGCGCCCGCTACAGCAAGGGCCCCGACGGTGACAGCTACGTCGTCACGGACGGCACGCTGGTCACCGGGCAGAATCCGGCCTCGTCGGCTGATGCCGCCCGCCGCCTCCTCGACCTGCTGACCCACTGACCACCACCCACCCACAGGAGTACAGGGATGACCACACACACCCGCGAGATCCACCTCGCCTCCCGCCCCGACGGGAAGCCCACCCTTGACAATTTCCGCACCGTCGAGGTCGACCTGCCCGATCTCGATGACGGTCAGGTCCTCGTCCGCAACACCATCATGTCGGTGGACCCGTACATGCGCGGCCGCATGAACGACGTCAAGTCCTACGTGCCCCCCTTCCAGATCGACCAGCCGCTGGACGGCGGCGCCGTCGGCACGGTGATCGAGTCACGGGTGGAGCAGTTGCCCGTGGGCACCAAGGTGACCCACGGCCTCGGGTGGCGGGAACACGCCATCCTGGCCGGTGATGCGGTGCGACCGTTGACAGCCCGGGGCGTGCCGGACAGCGCCTACCTGGGCGTACTGGGCATGCCCGGCCTGACCGCCTACGCGGGTTTGCTGCTGGCCGGCGAGATGCGTGAGGGCGATGCCGTCTTCGTCTCCGGCGCGGCGGGAGCAGTCGGCTCGGCCGTCGGACAGATTGCCAAGCTCAAGGGCGCTTCCCGGGTGATCGGCTCGGCTGGCACCCCCGAGAAGATCGCCCGTCTGGAGGAGCTCGGCTTCGATGCTGCCTTCAACTACCACGACGGCGACGTGACCGAGCAGCTCGCGAAGGCCGCCCCGGAGGGCATCGACGTGTACTTCGACAACGTCGGCGGTGACCACCTGGAGGCCGCGATCGCGAACCTGCGCACCGATGGCCGGGTGGCGATGTGCGGGGCCATCAGCCAGTACAACTCCACCGAGCCGGCCTCCGCCCCGCACAACCTGGCGCTGGCCATCGGCAAGCGGCTCACGCTGCGTGGGTTCGTGATCGCCAAGTACGCCGAGCAGGCGAGGGCGGACTTCGAGCGGGACATGGGCCGTTGGATCGCCGACGGCTCCATCCACTGGGACGAGACCGCCCGTGACGGTCTCGACGCCGCCCCACAGGCCTTCATCGATCTGCTGGACGGTGCCAACACCGGCAAGATGATCGTGAACCTCTGAGCAGGTCATCGGCTGCCTTCGTCCGCGGTGACATCACCACGGACAGTTGACCGGGGGGACCTCCGAATGGGCTGGGCGTTGGCATGCCCACGATCCTGCGGAGGTCCCCCCGGTGCGCCCCGAGGCCTGGTGGCCGCCAGGCAGGGGGTCGTCTCGAATGGCCGCTGCCCCCCGGTAGACTGGACGCATTGCTCCACAACCTCTCGCAACGCCTGGTGCAAGCCCCTGCGCTTCCTGCCATCCCGGCCGAGGCGGAGACCACGGCGAGTTCGACCCACCTGCACGGCGCCACAACGGCCGCGACGTCATCCTCATCAGCGCGGTCACCCTACAGCGAACTGTTCGCCTGGACCTCCGGTGCTGGTCGGTTGGTGAGGGGGGCTGGCTCCGCGACGTCCTTCACGTCGACGCCTGAACGGCCGAGCTCCCGCATGCGGCGCACCAGCCTCAGCGTGGTGACGGCGGCCTGCTGGTAGCCGACGCCCCTCGGCGGCCGCACGTTGCTGATGCAGTTGCGCTCCGCGTCGTGGCGTCCGGGGCGTGGCTGGTGGGTGATGTAGATGCCCAGACTGTTGACGGCGCTGAGGCCCGGACGCTCGCCGATGACGACGAGCATCGTCTCGACGCCCAACTGCTCGCCAACCTGGTCGCCGAGCGCCACGCGCGCCTGCGTGGCCAACACCGGCGTGGCCACGCTGGGGCCTGACCCTTGTTCGTGGACACGCTGAACCAGCATCACCTCATCGGATCCATGGGCCAAGTCGGTGCTGCCGGTGATAACGCGGCGATGGAATCGTTCTTCGCACTGCTCCAGAAGAACGTCCTGGACCGCAAGCGGTGGCGGACCCGCGACGAGCTCCGGATCGCGATCATCACCTGGATCGAACGTACCTACCACCGCCGTCGCCGACAGGCCCGCCTGGGCCGATTGACCCCCATCGAATACGAGACCATCATGAACCCCGCCGTGGACCTCGCGGCCTGAAACCCCAACTGTCACCTGTTCGTGCGGCAGTCCCAGCTCTACCCGGATGTGCTCGTGGGGGAGGAGCCGGTCACGGCGCTGCTTGATGCTAAGTACAAGAGGCTCGGGGGCCGACGTGGCGTCGACCGAGAGGACCTCTATCAGCTGCATGCCTACTCATCGACCTTCGGTGCGCCGCTGGCGACACTGGCATATCCGGCCATTGACGACGAGGCGATGCCGGACGACGAGCGGAACAGCCCCTGGCAGACCAGCGCCGGAGCGTTGTCGTTCCTCACTTTGCCGACCGACAAGGAAGCTTGCGTTGAAAAGCTGAGGGTGTGGTTCAGTCAGAGCTGATTCTGACGGGAAAGGGGGATCTGTCAACGGTACCTGTCGACCCGAGAACTCCGCTCCAGCGGAGCTGGTCGAAGGCCAGACGTCGACTAGCGGAGGCCCTCGAAGGTGTCGATCATGCGTCTAGTCCTCCATCGACGAGGGCAAGGATCACCAGGGGACCGCGTACAGACAGTCGCGGGAAACGCTCATTCGCTCTACGCCTCAGCGTGGATGGCCTCCCGAAGCGGGGCGGCGATCTCTTCGGGTATGGCATCGAAGCCCACAGGTCGTGCAGCAAGGTCAGAAAACGTGAAGCGCGGCTCGCCGTGCGTGCGCCGGAGTTCGTCGCTCTTGCGGTAGTAACTGCGCACGACCTCGACGGCTTCGCGGATCTCGTCACCCGCTAGTGCGAACCCGTAGCTCGCGCATCGAGCAACCTCATCCGGGAGCGTGGCGAAGTCGGGGTGACCTGGTCGAAGAGAGCCAGCGGCGACTTTACGCGCGTTCTCGAACTCGGCTACTGCTTCGTTCTGAGCGCGCTGCCGAATTCGACCGAGGTTGTCGTTGCCGAATGTCAGGGAGATCCTTGTGACCTCCCGAGCAGCCTGCTCGGCTACGCGAAGTCTGTTCTGGTAAGGAGCCATGGGCGGCCCCTGTCGCGACGGCATTGACTCCTTCTTTAGGAGCCGCTTCAAGGAGTTGAGGATGTGAACCATGAGGCGACTCTAAGGGCGCGCTCTGACAAGGCTGGTCGCTAGACCCCGTCTTCGCTCAGCTGAGCTCGATCGGCGCGATCAGATTTGAGTCGTTGCGGTCCAATGTCCGGAGGGACTGCCGCACGAACAGGTGACAGTTGGGGTGTCAGGCCGCGAGGCTCACGGCGGGGTTCATGATGGTCTCGTATTCGATGGGGGTCAATCGACCCAGACGGGCCTGTCGACGGCGGCGGTGATA
>NZ_BSQO01000015.1:0-8259 GCF_030268385.1 Kocuria sp. NBRC 114282 | reverse complement strand
CCCGGCACGCGTCGTCGGCGCCTACCCGTCAACCCTCCTCAACGAAGAAGAGGCCCGCCATGAGCTCCCCCGACCGTTCCTCAACTCCTGCGGCGACCGCCGACCCCGTGCTTGCCCGGGCCATGAAGCCCGTGAACTACGTGGTGGAGCGGTTCATCCCCTCCGCGCTGATCTTCGCGATCGTCCTGACACTGGTGGTTGCGGTCATGGCACTGGTCCTGACCGACTCCGGCCCAGTGACCGTTGTCATGGGGTGGGGGACGGGACTTTCGGGGCTGCTGGAGTTCATGACCCAGATGGCGCTGGTGCTGCTGCTCGGCCACGCCCTGGCGAGCACTCGGCCGGTTCGGGCGCTTCTCGCACGGCTCGCCGGCATCCCGCGGTCGCCGCTTGCGGCCTACGTGTTCGTGTTCGTGATCGCTGCGGTGGCGTCACTGATCACATGGGGCTTCGGCCTGGTGGTCGGCGGTCTGCTCGCGCGCGAGGTCGCCGCCGGGTTCTCGCGCCGCAGCAGGCCGGTGAGCTTCCCCATGCTCGTGGCCTCCGGCTTCTCCGGCTTCGTGGTGTGGCACATGGGCTACTCGGGCTCGGGGCCGCTGACCGCGGCAACTCCCGGCTCGTTCATCGAGAAGCAGGTGGGCCACGTCATCCCCATCTCGCAGACCACGTTCTCGTGGTGGAACATCACGGCTACGGTGGCCACCGTGGTGCTCGTCGCCTTCGCCCTGTGGCTCGTGGCGCCTCGGGCCGTGCCCGCGAGTCACGCGGTGACCGCAGACGCGCTCGCCGAGTCCGACCAGCGCATTGCCACCCCCGAGGTGGAAGTGCCCGCCGACCGCCTCGACGCCTCACGCATCCCCACCCTGCTCGTGGGCCTCGCCCTGGTGGCCTACCTGGTCATCCACTTCACCGGCGGCACCGTGACCCTGAACATTGTGAACTGGATGTTCCTGGCGCTGATCTTCCTGCTCTCCCGCAACGCGTTCGAGGTCATGGCGCTCGTCAAGAACGCCGCCTCCAACGTGGGTGACATCCTGCTGCAGTTCCCGCTCTACGCCGGGATCATGGGCATCATGACGGCCAGCGGGCTCATCCAGGTGCTCTCGGACTCCATCGTGGAGGTCGCCTCCCCCCAGACCCTCGGCTTCCTGGCCTTCCTCTCCGCGGGTCTCGTGAACTTCTTCGTCCCCTCCGGCGGTGGACAGGTGGCCATCCAGGCGCCCATCCTCCTCGACGCCGCCGCCCGCCTGGGCGTGGACCCGTCCGTGATCATCATGTCCGTGGCGTACGGCGACCAGTGGACCAACATGATCCAGCCCTTCTGGGCCCTGCCCCTGCTGGCGATCGCCGGGCTGAAGATCCGGGACATCCTCGGCTACACCACCGTGGTGCTGGTGGTCTCCGGGGTGGTCTTCGGGGCGACCATGCTGATCGTGGGCGCGGGGGTCTGACGACGACGCCGCACGGTCCCGTGCCGCGCGTGGGTGGCGGGGAGCGACGTCGTCCGCGGTCTCACCGGACCATGCGGACCTCGCGCAGGTCCTCCAGCCCGGGATCGGTCAACGAGGCGCTGTCCGCCCGGAACCCGTTGCGCTCGTAGAAGCGGATGGCGCGTGGATTGGCCTCCGCGACCCACAGCTGCGCGGGCTCCCCGCCGAGAACGGCGTCGAGCAGGGCCTGTCCCGCGCCCGTGCCGTGGTGCTCGCGGAGCACATAGAGCAGGTGCAGGGCGTGCTCGCGGGCGGGGTCGTCTTCGCGGGGCTGCCCAGTGCCCGCGAAACCGATGATCGTCTCGCCCACCACGGCCACCCTAACCCGTACACGGCGGGACGGTTCTGCGAGCATCCGGGTCCACGTCTCCTCCCGACGGCGCAAGGCGTCGTCGTCGAAGAACCGCTCCGGCACGAGCCCGGTGTACGTTTCCCGCCACGACTGCGTGTGCACTCTCGCGATCCCCGGGGCGTCTTCGGGGACGGGTGTACGCACGGTGAAGGGGGTGCCGGTGGTCATGCAGACATTCTGGCCGCCGCCCGCACCGGCTGACACCCCCGGACGGCGGACCCGGCGGTGGAGAGGAGCGCGCACGCGTTCCCACCACCTGCAACAACGGAGCAAGTGCAGTTCCGGGGTCGCAGTTCTGCGTTTGCTCCGTAGTCGCAGGGGCGCCCCGTCTGGACCGGCGGCTTCAGCGAGAGCGGTGGCCCCGGCAGGCTCACTGAAGCCCCCTCCCGCCTCCTGCATTAACAGAGCAAGTGCGGTTTTGCGGCCGCAATTCGGCATCTGCTCAGTTGTTGCAGGGGTGCGGGCGGTGGAGGGGGGGCGACGACGCCGCTACGCCAGGATCGCGCGCACGCCCGCCTCGAACTCGGCGGCCATCGTGGCGGTGGGGAGGTCCATCGACTCGCGGGTCTGCTGGGCGGTCACGGATCCCAGGGTGAAGCGGACCAGGGTGAGCGCGGCCGTCTCGGCCGGGGCGGGGTCCATGCCCGCGCGGGTCAGCGCCGCGGTGAGCAGGGGTGTGGGCTGCATGCCCGAGGGGTCCAGCGCGTGGGCCACGCTCACCACGTCCGCGCCGTCTCGCACGGCGAGCACCGCGGAACGGAACCGGGCGATGAGGAGGGTGGCGTCGTCGTCGGCGACTGCCGGGGAAGTGCCCGCGGGAGAGGCTCCTGTGGTGGGAGCGCCTGTGGAGGAGGTGCTCAGCGGGGCGACCATGCGCTGCGCGAGGACTGCCAGCAGCTCCTGCTTGTTCGCCACGTGCCAGTACAGGGCGCCGGGCTGCACGCCCAGCTCGCGGGCCAGGCGGCGCATCGAGAGGTCCCCGAGCCCGTAGGTCTGCAGGATGTGCCACGCGGCGTCCACCACCTGGCCGCGGTCCAGTGCCACGGTGTCCCTCCCTGCTCTCGTGCCCGGGTGCGGGCCACGCGGAAACTCTACCGAGCGTACGTGGGGTGGGAGCGACGTCGTCGTGACCAGGACAGCGGCGCGGCAGCGCCAGGCCGCGCGCCGCCTCTCGCAACGGCCGCCCGGGAAATTGACAATCCTGAACACCGTTCAATAATTGAACAATGTTCAAGAACCCTGCCGAGCTGGCCGAGCGCGTCCTCGCCGGCGACCCCGTGACCCCGGACGAAGCCCTCGAGCTGCTGCACACCGACGACCCCGGCATGCTGGACCTCGTGGCCGCCGCCGCCCGGCTGCGCCGCGAGCACTTCGGGATGACCGTGAAGGTGAACTACCTGGTCAACCTGAAGTCTGGGCTGTGCGCCGAGGACTGCGGCTACTGCTCCCAGCGCCTGAACGCCGGGACGGACATCCTCAAGTACTCGTGGCTGAGCCCCGAGAAGGCCGTGGAGCAGGCCGAGTACGGCATCCGCGGTGGCGCGAGCCGCGTGTGCCTCGTGGCGAGCGGCCGCGGCCCGTCCAACCGAGAGGTGGGCAACGTGACCCGCACCGTGGAGGCGCTCAAGGAGCAGCACCCGGACGTGGAGGTCTGCGCGTGCCTGGGCCTGCTCAAGGACGGCCAGGCGGAGACGCTGAGCGGCGCGGGCGTGGACGCCTACAATCACAACCTCAACACCGCCGAGTCCCACTACGAGTCCATCTGCTCTACCCATACCTACCAGGACCGCGTGGACACCGTGGAGCGCGCGAAGGACGCCGGGCTCTCGCCGTGCTCCGGGCTGATCGTGGGCATGCGGGAGACAGACGAGCAGCTCGTTGAGGCGCTCTTCGCGCTGCGGGAGCTGGGCTCGGACTCCGTGCCGGTGAACTTCCTCATGCCCTTCGACGGCACGCCCCTGGCAGGCACGTGGCAGCTGAGCCCGCAGAAGTGCCTGAAGATCCTCTCCGTGGTGCGCTTCGTGTGCCCGGATAAGGAGATCCGCATGGCCGGCGGCCGCGAGATGCACCTGCGCTCCCTGCAGCCCCTCGCCCTGCACGTGGTCAACTCCCTCTTCCTGGGCGACTACCTCACCTCCGAGGGGCAGGCGGCAAAGGCGGACCTGGACATGGTTGCCGACGCCGGATTCACCGTCCTCGGCGCGGGTCCGTTGAGGGAGCACGACGACACGGTGCCCGCCGACACCTCGAACGGTGCGGCACCCGAGCAGGCCGCGGCGGGCCAGGCAGGTTCGACGGGCCCCGCGACCACGCCCTGCGGGTCCACGTGCGGAACCGGTGGACCTGCCGGTTCCGATGCCGCCTCGGGCGGCCGTCCGGACCCCTCCGACCCGGTCTCTTCCGGTCAGGGCGACGACGCCGCGGTGCCCTCCGCCGCCCCGGGCCCGGTTCCGACCCCGCCAGCTGCCCCCGCCCCCGTGTCTGCGGCGCTCGCCGCCCTGCTGAGCTCGGGCGAGGGACCCGAGCGCGACGAGGACGACACCCGGGTGAGGATCGAGCTGAGCCCGACCGTGCGGCGTCGCGGTGCGGGGACCTCGGTGGCGCCGAATGCCTGACCCGGCACCGCAGATCACGCACGACACCGCGCCCGCCGAGAGCAGCGGGGAAGCTTCTTGCCCCACCGCGGGTGCCGTGGCAGATACGGCAGAACAGGGTGACGACGCCGCGCAGCCCACCCGCCTCGCCGCCCGTGACCGCGGGCTGCTGTGGCACCCCTACGCACCGCTGGACGGGCCCGCACCCCACGCGGTGCTGGCCGCGGAGGGCGTGACCCTGACCCTGGAGACCCCTGAGGGGGACCGGATCCGGGCGATCGACGGCATGGCCTCGTGGTGGTGCGCGGTGCACGGCTACCGCAACCCGGAGCTGGACCGCGCCGCCGTGGACCAGATCACCGAGTTCTCTCACGTGATGTTCGGCGGTCTCACGCACCGCCCGGCCGTGGAGCTGGCGGAGCTGCTGGTGGAGGTCACCCCGGCCGAGCTGCAGCACGTGTTCTTCGCGGACTCCGGCTCCGTGAGCGTGGAGGTCGCGCTGAAGCTCGCCGTGCAGTACCAGGCGGCCCTCGGGCGGCCGGAGCGCCGTCGCATCCTGACCGTGCGCGGCGGCTACCACGGGGACACCACTGGCGCCATGAGCGTGTGCGACCCCGAGGGCGGAATGCACGCCGAATTCTCCGGGCTGGTGGCGGAGCAGCTGTTCGTGGCACCGCCTCCCGCGGCGCACCCCCGGCGTAGGTCCGGGTACGAGGATCCCGAGGGGTTGCGGTCCCCGGAGAACCTCGGTGCGGCGGCCTCGGACACCGCTGGTTTCGTGCCTTCCGGGGACACCGAAGGGCCAGGTGGGAGCGGCGCGCAGGGCGCGGGAGCGCCGTCGTCGTCCGGGGCCGTGGACTGGGACGCCGACGACGCCGCCGTTGAGGCGTGGATCGCGGACGTGCGCAACGTCGCCCGCGCCCACCGGGACGAGCTCGCCGGGATCATCGTGGAACCCGTGCTGCAGGGCGCGGGCGGGATGCGCACGTACGACCCGCGGTGCCTGCGGGTGCTGCGAGAGCTGGCGGACGAGCTGGACCTGGTGTTCATCGTGGATGAGATCGCCACGGGCTTCGGCCGCACCGGGAAGTGGTTCGCCAGTGAGTGGGCGGACGTGGTCCCGGACGTGATGTGCGTGGGCAAGGCGCTGACCGGCGGATACATGTCCCTGGCGGCGGTGCTCGTGTCCGAGGCCGTGGGAGCGGTCATCACGGCGTCGGAGCAGCGCGCGCTGATGCACGGGCCCACGTTCATGGCGAACCCGCTCGCGTGCGCCGTGGCCCTGCAGTCCGTGCGGATGCTGCGGGACTCCTGGTGGGCGAACGTCTCCCGGATCGAGGAGACCCTGCGGGAGATACTGCCCGTGGCGGCGGAGCTGCGCGTCGTGAAGGACGTGCGGGTCATCGGCGCCGTGGGGGTCGTGGAGTTCCACGAGGCCCCGGACCCGGAGCTGCTCACCCGCGCGGCTCTGGAACAGGGGGTGTGGTTCCGCCCGTTCGGACGCCTGCTCTACACCATGCCCCCGTACGTCTGCACGGACGAGGAGGTCCGCACCATCGCCTACGCCCTGCTGCGGGCCGCGCAGGAAGTGGAGCTGACGGGCGGGGGATGGGCATGACGGTCGGTCCCCTTGACGACTGGCTCCGCGCTCGCGGCGAGCAGCGCGCGGAGGCGGGACTGCGACGTCGGCTGCGGACGCCGCCCCGGGCGTGCGTGGACCTGGCCTCGAACGACTACCTGGGGCTCTCCCGGGACCCGCGCGTGGTGGCCGCCGCCCAGCACGCGCTGGGGGAGCACGGCACAGGCTCTCGGGCCTCCCGGCTGGTGACCGGAACCCTGGGGGTCCACGAGGTGCTGGAGCGCGAACTGTGCGAGCTCACTGACCAGCCCGTCGCGCTCGCGTTCTCCAGCGGGTACGCCGCGAACACCGGGGTGCTGACGGCGCTGGGGGACGCGGACACGCTGATCGTCTCGGACGCCCACGCGCACGCGTCCCTGGTGGACGGGGCACGGCTGTCCCAGTCGCCGGTGCGGATCGCGCGGCACGCGGACGTCGCGCACGTGGCGCAGCTGCTGGCGGAGCGCGCGGAGGCGCGCGCCGTCGTGGTCGTGGAGTCCGTGTACTCGGTGTGGGGCGACCACGCGCCGCTCGCGGAGCTGGCCGCGCTCTGCCGCGCCGAGAACGCGCTGCTGCTCGTGGACGAGGCGCACGGGATCGGGGTAGCGGGCGGCGGCCGGGGGCTCGTGCACGAGCTTGGTCTTGCGGGATCGCCGCACGTGGCCGTGACCATGACGCTGTCCAAGGCGCTCGGCGCGCAGGGCGGCGCGGTGCTCGGGTCCGAGGCGCTGCGCGAGCACCTGGTGAACACGGCGCGCCCGTTCATCTTCGACACCGCCCTCGCGCCCGCCTCTGCCGCTGCGGCCACGGAGGCCGCGCGGATCGTGCGGGCGCACCCCGAACTGGTGGAGACCCTGCACGAGCGGGCGCGGTTCGTGGCCTCCGCGCTGGGCACCCCGCCGGCCCGCGCGGCGGTGCAGTCCCTCCCGGTGGCCTCCGCGGAGTCGGCCGTGCGGGCAGCGGAGGTGATCCGTTCCCGGGGCGTGGTGGTGGGGTGCTTCCGCCCGCCCTCGGTCCCGGACGGCATCAGTCGCCTGCGCATCACGGCTCCCGCGGACATGGAACTACACGTTCTGGCCCGGGCGTTGGACACCGTCCGGGACGTGGTAGGGGACGAACCGCAGGGCGTGTGAGGGGCCGCTCACCCTGCGGAGGAACTGCCCGCCGCCGCGTCAGCCACGTCCAGCGCACGTGGCCGCACTGCTTTCACTCTGACAGGAGAGACCATGACCACCAATCCCCTGGGCGACCTCGTCGCCTCCCTGGGCCACGCCGTCGTCGTGACGGGAACCGACACGGACGTGGGCAAGACGTACGCCACGGCGGCGCTCACGGTCTCCGGGTGGAACGTGGGCCGGCGGCGGATCGCGGTCTACAAGCCGCAGCAGACCGGGATACGGGGCGGGGAACCGGGGGACGTTGACGACGTCGCCCGGCTGGCTCGCGCCGCCGGCGTGCCTTCCGAGGCACTCACCACCGCCGAGGGCCAGCGTCTCACCGAGCCGATGGCCCCGCCTCCCGCGGCGGCGATCGACGGGGTGGAGCTGCTCCCGCTCTCGGAGCACGTGATGAAAATTGTGGAATTACAAGAATCCCACGACCTCGTGATCGTGGAGGGCAGCGGGGGTGTGCTCGTGGAGCTGGACGGGGACCGGCGCACGATTGCGGACCTGGCAGTGGCGTTGCAGGAGGCTTGTGGGGAGCCAGGCGGGGCGGCCCAAACGGGCCGAGCGGCGGCCGAAACCAGCGGCCAGTTGAGTTCTCCCGAGACGTCCGAGCCCGTGAACGCGGTGGAACGTGACGGGGGGACGGTGAGCACTGTGCTGGTGGCGCGCCCGGACCTCGGGACGCTGAACCACACGCTGCTGAGTCTGGAGGCGCTGCTGCACCGCGGCGTCGAGGTGGCCGGGGTGGTGCTGGGCAGCTGGCCCGCCGACCCCGACCGCCTCGCGACCTCCAACAGGGAGTACCTCGCGGACCTGCCACCCGTCGCGGGCCGACGCGTTCCCCTCCTGGGCGCGGTTCCGCGTGGTTGGGGCGGGGCCGCATAGGAGCGGACGGGCGAAAAGAGGGGGACCGCCGTCGTCGTCCTAGCCACTCCGCCCACCCGAGCAGGCACCGGCTGCAAAAACTGAGCAAGTGCAGATCCGGGGCCCCAAAACTGCACTAACGGAGCAAACGCAGGCCCGGCGGCGCAGGTGTGCA
>NZ_BSQO01000014.1:0-8783 GCF_030268385.1 Kocuria sp. NBRC 114282 | reverse complement strand
GTCCTCATCGGCCTCGAGCCTGTCCAGCACCATCCGGACCGCACGGTCCCTGAACGACTGCGGATACTTCGCGGGCATGTCTCCATCCTCTCGATAAAGGATCGGAACGAAACCCAGGGCGGTTCACTCGACTACCGCACCCCCGCAGACGTCGAGGCCGCCTACACTCACCCCACGACGACCGCACCCGCGACCGTCTGACCACGGACGAAACCCAGGACGCTTCAGTTTCGTGCGCTCACCGTAGCCGGGGATGACCCAGTCCGCTGGTGGGCGGGTAGCTCCACCGTGAAGACCGCGCCCTGCCCGCGACCAGGGGAGGTGGCTGTGAGACGTCCGCCGTGGGCTTCGGCCAGGGCCTTGGAAATGGTCAGGCCGATCCCGGAGCCACCATGGTCGCGGTCGCGGGCGGTGTCACCGCGGTAGAAACGTTCAAAAAGGTGAGGTATCTGCTCCAGGCTGATGCCGTCGCCGGTATCGGCGACACGGATGGCCACCCGCCCTGGGCCCTGCCGGTTGGCGCTGAGCGTGACCTGTCCGCCGGCTGGGGTGTGGCGCAGGGCGTTGGAGAGCAGGTTGCCCAGCACCTGGCCCATGCGTTGCCGGTCGGCCTCGATGTCCCCGGCGGTCTCGTCGACGTCGATGTTCAGGGCCACACCTTCGGCGGCGTAGGCCTCCCGGTAGGCCTCGGCGGCCGCGCGCACCAGCTCGGCCACAGGTTGTTCGGTGCGGTCCAGGATGATGCGGCCTTCCTCCGCGCGGGAGACGTCGTTGATGTCTTCCACCAGACGGGTGAGGCGGGCGAGCTGTTCACCCATGAGCTCGCTGGTGGTCTCGTCCCAGTGGGCGACCTCGTCCTGGAGCGCCTCCAGGTAGACCGTGAGCACGGAGATGGGGGTGCGCATCTCGTGGGCCAGGTCGGAGAGCATCCGTCGGCGGGTGTCTTCGGTGCGCTCCAGCTGGGCGGCCATGGTGTTGAACGCCCCGGCGAGGGCGTCCACCTCAGCGCCGGCGCCCATGGCGGGGACCCGGGTGTCGTAGCGGCTGCGGGCCATGGCCTGGGCCGCGTGGGTGAGTGCGTCGATCGGGCGCTGGAGGCGGCGGGTGAACACCAAGGTGACGCCCAGGGCGCATACCAGGGCAGTGGCCAGGGCCATCCCCAGGGTCCAGAGGTTGGTGTCGCGGTAGGCCTGTTCCACATGCATCAGCTGGGTGGCGTCGTGCCCGGCCCCAGCGCGCAGCAGGTGCTCGTGAAAGATCGCCGGGCCCACTATGGAGGCGGCGAGGACCGCGGCGAGGATGCTGGCGATCACCACGATGGTTTGCGCCAGGAAGAACCGGGAGGCCAAGCCTCGTGGGCGGTGCCTGCTCATCGGCTTGCCATGCGGTAACCGACCCCTCGGACCGTGCTGATGCAGTCAAGATCGGGGTGTGCCTCAATGAGTTTGCGGCGCAGATGCCCGATGTGCACGTCCACGATCCGCTCGTCGCCCACCCAGGACGGATCCCACACGATGTCGATGAGCTGACGGCGGGAGTAGGCCCGTCCGGGGCCGGCCGAGAGTGTGGCCAAAAGATTGAACTCGGTGCGCGTCAGTGCGACCGCGGCCCCGCTCACCCGGGCCTCGTGGGCAGCGAGGTCGATGACCAGGTCCCCGAAGACCCATGGGGCCTCTCGAACGGTGACGGTGCGCGGGCGTCGCAGCACGGCCTGGACCCGTGCGACGAGTTCGCGCACGCTGAAGGGCTTGGTGATGTAGTCATCGGCGCCCACCTCCAGTCCGGTCAGCTTGTCGTCCTCGTCCCCACGGGCGGTGAGTATGAGCACATAGCACTCGGAGAAAGACCGAAGGGCACGGCACACCTCGATCCCGTCCAGACCTGGCAGCCCCAGATCCAGGACCACCACATCCGGGTGCTGGTTTCGGGCTGCTTCAAGGGCCGCGGGGCCGGTGTGGGCCTGGTCCACGGTGTAGCCGGCGCGGGAGAGATACGTCGCGATCATCTGCGCTAGGGCCTTCTCGTCGTCGACCACGAGCACCCGTCCCGGATGGGACGGGGAATCGATGCCTGGGTTCATGCCTCCAGTGTCGTCCCCACGCTGTGATCGGGTGACCGCAAGAGCGCAGGTCATCTGCGATCTTCGCTGAATCTTCAAAATAATCCCGGTCTCTACGCCTGTGCGCGGATCCAGAATGGTTGTCGTCGTTCGTGCCCTGCTGTGCCTCGGAAAGGAATCATGAATCAGGTTTCCCGCAGACGGATGTTGACTGGTGGCTTCGGCCTGCTCGGTGCTGGTGTCCTGGCAGGGGGTGCACCTGCTGCGGGTTCCTCCGCGGCACCGTCACTTCCCGGCCGGGCTCTGGTGGAGAAGACGCTTGTCGCGCAGCCGGCGACCCTGGACTTGGGAGGCTTGCAGGTCGATACGTGGGCCTACGGTGACACGGTCCCTGGACCGCTGATCCGGGCCACGGCCGGGGACCGGCTACGGATCACCGTCGACAACCAGTTGCCGGCCGAGACCACCGTGCATTGGCATGGCATCGCCCTGGAAGCCGCTGCCGACGGGGTGCCAGGGTTGACCCAGGACCCGATCGCCACCGGGAGCACCTACACCTACGAATTCACCGCACCGGATCCGGGGACCTACTTCTACCACCCCCACGTCGGGGTTCAACTGGACCGGGCTCTGTACGCCCCGCTGATCATCGATGACCCCAGAGAACCAGGGCGCTATGACCACGAATGGGTGCTCGTGCTCGATGACTGGCTCGACGGCACGGGACGCACGCCCGAGGACGTGCTCCAGGCGCTCACCTCCTCCAGTGGGAACGGGGCCGGCCACGGGGGCATGACCGGAATGGACCACGGGGACATGGACATGAGCTCCCCGGAGGCTATGGGCGGTATGGATCACGCACCGATGAAGGGCGGTGGAGACTCGCCCTACGGCGAGGACGCCGGGGACGTGACCTACCCGCATTACCTGGTCAACGGCAAGGTGCCGGAGGCCCCGGATGTGCTGGCCGCCAAGCCGGGGGACCGGGTGCGGCTGCGGATCATCAATGCCGCCGCCGACACCATCTTTACCGTCGCTCTCGGCGGGCACCGCATGGAGGTGACCCACACCGATGGGTTCCCCGTGAAGCCGCAGGAGACGGACGCGCTGGCCATCGGCATGGGCGAACGTTACGACGCGATCGTCACCATAGCTGACGGGGTCTTCCCGTTCGTGGCCGCCCCCATGGGCAAGGACGGCCAGGCCATGGCGTTGATCCGCACCGGCTCCGGCGCCGCACCGGCCCCGACGGTGACGCCGAAGGAACTGCGTTGCCCGGCCTTGATCGGCGCCGAACTGGAGCCGGCCGACAGCGCCCGGTTGGAGACCCGGGACGTCGAAGTGGCCCTGCCTATGGCGCTGACCGGACAGATGGACCCTTACCAGTGGGGGTTCAACGGCGCTCCATACGGCAAGAATGACCCGCTGATGATCCGAGAAGGCCAACGCGTCCAGCTGGACGCGGCCAACCAGACCATGATGGCCCACCCGCTGCACGTCCACGGCCACACCTTCGCCCTGCCCAACGGATTACGCAAAGACACGGTCATGCTCGCCCCGATGCAATCCCTGGCCCTGCAACTGCAAGCCGACAATCCCGGGGATTGGATGGTCCACTGCCACAACCTGTACCACGGCGAGGCCGGAATGATGATCGAGATGAGATACCGCCGATGACGCTCATGCCCCGACGGGCTCTCCTCGGTTTGGGCCTGGTCACAGGGACCGGGCTGGCGGTCGCAGCTTGCTCCCCGCAGCCGGGTACCTCCACATCGGCCCCCTCCGGTGAGGGCGCCGGCGAGGCCACGGCGATCACTCATGTCCATGCCATCACGCGCGCTCCGGCCGACGGGGCCGTGCTGCTGGCCACCCACGAGGGCCTCTACCGTCTCGAGGACGGGGACCTGACCAGAGCCGGGCCCATCGTGGATCTGATGGGCTTCACCATCGCCGCCGACGGCCGCTACCTGGCCTCAGGCCACCCCGGCCTGGGCGTGGACCTACCCGAGCCATTGGGGCTGGCCGAGTCCGCCGACGGCGGGCAGAGCTGGAGTGTGCTCTCTCGCGGCGGGGAATCGGATTTCCACGCCCTGGCTGCCGGCCCCGCCGGGATCATCGCCTTCGATGGGCAACTTCGGTTCAGCCCCGACGGGCGCACCTGGCAGATGCGCGCCATTCCCTCGGCCCCGGTTTCTTTGGCCGTGTCCCCGAAATCGGGAGCGGTGCTGGCTGCCACAGAAAACGGCGTGCTGCGCTCCACTGACGACGGCGCCAGCTGGTCCCCCCTGAACACCCCCCAGCTGGCCTCACTGGTGGCCTGGGCCGACGACCGCACCATCGCCGCCACAGGGATTGACGGGCGCCTGCTGACCAGCACCGATGCCGGTGCTAACTGGACCTCCAGTGAAGAACCCCTCGGGGAGATCACCGCCCTGGGGGCCAGCCGCACCGATGACGGTGACGTAGAAGCGCTGCTGATGGCAGAAAACCAGGTGCTGCGCACGGTCGACGGGGGAGCGACAACACAGCAGCTGCTGTGACAGCTGGGCTGTGAGCTGACCAGGGCCGAGAATGCCCACCGGGCGGGACTTACCGCAACAAGACAACTTCAGGGAGACGACCATGAGCGAGGCCTCTAAGCGCCAGGAGATGGTCCCGGCGATGAGCGCCGAAGGCGCGGCTCTGTCGCGGAAGCGGCTGAGCGGCATCGGCGCAGCTCGGGGGCTGGCTCTGATCGGGTTGACCGCTATCCACTACCTGCCCGCCCTGGTGGCCGGGGTGGGCTTAGGTCGGGTTGACCGCTATCCACTACCTGCCCGCCCTGGCGGCCGGGGTGGGCTTAGGAAGCATTACAACTTCCCGGAAACCCCTCGCTAAACATACCCCCGGGGGGTACTGTCGAGAATGAGGAGGCAACTATGACGGATTCGCACGCCCACCACCATGGTGGAACCTCGCCCTTGCGCGAGGCCCCCACCCCCGATCACCCCCACGATTCCCAGGACGAGCACTCGGGTGACGGCGGCCACGAGGGAAACGGTGACCATGGAGGCCATGGTGGACATGACCACGTCGCCATGTTCCGCCGCTTGTTCTGGATCTCCCTGGTCATCTCGATCCCCACGATCTTTCTCAGCGGCAGCTTCGCGCACCTGCTGGGCTACCAGTTGCCGGACAACGCACTGATCACCTGGGTCCCCGTGATCCTCGGCACCGTGCTCTACGTCTGGGGCGGCCGCCCGTTCCTGACCGGTGCGGTCGACGAACTCCGGCAGCGCAAACCCGGCATGATGACCCTGATCACCCTGGGCATCTCGGTGGCGTTCTTCGCATCCTGGGGCAGCCACCTCGGGCTGCTGCCACCGGACCTGGAGTTCTGGTGGGAGCTGGCACTGCTGGTCGTGATCATGCTGCTGGGGCACTGGGTCGAGATGGCGTCTCTGGCCCGCACCTCCAACGCGCTCGATGAGCTCGCGGCCCTGCTGCCCGACGAGGCTGAGGTGCTCGACCCTGACGGCTCGACGCGAACGGTCGCGCCCTCGGACCTCGCCGTGGGCGACCGCGTGCTGGTCCGTCCGGGCGGACGCATCCCCGCCGACGGTGAGGTGGTCGAGGGTGCGGCCGACGTGGACGAGTCCATGGTCACCGGCGAGTCGGTGCCCGTCACGCGCGGGCGGGGTGACCGGGTCGTGGCCGGCACCGTGGCCACCGATCGACCGCTGACCCTCGAGGTCACCGAGATCGGCGAGAACACGGCCCTGGCCGGTATCCAGCGCCTGGTCCAGGACGCTCAGTCCTCCTCGACCCGCGCCCAGCGCCTGGCCGACAAGGCGGCGAACCTGCTGTTCTGGTTCGCCCTCCTCGCTGCCGCGATCACCGCCGTCGTGTGGGCGATCCTCGGCACACCCAGCATGGCGCTGGTCCGTGTTGTCACCGTCCTGGTCATCGCCTGTCCCCACGCTCTGGGGCTTGCGATCCCGCTGGTCGTCTCGATCTCGACCGGACGGGCCGCCCGCCAGGGCATCCTCGTCTCGGACCGCAAGGCCCTTGAGCTCGTGCGCAGCATCGACACCGTCGTCTTCGACAAGACCGGCACCCTCACCCTCGGCGAGCCCGCTCTGCTGGGCGTGCAGCTGGCACCAAACGCCCCGGCGGGCATGAACGAGGACCGTCTCGTGGCCCTCGCGGCCGCGACCGAAGCGCAGAGCCAGCACCCTCTGGCGCGGGCGATCGTGGCCGCCGCACAAGACCGTAACCTTGCCGTGCCGCAGGCCACCGGCCACGACAGCGCGACCGCGGTCGGCGTCTCGGCCACCGTCGAGGGCACCGACATCCGCGTCGGTGGCCCCGCGCTGCTCAGCCAGGCCGGTGCGGAGCCGCTGTCCACCGACGAATGGGCTCAGGACGGGCGGATCGTTCTGCACGTCCTCGTCGAGGGCCGAGTTGCCGGGGCCCTAGCCTTGGCCGACGAGGTCCGTCCGGCCGCCCGCGAGGCGATCGAGGCCCTGCACCGCCTGGGGATCGAGACGGCGATGCTGACCGGCGATGCCCACAACGTCGCCGAGGCCGTTGGCCGCGAATTGGGCATCGACCGCATCGAGGCTCAGGTCCGTCCCGAGGAGAAGAGCGCCCGGGTCCGCCAGTTGCAGGAACAGGGCAAGAAGGTCGCGATGGTCGGCGATGGTGTGAACGATGCTCCGGCTCTGGCCCAGGCCGATGTCGGGCTCGCGATCGGCGCCGGAACCGACGTCGCGATCGCCTCGGCCGGGATCATCCTCGCCTCCGAGGATCCGCGCGCGGTGGTCTCGGTCGTGCGGCTCTCGCGCGCCTCCTACCGCAAGATGGTGCAGAACCTCTGGTGGGCTGCCGGCTACAACCTGATCTCGGTGCCGCTGGCAGCCGGTGTGCTGGCCCCCATCGGGTTCGTCATGCCCATGGCCATCGGCGCGCTGCTCATGGGCGCCTCTACGGTGGTGGTCGCGCTCAATGCGCAGACGCTGCGCGGCCTCGACCTCACCGCTGAGGGGTCGGTCGAATGGGCAAAGAATCAGACCTGACCCGGGTCGTCAGCGTGGCCATCAATTCTTCGCCAGTCTGTTGTCGCAGGGTTGGCATAGAGACTTTCAGGCCATCCACGCATGAAGGAACATCAACGAAGGAGACGAGATGAAGAAGTCCATCTGGACTACCAGCATGGCCGCTACCGCAGCGGTGAGCATGCTCGCGCTGACCGCCTGCGGAGGCACCGCGGAGGAGGAAGACGCACAACCCGCACCGTCGCAGACGGCGTCCGAGGCGGCGGCTGCGCCGTCGACATCGTCCGAGTCATCGAATATGGACATGGGCATGGATCATGGTTCCGGGGGTATGGCCGGGCACAATCCCGAGGGCGGGCCCCCGCCCGAGGGCATCGAGGCCGCAGCCGATCCCACCTATCCGATCGACTCGACGGCGGTTCTCACCGCTGACCACATGCCCGGCATGGCGGGGGCAGAGGCGACGATCACCGGTGCCTTCGATACGACGGCCTACTCGGTGAGCTACACGCCCACAGATGGTGGCGAGCCCGTCGTCGACCACAAGTGGGTCGTGCACGAGGAGCTGGAAGATCCGGGTGAGGCGCCTCTTCCGGCGGGTACCGAGGTCGTGCTGGAGGCCGATCACATGCCCGGCATGGAGGGCGCCGAGGCGACGATCGAGAGCTCGACCGAGGAGACCGTGTACATGGTCGACACCACGATCGATGGCATGGAGATGGCCAACCACAAGTGGTTCGTCGAAAGCGAGCTCCAGCCCGCCGAGTAAGCGTGAAAGGGGCGGTGTCCCGGCCCGCACGTCTTCACGAACTCTTCATGGCTTCGCCCTTCCGCCTCCTGCCGGTCGCTGTCTATGGTCAACGGAGCGGGTTGGTGCCTGCCAGCCCGCTCCGTTCGGATCGACAGAAAGAGCGAGACCATGACTCATCACGTGAGCTCGATGCTGGAGACGTACCCGAAGGATCTCGGCGGCATCGACACCCAGAAACTGGCCGAATGCATCGAGGCCTGCTTCGAGTGCGCGCAGACCTGCACCGCCTGCGCCGACGCCTGCCTGGCCGAGGACATGGTCGCGGAGCTGACCCAGTGCATCCGTCTGAACCTGGACTGCGCCGACCTCTGCGAGACCACCGGGAGGGTGCTCTCCCGCCAGACCGGCAACAACATCGACGTCAACCGCGCCGCGCTCGAAACGTGCCGGACGGCGTGCCGGTCCTGCGCCGAAGAGTGCGAAAAGCACGTGGATATGCATGAGCATTGCCGGGTCTGCGCGGAGGCGTGCCGGCGCTGCGAGATCGCCTGCGCGGATCTGCTGGCCTCTCTGGATTGAGACCGGCCTGCTCAGACCTTTGTTCGCCTTCCAGCAGGCTGAGGCTTGCCGCAGCAAGCTGGGGGCGAACCTCAACCGTGGGGGAGATGCCAACGGCGCCAAGCCACAACCAGGTGAGGATGACTGCGCGGTCTACCAGTGGCGTCCGGACCCAGTAATCCATGGTTCGATCCCCACAGGGCCCACCATTGTGATGTCTCAGTACATGGGAAACACCCCGAACCCTCAGGTTCGGGGTGTTTTTCGTTGTGGCTGGTACTTCCGCGTGGGGTCCAGGGTGAGCTCGCGGAGGATCTCTCCGGTGGCCTTGGCCACGATGGTGATCTCGCGGTCCTCAACGATCAGAACGACGTGGGTT
>NZ_BSQO01000013.1:0-9007 GCF_030268385.1 Kocuria sp. NBRC 114282 | reverse complement strand
ACTTCACGGCGAGATCGGCATGATCCCGCCCGTCGAGCTCGAGGACACCTACCATCACAACCACCCCGCACCGGCACCCGCCGACGCGGCACTTGCGAGCCTCTAACAAACCCGGGGCGATTCACCTATCGGGCGGCGGTCGTGATCAGCGCGATCCTGACATGGCTACGCCGATAAAGGAGACATGCCCTAGTTGTTCAGCCCCTGCCCCTCGTAGAAGGCTCCGCCCGCATTTCGCACCGCGTAGTGGTAGACATCGGCCACCCCGAGGCACGCGTTGCGGCGGATCGTCTCGGTGGGGTAGGCCCGGGTGCAGCTGGCCTTGAGCCCGGAGAGGAACACCGCATCGCAGTCCATGCGATTCACGAAGCTCGTGGACGAATAGCACCGATCGTGATCGTCGCAGGTGGGCTTGAAATCAGCGCGCCCCCACTGATCCGGTGAATAGCTGCAGCCGTTGGTCTCGTCGGTCGCCGCTGCCAGAGGAGCAGCGGAGGCCTGAGGTATAGCGGAAGTCTGAGCCAGGCGGAGGGATGATGACCCTCCGGTGAGCCGCACGATCTCCTGGATCTCCGCCTGACTCGAGATCGCGTCGAGCTCGACGATCTCCTGGGGCGTGAAGTTCCGCAGCAGGACGTCGTACTGCTTCTTGGTGATGTCCCCGCCCGTCGGCGACGCAGTGGATGCCGCCGTGGCCGCGGATGCCCCCGCCGCGGTCGATGCCAGCAGCACCACGGACGCAAGAAGAGTGATCGGTCGGCGCGCAACGGTCTTCATGGCATGCCCCTTCGGTGGAGAATATGAGCTCCCACTAGGGGATACAGTCTCAGACTGTAGCGCAGCTCACCACGCGCAGGCCCATCTCAGCGGCCGTAGTGGTAGCGGCACTGGGCTATCAGCACACGATCCTCGACGACCTTGCAGACCAGTCGGTGCTCATCGGTGATCCGCGGCGACCAGAAGCCGCCGAAGTCGTGCTTGAGCGCTTCGGGCTTGCCGATGCCTTCATTGCTGTTGCGCTGGCGCGATTCGGAATAGGTCATCGTCTTCATTCGACGTCCTTGTACAAGAATTTGTACAGCCCGAGGGGCTCGCCGACGAGGGGTGCCTCAACCCTGTCCGACGGTGGCGAGCTGTCGGCGGGCGGCGGGGCGCCCCAGGAAGAGCCCGCCCAACGAGCCCAGCAGCGGCAGGGCGATCACGAGCAGGACCCAGACGGCCTTCCGCTCGCCGGTGATGGCCGGCTGCAGGAGGAGCGGCCCCACAGCTCCAGGATCGTGCGCCGGGAGTCGCGGAGGTACTCACCGATCCGGTCGGCGGCCTCGGCATCGCGCTCCTGCGCCACGAGCTCCACGAGCGCCGCGTTGCGCTCGACCCACGGCTGGTGGAACGCCGGAGTGTCATCGAGCGTGTGGAAGAGCAGGCGCAGCTCGGACTGCACCTGCTTCATGAGCCCGAGCTGCCGGTGCGAGTCGGACAGCGAGACGACGGCCCGATGGAAGGCGTCGTTGCCCTCGGCCATGGCCGCGACCTGCCCCGCGTCGCGGGCCCAGCGACCGGTCTCCACAGCGGCGGTCATCTGCTCGACCGCACGACCACGCGTCCCCGCCTCCGGCCAGCGCAGCGCCGCCCCCTCCAGGGCCAGCCGGGCGCGGAAGAGCTGATGGACCGTGGTCTCATCCGGCAGGCACACACGGATGCCGCGGTGGCGCTCGCGCTCGACCAGGTGCTCCTGCTCGACCTCGTCGAAAGCCGCGCGCAGGGAGTTGCGGGAGATGCCCAGCACGGCCGCCAGGCGTTCCTCGGGCAGCCGGGCGCCCGGTCGCAGGAGGCCCGTGACGACGCCGCGGCGCAGCACCTCGGCTCCGCGCGCGACCGCGCCCCGACCCTCGTGCTCCGCGTCCACCGCATCGCGCACCGGCGCGAGCACGGTCATGTCAGGCAGCGGCACCTCCATCTCGATGGTCATGAGCTCATCGTGCCAGTCGGCGTCAGGATGACCTCCCGTGTCATGACGTGATGCGGCCGAGCATCTGTCCGGCCGTCACGGCATCGCCCTCGGCCACGCCCCTCTCGGACAGGGTGCCCGCGCACGGCGCAGCCACCTTCGACTCGGTCTTCATGACCTCAAGCACCAGGAGGTCGTCGCCGACCTCCACCTGCGCGCCCTCCTCGACGAGCCACTTCAGGACCGTGCCGCCCACACCGGCCTTGACCGCGCCGTCGTCGTGGCCCTCAGCGGACTCCGACGACGCCTGCCCGCCGGACTCGAGCGCCGCGGCCAGCGCCTTGGGCACGCCCAGCATCACGCGGCGGCCGTCGATGTCCACGCTGAACCGTGAGCGGCCCAGCTCGGCGGCGCGCAGGTAGTCGGCCTCGTAGCCGTCGTCGGCGCTGAGGCGCTCGGCGAACTCGGTCTCGATCCAGGCCGTGTGGACGGTGAAGTCCTGGGCCTCCTCGGCCGTGAACTCGGGCGCCTCGATCGCGGCCCGGTGGAACGGGACCGTGGTGGCCACGCCGTGGATGCGGATCTCGGCCAAGGCACGACGGGCCCGTCGCAGCGCGGACTGCCGATCCGCGCCGTGCACGATCAGCTTGAGCAGCATCGAGTCGAAGGTCGTGGCGACCTCCTGGCCGGCGCGCACGCCGGAGTCCAGGCGGATGCCGGGGCCGGTGGGGGCGTCGATCGCCTCGATACGCCCGCCGCCGGGCAGGAAGCCGCGACCCGGGTCCTCCGCGTTGATGCGGAACTCGAAGGCGTGGCCCTGCGGCTGCGCGCCCAGGCCCTCGGGCAGGTGCCCGCCGTCGGCCACGAGCAGCTGCAGCTGGACCAGATCCGCGCCGTAGACCTCCTCGGTGATCGGGTGCTCGACCTGCAGGCGGGTGTTGACCTCCAGGAAAGAGATCAGCCCGTCGCGTCCCACCAGGAACTCGGCGGTGCCCACGCCCACATACCCGGCCTCGCGGCAGATCTCGGCGGCGGCGGTGTGGATCCGCTCGCGCTGCTCGTCGCTCAGGAACGGCGCCGGGGCCTCCTCCACGAGCTTCTGGTGGCGGCGCTGCAGCGAGCAGTCGCGGGTGCCGAGCACGGCCACGCCGCCGTGGGAGTCGCAGACCACCTGGGCCTCGACGTGGCGCGGCTCGTCCAGGAAGCGCTCCACGAAGCACTCGGGGCGCCCGAACGCGCTCTGGGCCTCGCGGGCGGCCGAAGCGAAGGCGTCCTCGACCTCGGAGAGCTCGCGGACCACGCGCATGCCGCGCCCGCCGCCGCCGTGAGCGGCTTTGATGATCACGGGCAGCCCGTGCTCCTCGGCGAAGGCGGTGGCCTCAGCACCCGAGGCCACCGGGCCGTCGGTGCCCGGGACCAGCGGGGCCCCCACGGTGCGGGCGATGTCGCGAGCCTGGACCTTGTCGCCGAGCTTCTCGATGGTCTCGGGCTTCGGTCCGATCCAGGTCAGGCCGGCGTCGATGACTCCGCGGGCGAACGAGGCGTTCTCGGACAGGAACCCGTAGCCGGGGTGGACGGCGTCTGCACCGGCGCGCTGAGCGATCGCCAGGATCGCCTCCTGATCCAGGTAGGTCTCGGTCGGGCTGGTGCCCTCGAGCGCGTAGGCCTCGTCGGCCAGGTGGACGTGCGGGGCGTCGGCGTCGGGGTCGGCGTAGACGGCCACCGAGCTCAGGCCGGCCTCGGCGCAGGCGTGGATGATGCGCACGGCGATCTCGCCGCGGTTGGCGATCAGGACCTTCTGCACGATGGTCTCCTCAGTGGTTCTCGGCAGCAGGCGCTGCGACGGTGTCGGTGGAAGCGGTGGTGGCGGGCTCAACGGCGATGAAGCGCACCGTCCTGCCGGGAGCGGCCTGGGCCATGAGGTCCAGATCGGCCTCGAGCACGCAGGCGATGACCGGGTAGCCGCCGGTCACGGGGTGGTCTCTCAGGAACACGACGGGCAACCCGGAGGCCGGGACCTGGATGCTGCCGGGCACGGTGCCCTCGCTGGGCAGCTCGCGCTCGATGCTGCGAGCCAGCTCGCGGCCCTCGAGTCGGGCGCCCACGCGATCGGAGGCCGCCGCGACGGTCCACTCCTGCTCCTGGAAGGACTCCAGGGCCTCGGGCGTGAACCAGTCGTCGCGCGGGCCCAGGACCACGCGGACCTCCAGCGGCCCGCTCGGCGGAGTCGGCGGGGCAACCGCAGCGCCGGCGACCTCGAGCGGCCAGTCCACGGCGGTGCCGGGATCGCGGCCCACGGCCAGGCGATCGCCGTCGGACAGCGCCGCGGGGCCGAGCCCTGCGAGAGTGTCGGTCGCACGGCTGTCGATGACCGCAGGGGTCTCGATGCCGCCGCGCACAGCCACATACACGCGCAGCCCGTCCGAGGGAGCTCCCACACGCAGCGTCTGGCCGTCCTTGAGGGCGAAGGGCAGACCGGGGCGCGGGCGCCAGCCCCGCTCGGGCGTCGGAGCGCTCACCGTCTGCTCGGCCGGCTCGGACTGCTCGATCGCAGACCTGTCAGACGATTCCGACGTCGGCGCCGGCACGACCTCGAGCTCCACGGCAGCGCCGGTGACGGCCAGGACCTGATCGCCCGCAGCGCGCAGGCTCAGACCGCCGAGCACGCTTTCCAGACATGCCGTATCCGGCATATTGCCGACCAGGCGGGCTGCTCGATCAGCGGCGGCACGGTCCAGAGCCCCGGAGGAGGAGATCCCCACGTCGGCGCGACCCGGCCGGCCGCGGTCCTGGATCAGCGCCTGCAGCCCGGCGGTCTCGACCACCAGGTGATCCGCGGGATCGACCTCGATCGGCTCCGGGTCTGCGGCCGGCTGGATCTCCACGGCCTCGCGCACCGCCCGGTACGTCAGGCGGTCACCCGGGGCCAGCAGCGCCGGCGGATCCTGGGTCAGATCGACCATGGGCGTCGTCGTGCGCCCCAGCAGCTGCCAGCCGCCCGGGGAGCTGCGTGGGTAGACCGCCGAGAACTGCCCGGCCAGCGCCACCGAGCCGGCGGGCACGGCGGTGCGAGGCGAGCTGCGGCGCGGGATCTCGGGCGTGTCGCGCAAGGCATCGGGCAGCTCGAGGCCATCCACGGACTCCAGCGATCGAGCGCAGTAGAGGAAGCCCGGAGCGAAGCCGGCGAACGCCGCGATCCAGGGCTCGGCAGTGTGCCACTCGATCAGCCCGTCGGCAGAGACGCCCAGGGATTCGGCCAGCTCGTGAAGGTCCTCGCCGTCGTAGACGACGTCCAGCGCGATCTCCCGGCCCGGCTGATCCGCCAGTGAGCCCCGGGGGATGCGTGCGAGCGCGGCCTCCAGCGCAGGACGGTCGCTCGTGCGGATCAGCACGGTCGAGGCGCCGCCCACCCCGCGGAAGCCCTGCTCGGACAGCACGGCATGCACGGCCACGGCGTCGGCCAGGTCGGCGCACTCGATGAGCAGCGAGTGATCGGCGACCGGGCGCAGGGCGCGGGACGGAGCGTCGGCGGGACTCACGAGAGGAACGACCGCTGCTCGACGCCGGCCTCGGACAGCGCCGCCGAGACCTGCCGGGCGATCTCGAGAGCTCCGGGGGTGTCGCCGTGGACGCAGATCGATTCGGCATCCACGGAGATGGTGGAGCCGTCGATCGCGGTGACCGTGCGCTGGGTGGCCATCTGGACCACGCGGGCGGAGATCTCGGCCGGATCGTGCAGCACCGAGCCCTCCTCGCGGCGGGAGACCAGACGGCCCTCCGGCGTGTAGGCGCGGTCGGCGAAGGCCTCGCGAACCGTGGGGATGCCGGCGGCCGCGGCCTGGCGCTCGATCTCGGAGTCGGGCAGGACCAGGATCGGCAGCTCGTCGCCGAGCTCCGCGAGCGCCCGCACGACGGCTCCGGCATGGGCCTCGTGGTGGCCGATCGTGTTGTAGAGCGCGCCGTGGGGCTTCACGTAGCGGACCTGCGCGCCCACCGAGCGGGCGCAGGCCTGCAGGGCGCCGATCTGGTAGATCACCTGATCCGTGAGCTCCGAGGGCACCACATCGATGAAGCGGCGCCCGAAGCCTTTGAGGTCGTCGTAGCTGACGTGGGCGCCGATGGCCGCCCCGCGCTGCGAGGCGATGCGGCAGGTCTCGCGGGCGACCGACGGATCGCCTGCGTGGAAGCCGCAGGCCACGTTCGCGCTGGAGACGACCTCGAGGATCTCGGCTCCGTCCGGCATGGACCAGGAGGTCAGCGACTCCCCGCAGTCGGCGTTGAGATCGATCCGGGGCTGCCCGGAAGTGATGGCGCTCATGGAAGTCGGCCTCCTTGCTGTGGTTGGAACAGGATGGACCATTGAGGGCGATTGTTCAACAATCGAATGTGATGTTCGCTACTGCTGACGCTTCGTCACTATGATGGCGCAGATCACATACCCCACTGCATCGACCTGCTGAGAGTCGTCGCACCCAGGAGCAGCATGACCGAGCACCCCCGCCTCTCCGCCCCCCTGAGCATCGGGAGGCTGGAGCTTCCCCACCGCATCCTCATGGGCTCCATGCACACAGGTATGGAGGACGATCCCGAGCAGTTCCCCGAGCTCGCCGCGTACTTCGCCGAGCGCGCCCGCGGCGGAGCCGGCCTGATGATCACCGGCGGCTTCAGCCCCAACGGCGAAGGCCGCCTCACCCCCGGGGGCGGCCAGCTCTCGGATCCCGCCCAGGCGGCCCATCACCGGATCCTCACCGACGCCGTCCACGAGGCCGGCGGCCTGCTGGCCCTGCAGATCCTGCACGCGGGGCGCTATGCCTATCACCCGAAGGCGGTCTCCGCCTCGGCCACGCAGTCCCCCATCAGCCCGTTCCCCGCCCGAGAGCTGACCGACGAGCAGGTCCGGGCCGCGATCCAGGACTTCGCCCGCTGCGCCGTGCTCGCCCAGGAGGCCGGCTACGACGCCGTCGAGATCATGGGCTCGGAGGGCTACCTGCTCAACCAGTTCCTGGCCCAGCGCACGAATCAGCGCGACGACGAGTGGGGCGGCGACGCCCAGCGCCGTCGTCGCTTCCCGGTGGAGGTCGTGCGCGCGGTGCGCGCCGCGGCACCCGAGCTGCCGATCATCTACCGGATCTCCCTGATGGACCTGGTCGACGGCGGCCAGGCCTGGGAGGACGTCGTCGCGCTGGCCCACGAGCTGGAGGACGCCGGCGTCGACGTCTTCAACACCGGCATCGGCTGGCACGAGGCCCGCGTGCCCACGATCGTCACGAGCGTCCCGCGCGCTGTCTTCACGGAGGCGACCGCCGCGCTGAAGGCCGAGGTCTCGGTGCCGGTCGCGGCGTCGAACCGCATCTCCATGCCGCAGGACGCGGAAGCGATCCTGGCCGAGGGCCAGGCCGATCTGGTGTCCATGGCGCGGCCCTTCCTGGCCGATCCCGCCTGGGTCCGCAAGGCTCTCGAGGGCCGCGAGGACCAGATCAACACGTGCATCGCCTGCAACCAGGCCTGCCTGGACCACACGTTCTCCCAGAAGCGGGCCTCCTGCCTGGTGAACCCGCGGGCGGGCCGGGAGACGACCCTGGTGCTGGAGCCCACGCGCACCGCGCAGCGGGTGGCGGTGGTCGGCGCCGGCCCGGCCGGACTGGCCACCGCGGTGGCCGCCGCCGAGCGCGGTCATCGGGTGGAGCTCTTCGAGGCCCAGGACCACCTGGGCGGGCAGTTCGCCCTGGCCCAGCGCATCCCCGGCAAGGAGGAGTTCGCCGAGACCCTGCGCTACTTCACGCAGCGCCTCGAGGACCTGGGGGTGGCGGTGCGCACGGGGCACCGGGTGAGCGCCCAGGAGCTGATCGACGGCGGCTGGGACCACGTCATCCTGGCCACGGGTGTGGAGCCGCGGGTCCCCGAGATCGAGGGGCTCGAGCATCCGTCGGTCATCACCTATCCGGACCTGGTCAGCGGACGCCGCCAGGCCGGCGAGCGCGTGGCCGTGATCGGCGCCGGCGGCATCGGCGTGGACGTGTGCGAGTTCCTGACCCACACCGGCCCTCAGCCCACGCGCGTGGAGGACTGGCAGAAGGAATGGGGCGTGGCTCCGCTCAGCGGCCCCGACGCCCAGATCGGCGGGCTGCGCAAGCCCGAGCCGGAGCCGTCGCCGCGCCAGGTGCACCTCATCCAGCGCCGCACGTCCTCGATCGGCAAGGACCTGGGCGTCACGACCGGCTGGGTCCACCGCGCGGCCCTGCGGGCACGCGGCGTCCACCAGATCACCGGCGCGCAGTACGTGCGCATCGACGACGACGGCCTGCATCTCACGGTGCCCGCCGAGGACTCGTCCGGCACCGATGCCGCCGACGCCCCGCGCGAACCGCTGGTGCTGCCCGTGGACTCGGTGATCCTGTGCGCCGGCCAGGTCTCCCAGCGCGAGCTCGTGGAGCCCCTGGAGCACTCCGGCATCAGCCTGCACATCATCGGTGGGGCGGATGTGGCCGCCGAGCTCGACGCCAAGCGCGCGATCAAGCAGGGCGTGGAGGTCGCTGCTGCGCTGTGAGCATGCAGGTGCTGGCCCGGCACCGTCACCGGGTCGAGCAATCCCCGGACAGCGAAGGAGTGCCAAGCCCTACAGCCGCCCTCGGGAGACAGCAACCCTGCCCCGAGCGAGCGACCAGAGCTGCGCGCACATGCCGCCACTGCACAGGAGTAACGCCCTGAGCCGTTGTCAGCCGCTCTTCAGCGGCCAACCGATGCGACCGACCGACCGACCGGGCTGGTCCCCACATCAACTGAACTGACGATGCCTTGAACGTCCCCACCACACCCCACGTGTGTCCGGGGCGTCCAAGGCATCGCCCTGCCCTCCGCTCCCTCCGCTCCCTCCCAGGCTGGCCCGGGGTTGCAAGACACCCCAGCACTACAGACAAGCTCAGCAAGGCGGAGTGAATCGCCCCGGGTCTGGTGGAGGCTCTGAATCCACGGGAGGATGAGGAGCATGGCAGCACCGAGGAAGTACCCCGACGAGCTTCGGGAGAGAGCCACGAGGATGGCAGTTCAGTCACGGCGCGA
>NZ_BSQO01000012.1:0-11921 GCF_030268385.1 Kocuria sp. NBRC 114282 | reverse complement strand
ATCGCGCCGTGACTGAACTGCCATCCTCGTGGCTCTCTCCCGAAGCTCGTCGGGGTACTTCCTCGGTGCTGCCATGCTCCTCATCCTCCCGTGGATTCAGAGCCTCCACCAGACCCGGGGCGATTCACCTTGCCGGTCGGGTCCAGGGCCATCACGGCGAGATAGACGCACTTGAGCGCGGCCTGCTCGTTCGGGAAGTGGCCACGCGCCTTGACGGCCTTGCGGATGCGGGCGTTGACCGACTCGATCGCGTTCGTGGTGCACACCACCCGACGGATCTCGCGGTCGAACTGTAAGAACGGCACGAACTCCGCCCAGGAGTTGGACCACAGCCGCACGATCGCCGGGTACTTCCGACCCCACTTCTCCTGGAACTCCAAGAAGCGCTCCTCGGCCTCGGCCACGGTCGCGGCCTGGTAGACGGGCTTGAGGGCCCGCGAGATCGCGTCCCAGTCCTGCCGGGCGGCGTAGCGGAAGCTGTTGCGCATCAGATGCACCACGCAGGTCTGCGCGATCGTGGCCGGCCACACGGTGGCCACGGAATCAGGCAGGCCCTTGAGACCGTCGCAGACGAGCATGAGCACATCCTCGACCCCACGGTTCTTGATCTCGGTCAGGACCTGCAGCCAGTACTTCGCGCCCTCTCCGCCGTCCCCGGCCCACAGCCCGAGGATGTCGCGGTTGCCGTCCACGGTCACGGCCAGGGCGATGTAGATTGGCCGGTTGGCGACCTGACCGTCACGCACCTTCACGTGGATGCAGTCCACGAAGACCACCGGATACACCGGGTCCAGCGGACGGTTCTGCCACTCGGACATGCCCTCGAGGACCTTGTCCGTGATCGTGGAGATCGTCGTCTTGGACACGTCCGCGCCGTAGACCTCGACCAGGTGTGCACTGATGTCCCCGTGTGTCAGCCCGCGGGCGGACAGTGAGAGCACCATGTCTTCCACGCTGCCCAGCCGCCGCTGCCGCTTCTTCACAATGGCCGGCTCGAATGTCCCGGCACGGTCGCGGGGCACCTCGACCGCCACCGGCCCAGCCTTGGTCAGCACCGTCTTCGCCCGGGTGCCGTTACGGCTGTTGCCGTCGCTGGATCCGCCACGCTCGTGGGGCTCGTAGCCCAGGTGGTCGGTGATCTCGCCCTCCAGAGCCGACTCCAGCACCAGCTTCGTCAGCTGGCCCAGCAGCCCGTTCTCCCCGGCCAGGTCCAGGCCCTGCTCTCGGGCACCGGCCACCAGCTGCGCCACCAGAGCCCGGTCCACCGCCGGCACCTCCTTGCCGCGATGCTCGGCGCCCTGCCGCTGCTCCCCAGTCATGGTCACGGGCTCCTGAACCTCCACGTTCTGCGATGCCATCACGTCATCCATCGGTCATACCTCCCAGTTCGGGAGTTACACCGAAAAACGTACAGTCCCTTTAACCCAGGCTATCGAGGTACCGGCACATCCCTGGGATCAGGATGGCCCGACCAGCGTTTTCAGCGGTTCCCGCGGTGACGTGGAGCAGACGTGCACGATGTCCACGCCGGAACCGCAACATGCATCACCAGGTCCGTGAATCGGAGCGGGTTCACGGTGCTCGGCTGAGCGTCAATTGCTGACGGTGGTGGTCGTAGTGCTGGGTGTCGTAGTGGTAGATCTCGGCCAGGCTCATCCAGTCCCGGAAGTAGGGATCCCAGTGCACCGGCATGTGCATCCCGCGGGCCAGCGCATCCTCCGACTCGATTCTGAGCCGGGCCTGCAGAAAGTCGAGGGTGCGGTCGAACCACCGGATCAGCCGCGGGCCGTGGATCACCCGGGCCGCACCCCGGTCGCTCTGGTAGTTGATGACGTGGAAAGCTCGGGTGCCGGCCTCCAGTGCTCGGGCGAAGATGCGGCTGACCGGATCGGGCAACCTGCCCACCAGGGGTAGCAGGCGGCGCACGATGAGGTAGCCGAAGAACATGTGGAACAGCAGCTGCCCGTTGGTCCACCGGGTGCCCGACGAGGGCCGGCGCAGATCCGCAGGGGTCGCTTCAGTGACCAGGGCATGGAAGTCCGCGCGAACCCGCTCCAGCTCCTCATGGATGGTCTCGGGGGTGATGGGCGCGCTGTTCATCGGCTGCTCCTGGAAGTGATGTCGTTGCCGGAAGCGTCCTGGGCATTGCCCGGCTTGTGGGCGACAAAGCGCACGACCGGCCCGCCGAAGGACAGCCGGAGGGCGAGTGGGTCCAGGCCGGCCTGGTCGAGGACTGGTTCGAAGGCTCCAGGTTCGATGAGCCGGTGCGGTGACCGATCGGCACGGTGCACCAGAGATACCATCCGTGAGGCCAGCAGGTCGTATCCCACGAAGGCCCCGCCCGGTCGCAGAACCCGGGCCACCTCGGCCACCGCGCGTTCCCACTCGATGACGTGGTGGAGCATCAGGAAGCTCAGAACCGTGTCGAACGACTCGTCCTCGAAGGGCAACCGAGTGGCATCGGCCTGACGCGCCTGGGTCAGGGGGAATCCGGCCAGGCGGTCCTGGGCGGCTTCGACCATCGCCGGGTCGGCGTCGGTCGTGGTGAGCCGAACCCGGGGATGGGCTCGGGCGATGGCTTCGGCCATCGCACCGCTGCCTCCACCGATCTCCAGCACGTCCCCGGTGACGGGGAACCCCTGGGTCGCCCAGGGAACCATCCGCCGGGCCACAAGAGCCCATGGCGCGCTGCGACAGAAGAAGGCCTCCAGCGCGGACATCCTTGGCATGGTCTCCACCTCTTAGCGCACCCGCATGGTTTCCGCCGAGCCTAGTTTCACCATCGACGGCAGTGAACCGTCCAGGCAGGAGGTGGGACGACCTGGCCGTTCACGCCGCCCCGGGGCGGGCGCGGAGGGCCAGCGTCCCGTCGTGGGGCTGAGCTCAGCCGGCAAGTGGGTTAGAGGCCGAAGGCCCCGCCCTCGAGGAGGATGGCCACGCCCAGGCCGATCAGCACGATCGGGAACAGGATGTGTTCCCACCGTTCCAGGACCTCGGCGATGGGTTTGCGGGTGGCGACGTACTTGGCGATGGCCACCAGCACCGCGACCATGGCCAGGAAGGCGATGCAGTAGGCCACCATCGCGGTCGGGCCCACGGTGACGAATACGGGCACGTAGACCCCGATGTTGTCCCCGCCGTTGGCGAAGGTGACTGCGGCGACAGTCCAGATGCTGACCTGTTTGCCGGCGACCTTCCCCTCGTCATCGTCATCATCGTCGTCGCTGCGCCAGACCTTCCAGGCCGCGATGAGGCCGAGGACCAGGGGGATGAGGCCGAAGTAGGGAATGGCCTCGGGCGGCAAAAAGGTGCTGGCGCCCAGGGTCACCAGCACGGAGGCGATCAGGATGCCGCCGAAGCCTACGTACTGGCCGATCCCGATTTTGACGGTGGTGCCTCGGACCCCGGCTCCGCGGGCGAAGAACAGGGAGAGCACGATGATGTCGTCGATGTTGGTGGCCGCGAACAGGCCGATCGCTTGCATCACGGGGGAGATGAAGTCCATAACTTGTCTTTTGTCGGGGATGGAAGGTCCCTGTCTCACGTCTGCTGTGCAGTCCTTCGGATGCGGCGGCATCCGTGCGGGGCGCGAACCGGCTCGGCGGCCCTGGTGGCAGGTCGTGGGCAGTGAGGTGGCCCGCTACTCGGTGGGGTCGGGGCGGGGTTCCGGGGCCAGCAGCGCGCCCAAGACGAAGACAACGACCCCGGTGGTGACGAAGGCGTCGGCGAGGTTAAAGGTGGGGAACCATCCGGTGTGCAGGTAGTCCACTACCCCGTTGCCGTCGAGGCGGTCGAGGAAGTTCCCAGCCGCGCCCCCGAGCAATAGGGTCGCTCCCGTACGGGCCAGCCGGGTGAAGGCGGGTGCCGTAGTGAGCAGGTACCAGGTCAGCCCCGCGATGATCAGTCCGGTCGCGGCGATGACGACCCAATCGGGCAGGCCCGCCCCGAGGCCGAAGGCCACCCCGGGATTGTGGTGCAGGCGCAGCGTGAGCAGCCCCAGATCCACCGTCTCGCCGCTCGCAAGCCGGGCTTCGGCCACGGCTTTGAGGATCAGGTCGACGGCGGCCAGCGCCGCCGCCCCGACCAGCAGAACGACTTTCCTGCTGCGGGTCTCCGGTCTGCTCGAGGCGCTGGTGCGGGGCGGGGGTGCGTCGCTCATGCGGCCGGTTCCAGGGCCGGGGCGGGCTGGGCGGCCAGGCGCGCAGTGTCACGGCGGATCCGGCCGGCGCGCACCCCGTTGGCGATGATCAAGATCTCGGCCACCTCGTGCACCAGCACCACCGCGGCCAACCCCAGGATGCCGAACAGAGCCAAGGGGATTAGCACTGCGATCAGCGCCAGGGACACCCCGACATTCTGCAGCATGATCGACCGGGTTCGCCGGGCGTGGTCGAGAGCCTGGGGCAGGTGGTGGAGGTCCTCGCCCATCAAGGCGATGTCGGCGGTCTCGATGGCCACGTCGGTGCCCATCGCGCCCATGGCGATGCCGATGTCAGCGGTGGCCAGGGCCGGGGCGTCGTTGACGCCGTCACCGACCATCGCCGTGGGGCGCTGCTCCCTGAGGGTGCGGATGATCTCTGCTTTGCCCTCCGGGCGCAGGTCGGCGTGGACCTGAGTGATGCCGGCGGCCTCGGCCAGGGCGGTGGCGGTGAGGGTGTTGTCCCCGGTGAGCATCGCGGTGGTGTATCCGGCGCGGTTGAGCCGGGTAATCACCTCTCGGGCCTCCGGGCGCAGCTCATCACGCACCGCGATCGCCCCAAGCACCTTGCCGTCCTGCTCGATGAGCACGGCCGTGGCCCCGGCGCGCTGCATCCGCTCGATTTCGGCGGACAGGGGCCCGGGTGTGATCCATCCGGGGCGGCCCAGGCGCAGACGCGCGCTCTCGAAGGTGCCGTACAGCCCGGCCCCGGGAACGGTGTCCACGTGGGTCACCTCGGCGCGCTCAGATGTGGCGGCGAGGATGGCCCGGGCCAGGGGGTGTTCGCTAGCGGCCTCCAGCCCAGCCGCCAGAGAGAGCACCCGCTCTCGGGTCGCCCCGGCGGTGGTGGCGACCTCGATGACGGCCGGGTTGTTGCGGGTGAGGGTGCCGGTCTTGTCCAAGGCAATGGTGCGGATCTTGCCCAGGGTCTCCACCGCGGCCCCGCCCTTGATCAGCACCCCGATGCGGCTGGCCGCCCCCACCGAGGCAACCACGGTGACGGGCACCGAGATCGCCAGCGCACACGGGGAAGCGGCCACCAGCACGACCAAGGCGCGTTCGAACCACAGCAGCGGCTCCCCGACAATGAACCCGTAAGCCACGATCAGGGCCGCGGCGATGAGGATTCCCGGCACCAGCTTGCTGGCGATGGCATCGGCCAGCCGCTGGCTGGGGCCCTTGCGGGACTGTTCGGCCTCGACGATGTGCACGATCTTCGCCAGAGAGTTTTCCTCGGCCGTGCTGGTGACCTCCACCTCCAGCGGGCCGGTGCCGTTGATGGACCCGGCGTAAACCTCCGAACCCGGTCCGACCTCCACCGGCACGGGCTCCCCGGTCAACGCCGAGGTGTCCACCGAGGTGCGGCCAGTGAGGATCCGTCCGTCAGTGGCCACCCGCTCCCCGGGACGGACCACCATCCGATCCCCCAGGACCAGCTCGGCCGGGGCCACGGTGACCTGCACCCCGCCACGGAGCACCGTGGCCCGATCCGGGACCAGATTCAGCAGCGCACGCAGCCCGCGCCGGGTGCGCGCCACCGAGTACTCCTCCAACGCCTCGGCGATCGCGTAGAGGAAGGCCAGCGCCGCCGCCTCCTCGATCGCACCCAGGGCTACCGCCCCGACGGCGGCGATCGTCATCAACGTGCCGACCCCGATGCGGCCCTTGGCCAGCTGGCGCACGGTGGAAGGCACGAACGTCCACCCCGCCAACCCCAGCGCCACCACGCTCACGACGGTGGTCAACCACTCCGAGCCCTCCAGGAGGTGGATGAACCACCCGACTGCCAGCAGCGCTCCGGCCGCGGTAGCGAACCGCACCTCGCTCACCTGCCAGAAACCAACCGGCTCCGTCTCCGCCTCCTCGTGGTGAGCGGGATCGTCGTGGGCGCAGCAAGCATCACTCATCGAACAACCCCCTGGTTCTCTTGGGCCTGCTGGGCGTCCCGGCCGTAGTTCGGGCACAGTGCGACCTTCGACCCGGTGGCCGCCAGCAGGGTTTCGGCGGTAGCCAGTAGGTCCATCAGCTCCGGGCGGTCCAGGGCATAGAAGGTCTGGCGGCCCTCGGACCGGCCGGCTACCAGCCCGCAGTCCCGCAGACAGGCCACATGGGCCGAGACGGTGGACTGTGCTAGTCCGGTCTGCTCCACCAGATCTCGCACCCGGGCCTCTCCGGCGGCCAAGCGGGCCACGATGGTCAGGCGAGTGGGATCGGACAGGGAATGGAACAGGGCCACGGCCGGGTCCAGGCCGGTCGCACAACTAATATTCGGCATGACCCGATGGTATCGCTTAAAACCGATTGATCGGACCGGGGCAATGTAATGTTGTTTGCCTCCGTGCGCCGCAGCCCTCTTGCCCCCCGACAGCACACGACCCTGGCGCCCCTCCTTCAGGGATACCGGGGCCGAGGTCGCTCAGGGGTTGGTCAGAGGCCTGTGAAGGCGGTGAAGAAGCGGAAGAACACCGAGGCGGCCACGGCCACGTAAGTGATCGCCACCAGGGTCCAGGCCCACTCGGAAGCGAAGCGCACCAACCGGGGCGGGGCGGGAATGATGCCGTGGGCGAGGTTGCGCACAGTGAGCAGGATGAACAGCGGGATCATCGCCGCCCACACGATCATGCAGTACAGGCACAGGATGTAGATGGTGAACAGCGCCTGGGACCACAGCCAGATCACGAACACCATGCCAGCGGTGACTCCGATCTGCAGGCCGATCCAGTACCAGCGCCCGAACCGTGCCCCGGCCAGGGCCGCCATGGCGGTGGTGATGACCACGGCGAAGGCGATGATGCCGATCAGCGGGTTGGGGAAGCCGAACAGCTCCGACTGCCAGGTGCCCATGACCTGACCGCAGGACACCCACGGGTTGATGTCGCAGCTGGTGACGTGGTCGGGGTCCCGGTAGAGCTCCAAGCGCTCGAGCACCAGGATCGCTGAGGCGATCCACCCGATCACCCCGGTCACCAGCAAGGTCAGGGCGAAGGGGCGGTGGCGGGCGAAGCCGGGCAGGTGCGCCTGCCCGTCGGGTTCGCTGCCGTGGGGGCGGTCGATGGTCGTGGAATCAGTCATGGGAGGGCCCCTCGAGGGTGCAAGCGGTCGGTGGTCTGGTGACGGAGTGAGTCAGCTGGTGGCGGCGGCTTCGATCTCGGCTCGGAACTGCTCCAGCGTCTCCGGGTTGAGCACTTCCCCATCGAGGAAGAACATCGGGGTTCCGCCCACGCCCAGAGCCTCACCGTCAGCGACGTCGAGCTCGATGCGCTCCTGGGTGGCCGGATCGGCCATCGCGGCATCAAAGGCGGCCATGTCCAGGCCGAGGTCCTCGGCGAAGCCGCGGAAGACCGCGCTCTGGTCCTCGGCCGACTCCCCCCATTCGGTCTGGGTTTCGTACATGCGCTGGTACATCGCCTCGTACTGGCCCTGCTGGGCGGCGGCCTCGACCGCGAGGGCGGCGTTCATGGAGTTGCGGTGACCAGGCAACGGGAAATAGCGGTGAACGAAGGTGACGGTGTCGGCGTATTCGGCCCGCAGCTCCTCGATAACGGGGTAGGCGGCCCGGCAGGACTCGCACTCATAGTCCAGGAACTCCACCAGCACGGCTTGTTCGTTCGGGGCCTGGGAGAGCACCCGGCTGTTCTCCCGAACCACCTGTCCCCCGTCATCGGGCACCGCCGGGGTGGAGTTGGCCCGGGCGATGAGGATGGGGATGGCCACGGCTGCCACGACGGCGGCCAGGAGGACCCACACGATGATCTTGGCCTTCGAGGACTTCTGCTGTGGGGTGATGGTGCTGACGGTTGTGCTCACAGGGGGTTTCCGTTCTGCGTTCAGGGAGCGGGGCGTACCGGGGGTGGAGGCTCACTAGGGGTGGAGGGTCTCATCGTGGCGGTGGGAGGCCGGTTCGATCTGGAAGGTGGAGTGCTCGATGGCCACGTGGAAGTCACGGGCCACGCAGGCCTGCAGATCCGCCAGCACGACACCGGCGTGCTCAGCGGTCAGGCAGCCGTCGTGGATGGTGACGTGGGCCGAGAGCACCGGGGTGTCGGAGTCGATGCGCGAGGCGTGCAGATCATGCACGCCCACCACGTGCGGCAGGGCTTCCAGGCGGGTGCGGACCTCATCGAGGTCCAGGCCCTTCGGGGTGGTTTCCATCAGGACCTCGATGGTGTCGCGCAGCAGGATCAGGGCCCGGGGGACGATCAGGGCGGCAATCAGCAGGGACACGATCGCATCCACCTGGGTCCAGCCGGTGGTGGCGATGACGATCGCGGAGACGATCACTGCTACCGAGCCCAGGGCGTCGTTGGCCACTTCCAGGAACGCGGCCTTCATGTTCAGGTTCTCCCCCCGGCCCGAGGCGAGGATGGCCAACCCGATGATGTTGCCGACCAGCCCGATCACCCCGAACCAGAGCATGGCCGTGGACTCGACCTCCGGGGGGTCGAACAGCCGGCGGACCCCTTCGACGGCGATGAATCCGCCCACGGCCAGCAGCACCGAGGCTTGGGCGGCCGCGGCGACGATCTCGGCGCGCTGGTACCCCCAGGTGCGTTTGTCGGTGGCCGGTTTCAGCGCCAAGGTCGCGGCGGTCAGGGCGATCAGCAGTCCGGCCGAGTCGGTGAACATGTGTCCGGCATCGGCCAGCAGCGCCAGGCTGCCCGAGATCACCGCGCCGATGATCTCCGCGACCATGATCGTGGCGGTGATCGCGAACACCACCGCCAGCTTCCCCCGCCGCCCGGTGCCGGCGTGGGAATGGTTGTGCTCTCCACTCATGCCGGAACCTCCTGGGTGGTGGCGTCATCGGCGAGATCCTCGGCGGCACACTCGGGTGTCCCGCACCGGCACACCGACTCGACGGTCAGGATCGTGCCCAGCAGATCCTCCAACGCGTGGGCCAGCTTGGGCCTTGACCCTGAATCTTGGACACGGTGTCATTTCGGTTATGCCGCTTCCGGGAGTGTAGCGGAGGCGGCGGCTTCGTAGGCGTTCGGAGCGATGTTGCCGATCGCGCAGTGGCGCCTGCGGGTGTTGTAACGGTTCGCCCACCGGAACACGGCCCGGTATGCCGTCGGCGCGTCGGGGAACCCCGCCCGACCCTCGAGCAGCTCGCGTTTGAGGGCGGCGTTGAAGCTCTCGGCGAGGGCGTTGTCGGCCGAGGAGCCGATCGCGCCCATCGACTGCGTCACGCCCAGGTCCGTGCAGAGCTGCGCGTAGGCCTTCGATGTGTAGACGGCGCCGTGGTCGGAGTGGAACACCGTCCCGGCCAGCGTCCCGCGCTCGTGCCAGGCGGCCTTCAGCGCGTCCTCGACGAGCTCGGTGCGCATGTGATCGGCCATGCTCCAGCCGGCGAGCTTGCGTGAGCCCAGATCGATGCAGGACGCGAGGTAGAGGTTCGTGCCGTCGGCGATGGGCAGGTAGGTGATGTCCCCGACGTAGCGGCGGCACGGCACGCCGATGCTGAAGTCGCGGCCGAGCAGGTCGGGGAACCGCCTGCCGGACTGGTCCGGGAGCGTGGTCCTCACGCGCTTGCGCAACCGGATACCGGCCAGGCCGTGCTCGCGCATCACGCGGGCTACTCGCTTGTGGTTGACCCGATCGCCGGGCGTCGTGCCCTCGTTGAGGTCGGCCGTGACCCGGGGCGCGCCGTAGGCGCGGTCCCCGCCCCGGGCGGGATCCTGCAGCACCTGGATCCGCGCCACCAGCGCCGCGTCGGCCGCCGCTCTCGCTGCCCGTGTCGGCGCGGCGGCCAGCCACGCGTAGAACGATGACCGGGCGACCTCGACGACCTCGCACAACCGCTTCACGCCCCAGGCGTCCTTGTGGTCCTCGACGAACCGGAAGCGGTTCACCAGTTCGTCTCCCCGGCGAAATACTTCGCCGCCTGACGGAGGATGTCCCGCTCCTGCGCGAGCTTGTGGGCCTCGGCTTGCGCTGCGGCCAGCTCGGCTTCCAGCCTCCTGACCTTCGCCGCCTGCGACTCCGACCGCCCCGCGACCGGAGCGACCACCTCCCCGGTCCTCGTGGTCCCGGAGCCGAGCTTGTCGACCCACTCCTTCAACGAGCCCCGGGACACGCCCAGATCCGCCGCGATCCCCTTGAGCGTCGCGCCCGGCGTGGACTCGTACAAGTCCACCGCCCGGCGACGGAACTCGTCGGTGTAGTTCTTCCTTGCCATCCTTGGATTCTCGCTTCCCCAGCATCGTGCTGGATTCCGCGTGTCCAAGATCAGGGGTTAAGCCCCCTTCGGGTCCGAGAGTTCATAGCGCACGTTGCGCCCAGCCGGCACACCCACGACCAGCCCGCAGTCACGCAAACAGGCCAGGTGATTGGACAGGATCTGACGGCTCACCCCGATCCGGGCCGCCAGGTCCGAGGGCACCGCCAGGTCCGAGGGCACCGCCGGGCCCTGCTGCAACTGCAGCAGCACCGCGGCCCGAGTGGGATCGGCCAGTGCTTTGCCGAACCGGGACATCACCTCGACCGGGGACAAGATCCTCATGCACTAACCGTACAGCGGGAGCTGTACGGATCCGGGCCCACTCCTGGGTCCCCGTCGCCCAGAGGCAGGCGCGCCCCATTGAGTCAACATTCAGGGGCGCTGACTGAAGCGCCCTGGGTTTCGTTCCGAGGTCAGGGCACCGCGGGCGCGGTCACCTCGAGGTCAGTGTAAGCAGCCTCGACCTCGACCGGGGTCCGGTACCCCAGTCGTTCGTGGAGCCGAGCCGTGTTCCACCAATGGACCCAGTCCAACGTCGCGATCTCCACCGCAGTAGCCGAGGGCCAGACGCGCTTGGAGTAGATGATCTCGGTCTTATAGAGACCATTGACCGTTTCTGCCAGGGCATTGTCATAAGAATCCCCGACCGTACCGACCGAAGCAGTCACACCTGCAGCAATCAGCGCATCCGAGTAGGCCAGCGACACATATTGAGACCCTCGATCCGAGTGATGCGTCAAGCCAGAAGAATCCCGACGGGCACCAGTCGTCAACAATGCCTGTTCCAGAGCCAGAAGCGGCAGGCGATCTGTGTGCAGCGTTGAAGCAACCGACCAGCCGACGATCTTGCGGGTGCAGACATCCGTGATGAATGCGACATAGCAGAATCCCGACACAAGACGCACATAAGTGATGTCGGCGACCCAGAGCTCATGCGGAGCCGCGGCCGTGAAGTCGCGCTGGACCAGGTCCGGGCGATGATCATCTGCCTGGGCTGGACGGGTGGTGTTGGGCTTGCGGCCCCGGCGGACCCCGTGCAACCCGGCGCTACGCATCAAACGAGCGACCTGATCGCGGCCCAGGTCCCAGCCTGCTCGGCGCATCGCATGCCACATCTTCCGCGCCCCGTAGACACCATAGTTCTGCGCATGGACGCGCTGTATTTCCGGGATCAATGATTGATCACGCAGAGCACGAGCTGAGGCCGGCCGTGTTTTCGCAGCCCGGTAGGCTCGGGAGGTGATGAACCCACATTCTGTTTCTCGCATGAAGCGGCAGATGGCCTCGACCCCGAAATCGTCGCGGTTCATGTCGATGAACCGGATCATCTCGTCGTGGGGCGGTCGAGTTCCGCTGCGAAAAAAGCCGAGGCCTTTTTCAGGATCGGCGGATTCAAGCGGTGAGCGCAAGGAACTCTGCGAGCTTCTCTGATGGTGTCAGATAGCCCAATGTCTTCCGAGGGCGCCCGTTGAGACTGTCCTGGATCATGTCGAGTTCCCTGCG
>NZ_BSQO01000011.1:0-17534 GCF_030268385.1 Kocuria sp. NBRC 114282 | reverse complement strand
GCGACTTCACGGCGAGATCGGCATGATCCCGCCCGTCGAGCTCGAGGACACCTACCATCACAACCACCCCGCACCGGCACCCGCCGACGCGGCACTTGCGAGCCTCTAACAAACCCGGGGCGATTCAAACTGGCAGTACCCGTTATAGGGCTGGCGGGCGTAGAAGTCCTGGTGGACCGGCTCGGCCTCCCACACGGTGCCCAGCGGCTCGAGCGTGGTCACGATCGGGCGCTCGAAGTTCGGGGCCATCCGCTCGATGGCCTCCTGGAAGAGCTGCTTCTGCTGCTCGTCGGCGTAGAACATCGACGAGCGGTACTGCGGACCCTCATCCGCTCCCTGGCGGTTCAGGCTCGTGGGATCGTGCGAGGTGAAGAACAGATCCAGGATGATCTCGGGGGAGACGACCTCCTGGTCGAAGCTCACCGCCACCGCCTCGGCATGGCCGGTCTGACCGGAGCAGACCTGCTCGTAGGTCGGGTGGCTCACATGGCCGCCGGTGTAGACGGAGACGACGTCGCTCACGCCGCGGGTCTTGCGGTAGATGGCGTCGAGGCACCAGAAGCAGCCGGCGCCCAGGACGTAGGTCGTGGTGGTCATGATCGGTGGAACCTTCCTCGCGGCCTCGGTATTCCTGCGCTCGACCTCCTGCCGATCCGGCCTCGGGAGGGTCCCAGCGGTGAGGTCCCGACCGGCCGGGCGCGCTGTCGTCGTCTCCTCCTAGACTCGGTGCCATGAGCGAGATCCCCACGCTGGCAGAGGTCGTCGACGCCGCGGATCGGCTGTGGCCGCTGCGCACGCAGCAGTCCTGGGATGCCTCGGGGCTGATCGCGGGGCGACCGGAGGCCCCCGTGCGCCGGATCCTGATGGCCGTGGACGCGGTGACGCCCACCGTCCAGGAGGCCGTGGAGACGGAGGCGGATCTGCTGCTGACGCACCATCCGCTGCTGATGCGCGGGGTGTCCACGGTGGCCGCTGACACCTACAAGGGACGGGTGCTCCACGAGCTGATCGAGCGCCGGATCGGGCTGCTGGCCTGCCACACCAATGCCGACGCCGCGCGCGACGGCGTCTCCGATGTCCTGCTGCGCGCCTGCGGCGTGGAGCGGATGCAGCCCCTCGAGCCGTCGTCGGAGGATCCGGAGATCGGGATCGGCCGTGTGGGCGACCTGGACGAGCCCGTGCGCCTCGTCGAGCTCTCCCAGCGGCTGGCCGCCGTGATCCCGCCGACCGCCCAGGGCGTGCGCGTGGCAGGGGATCCCGACCGGATGATCCGCCGCGTGGCGGTGTGCGGCGGCTCGGGGGACTCTCTGTTCGAGACCGTGCGGCGTGCCGAGGCGGATGTCTACGTCACCGCCGATCTGCGCCATCACCCGGCTTCGGAGGCGCGTGAGACCGCACTGACCGGCGACGGCTCACCGGCGCTGATCGACCTCTCGCACGCGGCCAGCGAGTGGTTGTGGCTGCCCGTGGGCGCGGCCGCGCTGCAGGAGGAGCTCTCCGCGCGCGGGTTCCGGGCCGAGGTCCGGGTCTCGGGGCGTCGCAGCGACCCCTGGGACTTCCGGGTGCCCAGCCCGCACGAGCCCCCGCAGGACGTGTGGGAGCCGAGCCGATCGACAGGAGTCGCATCATGACCACCGCCGCCCCCGAGCAGTTCGAGGCGCTGCTGGCGCTGCAGTCCCGCGATTCTCGCGCTGCGACCCTGCGCGAGCGGCTCACGGTGCTTCAGAAGGAGCCCGAGCTCGTGGAGTCCCTCAAGCGCCAGCGCGCCGCCGTCGCCAGGGCCAAGGAGCTGCAGGCCCGGGGCGCTGAGCTGGTGGGCGCCCGGGACGCCGCCCATCAGAAGGTCGATGACCTCCTCGCCCGGCTCGAGACGGAGCGTGCCCGGCGCGATGCCGGCGGATCCGCCAAGCAGGTCTCGGCCCAGACCCGGCAGATCGAATCGCTGACCGGGCAGGTCGAGAAGGCCCGTGCCGGGGCCGAGCGCGCCGATCAGGAGCTGGCCGCCTTCCAATCCCAGCGCGACGAGCTGATGCCGCGGCTCAAGGCCGCAGATGCCGATGCCCGCGCGCGCGTGGGTGCGGCTCAGGAGTCCGGCAAGCAGCTGCGGGAGGAGCTGGCCGGGCTGGATCAGGGCCGGCAGGACGCAGTGCTCGCCGTGGGCAACGATCAGCTGGTGGCGCGCTACGAGCGGATCCGCGGCGGCGGCACGGGACGGGAGAAGATCGCGGCGGCGCGTCGTCAGGCCTCGGCCTGCGGAGCCTGCGGCAGCCCCATGAGCCCCGCGGAGGTCTCGGCCCTGGAAGCCGATCCGCAGACGGTGGCCGCCTGCGCCGACTGCGGCGCGATCCTGGTGCCCTGAGAGCGCTTGCGGAGGTGCCGGAGCGGGGATGTCGAGGGACAGGACGGCCTGTGAGCCGGGTTCTGTGCACGTGCCCGGTCGCCCGGGGCACGGCGGTGATCATCCATCTAGGCCCATCGTTGCCGATGGGCTCGAGCGGCCTACCCGGATGCAGGACGAGCAGCCCTGTTGCACCCTGTCTGACCTTGCTCCGAACGGGGTTTGCCTAGCCGCACCGGTCGCCCGGTGCGCTGGTGGTCTCTTACACCACCCTTTCACCCTCACCGCACGGCGTGCCGTGGGCGGTCTGCTCTCTGTGGCACTTTCCTGCGGGTCTCCCCGAGTGGCCGTTAGCCACCGTTCTGCTCTGCGGAGCCCGGACTTTCCTCGAGGCGCACATGGCGCCGCGCGATCACCCGGCCGTCCTGTCCAGCCGACCACTGTACCCGTCTGCGGCCGATAGCATGCTCGGATGCTGATCCTGCTGCCGCCCTCCGAGACCAAGACCCGGCCCGGTTCCGGGGACCCGGTCCAGCTGCAGGAGCTGTCGCTGCCGCAGCTGAACGACGACCGCCTGAGAGTCCTGGCGGCTCTCGAGAAGGTGAGCGGGCAGCGCAATGCGCTCGAGGCGCTGGGCGTGGGGGCCTCGCTCGCACCGGAGGTGCAGCGCAACCTGTCGCTGCGCACCGAACCGGCCGCACCGGCGCTGCAGATCTACACCGGGGTGCTCTACGACGCGCTCGGGGCCCAGTCGCTCACCGCCGAGCAGCGCCGGGTCGCGGAGGACTCCGTGGTGGTGATCTCGGCCCTGTGGGGTGCGGTGCGGCCCACCGATCGGATCCCCGCCTACCGGCTGTCCATGGGCACTGCCCTGCGGGGGCTGGGCAAGCGCGAGCCGGTGAAGCTGTCGTCGTTCTGGAAGCCGCGGCTGCGGGAGGCGCTGGGTCCGAAGGCCGAGGGGCAGCTGATCATCGACTGCCGCTCCTCGGCGTACTCGGCAGCCTTCGCCGCCCCGTCAGAGACCACCGTGGCCGTCCGCGCAGTCACTGTCTCCGACGACGGCCAGCGCAAGGTCGTCTCGCACTTCGCCAAGCACACTCGCGGGGAGCTGGCGCGTCACGTGCTGGAGCAGGTCGCCCAGGGCCGCCGCGTCGAGACGGCCCAGGAGCTCGCCGAGGCGGCCGGCACCCGGTGGCGCGTGGAGCTGGAGGAGCCGCAGGGCAAGCGCCCCGGTCAGCTCACGGTGGTGCTGCCCGCAGCCTGAGCACGGCGCCGTCGAGCTGTGCATGGAGGATCATGGGCCGCTCCTGATCCTGTCCGGATCCTGAGCGCGGGCTGGCGGTTCAGGGAGGGGGAGGCGGGCGCGTCTGGACATCCCACATCCGGGTCTACGCTGTCGGCCATGCCGATCGCCCCGGCGCCCCGTGCGCTCGCCGAACCTGTCGCCCCGCCGATCTCGCGTCAGGTCATCGGGGTGAATTCAGGCCTGCATCTGCTGCTCCTCGGCGGCGTCGCGGCCGCTTGGGGGCTGGGGGATCTCGGCAGCGCCTTCACGGGAGGGCTGCTGCTCACCGCCTATGTCCTGGGCCTGCGTCATGCCTTCGATCCGGATCACATCGCCGCGATCGACAACACCACCCGCGCCCTGCAGTCCGGGCATCGGACCCCTCAGTCCGTGGGCATGTACTTCGCCCTGGGACACTCCACTGTGGTGTTCGCAGCCGCGGTGCTGGTGGTCGCTTCCGCACGGTGGGTGGGCCTGACAGGAGACTCCCCGGTGCGCACTGCGCTGGGCGTGTGGGGCGCTGCCTTCTCCGGGATCACGCTGGTGGTGCTGGCAGCGATCAACCTGCGGACTCTGCGCACGCTGATCCGAGCCTCGCGCCGAGCCGAGGAGAGCGACCCGGCAGGAGCCGCTGGTGCGCTGTCCCGGATCCTGCGGCCCGCGCTGCGACGGGTGGACCGGCCGTGGCACATGTACCCGGTCGGGTTCCTCTTCGGACTGGGATTCGACACTGCGACCGAGGTCTCCCTGCTCATCCTGGCCGCCGGGGGCGCCACGGCAGGCGTCCCGTGGTGGGTGGTGCTGCTGCTCCCGCTGGCGTTCACCTCCGGCATGTGCCTGCTGGACTCCGCCGACGGGATGTTCATGGCCCTGGCCTACCGCTGGGCTCTGGAGCGGCCCGAGCGGAAGCTGAGATACAACATCGTCATGACCGCGGTCTCCGTGTGCTTCGCCGCCGTCATCGGCGTGCTGGGGCTGATGAGTCTGCTCGGGGAGCTAGGAGTCACCGCCTTCACCTGGACGGATGCGCTGTCGCTCGAGTGGTCCGGGGTGGTGGTGCTGGGGCTCTTCGCGGCGCTGTTCGCCGGTGCCGTGCTGCGGTGGCGGCGCGGGGTACGTCGGGTCTGAGCCGACCTGCTCCTCTTGCCTTCCGGCAGGGGCCTTTCGGGAGACCGCCGCTGCGACAGGGCGGGTCAGTGCCCGAAGGGGTCCTCGTCGATGCCGGGGGTCCAGGTGTTCCCGGCCTCGCGCCAGCCCTCGCCCTTCAGAGCCTTCCTGGCCTTGCGGGACCACTTCTCGTCCAGGCGGTCGACGTAGAGCTTGCCGTCCAGATGGTCGTACTCGTGCTGCATCACGCGGGCGAACCAGCCGGTGGCCTCCCAGGCGATCGGCTGGCCGTGCGGGTCGAAGCCGGCGATGCGCACCCACTCGGCCCGCTTGAGCGGGAAGCTGTAGCCGGGCACGGACAGGCAGCCCTCGGCCTCCTCATCGGGGTCCGGACGCTGCTCGGAGATCTTCCCGACCGTGAGCACCGGGTTGATGATCTCCCCGCGGTTCGGGGCGTCATCGTCGTTGTCGAACACGAAGGTGAAGATCCGCAGACCCACACCGATCTGAGGGGCGGCCAGGCCGACGCCGTGGGCTGCGTCCATGGTCTCGTGCATGTCGGCGATCAGCTCGCGCAGCGAGTCGTCGAACTCCGTGACCTTGGCGGCCGGGCGGTGCAGGACGGGATCGCCGGTGATCACGACGGGGCGGACGGACATGCAGGGGCTCCTGGAGCTGGCGGGACGGTGGGGCGGCCGTGCACGGCGGCGGCCCCGATCCTACCGGGCGAGCCGGCCGCCCACCGGAACCGGGGGTCCACCGGATCGGGCACGGTCCGGCTCCGTCCATCAGCCTGCTGTCTGTTCCCAGGTCCGTGTGCCAGATTAGGGCCATGACCTCTGAGCCTGCCCCCATCCTCAATGACATCGCCCAGGCCGTGGGCGGCACCCCGCTGGTGCGCATGTCCCGGCTGTTCGACGGCCATCCGGCCGAGGTGCTCGCCAAGGTCGAGTCCCTGAATCCCGGGGCCAGCGCCAAGGACCGTCCGGCACTGGCCATGCTGCGCGATGCGCTGGACTCCGGGCGACTGGCCCCCGGCGGGACCGTGGTTGAGTCCAGCTCCGGGAATCTGGGGATGGCCCTGGCCCGCGCGTGCTCGGCGCACGACGTGCAGTTCGTGTGCGTCGTGGACACCCGGGCCAACCGCTCGACGATCGCGGCCATCCGAGCGCTGGGCGGACGGATCGAGCTCGTGGAGCATCCGGATCCGGCCACGGGCGACCTGCTGACCGCCAGGCTGGCCCGCGTTCAGCAGCTGCTGCGGGAGATCCCCGGGGCGGTGAACCTGCACCAGTACGGCAATCCGGCGAATGCGGGTGCCCACCGCGAGGGGACCATGCGCGAGATCGCCGAGGCCATGCAGCACCGCGTCGACGACGTGGTCGCGGCCTGCTCCACAACCGGCACGATCGGCGGCTGCGCCTCCTACATCCAGGAGCACGGGATGCGCACCCGCGTGATCGCCGTGGACGCACAGGGCAGCGTGCTGTTCGGCGGGACGGCCGGGGCACGACGCCTGCCTGGGATGGGCGCCGGATTCGTGACCGACCTGTCGCGCCGGGTCCAGCCCGATCAGGTGCTGCGGGTCAGCGAGCTCGAGTGCGTGGCCGGCGCGCGCCTGCTGGCCAGGCGCGAGGGCATCCTGGCCGGGGCTTCGACCGGGGCGGTCGTGCACGCCGTGGCCTCGCTGCTGCCGCAGCGCCCGGACGATGCCCGGATCGCCATGCTCGTGCACGACGGCGGCATGCCCTACCTGGACACGATCTACGACGACGAGTGGGTGCGCACCGTCCTGGGAGCCTCCCCGCAGCAGGTCGAGGAGGCCGTGCAGGCTCTGCAGGAGCGGACGCGTGGCTGAGGGCATCCTGCGGCTGGCGGTGATCGGAGCCGGTCCCAAGGCACTGAGCGCACTCGATTCCCTGGGCAGACGGCTGCGAGCAGCCGGCCGCGGCGACGGTCCGCGGGAGGTCCGGATCGACATCGTGGACCCCTCCGAGCGACCGGGCACCGGCGCGGCCTACGACCCGCGCCAGCCCCGGCATCTGCGCCTGAACGTCACGTCGGGGATCGTCGACGCCCATGAGCCGGGGGCCGAGGACCGCGTGGTGCAGCCCTTCCGGCAGTGGGCGCTCGAACAGGGCCGGGACGATGCCGCCGAGGACTACCCGCCCCGGGCGCTGATCGGAGACTACCTGGAGCACGCGTGGTCGCAGGTGGTCGCGGCATTGCCCGAGCGGACCCGGGTGCGGGTGCTCCGCGGCCGCGCCGAGCAGCTGCGCCGCCCTGCGCTGGAGCCGCGCGCGTGGGAGGTGCGGATCGAGCCCGCGCGGCGCGCAGGGGGCTCCGGCTCGCTCTGGCACGGCCCGTACGACGAGGTGCTGCTGGCCACGGGCCACGCCTCGGATCACCCAGCCGCCCTGGAGCACGGATGGGTCGCTCCCGTGCCGCTGATCGGCGGTGTGTACCCCGCCCCGCAGCGGCTGAGCGAAGATGCCGTGCCCCCGGGATCCCGCGTGGTGGTGCGCGGCGCTGCGCTGACCTTCATCGACGCGGCGCTCAGCCTGAGCGAGGGACGCGGCGGTCGCTTCGAGGAGGGCTCCGACGGCCGTCTGCACTACCGGTCCAGCGGCCGGGAGCCCGCGGTCATCCTCCCGACGGGACGCAGCGGAGCGCTGCTCGATGCCAAGCCGGATCCCGATTCCTCACCGGCCGGGGCGCTGCAGGAGGGCGTGCGCGCCGAGATCCTCGCAGCCGGCCGCCGTGAGGTCCTCGACGCCTCGGATGCATCGGCGCTGCTGAGGGCTGTGCAGCGCACGGCGCAGCGGCTCCTGCTGCGCGAGCGGCACCCGGAGTCCGAGGACGGCTGCGGCCCGCTGCGCTCGACGATCCCGGAGGGCATCGTCGCCGAGGTGGAGGAGACCCTGCGCAGCGGCCGGGAGCCGGAGCATCCCCGGGACGAGGCAGCGCAGAGCGCGCAGACCTCGAGTGCGGCTGCGCGAGGTGCTGCGGCGCGGTCCCTTCGCCGCGGGATCGCCGTGGCCCAGGGCCGCGAGCCGGGCGGCCCGGCGTGGGTGCTGGGGCGCGCGTGGTCGCTGCTGTACCCGGCCATCGTGCAGCGGATCAGCTTCGCGCAGATCCCGCCGCAGCAGTGGGCAGAGCTCCGCGCGGCGGCAGTGCGCTTCGAGCGGTGGGCCTTCGGACCGCCGCTGCGCAGCGCGCGGCGGCTCGAAGCCCTCGTCGAGGCCGGGATCGTGGATCTGTCCAGCCTGGATGCGGGTGCGCAGATCGGTGCCGACGGCCGGCTGCGGGCCCCCGGCGGGCCGTCGTCCCCGGGCCCGGACGTCGTCGTCGATGCCGTGCTGGCCCCGCCGGGCATTTCGGCGACGGATCCGCTGCTGCACGGGCTCGTGGAGCGCGGTGTGCTCAGCATCCCGCCGGGGCGCCGCGGCTGCCGCATCACGCGCGAGGCGGCCGCTGTGGATGTCGCCGGTCGCCTCGTCCCCGGGCTGTCGGTGCTCGGGCGGCCCACCGAGGACGTCGTGCTGGGCCATGACACGCTGAACCGAGCCCTGCATCCCCAGCCGCAGCTGTGGGCACAGCGGATGATCGAGACCCCTCCCAGGAGAGCCATGACCGCCACCCCGCCGATCGACGACCCCCTTCGCTCTCGCGCCCACGGCAGCCCCGCGCTGCCGGGCCGCCTCGAGCCCTGGATGCAGGAGCTGGTGGGCGATCCCGTCGCGTGCCAGGACCTGCTCGCCGAGCACGGCAGCCCCGTGAACCTGCTGGACCCGGGACCGCTGGAGGCCAATGCGCAGGAGCTGATCCGTGCGGCGGACCAGCGGGGGGTCGAGCTGCGCGTGTTCGTGGCGCGCAAGGCGAACAAGATGCTCGCGGTGGTGGACAGGGCGCGGGAGCTCGGCCACGGGATCGATGTGGGCAGTCAGCGCGAGCTGCGCCAGGTCCTCGAGCGCGGGGTGCCGGGAGAGGACATCGTGGTGACGGCGGCGATCAAGCCGGAGCCGCTGCTGCGGCTGGCGGTGGACTCCGGTGCGACCGTGGTCGTGGACAACCGGGATGAGCTGGCCCTTCTGCGCCGAGTCCTCGCCGGGCGTCCGGCCGGGACCGCCCCCATCGGGATCGGTCTGCGGCTGGCGCCGGAGCCGGGGCGGGGGATCGCGCCGACCCGGTTCGGGGAGTCGGCGAGTACGTGGCTGGCCGAGCTCGGCGGCGCAGGGGGCTCGGTGAGCGAGTCGGGGCTGGCGGTCACCGGCGTGCACTTCCACCTGCACGGCTACGATCCGGGCGATCGCAGCGAGGGCCTGCGCCAGGCCGTGTCGCTGGTCGATGCCCTTCGCCAGCGTGGACAGGAGCCGGCCTGGATCGACATGGGCGGCGGCGTGCCCATGTCCTATCTCGAGGACCCCGAGCCGTGGGAGTCATTCTGGCGGGCCCACGAGCAGGCCGTCCTCAGCGGCGACGAATCGCTGACCTGGCGCGGTGACGGCCTGGGACTGCGTCGGGAGGAAGGCCCCGACGGTCCGCAGCTGGGCGGAGCGCGCGAGCTGTACCCCTATCACCAGAAGCTCACGCGCGGGCCCTGGCTGGGCGAGGTCCTCGACGCCGACCTCGCCTCCGGCAGGGACGACGACGGCGTCGTCGGGGCGGAGCACGTCGGCCTCGGCGCGCAGGCTACGGTGGCCGATGCCCTGCGCGCCCGCGGCCTGCAGCTGCGCTGCGAACCCGGCCGAGCGATGCTCGACGGCTGCGGCATGACCCTGGCCCGAGTGGCCTTCCGCAAGCGCACCAGCGACGGCGTGCCGATCGTCGGGCTGGAGATGAACCGCACACAGTGCCGCTCGACGTCCGCCGACTTCCTGGTGGACCCGCTGCTCGTGCCCGGTCCGCGGCACGACGAAGGCGCGCTGGCCTCCGATCCCGCAGGATCGGAGTCACCCGTCGACCCCTGGGCGGGGCCGATCGAGGCCTTCCTGGTGGGCGCCTACTGCGTGGAGGCCGAGCTGATCCTCAAGCGGCGCATCGTCTTCCCCCACGGAGTGGCGGTGGGGGACGTCATCGCGCTGCCGAACACCGGCGGCTACCTCATGCACATCCTGGAATCCGCCTCGCATCAGATCCCGCTGGCGGCCAATGCGGTGCGCACGGCCCACGGATGGGAGCCCGATGACATCGATCGGCAGTGAGCGGGTCCGACCGGGGGGGCGAGTCCGGGCGGTGACCCCGCCGACAGCCTCCCCGGCGATCGACGACTAGGATCGGTGCTCGGAATCGACAGACGCCCGCGGGACGACCCGCATCACCAGCGGCCTGCAGCGGGGACGGCCCCGCACAGGAGGCCTGGCCCTCATGAATTCACCGTCTTCGGCCCTGCGCACCGTGCTGCATCCAGCCGTCATCCTGCGCCTGCTGCTGGGCTGGGGCGCCTATCTCGCGCTGATTCTGGCCCAGCCCCTTCTGACGGGGCACCTTCCCGCGGCCGCACTGACCGCGCTGCTGACGGGCATCATCGTCGTGATCCTGGTCTGCGCCTCAGGCGTCGTCGAGCAGGCAGAGCACCTGGCCCAACGGCTGGGGGATCCCTACGGGACCCTCGTGCTGACGCTGTCGGTCGTGCTGATCGAGGTCATCCTCATCTCGGCCGTCATGCTCGGCCCCGGCGAGCACGCGAGCATCGCTCGCGACTCGGTCATGGCGGTGTCGATGATCATCCTCAACCTCGTGATCGGTGCGTGCCTGATCGTCGGGGGAGCACGCCACGGAGGACTGCGACCGAACCGCGCCGGGGTCTCCGCCTACCTGACGCTGCTGATCGTGCTGGCGGCCACGGCCTTCGCCCTTCCGGGACTGATCGGCGACGACGGCGCGTACACCGCCGCGCAGGCGGTGCTCGTGGCGGCCATGACGATCGTGCTCTACGCGTACTTCCTGCAGCGGCAGATGGGACCCCAGCGCGCTGACTTCCAGGAGCCGGGCGCTTCCTCGGACCCGGAGCTCCCCGCCGCAGCTGCCTCGAGCGCCGTGATCACAGAGGTGCTGCGGGCGCATCGCGCCGAGATCATGCTCCGAGCGCTGGTGCTCGTGGCCGCCGTCGGGCCGATCGTGCTGCTCTCGCACCACATGGCTGCCCTGCTGGACGAGGCGCTCGCGCGCCTGCAGGCCCCGGCGGAGCTGTCCGGGCTGGTGATCGCCGCCATCGTGTTCCTGCCGGAGACGATCACCGCGCTGCGGGCGGCCCTGGCCGGCGAGATGCAGCGGGTCTCGAACCTGTGCCACGGCGCCCTGGTCTCCACCGTGGGCGTGACGATCCCGGCCGTGCTGGTCATCGGTCTGCTCACGGGTCAGGACGTGGTCCTGGCAGCTTCCCCGGCACATCTGGTGCTGCTGGGGATCTCGCTGCTGCTGAGCGTGACCACGTTCTTCGGCGGCCGGGTCACCGCGCTGCACGGTGCCGGGCACGTGGTGGTCTTCGTGCTCTACGTCATGACGCTGTTCGCCTGAGCCGGACCAGACAAGGGCCCCGGAGTCCGAGGACTCCGGGGCCTTTCACGGGGTGGCTTACGGGAGGACACTGCAGCCTCGATCACCGCCCTGAGATCGTTGATTTCTCGGGCATCTGAGGCTGGCGAGGGGGTCGGTGACTTCGGCGGCTCAGAGCCTCGGAGCGATGTTCGTGGGCCGGTGGTGACGCCGAGTGGGACGACCGGAACCCCGATTACTGGCTCTTCAGAGTTGAGTGTGGGCGCGCCGGTTGGGTCGGGTAGCTGGGTGTAGACGTCGAGGTCCCCGATGATGAGCGGACTTCTACCCCCGCTGATCTCAAGGACCTTGACGATGCCCGACCATAGTTGTGTATGCCCTGACGCCCTCGATCGCTGCGACCGATGCGATGTTCTCCTCGACTTCCCAAGCCTCCACCTGGTCGCGGTGAGGCAGGCTCCTACTGGCCTGGTGCTCGAGGTGGAGTCCTGCGATCCGGTCACGGGCTGTCCCGGCTGCGGAGTCATCGCGACCGGTCATGGTCGAGATGATCGATGCGCCCTGGGCCGGGCGGCCGGTGCGGATCCGGTGGGCGATCGGCCAGCTCCAGGCCGAGGGAGCAACGATCCAGGGCCTGGCCCGGCAGCTCGGCACCACCTGGAACACGCTCTGGTCCCAGGTCCAGCCCGTCCTGGCCCAGGCCGCAGGCGATCCCTCTTCATGCCATGCGTGCCACGGCATCGCATCGCACAAGGGTAATCGGACGAGGTCAGGCGGCCTTTGAGAGAGCACCGGAGCTGCTGCCCGGAATCTCACGATGCGCGCAGAGCGCAAATGAACTCTTTACTGCTTTGCATATGGCTGGCTACCGGTCATTTTTCACAAGAACGACGTCGCCGTCGGGGTTCCTTCTACGAGCATCCGAAATGAGCCTGAGCTTATGAGACGTCAGTAGACCGGGGCCAGGTGAGGTGATGGGGCGATTCGGTACTGGGGTGTCTTAGCGGCACATGGGTGGGGTCTGGTCCCACAATTCGACGTCGCCGTAGTCCTTTCCCCGGGCTGTTCAGTGCTCCGCTCCTGGGCGCCTGTCTAACGGGCGGCCACAGCAATGGGTGTCAGGACGGCGAGGACAAGCATCACGGTGGGTATGGCCCGCCGTCAGGCGCGGCCCGCGGTGACGCACGGCGGATGGGCCCCGCTTCGAACGGACCGCTTAGATCGTCTGTGTCGTCCGGGGGAGTGTGGTGCTCAGGGCGGTGAACTGGGCGGTTTCGACGAAGGCGCGCGCTGCCCAGTCTTCGTTGTCCTGGCGCCAGGCCACGCTGACTGTGGAGGGAGACAGATCGGCCACGGGGACGAAAGCCAGGCCGGGGCGACTGTAGAAACGTTGGGTGGAGGCTTGCGTGAAGGCGACGCCTTGGTGACTCAGGATGGCCTCGAAACACTCGTCGACGGTGCTGACCTCGGAGCCGATGACCGGGGAGTGGTTGTGACGGGCGTCGGTGGCCAGCCAGAAGTCCCGCCACAGATCCGGGGCGTTGCGGGCGATGAAGGGTTCATCGAGGAGTTCTTCTACTCGGACCGAGGACCGGGTAGCCAGCTCGGAGGCCTCTGAGACCGCTAGAACCCGGGGTTCGGTGAACAGGGTGGCCATCCGCAGATCTTTGAACTGCGGCAAGGGTGGGCGAACGAAGGCGACGTCGGCGCTGCCATCGGCCAACCCAGCGGTGGGATCGCCGAAGGGGTAGGAGCGCATTTCGACCTGGACCGCCGGGTTGCTGTGGCGATAGGCCTCCAAGACGGCCCGGGTGAGTTCGGCGGCAGCATTGGCCTGGAAACCTACCACCAGTTTTCGGCCCGGTTCCCGGGCTGCCCGCCGGGTCAAGGAAGCGGCCGCCTCAGCGGCCGCCAGCAGGTCCCGGGCGTGGACCAGCAGGACCTCCCCGGCCGGGGTCAGGGTCACCCCGCGGCTGGTGCGGTTGAGCAAGGGGGTGTCGAGGGAGCGTTCGAGATTGCGGATCTGCACGCTCAGTGACGGCTGGGCGATGTGGAGCCGGGTGGCGGCGCGTCCGAAGTGCAGCTCTTCAGCAACAGTGACGAAGTAGCGCAGAACGCGCAGCTCGAAGGTGGGCTGCATGACTCAACGGTAGTGACCGCCCCGTTGGCTGGCAATAGTTGTGGCCTATCGCCCCATCGAAGAGGAGTAATGGATTCGTGAGACAGGTCACGCTCCAATGAAGGAGGCGAACGCCACGGACAGAGCACGTCAGGCGGGAAGGACCACAACGTGACTACCACCACCTCCACCACCTCGACCCAGCAGTGGGTTGAAGCCTTCACGGCGGCCAACGACCAGGACCCCGAGCTCCTGGCCCACGGGAAGTACTTCACCTGCTCCTACCTGCTGGACATGGACGAGCACTCCTTCGTAGTGCGAATGAACGCAGGGAAGGTCGCTGAAATCAGCGTCGACCCCGGACCCCTCGACGCCCCGTACCAGTTCGCCATCCGCGCCAGTGCGGCCACCTGGCGAGAGTTCGGCACCGAGATGCCCGCCCCGATGTTCCACGGCATCTGGTCGGCATCCTTCCAGCGCGACATGGCCCTGGAGGGCGACGTGCTGGTGCTGATGCAGAACCTGCGCTGCCTCACACGCCAGATCGAACTGCTGCGCACCGTCGGCGTCCCCGTCTGAACCGCCTGAACAAGGAGAACTCTCATGGCTCGCATCTCACCTGTCACCGGCCACTACGTCACCGTCGACGTTGACGGACTGGAGTACAAGGTCTTCTACCTCGAAAACGGCACCGGCCAGCCGTTGGTCTGCCAGCACACCGCCGGCTGCCACAACCACCAGTGGCGGGACCTGCTCGAGGACGAGGAGATCACCGCCAACTACCGGGTCATCGCCTACGACCTGCCCCGCCACGGGAAGTCCGACCCGCCGGAGAACACCGCCTGGTGGACCGAGGAGTACAAGCTCACCGCCGACCACTTCGCCAACTTCATCATCGCCTTATGCGATGCCCTGGAGCTGGAGAACCCGATCTTCATGGGCTCCTCCTTCGGCGGCAATATCGCCCTGCAGCTGGCCTACCGACGCCCGGACCGCTTCGATGCGGTCATCCCGGTCGAGGGTGCGGACTACTCTCCGGGCTTCTACCTGGACTGGTGGCAGCACCCGCACGCCAACGCCGCCCAGGTCTGCGCCTCCGGTACCTGGGACCTGATGGCCCCGCAGTCCCCGGACGCCGACCGGTGGAAGACCTGGTTCTACTACACCCAGGGCTCGGAGTCCTTCAAGGGGGATTTGCACTACTACTCGGTCGACCATGACTTGCGCGGCAAGCTGGGAGAGATCGACACCGATCAGTGCGCGGTGGTGCTGATGACCGGGGAGTATGACTACCTCACCACTCCCGAAGACGGTGAGCGGACGGCCTCGCAGATCCGCAACGCGGAGTTCATCGAGATGAAGGAGATCGGCCACTTCCCGATGAGCGAGAACTACCCCGTGTTCGGCAGCTACCTCAAGCGCGCCCTGGAGATCGTCAAGACCAAGAAGAGCGCCTCGGTCAGCTCCTGACCCCGGCCTGCCACCGTCTTCCTACCCGGAAATTACCTCCCCATGGAGAAGATCAGCTGTCTCCGGGGGAGAGAACGCATCGTGGGCGCCTCACCCGCTATGAGTGGGTGAGGCGCCCACGATGCGTTCCGGGAAGCACATGATCAAGAAGCGCCCTGAGATGCGCGTCCACCATCCTCCGCGGACCTGAGCCCGCACCACCGGAGGCATTCCGGGGGCTCCCGGGACTCTTCAGGCGTCGGTCCCCACCAACGGAATCATCGAGCTCGGCCGCCGCATCGCCGGCGGGTTCCGAAACTTCGAGCACTACCGCCTCCGCATGCTCCTCATCACCGGCGGCCTCGACGCCTCACCCCACACTCAACTCTGAAGAGCCAGTTAACCAGCCGAAGGCTGCTGTCCAGAATGTGTTTTGGAAGCGTTGGTGGAAAAGTGCGAAGTGCCCGATCTCGTCTACATCGAGGTTCCGAGGGTGCAGATAGATCTCCTCGCATTCGGCTTGAGGGAGATAGTTCAGTGTTCTTCGCACCGCTGCTGGTGTGGCATATGGGTCGTCAGTTGGATTCACCGCCAATACCGGGAGCGTCAGCTGAGCGCTTCGGCGCAGTATCGCCTCTCCCTCGGTGCCGATCGTCTTCGAGTAGTCCGATGCTCCGCGCGCCCAGTCGAGGGCGACGCCCTGTGGCAGATTTTCCAGCCATCCGAGCTTCTTTCCCGGGAAGTAGCCCAGCACTCGAGCAATCACCGGCATACAGACGTGCCACTTGATAAATAGGCTGAGCCTGTGCTTCTTGTCGTAATCCGGCCAGTGTGCGTGCTGGGCGCCCACCATCAGCAGCCGGTCGATCTCAGACGCGTGCTCCGCGAGGATTGCCGCGTAGCCTCCGAAGCTGTGGCCGACGGCGCTTAGCCGCGCCTGCGCTCCGTGGCGTTTGCGCATCCAGAGAATGCAGGCTTCCAGGTCACGCGTACCCCAGTGGTGCCATCGAATCTTCGCTTTCCGGTACTCTTTGAGAGTGTTCGGTGCCGAGCGGCCGATACCTCGATAGTCGGGCACCAGGGTAGTGACTCCATTCTCAGCCAGGTAACTCGCGAATCGCCAGTAGTATCGGCCCTGCACACCGGTCGCCGGGGCGATGATCACAACATGCTCGATGTCACAGGCCGGTGCTGTGGCGGAGAAATACCGAGCCTGGATCTTCTCGCCGTCGGCGCAGGCAATCGCGACGTCCTCGTACTCATATTCGGATTCGATCACGCGACATCTCCTTTCGATTCCGAGTGCCTCTAGTTCTCACACGATCTGCCCTCAGCTACTCTCGTGAGCCGACGCTCTCTGGCCGATAGGGTTCTTCCTGCACACCGTGGGCGAGCACGAGTTTCAAGGTGAGCAGGACGGGCAGCCACGCCCAGAGATCAGGGGCCGGGGTGAATAATGCTGCGATGCCCGCGAGTGCGCAGAACGCCGAGGCGACCGGTCGCTGGAGATACAGCGCTGAACGTCGGACAGTGATGGTACCCGCGAGGGTGAAGGGATACCAGAGCGCGCCCCACCACCAGAGTGTCGGAGCGAACACCAGGGCAACGAGTATGGGATGCAAGTGCAGCGCCGTGAAGAGGACCGGTCGCCGCACGAGTTTCATCCCGAAGTATTCCGGTCTCTCTCCGTGCGAACCGAAGTGGTCACGTTTTGCGGAGTTCAGGCCGTTGGCGACGACGCCGCCGACCACATCGAACGAGATGATGACGGCAAGAACATACTGTGCCCAGCTCCAAGACGCGTTCGTTCGCAGGGTGAGTGCGGTGATTCCGACTGCTCCGACCAGGCCGACGATGTTCGCGAGACCTTTCTCGGCGCGGGTTGCGCAGGTGTCGAAGATCGGGTCGGGTTTGCCCGGCGGAACAGCCCAGCTCACCGCTGAGGTCGCTTCACGGAGAAATTCTTGGCTCATCGCGTTCCTCCGGCGACGTCGAGGATCGCACCGTTGACGTAACTGGCCTCGGGGCCGACGAGCCACTCGACAGCAACAGCGATCTCCTCTGGTTCAGCGGGTCGCCCATCGGCGATCGCGCCCGGACTTCGGTTGCGCGGTCGGGGCGGCCCGCCCGCGCATGGATCGTCGTGGCCGTCGTGCCCGGACTCACTGCATTCACCTGGATTCCGTGAGATGCGGCTGCTACGGCCAACCCCACAGTGAGCGCGTTCACCCCGGCCTCCGCTGCCGCATACCAGACGTATTCCCCGGGAGATCCGGTTTTCGCGGCGACGGAGGACAGGTTGTATCGCCCCGGGTCTGGTTGAGGCTGTGATCCCACGGGAGGATGAGCACCATGGCAGCACCGAGGAAGTACCCCGACGAGCTCCGGGAAGGGCCACGAGGATGGCTGTGGCCGCGGGGCTGGATCCAGCGACGAGGTCGGGTGCGTTCCGCTGTGTGGGCGAGCAGCTCGGGATCCATCCGGAGACGTTGCGGACATGGTTCCGGCAGGCTGAGATCGACGAGGGCCACCGGCCCGGGACCACGACCAGCGATGCGCAGCGGCTCGCTGAGCTGGAGAAGGAAGTGCGCGAGCTGCCCCGAGCGAACTCGATGGCGGATTCAAGCGGTCAGCGCAACATCTCCTGTGAGATGGGACAGTCACTGACCACAGGAGGATCCGGATGCAGGGCAAGCACGGTCATCTCAGCCGGGAGCAGAAGCAGCTGGCGCTCAGGT
>NZ_BSQO01000010.1:0-45185 GCF_030268385.1 Kocuria sp. NBRC 114282 | reverse complement strand
GGGAGAGTAGGTCGCCGCCGCAATTATTTGTACGGAGAGAGGCTGATCGCTGACTCCTTGTCTTCACCGTGAGGGTGAGGATGGGTCGAGTCGCGGTCGGCCTCTTTTCGTGTACCCAGATGCTTTTGTGCCCCCTCCTGCTGAGTGGATACCTGATTGCGCTATGAGGGCCTTTAGCGCAATTGGGGATCCACTCGAATGCCGGTCAAGGGCCAGCTTCGGTGAGGGGGGATGCGGCCGTGAGCAGCGAAGCGGCAGACAGCACCTGCGCGCGATGACGCCGCAAGCTGAGCTGCCGCCCCACGACGATTGGATGCTCAATTGCGTTGTCGGCGTCCTCAACGCAATTGAGCATCCAATCGATCTCAGGGGCCGGTGCCGGTTCTGAGTAGGACTGAGGGCCGTTCGGGGCATCGGCACGGGCAGCTCTGGACCCCGCTGCGCCTGGGTGCGGAGCCGGGGCTGGCTCCCGACGCTCGAGTGGACCCTCAGTTGCGGTATCGGCGTCCTCAATGCAACTGGCGATCCACTCGAACAGGGGAGTGGGTGTTTCCGCTCCAGAAGCTCTCCTGGCTCTGTCTGCCGGCTCTCGGCCGCCCTGGCCCTGTCTGCCGACCCTCCGCGGGCCCTGCTGGCTTGAGACGTGATTCGAGTGTGCGCTGCCTTGCGCTGAGGGGTGTTTCAGCGCAAATGGGTATCCACTCGGCGAGAGGCAGTGGCCTTGGCCGCTCTCGTCGTCATGGCGGGGCCGTGGTCTTCTGGGGGTGTGGTGTCGTTTCCCGCTGCGGTGCGGCACTGGTGCTCGCGGTGCGGTGAGACGAATGACGAAGGCCCCGAGCCTCCTCCAGAGAGCTCGGGGCCTTCGCGTCGTCCGCGCTCAGGGCGCGGGGAGCAGATCACACAGCAGACGGCTGCGGATCCTCAGCGACAGCGTCGTCGTCGATGTCCTCCGACTTCTTGTAGAAGCGGTCGATGGCCACGGCGATCGCACCGTCACCGGTCACGTTGGTGGCCGTGCCGATCGAGTCGATGGCCACGTAGGTGGCGATCATGATGGAGATTGCAGTCTCGTCGAAGCCGAGCATGGACTGCAGGATGCCCACGGCGGCCATGATGGCACCGCCGGGAACGCCCGGTGCGGCGACCATGGTGATGCCGAGCATCAGGATGAAGCCGAAGTACTGCACCGGATCGATCTCGATGCCCGTGACCATCATGACGGCGGTGGAGAACAGCACGATCTTCACGGTTGAGCCGGCCAGGTGGATCGTGGCGCACAGGGGGATCGTGAAGCCGGCGACCTCCTCGCTCACCCCGTTGTTCCGGGTGGCCTGCAGGGTCACCGGGATGGTGGCCGCGGAGGAGGACGTGCCCAGGGCAGTGAAGTAGGCCGGCAGCATGTTCTTGAGCAGGCGGATGGGGTTCTTCTTGGCGATGGCCCCGGCGATCACGTACTGCAGGAGCAGCAGGATGATCGTGAGCACGAACGCGGTGATGACCACCTTGAAGAACGTGGAGATGACCGTCCCGATCTGCCCGTTCATGGTCAGCGACAGGAACGAACCGAACACGTAGACCGGCAGCAGCGGGATCACGATGCGGGTGACCACGAGCATGATGATGTCGCGCAGCTCCTCCAGACCGCTCTTCAGCGTGGTCCCGCGAACCATCGTGATGCCCACGCCCACGCAGAAGGCGAGCAGAAGCGCGGTCATGATGTCGAAGGGCGGGGGCATCTCGATGCTGAAGAACGACGACAGCGACTCCTCCGAGGGATCGCTCAGTGCGCCGCCGTCGTGGGTCTCATCGGCCAGCAGCGACGGGAACAGCGCCATCGAGGTGCCGAAGGCCATGAGGCCGGCACAGATGGTGGAGCCGTAGGCCACGGCGGCCGTGATCAGCAGCCACTTGCCGGCGCCGCGCCCGAGATCCGCGATCGCCGGAGCGACGAGGGCCAGGATCAGCACGGGGATCAGGAAGCCGAGGAAGCCGCTGAAGACGCCGTTGAACGTGACGAAGACGCGAGCGATCGGTTCCGGGAAGAACAGGCCGCACAGGGCGCCGAGCACGATGGCGACGACGATTCTCGTCAGCAGTGAGGACAGCATTCGATGGAGCATGGAGGGTCTTTCTTCGGGGTGTGGGGAGGCGGCCCTGAGACCAGCTGTGGTGCGCTCGCTCAGGTGCTGCGACCGATTCTGCGATCGGCGGACGAGTAGACTGTGCCGTCCATGGCTCAGAGGCCGCATCCGCTGCGGCCTCACTATGGCACGACTGCGCTCGGATGAGCTGCAGATCACGGAATTGTTGAACACATATCTGCGCGACGCGCACCGGAGGACTGAGATGGCCGAGGCCTGGTCGCAGGACAGCAACGATCGCGGCGAGGACCGGGGCGGCGATCGTCGGACTCCGGGGCGGGGTCGCGATGATCGCGGCGGCTCCGGATACCGATCGTCGGGGCAGGGGCGCAGCGGCGCCCGGCGTGACGATCGCCAGGGTTCGGGCCGCGGCTTCCGCGGCGACGCGCGCGGCGGATCCCGCGATGGTGAGCGACGCGGCTTCCGCGGCGACGAATCCCGCAGCGGGCGCGACGCACGCGGCGGCCAGGGACAGCGCTCGGGCGGTCCTCGGCGTGACTTCCGGGACGACGACCGCCGTGGGCCCCAGGGTGATCCCTCGGGCAGTCCCCGCCGTGACTTCCGCGGAGATGTCCGTCGGGATGGCCGGGATGGGCGCTCCGGCGGTCCGAGCAGGGGCTTCCGCAGCGATGATCGTCGGGGTGGCCGCGATGAGCGTTCGGGTGCTCCGCGTCGTGACTTCCGCGGCGACGATGGGCGTCCGGACGACCGGGGACCCCGTCGTGACTTCCGGGGCGGCTCTCAGGGCGGCGGCTCCGGTCGTCGCTGGGAGGACCGCGGCGGGGAGCGCAGGGATGATCGCGGCCCGCGTCGGGACGGCGATCGCCCCGGCGGGCGCGACGATTCCCGCGGCGGCGCGCGCTCCGGCGAGCGGCGCAGCAGCTGGGGCGATGACCGTCGCGGAGGACAGTCCCGCTCGGCATGGCGCGACGAGCCGCGTCACAGCAGCGAGGCACGTCGCGGCGGCGAGGGGCGTCGCGACGAGCGCAGGGACGACCGTCGAGGCCCGGGCACTCGCCCCGACGGCGGTCGGGACGGCGCCCGTGGTGACCGCCGCGGCGGCTCCCGCGGCTCCGACTCCCGCGGGGGCTCCAGAGGAGGGGAATCCCGCGATGGGCAGCGTCGGGGCTTCCGCGGCGACGACTCGCGCGGCGGGCGCAGGGATGATCGGCAGGGCGGCTTCCGCGGGGAGCGTCGGGACGGACGCCGCGATGAGCGCGGCGGACAGCGCCGGACGTCGAGCTCCTTCGAGGAGCGCGGCCGCCCCGTGCGCGCACCGCGTCCGGAGGTCGATGCCGACATCACCGGACAGGAGCTGGACCGCGACGCCCAGTTCCAGGTGCGCGCGCTCGAGGCCGACAACGCCGAGGCCGTCTCGCAGCACCTGGTGATGGTCGCCCGCTACATCGAGGACGACCCCGCCTTCGCGCTGGAGCACGCCCGCTACGCCGTCAGCCGCGCCGGGCGCGTGGCCGCGGTCCGCGAGGCCGCAGGCGTTGCCGCTTATGAGAACGGCGAGTACCACGAGGCCCTCAAGGAGCTGCGCACGTACCGCCGCATGACCGGCGACGACATCCACCTGCCCCTGATGGTCGACTGCGAGCGGGCCCTGGGCCGTCCGGAGAAGGCCCTGGAGCTGGCGGCCTCGGAGGGCGTGACCGAGCTTCCGGCCGATGCCCGCGTGGAGCTGGCGATCATCGTGGCAGGGTTGCGCCGGGACGAGGGCGACGCCGACGGCGCCCTGAAGGCCCTGGAGATCCCGCAGCTGGACCGCAACCGCGGCTTCTCCTACAGCCCGCGCCTGTTCCGCGCCTACGGCGAGGCTCTGCGCGGCGTCGGGCGGGAGAAGGAGGCGACCGCCTGGGACCGGCAGGCCCTCGTGGCAGAGGCCGCTCTGGGCACCGGCCCGTTCGAGGACCCGGAGATCGTGGACCTGGGCGAGGACGAGATCGGAGTGGAGCTCGACTCCGCCGAGGGTGCCCAGCGCGACATCGACCGGGTCTCCGACGTCACCGGGCAGTCCGAGGCCGAGGCCGAGGCGGACGACGCGGCGCAGGGCTCCGAGGAGCCCGCTGCGCAGCATCAGCCGGGTCTCGACGACGAGGACCTCGCCTCGATGGGCGGGGAGTCGGCCTCCGCCGACGGCTTCGACGACGATGAGGATCCGGCGCCGTCGTCGGGCCCAAGCGGCATCGTCCGCGACGCCGCCGCTGATGACGAATCCCTCGCGGACGGTGCTGCGAGCGAGGGCGAGACGGAGCAGGAGGACTCCTGAGATGACTCGGCGACTGATCGACGGCTGCGACGCGATCCTGGCCGACCTGGACGGCGTGGTCTACGCCGGTCCCGGGGCGATCTCGGAGGCCCCGGAATCGCTCGAGCGGGCCAAGTCCGAGGGCGTGCCGGTGATGTTCGTGACGAACAACGCCTCGCGCGCCGTCGAGACGGTCGCCGAGCACCTCAGCGAGCTCGGTGTGGCGACCCGCGGCGAGGACGTGGTCAGCTCCGCGCAGGCCGCCGCCCAACTGCTCAGCGACCGCCTTCCGGCCGGATCGCGGGTGCTGATCACGGGGGCCCAGGCGCTGTCGGACTACATCGCCGAGGCCGGCCTGACCCCGGTGAGCTCCCAGCACGACGACCCCGTGGCGGTCGTCCAGGGATTCGACCCGGAGATCGGCTGGAGCGATCTGGCCGAGGCGGCCTACACCCTGGCCGATGCCTCGGTGCTCTGGATGGCCACGAACACCGACGGTTCGATCCCGCGCGAGCGGGGCATCGCCCCGGGCAACGGGACGCTGGTGGACGCGGTGGCCAGGGCGACCGGGCGCACCCCGGAGGTCGCGGGCAAGCCCGAGGCCCCGATCTTCCGCACCGGCGCCCAGCGCCTGGGGGCTCAGCGCCCGCTGGTGATCGGCGACCGGCTGGACACCGACATCCTGGGCGGCAATCGCGCCGGCTTCGCGACCGCCCTGGTGCTCACCGGCGTGGACACGGTGCGCACCGCCCTCGGTGCGATCACCGACGAGCGCCCCGATCACCTCATCGCCGATCTCACGGGGCTCTTCGCCCCGGAGGCGGAGATCGCTGTGGAGGAATCGGACGGCGCCAGCATCGCGCGCTGCGGTGCCGCGCAGGCCACCGCGCACGACGACGGCCTGCGGATCTCCGGTGATGAGGACGACCTCGACGCCTGGCGCGCCGCCTGCGCCGCCTGGTGGGCCCGGCATCCGCAGGTCGACACGGCCTCGATCCCCGAGATCGATTGGACGGCGGCATGACCCAGTCGTTCGAGCCCTCGCAGAGCCCCGGGGTTCAGCGCGTCCTGCAGGACCTCGAGGACCTGGACCAGCGCCCCGTGGGCGAGCACGCCGCCGCCTATCAGGACGCCCACGAGCGGCTGACCCGCGAGCTCGAGTCGGCGCAGTCGCGCATCGCCGGTGCCGGCGGGACGTCGTGAGCTCTGAAGGACCGAGCGCCGAGCGGCTGGACCGCGCCCTGGTGACCCGGGGCCTGGCGCGCTCGCGCACCCTGGCCGCCCGATGGATCGCCGAGGGCCGCGTGAGCGTGGACGGGCAGCGCACGAGGAAGGCCTCGCAGCTGGTGGCCGCGACCTCCGGGGTGGAGCTCGAGGAGGCCGAGGGCCCCGAGTACGTCAGCCGCGCCGGGCACAAGCTGGCAGGGGCGCTCGAGGCGTTCCCGGACGTCGTCGTGGAGGGGCTGCGCTGCCTGGACGCCGGAGCCTCCACCGGGGGATTCACCGACGTGCTGCTGCGGGGCGGGGCACGGGAGGTCGTGGCCGTGGACGTGGGCCACGACCAGCTCGTGCCGCAGCTGCGCGCGGATCCGCGGGTGCGCGTGCACGAGGGCCTCAACCTGCGCTACATGGCCCCCGAGGACATCGGCGGCCCTGCCGAGCTGACCGTCTGCGATGTCTCCTTCATCTCCCTGACCCTGGTGATCGCACCGCTGGCGGCGGCCACCCTGCCCGGCGGGCACCTGCTGCTCATGGTCAAGCCGCAGTTCGAGGTCGGAGCGGATCGGCTGGGCCGCGACGGAGTGGTCGCCTCGGAGCAGCAGCGCCTCGAGGCGGTCGAGAAGGTGGCGGCCGCAGGCGTCGCTGCGGGCCTGATCGAGCTCGGGCGGACGCGCTCGCCGCTGCCGGGCCAGGACGGCAACCATGAGTTCTTCCTGCACTTGCAGCGTCCGGTGCCGGCGTCGTCCTGAACCCGAGGGCAGAACCGGGCCCTCCGTGTGCCGTCGGTCGGAGGACGTAGGGTGGAGCGCATGATCGACGACTCCGGCATGCGCGCGCCCGCCTCACGACGCATCCTGGTGCTCGCCCACATGGGACGTCCGGAGGCCCGGGTCGCAGCCCAGCAGACACTGCGCCAGCTGGCCGACTCCGGCGTGGAGGGCGTCCTGACCGCCGAGGACCGGGACGCCATGCTGCGCGCCCCGGAGGTGGACGAGCTGCCCCCGGTGGGAGTGGTGCCGGACAACTGCGCGCTGTCGGACATCGAGCTGGTGGTCGTGCTCGGCGGCGACGGCTCCATCCTGCGCGCCGCGGAGGTCGTCCGCGACGTCGAGGTCCCGCTGCTGGGTGTGAATCTGGGCCATGTGGGGTTCCTGGCCGAATCCGAGCGCTCCGGCCTGGCGGAGACGGTCCAGGCCGTCGTCGACGGCCGCTACACCGTCGAGGACCGCATGGCCCTGGACGTGCGGGTCTGGCACGCGGGACGCCCCGTGCTGCACACCTGGGCGCTGAACGAGGCCTCGGTGGAGAAGGGCGACCGCGAGAAGATGCTCGAGGTCGTCACCGAGGTGGACCGCAGGCCCCTGTCGTCCTTCGGCTGCGACGGCGTCATCATGGCCACACCCACCGGCTCGACCGCCTACGCGTTCTCCGCCGGGGGACCGGTCGTGTGGCCGGAGGTCGAGGCGCTGCTGATGGTCCCGCTCTCGCCGCACGCGCTGTTCTCGCGGCCGCTGGTCGTCTCGCCGTCGTCCATGATCGCCGTGGAGGTGCTCACCCGCACCGATGCCCGCGGCGTCCTGTGGTGCGACGGCCGCCGCACGGTCGAGCTGCCTCCGGGATCGCGCATCGAGGTCACCCGCGCCGAGCGGCCCGTGACCCTGGCGCGCATGCATCGCACGCCGTTCTCGGAGCGCCTGGTCAAGAAGTTCGGCCTGCCGACCGCAGGCTGGCGCGGCCCCGTGGAGCGGGACGAGATCTCGGACGCCACCTCCACGCTGCCGATCGTCCAGCCGGACTACCGCACGACCATCCGCCACCAGGAGCCGGGCACGCCTCAGCACCTGTCCGTGGGCCAGGAGATCCCGCAGGCCGATCGTCCGGAGGAGGGCTCATGATCGAGGAGATCCACATCCGCGATCTCGGGGTGATCACCGATGCCGTGCTCCCCCTGGGGCCGGGGCTGACGATCCTCTCCGGCGAGACCGGCGCGGGCAAGACCATGGTCGTGACCGCCCTGGGCATGCTGCTGGGACGCCGCGCCGACGCCGGCGCTGTGCGCGTGGGCGCAGAGAAGGCCGTGGCGGAGGCCGTCGTGAACGTCCCGTCCGATCACGCCGCGGTGGCTCTGGTGGAAGACGCCGGGGGAGACGTCGACCACGAGCAGGACCGCGCCTCCCTGCAGCTCAGCCGCACCGTGGCCGCCACGGGGCGCTCGCGGGCGCACGTGGGCGGACGCAGCGCCCCGGTGGCTCGGCTCGGCGAGCTCGGCGAGACCCTGGTGGCCGTGCACGGACAGTCGGATCAGCTGCGGCTGACCTCGGCGGCCGCGCAGCGCCATGCGCTGGACACGTTCGCAGCCGTGCACGACACCGGCTCGGCACGCGGTCGGAAGAAGGCCGCCGAGAGCCGGGGCTTCGAGGAGCTGCTGGGCGAGTACCGTGCGGCGCTGTCGTCGTTCGAGGCCGTCGAGGCCGAGCTCTCCGAGATCCGCGAGAAGGGCCGGGAGCGCGCGCTCGAGGCGCAGTCGCTGCGGGCTGCGCTCGAGGAGATCGACGCCGTCGAGCCGGTCAGCGGTGAGGACGAGGCCCTGAACGCCGAATCGCAGAAGCTCACGAGCCTCGAGTCGCTGCGCGGCGCCTCCATGACCGCGCACGCGGCGCTGTCGGGAAGCGAGGAGGATCCGGACGCGGCGTCGTCGATCCTGCTGGTGGACCGGGCGCTGTCCGCCCTCGACCAGGAGGCCGACTCCGATCCCGAGCTCGAGCAGCTGGCCCAGCGCGTGCGCGAGCTGTCCGTGCTGACCAACGACGTCGCGGCGGATCTCTCCGCCTACGCGACCGGCCTGGACGAGGACGGCCCGGCGCGGCTGGCCGAGGTCGAGGCCAGGCGCGCGGCCCTGCGCGGGCTGACCAAGACCTACGGCGCGGACATCGACGAGGTGCTCGCCTTCGCCGAGACCGCCCGCACCCGCCTGGAATCGCTCGGCGACGACCCCCAGCGCGAGGAGCAGCTGGCAGCGCAGCGCGACCAGCTGCTGGAGGCCCTCGAGGCCCAGGCCGGCGAGCTCACGCAGCGCCGCAGCGGCGCGGCCGAGCAGCTGGCGCAGGAGGTCGGCACCGAGCTCAAGGCGCTGGCCATGCCCAACGCCGCGCTGATCGTCTCCGTGGAGCCGTCGCAGCGCTTCGACCGCTGGGGCCGCGACACCGTCGAGTTCCTGCTGCGAGCTCACGCCGATGCCTCGCCGCGGCCTCTGGGCAAGGGCGCCTCCGGCGGTGAGCTCTCGCGCCTGATGCTGGCGCTGGAGGTCGTGCTGGCCGCCGTCGACCCCGTGCCCACGTTCGTGTTCGACGAGGTCGACTCCGGCGTGGGCGGCAAGGCCGCCCTGGAGATCGGCCGGCGCCTGAAGATGCTGGCCCGGAACGTGCAGGTGCTCGTGGTGACGCACCTGCCGCAGGTCGCGGCCTTCGCCGATGAGCACGTGCTCGTGACCAAGAGCTCGGACTCGACCGTCTCGGATGTGAGCGTGCTCTCGCAGGACGAGCGCGTCATCGAGCTCGCCCGCATGCTGGCGGGCCACGAGGACTCCGAGGCGGCCCAGGAGCACGCCCGCGAGCTGCTGCGCGATGCCTCGGCCTAGCGCCCCTCCCCACCCCCTCGCAGACCCCCCGACCGTCCAGTGATAGGCTAGAACCCCGTGGTGAACGCTCAGAATGCCGCCGCAACGGCTGGCGATACGCAGACAGAGACCTCCGGCTCCACCGGCAAGGTCACCCGGCAGATCTTCGTGACGGGCGGTGTGGTCTCGTCCCTGGGCAAGGGGCTGACGGCCTCCTCGCTCGGGATGATCCTCAAGGCCCGCGGCCTCAAGGTCACGATGCAGAAGCTCGATCCCTACCTCAACGTGGATCCGGGCACCATGAACCCGTTCCAGCACGGCGAGGTCTTCGTGACCGACGACGGCGCCGAGACCGACCTGGACATCGGGCACTACGAGCGCTTCCTCGACGAGGACCTCGACGCCTCCTCCAACGTGACCACCGGCCAGGTGTACTCCTCCGTGATCGCCAAGGAGCGCCGCGGCGAGTACCTGGGCCAGACCGTGCAGGTCATCCCGCACATCACGGACGAGCTCAAGGCGCGCATGCGCTGGCACGCCGATCACGTGCCGGAGGGCGAGGAGGCCCCGGACGTGATCATCACCGAGATCGGCGGCACCGTGGGCGACATCGAGTCGCAGCCGTTCATCGAGGCCGCCCGCCAGGTCCGCCGCGACATCGGCCGACGCAACGTGTTCTACCTGCATGTGTCGCTGATCCCGTACATCGGCCCGGCCAAGGAGCTGAAGACCAAGCCCACCCAGCACTCGGTGGCTGCGCTGCGCAACCTCGGCATCCAGCCCGACGGCCTGGTGCTGCGCTGCGATCGCGACCTGCCGGACTCCATGCGGGCCAAGATCGCCGATGCCTGCGACGTCGACATCGACTCCGTGATCTCCTGCGCCGATGCCCCGAGCATCTACGACATCCCCAAGACCCTGCACGGCCAGGACCTGGACGGCTCCATCCTCGACTACTTCGGGATGGAGCGCACCGAGGCCGACTTCTCGCACTGGAACAAGCTGCTCAGCGCCGTCCACGAGCCCAAGCACTACCTGACGATCGGGCTGGTCGGGAAGTACATCGACCTGCCGGACGCCTACCTGTCGGTCTCCGAGGCGCTGCGCGCCGGCGGCTTCGCCAACGACGCCCGCGTGAAGATCAAGTGGGTGGCCTCGGACCTGTGCCAGACCCCCGAGGGCGCAGCGCGGGAGCTCGGCGACGTCGACGCCATCTGCGTGCCCGGCGGCTTCGGAATCCGCGGCCTGGAGGGCAAGCTCGGCGCGCTGACCTACGCGCGCACCACGGGCCTGCCCACCCTGGGCCTGTGCCTGGGCCTGCAGTCGATGGTCATCGAGTACGCCCGCTCCGTCGTGGGCCTGCACGACGCCTCCTCGACCGAGTTCGACCCGGACACGGCCACTCCCGTGATCGCCACGATGGCCGAGCAGGAGCAGTTCGTGGAGGGCGCCGGCGATCTGGGCGGCACCATGCGACTGGGCCTGTACCCGGCCAGGCTCACGGAGGGCTCGGTCGTGGCCGAGGCCTACGGCGCCACCGAGGTCCAGGAGCGCCACCGCCACCGCTACGAGGTCGGCAACGACTACCGCGATCAGCTCACCGAGGCCGGTCTGGTCATCTCGGGCACCTCGCCCGACGGCACCCTGGTCGAGTTCGTGGAGCTGCCGCGGGAGACTCACCCGTACTACGTCTCCACGCAGGCCCACCCGGAGCTGCTCTCGCGTCCCACCAAGGCCCACCCGCTGTTCGCCGGGCTGGTCAAGGCCGGCCTGGAGCGCCAGGCCTCCCGCACGGACGCGTCCCCGGAGCGCTGAGCCCCATGGAGTTCGTGGAACTGGGTGCCGGGGAGCTGACGGATCGCGTGGATCCGCGGCGCGTCCTGGCTTCCGAGACGGTCTACGAGGGCCGGATCTGGGACGTCGTCTCGGAGCAGGTGGAGCTCTCCGAGGGCGGCCCCCGGATGACCCGCGACTTCATCACCCACCCCGGTGCTGTGGCGATCCTGGCCTTGGACGATCAGGATCGCGTCCTGCTCATCCGCCAGTACCGCCACCCCGTGGGGATGACGCAGTGGGAGATCCCCGCAGGCATCCTCGACGTAGAGGGCGAGCATCCGGCCAAGGCCGCCGCTCGCGAGTTGGGGGAGGAGGCGGACCTGTCCGCCGGGCGCCTCGACACCCTGGTCGAGTTCCACAACAGCCCCGGCTCCTCGGCCGAGTCCCTGCGGATCTACCTGGCACGGGAGCTCACGACCCTGGATCAGGAGTTCGAGCGCGAGGACGAGGAGTCCGAGATCGTGGCCACCTGGGTCCCGCTCGACGACGCCGTGGCGGCCGTGCTCGACGGCAGCCTGCACAACCCCAACCTGGTCACCGGAGTGCTGGCCGCCCACGCCTCGCGCGCCGCGGGCTGGTCCTCGCTGCGCCCGGCCGATGCCGCGTGGCCTGCTCATCCCGGGCTGCGCGGCACCGACGGGCTGACTCCCGCCACCATCACGCCGCCGGACGCCCGCTGACGCGTCGGCCTCGGCGTCCCAGGTGTCTCCGGTGTCCCGCGCGTCCCGACCGCCCGCTGAATCCTCTGCTGCTTCGTCAGCGGTGCAGCGGGCGGTCGAGCGCTATCTGCAGCACCTTGCCGTGGAGCGAGGCCTGGCTGCCAACACCCTGGCGGCGTACCGGCGGGATCTGGCGCGCTACGTCCGCTTCGTGACGGAGATCGGCGACGGCGCGCAGGCACCACCGGTCGATGATCCGCGGGAGATCACGGTCGCCCATGTCACCGGCTTCGTGCGCTGGCTGCAGCGCCCGGCACCGCCGAAGGGGGCGGCCGACGGCGGTGCTGACGGCGCGGGGCTCAGCGCTCGCAGCGCCGCCCGGGTCGTGGTGGCGGTGCGCGGTGCGCATCGCTTCTGGCTGCTCGAGGATCTCACCGAGCACGATCCCGCCGCCCAGGTTGCGCCGCCCACGCCGGGGATGCGGCTGCCCAAGGCGATCTCCGCCGAGCGGATCACGCGGCTGCTCGAGGCGCCGGATCCGTCCACGCCTGCCGGGCTGCGCGATCGGGCGCTGCTCGAGGTCCTCTACTCCACGGGGGCGCGCGCCTCCGAGGTCATCGGCCTGGACGTCGACGACCTGTCGGCGGCGCTGAGGTCGGGGGAGGAGTCGTCGGGGCTGCCGTTCCTGCGGCTGTTCGGCAAGGGATCGAAGCAGCGGATGGTGCCGCTGGGCCGACCGGCAGTCGCGGCGCTGGACGCGTGGATGGTGCGCGGGCGGCCGGAGCTGGCGGCTAAGGGCAAGGCCGATGCCGCGGTCTTCCTCAATCAGCGCGGCGGGCGGATCACCCGGCAGACGGTGTGGAACACGGTGATCCAGGCCGCCGAGGCCGCAGGGCTGAGTGCTGAGGGCGTGGAGGTCAGCCCGCACACGCTGCGCCATTCCTTCGCCACGCACCTGCTCGAGGGCGGGGCGGACCTGCGCGTGGTCCAGGAGCTGCTGGGGCACGCCTCGGTGACCACCACGCAGGTCTACACACTGGTCACCGCCGACTCCCTGCGCGAGGTCTGGGCCATGGCCCACCCGCGCGCCCGCTGAGGCTGCGCATCCCGCTGGTGGCGCTCACTAGCAGAAGGGCGAGGGCGGCCCCGATGCCGGTCTCGATCACGCGATCTCCGATCAGCTCATGAGCCGGGGTGGTGACCACGAAGCTCGTCATCAGCAGCGCCACCGGCGTGAGGAATACCAGGGCCAGGCTGTAGTGGCGCACCGCGTAGAGCTCGTTGGCGAACTGCAGCGCCGCCAGCAGCAGGGCCAGGCCCAGCGGGCTCCAGTCGATCAGCAGGAGGAGACCGGTCAGGGCCACGCCGGCGAAGGTGCCGATGACGCTGTGGACCACCCGGTTCGCCGCCCCGGCGAGATCCGCAGCGGCGATCGGAGCGGTCGCCGCCAGGATCGCCCAGTGGTAATGGCCCAGGCCGCTGGCGGTGGCCGCCGCACCGGCAAGGCCGACGGCGACGGCATAGCGAGAGGCCCGCGCCAGCGCCTCGGGCCAGGCCACCGGCTGCAGGGGCGGGGCCGCCATGCCGTCGGGCGCGCAGCGGGGCGGAGTGGCCAGGAGGAATCCCAGCACCACGACGAGCGCCGCACTCGCCACGGCGGCGAGGGCGGCCTCCCCGAGCCGTCCCTGTCTGGGCACACCGGCGACGGTGGTGAAGGCGTACAGGTAGAAGAAGGGGCCGGCCGGGCGCAGCTGCAGCCGGTCCGAGACGACGGACAGCACGGCGGCCACGACGACGGCTGCGAACGTCACAGCCCAGGGGCCGAGCCCGGCGCTGGCCGAGGCCGCCCCGGCGATGACGCTGCCGCTCATGAGCGCCCCTGCGATCGCCAGGTGCTGGAAGCGCAGGCGCGGTGCATCCGCGCGTCCGAACACACCCGTGAGCGATCCGAAGATCACGTGCACGCACAGATCCAGTCGCCCGAGCAGGACGACGGCCAGAAGGGGCAGCGCGATGCCGATCCCGACGCGCGCGGCAGGCCCGCGGTGACCGCGCCCGGAGGGGATATGGAGGAAGTCCTGGAGGTGGCTCTTCACGATCATGCGAAGGAGCGGACCATGAAGATCTTGGGGCAGCGGGTGCCGTCGCCGGGTGCCACGAAGTCCGCCAATCGGCCGTACTCCCGGAAGCCCTCCGAGGCGTAGAGATGCTGGGCTCGCTCATTGCCCTCGCGCAGGTCGAGGGTGAGGTGCTCGATGCCTGCGGTCTGCGCCTGCTCCAGCAGCAGGCGCAGACCGCAGGCGTCGTGGGCAGGGCCGTCGACGATGCCGCGCAGCAGGTCCTCGAGCTCTTCCCGCGCGGGCGGGTCGGTCCAGCCGAGGGCTGCGCCGTCGCTGACGAGGCCGCCGATCATGCGGGTGCGGGAGTCCAGCACCGGGTCGGTCAGGTCGTCGGCGGTGGCGCGGTGCAGTTCGGGCATGACGGAGAGTCTACGAAGATCCGGGCGGCGTCCCGTCGCCGTGTTCTGTGGGAGCCGGAGGCGAGGCGCTGTCGTCGGGTCCCGACGAGCAAGTCCCCGAACGGACCGGGCCCCGCCGATCGCTGGGGATCGGCGGGGCCCGGTCAGGACGGATCGAGGATCAGTCCAGGTGGCGCTCGTCGGGGCCGTTGTAGGCCGACAGCGGCCGGATCAGCGAGTTCGCGGCACGCTGCTCCATGATGTGCGCGGTCCACCCGGTGAGGCGGGCACACACGAACAGCGGGGTGAACGTGGGAATGTCGAAGCCCATGAGCCAGTAGGTGGGCCCGGCCGGGTAGTCCAGGTTGGGCTTGATCTGCTTGGCCTCGTCCATGGAGCGGGCCAGGCCGTTGTAGAGGCCCAGGATCTCCCGGCGGTCGTAGTGATCCAGCATGCGGAACAGGGCGTCCTGCATGGTGGGCACGCGGGAATCGCCGTTCTTGTAGACGCGGTGGCCGAAGCCCATGACCTTCTTCTTCTCGGCCAGGGCCTGGTCCATCCACTCCTTGGCCCGCTTCTCGGCGTCTTCCTCCGACTCGTCCTTGCGGATGCCGAGCTCCTGGAAGGTGTGCATGACGGCCTCGTTGGCGCCGCCGTGCAGCGGGCCCTTGAGCGCGCCGACCGCACCGACCACGGCGCTGTGCAGGTCCGCCAGCGTGGAGGTGATCACGCGCGCCGTGAAGGTCGAGGCGTTGAAGGAGTGCTCGGCGTACAGGATCATCGACACGTTGAAGGCGTCGACGACCTCCGGATCGGCCTCCTCGCCGAAGGCCATCCACAGCAGGTTCTCGCTGTAGCTGAGGTCATCGCGGGCGGAGATCGGGCCCTTGCCGTGGCGGCGGCGCTGGTCGTAGCAGACCACCGCGGGCATGGCCGCGAACAGCGCCTTGGACTTCTCCAGCTCCGCCTCGGGGGAGGCGTCCTCGGCCTTGGGGTGCTGGGCGCCCAGGACGGAGACCGCGGTGCGGCACACGTCCATGGGGTGGCAGTCCGTGGGCAGGGCGTCGATCACGGCCTTGAGCTCGGGGCTCAGGTCGCGGTGCGCCCGCTCGAACTCCTCGAACTCCGTCAGCTCCTGCGCGGTGGGCAGCTCGCCGTTCCACAGCAGCAGCGCGACCTCCTCGATCGTGCGCGAGGCCGCCAGCTCCTGGACGGGATAGCCGCGGTAGAGCAGGGAGTTGGACTCGGGGTTGACCTTGGAGACGGCCGTGACATCGGCGACGACGCCGGCCAGGCCCTTGTGGACCTCGGGCTCCTGGGTGGACTGATCTGCAGTGCTCATCACTTGCCTCCTGGGACGTCGAATGCGAAGACCTGGCTGTCGAACTGGTTGTAGCCGTCGTAGTCGACGGTCTCGTACAGACGCGCTCGCGTCTGCATCTGGGGCACAGCGGCCTGCTGGGTGCCGTCCTGCCGGATGGTGTCGAGCAGGCGCTCGACCGCACCCATGGCTGCGCGCTGTGCGGAGACGGGGTAGATGACCATGGAGACCCCGGCGTCCTGCAGCTGCTGGACCGTGAACAGCTCGGACTTGCCGAACTCCGTCATGTTCGCCAGCACCGGCACGTCGAGTGCCGAGGCGACGGCCTCGAACTCGGAGAGGTCCTTCATCGCCTCCGGGAAGATCGCGTCCGCGCCGGCCTCGACCAGCGCCTGGGCACGCTCGATCGTGGCCTCGAGGGTGTCCACTGCGCGGATGTCGGTGCGGGCCATGAGCACGAAATCCGGATCGCGCCGTGCCTTGGCGGCGGCCTGCAGTCGCTGCACGGCGGTGTCCTGGTCCACGACGGCCTTGCCGTCCAGGTGCCCGCAGCGCTTGGGGTTGACCTGGTCCTCCAGGTGGCACCCGGACAGCCCGGCGTTCTCGAGCTCCTGGATGGTGCGGGCTACGTTCATGGCCTCGCCGAACCCGGTGTCGGCGTCGATCAGGGTGGGCAGGTCCGTGGTGCGGGCGATCTGCCCGCCGCGGGTCGCCACCTCGGTGAGCGTGGTCAGCCCGATGTCCGGAAGGCCGAGTTCGTTGGCCAGGACGCCGCCGGAGATGTAGACGCCGTCGAAGCCCTTCTCCTGGATCATCGACGTGGCCAGCGGCGTGAACGTGCCGGGGAACTGCACGCAGCGGTCTTCGGCGAGCAGCTCGCGGAAGCGCTTGCGCTTCTGCTGGGCGGTGACGTGGGAGTACAGCATCAGAAGATCCCCTCGGGTCCGGTGGCCAGGTCGACGGAGGCCAGGATGTTCAGCGCGCCGAGATCGCCCGCCTCCAGGCTGGGCAGCTCCTCGGCCGCCTGGATGAAGCGCTCGAGCTCGGATTCCGCCACGACGCCCTCGGCCAGCGAGCGAAGCTTGGTCAGGTACTGCTCGCGGGCGAACGGACGGGCGCCGAGCGGGTGGGCGTCCGCCACGGCGATCTCCTCGACGATCCGGGTGCCGTCGGTGAGGGTGATCTCCGCCCGGCCGCCGAAGGCCTTCTCGGAGATGTCCAGGGAGTGGTAGCGGCGGGTCCACTCCGGATCCTCCTGCGTGGTGACCTTGTTCCACAGGGCGACCGTCTCCGGACGGCCCGCGCGCTCGGGGGCGTAGGAGGCCGAGTGGTTCCATTCGCCGTCCTGCAGCGCCACGGTGAAGATGTACGGGATCGAGTGATCCAGGGTCTCGCGAGAGGCCTTGGGGTCGTACTTCTGCGGATCGTTGGCGCCGGAGCCGATGACGTAGTGGGTGTGGTGCGAGGTGTGCAGCACGATCGAGTCGACGTTGTCCGCGTTCGCGATCTCCGGGTGCTCGGAGTGCAGGCGCCGCGCCAGGTCGATCCAGGCCTGGGCCTGGTACTCGGCGGAGTGCTCCTTGGTGTAGGTGTCCAGGATGGCGCGCTTGGCCTCGCCCGGGCCCGGCAGCGGGACCTCGTAGGAGGCGTCCTTGCCGTCCAGCAGCCAGGCGATCACGCCGTCCTCGCCCTCCCAGATGGGAGTGGGGGAGGTCTGCCCGCGCATGGCGCGATCGACGGCCTCCACGGCCATCTTGCCGGCGAAGGCCGGGGCGTGGGCCTTCCAGGTGGAGATCTCGCCCTTGCGGGACTGGCGGGTGGCCGTGGTGGTGTGCAGGGCCTGGCCGATCGCGTGGAAGATCACGGACGGGTCCAGGTGCAGCAGCGTGCCGATGCCGGCTGCCGCGGAGGGGCCCAGGTGGGCCACGTGGTCGATCTTGTGGGCGTGCAGGCAGATGGCCTTGGTCAGATCGACCTGGATCTCGTAGCCGGTGGCGATGCCGCGGACCAGGTCCGCGCCGCTGGCGCCGGTGTGCTGGGCCACCGCGAGGATCGGCGGGATGTTGTCGCCGGGGTGGGAGTACTCGGCGGCCAGGAAGGTGTCGTGGAAGTCGAGCTCGCGCACGGCCACGCCGTTGGCCCAGGCAGCCCACTCGGGGGAGACCGCGGTGGCCGAGTCCACGCCGAACAGCTGCGCGCCGCGGGCGTCCGAGGCCGGGCGGTGGCGCAGGGCCTGATCGCGGGCCGAAACGATGGGGGCGCGGTTGATCGAGGCCATGGCGACCGAGGCGTTGTCCAGCACGCGGTTGATCACCATGTCGGTGACCTCGGGGGAGACCTCCACCGGGTCGGCGGCGACCTCGGCGATCTTCCAGGCCAGCTGCTCCTCGCGGGGCAGCTGCGCCGATGACGGGTGGACCTTCACGGTGTGGTTGACGGTCATGACGTCCTCTCTGATGCGGTGGTTTCGGTCTTCTCGAGGGCTGCGCTCAGGGCCTGGTGCAGGTGCAGGCGCACGGCGGCCTCGGCCAGCTGCTCGGAGCCGGAGGCGATGGCCCGGGCGATTGCGGCGTGCTCCTGGGCGGCGCTGACCAGCCGGGACGGGTCGTGGGACGAGAGCCGGCGCACCCGGATGAGCTGGGTGCGCACGGTCTCCAGGGCGGTGACGAGCCAGGGGTTGGCCGCGGCGTCGTCGATCATCTGGTCCATGCGGGCCACGAGCTCGTAGTACTCGTCCGGGACCGGGTCTCGGTCCAGCTGGTTCGAGATGCCCTGCAGCTGCTCGCCCAGGTGCACGAAGTCGCCCGGCGTGCAGCGCACCGCCGCCAGTCGAGCGGCCTTGACCTCGAGGGCCTCGCGGAGCTCGAACAGCGGCTCGATGTCCGCGGAGCTGATCCGGCTGACCGCCGTGCCGCGGCCTCCGATCTGCTCGGCCAGGCCGTCGGCGGCCAGCAGGCCCAGGGCCTCGCGCACCGGCGTGCGGGAGGTCCCGAAGCGCTCGGAGAGCTCGACTTCCCCCAGGGGTGCCCCGGGGGCGAGATCTCCGTTGAGGATCTCCGTGCGCAGCTGGAGGTGCACGCGCTGACCTGCTCGCATGGTGCTCCTCTCCGCCCGAGGGCTCGGTGCGCGCCCGACGTGCTCGCGGCGCTTGCTGTGTATACACACCCTGCCACGGACCGTGGTTCCTGTCACGTCGTCGAGCAGGCGATGGGCATCAATGTATACACAGGGGTGGTGCCAAGTGAGCTGAGTCACTAGTGTGGCGGACATGGAACCGGGCGGGGCCCGGCGGCGGTGCACCGCGTGCATCGCCTGCGCGGCGCCCCGGACCGGGTCGGCCCACGAGCCACGCACAGCACGGACAAGGAGCATCCATGAGCCAGCACAGCGCGGACCAGCCCCGCCCCACCACCACCGCCGAGCGCACGCTGCCCGGCGACGGCACCTACTCCGGGGCGTGGCGGCGCAGCGTCGAGGATCGGGAGGGCTTCTGGCTGGAGGCAGCCCAGGGCATCGACTGGATGACGCCGCCCAGCCGGGCGCTGGATGCTTCCGGCGACCCGATCTTCCGCTGGTTCCCGGAGGCCACGCTCAACACGTGCGCCAATGCGGTGGACCGCCACGTCGCGGCCGGTCGCGGGGATCAGGCGGCCATCATCTACGACTCCGCCGTGCTCGAGCGGCAGGAGACGATCACCTATGCCCAGCTGCAGGACCGGGTGGCGCAGGCCGCTGGGGCCCTGCGGGAGCTGGGCGTGCAGAAGGGCGATCGGGTGCTCATCTACCTCCCGATGATCCCGGAGGCGCTGATCTCCATGCTGGCCTGCGCCCGGCTGGGCGCGGTGCACTCGGTGGTCTTCGGCGGCTTCGCCCCGCGCGAGCTCGCCGTGCGGATCGACGACTGCGCCCCGCGCGCCGTCATCACTGCCTCCGGCGGAGTGGAGCCCAAGCGACGCATCGAGTACCTGCCCTCCGTGGAGGAGGCGGTGCAGATGGCCGAGCAGAAGCCGTCTGCGGTGCTGGTGGTCGGGCGCGAGGGCTTCGAGCACGACGTCGCGGGCATGCGCGAGCGCGCGGCCGTCAACGGCCTCGAGTGGGTGGACTGGCAGGAGGCGGTCGAGGCCGCCGAGCCTGCCGAGCCGGTCGAGGTCGCTGCCACCGATCCGCTCTACATCCTCTACACCTCCGGCACGACCGGCAGCCCCAAGGGCGTCGTGCGGGACAACGGCGGCCACGCCGTGGCGCTGAGCTGGTCCATGGCCAACATCTACGACATCGGCCCCGGCGAGGTCATGTGCACCGCCTCGGACGTGGGCTGGGTCGTGGGCCACTCCTACATCGTCTACGCGCCGCTGCTGGCCGGGGCCACGACCGTGCTCTACGAGGGCAAGCCGGTGGGCACCCCGGATGCCGGTGCGTTCTGGCGGCTGGTGGCCGAGCACCGCGTGAAGGCCTTCTTCACCGCCCCCACCGCGCTGCGGGCCATCCGCAGGCAGGACCCCGAGGGCGAGCTGGTGGCCGAGCACGACCTGTCGAGCCTGGACACGCTGTTCGTGGCCGGCGAGCGCCTGGACCCGGAGACCTGGAGCTGGGCGGGCAGGGCGCTGGATATCCCCGTGGTCGATCACTGGTGGCAGACCGAGACCGGCTGGGCCATCAGCGGCAACCCGATGGGCCTGGAGCAGCTGCCGCTGAAGTCCGGCTCCTCCACGGTGCCGATCCCGGGCTACGAGATCGAGATCCTGGATCCGTTGGGCGAGCCGGTGCCACAGGGGGAGGAGGGCAACATCGCCGTGCGCCTGCCGCTGCCGCCGGGCACGCTGGCCACCCTGTGGGGCAGCGACGACCGCTTCCGCAGCGCCTACCTGGAGGCCTTCCCCGGGTACTACGTCACCGGCGACTCCGGGCGGATCGACGAGGACGGCTACGTCTTCGTGATGGGCCGCACCGACGACGTCATCAACGTCTCCGGCCACCGGCTCTCCACCGGTGCGCTCGAGCAGGCCCTGGCCCAGCACCCCGCGGTGGCCGAGTGCGCCGTGATCGGCGTGGCCGATGAGCTCAAGGGCCAGCGCCCGTGCGGATACGTGGTGGTCAAGCAGGGCATCGAGACCTCGCAGGAGCAGCTCAGCGAGGAGCTCGTGCAGCTCGTGCGCCGGGAGATCGGAGCGGTCGCCGACCTCAAGCAGATCGCGGTGGTCGAGGCCCTGCCCAAGACCCGCTCCGGGAAGATCCTGCGCAAGACCATGCGCCAGATGGCCGATGGCCAGGAGGCGCCGGTGCCCTCGACCATCGAGGATCCGGCCGTGCTGGAGGCGCTAGAGCCCGTGCTGCGGGGCCGGTGAGTGCGCGGCGGGGCGATCCTGCCGGGCGGATCGCCCCGCCGCTGTCAGTCGCTCGGAGCCGTGCGCTGAGCGCGCAGCTCGCGCTTGAGCAGCTTGCCGGCCTGGTGGCGCGGCAGCTCGGCCACGAACTCCACGCGCTTGGGCACCTTGTAGTCGGCCAGGCGCTCGCGGGCGTGCCGGCGGACCGTCTCCGCGGTGAGCTGCTGGTCGGGATGCACCACGATCACCGCCGTGATGGCCTCGCCCCAGCGCTCGTCGGGAAGTCCGAGCACCGCCACCTCGGCGACCTCGGGCAGTCGGTAGAGGCAGTCCTCGATCTCGCGCGGGGCCACCAGCACGCCGCCGGTGTTGATGACGTCCTTGATCCGGTCGACCACCTCGATGAAGCCCATCGAATCGCGGGTGACCTGATCTCCCGAGCGGAACCACCCGTCCGCGAAGCTCTCCTCCGTGTGGAAGACCGGGCGGCCGCACGACGTCGGGCGCAGGTCGTGCTCCTCGGGGCGAAGCACGGTGCACAGGGGACCCAGCTCGGACTGCCCGAAGCAGTTGTAGAAGCCCAGCCTGGGGAACCGGTCGCGCAGTCTCTGCAGCACCGTGGACGGCATGATCGAAGCGCCGTACTGCGCCCTTGGGGGCCGAGGTGGTCCCGGAGGTGTAGAGCACCTGCGCCAGGTCCTCCGGCGCGATCTCGACCGACGGCGCCTCCTCGCCGAGGGAGGCCTCCGAAGCCGTCTCGAGCACCGAGGCCTCCCGCTGCTCGTCGGCGGGCAGCAGGGGCCACACGGCCAGCGCCTCGGCGCCGCGCTCGCGGGTCAGATCGGCTGCCGCCTCCTCGGCCAGGCCCAGCAGGGCGGGGTCCGCGGCGATCAGGGCGACGTCCGTATCGCGCAGGATATGGCGCAGCTCCTCGCCCTTGAGGGCGAAGTTCCCGGCACGTGCACCGCGCCCATGGACGCCCAGGCCAGGAAGAGGATCGCGAAGGCGTCGGAGTTCGCGCCGAAGGCGGCAACCCGATCGTCCGGTGAGATCCCGGCCGCCTCCAGCCGCCGGGCCGTCCTGTGCACCGCCGACTCCAGCTCCCGATACGTCCAGTCGCGGTCCTCGAAGCGCAGAGCCGTTGCCGACGGACTGCGCCGGACGCTGCGCCGCAGCAGATCCCGGATCGTGTCTCCGGCCGGGGGCTGCCCGAGGGGAGGGGTGATGCACTCCGGTGCCACGGGTGCCGTCGAACGGGGCCCTCAATCGCCGCAGGACCGATACTCCATCTCGGGTCGGCCCACCGTGCCGCGGCGTGCCCGGCGCTGTGCGCGGTCGACCTCGGTCAGGTGCTCCAGATAGCGCCGAGCCGTCACGCGGGAGATGCCCGTCCGCGCCGCGACCTCGGCCGCCGACTGCCACGGCAGTGCCGCCAGCTCCTGGGCCACGCGCTCCAGCGTCTCAGGGGATAGGCCCTTGGGGCTGCCCGAGGCTGCGAATGGCCGAAGCCCATCGAGTGCTCGATCGATCGCCTCCTGATCGAGCGGCTGCTCTCCCCGCAGACTGGTGCGGTACTGCTGATAGGCGGCCAGGCGATGCACCAGCTGCTCGTGGGTGAAGGGCTTCACGAGGTAGCCGACGACTCCGAGCGAGGCAGCTGCTCGAACCGTCTCCACATCCCTGTGGGCTGTCACCGCGAGGATGTCCACGTCCTCTCCGGTGGCGCGCAGCCGGCGTGCGACGTCGATGCCGGTGGCATCGGGGAGATTCACATCCAGCAGCAGAAGGTCCGCGGGGCGGCCTTCGCGACGCAGCGAACTCACCGCTCGCAGGGCTTCTGCGGCTGTGGCCGCACTGCCCGCCGCCTCGAATCCCGGTACCTGCTGAACGAACCGCAGGTGCGCGTCCCGGGTCAGCGGCTCGTCTTCCACGACGACCACCCGCAGCTCCCTGCTCATGATCGAACCTCCTTCGAGACCAGGGGGAAGCTGAGCACGAAGGCCGTGCCGCCGTCGTCGATCACCTCGATCGCACCGCGATGGCGGTGGACGATCTCGCTCACGAGTGCCAGTCCCACACCGTGGCCGCCCACGGTGTCCGAATCCTTCGTGGAGGCGCCGCGCTGGAAGATCCGCTCCCGCACCGACGCCTCGATGCCCGGCCCCGAATCCGCGACGCTGAGGATCGCGGCGCCGTCATCATCGTGCGCGATCTCGACTTCCACCAGCGGCCCTTCGGCACCGGATGCGGCGACGGCTGCTTCGATTGCGTTGTCGATGAGATTGCCCACGACGGTCACGGTCTCCGATGCGCTCAGCGGAAGTCCGGGTGCTCCGTCCGCCGCATGGACCTCCAGTCGGACTCCGCGCTCCTGGGCCGCGGAGGCCTTGCCCAGCAGCAGGGCCGTGAGCACGGGATCCTCGATCCCTGCCCCGACGTCCCCGGCCAGACTCAAGGTGCGCTGCTGATCCGCGGCGGCGAAGCGCATTGCCTGCTCGGATTCGCCGAGCTCCAGCAGTGCGACGATCGTGTGCATCCGGTTCGCGTGCTCGTGGGTCTGCGAGCGCAGCGCCTGGGCCATCGTGGTGGTCGCACGCAGCTGTCCGGACAGCCGGGTGAGCTCGGTGTGATCGCGCAGGATCGCGACCATTCCGGCCGAGGGCTCCGACGCGCGCAGCAGAGAGACGATCAGGGTGCGCTCGCCGTGCATGATCCACTGCTCGCGGACCTCCTGCTGCCCGGTGAGCAGGTCCTGCAGCTGCGGGGGCAGACTCGCTTCCTCCAGGGGGATGCCTCGACGACGTCGCCGATCGGCCCATCGGTAGACAAGGCTGCGCCCGTCCGGCTGCTGGAGGGCTTCCAGGGCAGGCTCGGTCAGGCCCAGCAGCTCACGAGCTCGAGGGTTGGCGAGCATGAGTCTGCCGTTCTCGATCAGCAGAAGGCCCTGGGTCGCCTGCTCGAGCACGGCGTCCTGAACCGAGACGGCCTCGGCCAGCTCCTCCGGAGTCCGTCCCCCGGTGCGCTGGGAGAGGTAGCGGGCCAGGGGAAGATGGGCCGCAGCCCCGGCTGCGAGCAGCGCCAGCGCCATCCCGAGCAGCAGCGGGGCCTCGGCCCAGACTTCATCGGCGGTGTGCTCGACCAGCACCCCCGTGGAGACCAGAGCGACGATCTCTCCGTCCTCGTCGCGCACCGGTGCGGTGGTGCGGGCCGACAGGCCGAGCTGCCCCTGTTCCGTCGAGGTCCTGACCTGCCCGCTGCGCGCTTCCTCGATCGAGCCGCGGAATCGCTGCCCGATCATCTCCGGCCGAGGGTGGGTCCATCGGGTGCCCTCTGGCGACATGATGGTGATCCAGTCGAGCTCGGTGCTGCGCACGAGGTCATCCGCCAGGGGCTGCAGCTGGGCGTGGGGGTCGTCAGCACCCGACTGCTCGATCACGAACGGGTCGTCAGCCAGGGCTATGGACATGGTGCGGCTGATCTCGCGGGCTCGCTCGTCGGCATCCTGGGCGGCTCGCTGGATGAGGACGGCGCCGAAGATGGCCGCTAGGACAAGGACCAGCAGCAGCTGCAGGACCAGGACGCGGCGGGCCAGGGACATGGGAGCTCCTCGTGCGGATCGGGGTGTCCCGAAGTCTCCCACCTCGCTGACCCGCTTGTGGTCCCGCTCACGACCACAACGACCACAACGAGACGTGCATCACAGATCCCGTCAAGCTGATTGTGGCGCCGAGCGAGGCGCAGCACCGCCCACCGCCGGCCTCGTCCGGCGTCGCATCGTTCAGGAGCAGCACATGGCAGCAGCCGAGCAGCCGGGCCCGACGTCGTCGACAGCGCCCCGGAAGAAGAAGGACCGCACGCACACCCTCTACATCGCCGTGATCATCGCTGTGGTCGCCGGTGCCGTCCTGGGGCTGGTCGCTCCAGAGGTCGGAGTGGCGCTGAAGCCCGTCGGCACCGGGTTCATCGCGCTGATCAAGATGATGATCGCTCCGGTCATCTTCTGCACGATCGTGCTGGGCGTCGGCTCGATCGCCAAGGCGGCCACGGTCGGCAAGGTCGGGGGCATGGCTCTGGCCTACTTCATCGCCATGTCGACCTTCGCCCTGGCCATCGGCCTGGTGGTGGGCAACATCGTCCAGCCCGGCTCCGGCCTGGACATGAGCAACGCGACGTACGAGGTCCCCGCCGACACTTCCCATGGCGCCGGTGCCGAGGAGGGGACCGTCGGGTTCCTCCTGGCGATCATCCCCACCACGCTGGTGTCATCGTTGACCTCCGGCAACATCCTGCAGACCCTGTTCGTCGCACTGCTCGTGGGCTTCGCGCTGCAGGCGATGGGAGAATCCGGTCGGCCCGTGCTCAAGGCGGTGACCTACATCCAGGCCGTCGTGTTCCGACTGCTGATGATGGTCATGTGGCTGGCGCCGCTCGGCGCGTTCGGCGCGATCGCAGCCGTGGTGGGCGCCACCGGCGTGCAGGCCATCACGTCGATGCTGGTGCTGATGCTCGCGTTCTACATCACCTGCGCGCTGTTCATCATCGTGATCCTCGGCCTGATGCTGAAGATCGTGACCGGGGTGAACATCTTCTCGCTCATGAAGTACCTGGCCCGCGAGTACCTGCTGATCTTCTCGACCTCGTCGTCCGAGGCGGCACTGCCGCGGCTGATCGCCAAGATGGAGCACCTGGGTGTCTCCAAGCCGGTCGTGGGCGTCGTTGTGCCCACCGGCTACTCGTTCAATCTCGACGGCACGGCCCTCTACCTGACCATGGGTGCCCTGTTCGTGGCCGATGCCATGGGCACTCCGCTGGCACTGGGCGAGCAGATCACCCTGCTGCTGTTCATGATCATCGCCTCCAAGGGTGCGGCCGGCGTTTCCGGTGCGGGCATCGCCACCCTGGCGGCCGGCCTGCAGTCGCACCGTCCTGATCTCGTCGACGGCGTGGGGCTGATCGTGGGCATCGACCGGTTCATGTCCGAGGCTCGTGCGCTGACCAACTTCTCCGGCAATGCCGTGGCCACGCTGGTGCTGGGCACCTGGGTCCGTGAGATCGACCGGGACCGGGTGAGCCAGGTGCTGTCCGGGAAGCTGCCCTTCGACGAGGCGCAGATGGCTGTGGACCCGCACGCCTCGCCGACCGCCCCCGAGCAGGCACTCGAGGGCCACGAGCAGTCGAAGCTCGCCTGAGGTTCCGGCAGGCACTGCATGCGCCGCCTGGTCCTTGCCGCGGAAGCGCTCGGCCAGGCGGCGCGTCCATGCAGGTCCCGCCCCGCGGCGGTAGGGTGACTGGCCAGAGAAGGCGGGCGCGCGTCGGCGCGGCTCGCACGCCGTCCCCAGACCAGGAGTGGTTCCCACAGTGAGCAGCAAGAACGAGGATCGGTTCCCCGAGCTCGGCGAAGCCGAGACCGGCAAGGTCGGCCCCACCGGGCGCCCGCTGCGTCGCTTCCCGGACCCGCCCGAGCTGGACTCTCACGGCCCGGCGCGGATCATCGCGATGGTCAACCAGAAGGGCGGCGTGGGCAAGACGACGTCGACCATCAACCTGGGCGCGGCCCTGGCCGAGACCGGGCGCAAGGTCCTCATGGTGGACTTCGATCCGCAGGGCGCGCTGTCGGCGGGCTTCGGCGCGAACCCGCACGAGCTCGACCAGACCATCTACAACGTGATGATGGAGCGCGGGGTCGACCCCTGGGACGTGATCCTGGAGACCGAGACCGAGGGCATCGACCTCATGCCCGCCAACATCGACCTCTCGGCCGCCGAGGTCCAGCTGGTCTCGGAGGTGGCCCGCGAGCAGGTGCTGGCCTCGGCGCTGCGCAAGGTCGAGGACCACTACGACGTCATCCTCATCGACTGCCAGCCCTCGCTCGGGCTGCTGACCGTCAACGCGCTGACCGCCGCCCACGGCGTGATCATCCCGCTGATCTGCGAGTTCTTCGCCCTGCGCGCGGTGGCCCTGCTGGTGGACTCGATCGAGAAGGTCCAGGACCGGCTGAACCCCAAGCTGCAGATCGACGGCGTCCTGGCCACCATGTTCGACTCCCGCACCCTGCATTCGCGCGAGGTGCTGGACCGGATCGTGGAGGCCTTCGGCGACAAGGTCTTCGACACCGTCATCAAGCGCACCGTGAAGTTCCCGGACGCCACCGTGGCCGCCGAGCCGATCACGTCGTTCGCGACCAACCACGCGGGCGCGGATGCCTACCGCCAGCTGGCGCGCGAGCTGATCTCGCGCGGCGGCGCTCCGTGATCCGCGCATGACCGCACTCGTCCCGGAGATCGAGTCCTCCGGCCTGGCCGGGTCCGAGGGCGGCTTCGCGGTCGAGCTCGAGAACTTCGCCGGGCCGTTCGAGGTCCTGCTGGGGCTGATCGGCAAGCACGAGCTCGACATCACCACGGTCTCGCTGTCGATGGTCACCGACGAGTTCCTGGCCTACGTCCGCGAGCTGCGCCGGACCAACTCGCCGGCGGCGCTGGATGCCGCCAGCGAGTTCCTCGTTGTGGCCGCCACGCTGCTGGATCTCAAGGCCGCCCGGCTGCTGCCGCGCGGCGAGGTCGATGACGAGGCCGACCTGGCCGTGCTCGAGGCCCGCGACCTGCTCTTCGCCCGGCTGCTGCAGTACAAGGCGTTCAAGGACATGTCCCAGCTCATGGCCCAGACCATGCGCACCGAGTCCGCCCGCCAGGCCCGCTCCGTGCCGCTGGAGCCGCAGTTCGCCAAGCTCATGCCCGAGCTCATCTGGCGCGCCACCCCCGAGGAGTTCGCGCAGATCGCGATCCGGGCGCTCACGCCCAAGGAGGCTGCGCCCACCGAGGTCGGCGTCGATCACCTCCACGGCTCCGAGGTCACCGTGCGCGAGGAGGCCGATCAGCTGCGCCTGATGCTCGCCGACGGCCAGGAGCACACGTTCGCCGAGCTGATCGCCGACGCCGAGACGGTGCTGGTGGTCGTCGTGCGCTTCCTGTCGGTCCTGGAGCTGTTCCGCGACCGCGCGATCGACGTCCGCCAGGACGAGCCGCTGGCCGATGTCTGGATCACCTGGACCGCCCCGGAGGATTGGAGCCCCGAGCGGCTCTCCGACGAGCACGACGTCCCCGCCTCGACCGATTCCGCCGCCGAGGGCCCCGCGGCAGAAGGCACGCCCCATGACTGAGCAGCACGAGCCCGCCCCCGACGGCAGCGCGGACGAGGCGGCCGCGTCGTCCCCGGGGCAGGAGATCTCCGCCGGCGTCGTCGACGTCGACACCCTCCCTGGGGGCCTGGCGGCCGGGATCGAGGCGGTGCTCATGGTCGCCGAGCGCCCCGTCTCGGAGTTCGACCTGGCCGAGGTCCTGGGCCAGTCGGTCGACGAGATCCGCGCGACCCTGGATTCGCTGCGCGCCGAGTACGACGGCCTCACCGGCGATGACGTCGACCCGGCCGTGCCGCGCGGCTTCGAGCTGCGGAAGGTGGGCGGGGGCTGGCGCTTCTACTCGCGCGCGGAGTTCGCCTCGGTGGTGCAGGCCTTCGTGCTCGAGGGGCAGACCTCGAGGCTGTCGCAGGCTGCGATGGAGACCCTGGCCGTGATCGCCTATCGCCAGCCGGTCAGCCGTGCGCGGGTCTCGGCGATCCGCGGCGTGAACGTCGACGGCGTGGTGCGCACCCTGGTGGCCCGCGGCCTGGTGCAGGAGATGGAGCGCGATCCGCTGACCGGCGCGCTGCTCTACGGCACCACCCCGTACTTCCTGGAGAAGCTCGGCCTGGACTCGATCTCCGAGCTGCCGCGGATCTCGCCGTACCTGCCCGGCGTCGAGGACGTCGGCGACTTCGACGGCTGAGCCACCGCCCCTCGCGAGCGAGCTCTCGCGGCTGAGGGGAGGCGCCGGCGCGGAGGCGCCGGGGCAGCGACGCCGCGCGTGATCCCGGGTACTGCGCCGGCGGGGGCTCAGCGGATAGGATGGCCTGTCGTCCGCGCGGGAATCCCCGCGCATCACGCGGACCGGCGCAGCGGGACCCGAACGAGGGTCCGCGCCGATCGAGCGACGACGACCGCCGACCGACGCCCGCCCTCGCGGCGGCTCGGTGCGTGCTGAGCCGACTCCCACAGGACGTCAGGCCCGGCACGCGAGCGATCCCGGCGCTGCCGCTGCCCAGCATGCGAGTCAGCGCCGAGCCAGGCGGCACCGACAGACCACCACAGACCTGCAAAGGACAGTGCGACATGGCTGAGAACCATTCGAACTCCCGGGGCAAGCGCCCCTCCCAGAGCCGCGGCAGCGGCCCGTCCCGCCCCGGCAAGGGCTCGGGCGGCCGCTCCGGCGCACCGGGACGCTCCGGCGGCCCCGGCAAGGGCCCGAAAAGCGGCCCCAAGACCGGCCCCAAGGGCGCCGGCCCCCGCGGTGCAGCAACCGGAGGCCCCAAGGGCCGTCCCGGCAAGCCCGCCACCAAGGCGAATGCCGTCGGCCCCAAGGCTCCCAAGGGCCAGAAGGGCCCCAAGCCCTTCGCCAAGTCGGAGCGCTACGATCGCAAGATGCCGGACAAGGTGGCGATCTACGGACCGCACCGCCGTCGTCGTCCCAAGAACCCGCCGGTGGACCGCCTGGAGGTCCACGACTCCGAGGGCGTGCGCCTGCAGAAGCTGCTGGCCAACGCCGGAGTGGCCTCGCGCCGGGTGTGCGAGGAGATGATCGCCGAGGGCCGCGTGACGGTCGATGGCCAGAAGGTCACCGAGCTCGGCGTGCGCGTGGATCCGCGCACCGTGGATATCACGGTCGACGGGCTGCCCATCCAGCTCGATGACAAGCTCGTCTACTTCGCCTTCAACAAGCCCGAGGGCGTGGTGTCCTCGATGGAGGACCAGGAGGGGCGTCCGTGCATCTCGGACTTCCTCACCTCCTCCAAGCACCTCCAGCACCGCGTCTTCCACGTGGGCCGCCTGGACTCGGAGACCGAGGGCCTGCTGCTGCTGACCAACGACGGCGAGCTCACCAACCGCCTGACCCACCCCTCCTACGAGGTGCCCAAGACCTACCTGGTGCAGGTGCGCGGGCCCATGGAGAAGGGCATCGGCGACATCATGAAGGCCGGCGTGGAGCTCGAGGACGGCGTGGCCAAGGTGGACGAGTTCCGCCTGGTCGACTCCGTGCCCGGCCACATCCTGGTCGAGGTCGTGCTGCACTCGGGGCGCAACCGCATCATCCGCCGCCTCTTCGATGCCGTGGGCTACCCCGTGGAGCGCCTGGTGCGCACACAGGTGGGCCCCATCCGCATCGGCGATCAGAAGCAGGGCGTGGTGCGCGATCTGTCCAACACCGAGGTCGGGCACCTGCTGGCCTCGGTGGGCCTGGAAGGCTGAGGGTGGCCGCTGAGACCGCTGCCGAGGGCCCCGTGCTGATCATCGGCGCGGGCCTGCTCGGCGCCTCGGTGGGCCTGGGCCTGCGGCATCTGGGTGTGAGCACCTGGCTGCGCGATGCCTCCCCGACCGCCGAGGCCATCGGCGCGGATATCGGCGCCGGCAGCTCCGAGCGCCTGGCCCTGGCGGCGGGGGAGACCGTCCCCGAGCCGAGCCTGATCGTGGTGGCCACGCCTCCGGACATCGTCGTGGAGACCGTGGCGCAGGCCCTGGCGGAGCACCCGCAGGCGATCGTCACGGACGTGGCCTCGGTCAAGTCCGCGATCCAGGAGGGTCTGCGCGCACGCGGTGCGGATCTGCGCCGCTACGTGGGCTCCCACCCCATGGCCGGGCGCGAGCGCTCCGGGCCGGTGGCCGCGCGCGGCGAGCTGTTCACGACCATGCCGTGGGTGCTGTGCGCAGCGCCGGAGACCGATCCGGCGGCCGTGAAGCGCGTGCGCTCGCTGGCCCAGGACCTGGGCGCGCACGTCACGGAGCTGGAGGCGCATGAGCACGACGCCGCCGTGGCCCTGATCTCGCACGTCCCCCAGGTGATGTCCTCGCTGCTGGCCTCGCGCCTGCAGGACACGCCGCTGCACCATCTGTCCCTGGCGGGGCAGGGTCTGCGCGACACCACGCGCATCGCCGCCTCCGATCCGGGGCTGTGGGTGCAGATCCTCTCGGCCAATGCCGGCTCGATCGTGCCGTCGCTGCACGGCGTGCGCGAGGACCTGGACCGGCTGATCAACACGCTGGAGGACCCCACGGGCCCGGGCGCGCGCCTGGACATGGCCGAGCTGATCGCCGAGGGCAATGCGGGTCAGGCCCGGATCCCGGGCAAGCACGGCGGAGCCCCCAAGGCCTTCGCCCAGCTCACCGTTCTGGTGGATGACAAGCCCGGCAAGCTGGGCGAGCTGTTCAGCGCGGTCGGCGAGACCGGGATCAACCTGGAAGACTTGCGCCTGGAGCACTCCCTGGGCCGGCGCGTCGGCCTGGCGGAGATCTCCGTGGACCCGAACCGTCGGGACGAATTGGTGGAGGCGCTCGAGCAGCGCGGATGGAAGGTGGTCCAGTGACCGAGCACAGCACCCAGGCCGTGGTGGCCATCGACGGGCCCTCCGGGTCCGGCAAGTCCACGGTCTCCAAGGAGATCGCCCGCCGGCTGGACCTGGGCTACCTGGACACCGGGGCCATGTACCGCGCCGTGGCCTGGTGGGCCGTGCACAGCGGCATCGACCTGGGCGACGGCGATGCCGTGGTGGAAGCCGCCCGCACCGCACCGATCGAGGTCTCGACCGATCCCGATCAGCAGCAGGTCCGCGTGGACGGCCAGGACGTCACCGCGGCCATCCGCTCGACCGAGGTGACCGGCGCGGTCTCCTCGGTCTCCACCATCCCGGCCGCGCGCGAGATCCTGGTCCGGCGCCAGCGCGAGATGATCGAAGCCTCCGGTCGCCGGATCGTGGCCGAGGGCCGCGACATCACCACCGTGGTGGCCCCCGACGCCGACGTCCGCGTGCTGCTCACCGCCTCCGAAGCGGCCCGGCTCTCCCGCCGAGGCGCGCAGCTGGGCTCCTCGCAGTCCAAGGAGGCCCTGGCCGCGCAGGTCACCGGCCGCGATGCCAAGGACTCCAAGCTGGTGAACTTCACCGACGCCGCCGACGGCGTCACGCACCTGGACTCCTCCGAGCTGAGCATCGAGCAGACCGTCACCGCCGTGATGGACCTGGTCCTGCGCGCGGTCCCCGAGCTCGCCTGAGCCTCCCCGCACACTTTTCCGCACCACATCAGAAGGAGGGGCCCGATGCCCGAGACCCCCGAGAACACGAACTACGACTCCGAGTGGTCCGGCCCCGGCCCTGAGGGAGCGCCTCAGCGCCCGGCGGATCAGTACGAGGAGAAGATCCTCGGCGGCGGCGATCAGGACATCTCCGAGCGCCTGGCCGCGATCGACGACGACGAGGCCGAGCTGCGTGCCGAGGCCCTGCGCGAGGGCCTGGAGGACTACGACCTCGACGAGGAGGACCTGGCCCTGCTCGCGGAGTGGGCCGGCGACGACGTCGCGGACCTGTACCGCAAGCCGGCCCCGGTGGTCGCCGTGGTCGGTCGCCCGAACGTCGGCAAGTCCACGCTGGTCAACCGCGTGATCGGCCGTCGCGAGGCCGTCGTGGAGGACGTCCCCGGCGTGACCCGCGACCGCGTGCGCTACTCCGCCGAGTGGATGGACCGGCCCTTCACCATGGTCGACACCGGCGGCTGGGAGGCCGACGCCACCGGCATCGATCACTCGGTGGCCGAGCAGGCCGAGCTCGCCGTGGAGCAGGCCGATGCCGTGCTGCTCGTCCTGGACACCACCGTGGGTGTGACCGCCACCGACGAGGCCATCGTGGGCATGCTGCGCCGGGCGAACAAGCCTGTCATCGTGGTCGCCAACAAGGCGGATTCGCAGGCCATGGAGCTGGAGGCCACCGCGCTGTGGTCGCTGGGCATGGGGGAGCCGTACCCGGTCTCCGCGCTGCACGGCAAGGGTGCGGCGGATCTGTTGGACGCCCTGTTCGAGATCCTGCCCGAGTTCTCCGAGGTGGCCGAGCCCGAGCTGGTCGGCGGACCGCGCCGCGTGGCACTCGTGGGCCGCCCCAACGTGGGCAAGTCCTCCATGCTGAACAAGCTGGCCGGTTCTGAGCGCGTGGTCGTCAACGAGCTGGCGGGCACCACCCGCGATCCCGTGGACGAGAACATCGAGCTCGGCGGGAAGACCTGGCGCTTCGTGGACACGGCGGGCATCCGTCGTCGTCAGCACATGGCCAAGGGCGCGGAGTACTACGCCTCGCTGCGCACGCAGTCGGCGATCGAGCGGGCCGAGGTCGCGCTGATCCTGCTGGCGGTCGACGAGCCGCTGGCCGAGCAGGACGTGCGGATCGTGCAGACCTCGATCGACTCCGGCCGAGCGATCGTGCTGGCCTTCAACAAGTGGGACCTGCTCGACGAGGAGCGCCGGTACTACCTGGAGCGCGAGATCGAGAAGGACCTGGCGCACGTGGCCTGGGCCCCGCGCGTGAACGTCTCGGCCAAGACCGGCTGGCACAAGGACAAGCTCGTCCCCGCCCTGGAGACCGCGCTGGAGTCCTGGGACACCCGCATCCCCACCGGGCGCCTCAACGCGTTCCTGGGCGAGCTCGTGGCCGCGCACCCGCACCCTCTGCGCGGCGGCAAGCAGCCGCGCATCCTGTTCGGCACGCAGGCCTCCACGCGCCCGCCCAAGTTCGTGCTGTTCACCACCGGGTTCCTGGATCCCGGCTACCGCCGCTTCATCGCCCGACGGCTGCGCGAGACCTTCGGGTTCGAGGGCACGCCGATCGAGGTGACCATGCGAGTGCGCGAGCGCCGCTCCCGCAAGCGCTGAGCCCCGCACTCTCCACGACGGCCCCGATCCCTTCTGCGCGACAGGGATCGGGGCCGTCGTCGTGCCCGGGGCCGCGACGGCCGCTCGGTGAGTGTCCACGGGGCCTCCGCCGCGGGGCTCGGTGACGGACGCGCCCCGAAAAGTGTGGTCAGACCACATCGAGTGCGTAAGCTGGCCCACAACTGCTAGTACCCCAAAGGGGGCGGCGGCTCGCGTCGCGCTCCCGGAGATGGAGTCTCTGTGTTCTCGAAGATCTTGGTGGCCAACCGCGGTGAGATCGCGGTGCGCGCCTTCCGCGCGGCGTACGAGCTCGGGGCCAAGACCGTGGCCGTGTTCCCCTACGAGGATCGCAACTCGATCCACCGGCAGAAGGCCGATGAGGCCTACCGGATCGGGGAGGAGGGCCACCCGGTCAAGGCCTACCTGGACGTGGACGAGATCATCCGCGTGGCCCTGGAGTGCGGCGCCGATGCGATCTACCCCGGCTACGGCTTCCTGTCCGAGAACGCGGAGCTGGCAAGAAAGTGCGCGGACAACGGCATCACGTTCATCGGCCCCGCAGCAGACGTCCTGAGCCTGGCCGGCGACAAGGTCGCAGCACTCAAGGCCGCCAAGAAGGCCGGGATCCCCACGCTGGACAGCTCCGAGCCCTCGGACGACAAGCAGCAGTTGCTCGAGTGGGGCAAGGAGATCGGCTTCCCGGTCTTCGTGAAGGCCGTGGCCGGCGGCGGCGGGCGCGGCATGCGTCGCGTGGAGTCCGAGGACAAGCTCGAGGACGCACTCGATGCCGCCATGCGCGAGGCCGGCACCGCGTTCGGCGATCCCACCGTGTTCCTGGAGCAGGCTGTGCTCAAGCCGCGGCACATCGAGGTCCAGGTCCTGGCCGATGCCACGGGCGAGACCGTGCACCTTTTCGAGCGCGACTGCTCGCTGCAGCGCCGCCACCAGAAGGTCATCGAGATGGCCCCGGCGCCGAACCTCGACGAGGACATCCGCCAGGCCTTGCACAAGGATGCCGTGGCGTTCGCGAAGGAGCTGGGCTACCTCAACGCCGGCACCGTCGAGTTCCTGGTGGACACGGTGGGCGAGCGCGCCGGGGAGCACGTGTTCATCGAGATGAACCCGCGCATCCAGGTGGAGCACACGGTGACCGAGGAGGTCACGGACGTCGACCTGGTCCAGGCCCAGATGCGCATCGCCGCGGGGGAGACCCTGGAGCAGATCGGCATCCGCCAGAAGGACCTGTACGTCCGCGGCTTCGCCATGCAGTGCCGCATCACCACGGAGGATCCGGCCAATGGGTTCCGCCCGGACGTCGGGAAGGTCTCGGCCTACCGCTCCGCAGGCGGTTCGGGCGTGCGCCTGGACGGCGGCACGATCTACGCCGGTGCGGAGATCTCCCCGCACTTCGACTCCATGCTGGTCAAGCTGACCTGCCGCGGCCGCGACTACCAGACCGCCGTGCACCGCGCCTCGCGCGCGCTCGCCGAGTTCCGCATCCGCGGCGTGGCCACCAACATCCCGTTCCTGCAGTCGGTGCTGCAGGACCCCGAGTTCCTGGATGGGCAGATCACCACCGACTTCATCGAGCGCCACCCGGAGCTGCTCGAGGCCCGCGGCTCCGCCGATCGCGGCACCCGGGCGCTGCAGTACCTGGCCGATGTCACCGTCAACCAGCCCAACGGCCCGCGCGTGGAGGGCATCGATCCACGCGAGAAGCTGCCGCGCCACCCCGGTGACAAGACCGAGGAGCCGGACCGCTCGCCGTTCGACGGGCCCTCCGAGGCGCCGTACCCCGAGGGCTGGCGCAGCTACCTGCTCGAGCACGGCCCGGAGGAGTTCGCGGCGCACCTGCGCTCCAAGACCTCGGTGGCCGTCACCGACACCACGTTCCGCGACGCCCACCAGTCTCTGCTGGCCACCCGCATCCGCACCCGCGACCTGCTGGCCGCCGCTCCCGCCTACGCGCACACCGTGCCGCAGCTGTTCTCCGTCGAGGCCTGGGGCGGGGCGACCTACGACGTCGCGCTGCGCTTCCTGGGCGAGGACCCCTGGGACCGGCTGGCCCGCCTGCGCGCGGCCATGCCGAACATCCCCATCCAAATGCTGCTGCGCGGGCGCAACACCGTGGGCTACACCCCGTACCCGGTGGAGGTCACGGACGCCTTCGTGAAGGAGGCCGCGGCCACTGGCGTGGACATCTTCCGCATCTTCGATGCCCTCAACGACGTCTCCCAGATGGAGCCGGCGATCAAGGCCGTGCGCGAGACCGGGACCGCCGTGGCCGAGGTGGCGCTGTGCTATACCTCCGATCTGCTGGATCCGGACGAGACCGTCTACACGCTGGACTACTACCTGGACCTGGCCCAGCAGTGCGTCGACGCTGGGGCGCACATCCTGGCGATCAAGGACATGGCCGGTCTGCTGCGCCCGGAGGCCGCGCGCCGTCTGGTCACCGCGCTGCGCGAGAAGTTCGACCTCCCCGTGCACCTGCACACCCACGACACCGCCGGCGGGCAGGTGGCCACGCTGCTGGCCGCCGTCGAGGCCGGGGTGGATGCCGTGGACGTCGCCGCCGCCTCGATGGCCGGGACCACGTCGCAGCCGTCGGCCTCGGCCCTGGTCGCCGCGCTGAAGCACACGGAGCGCGAGACCGAGCTGTCCCTGGACGCGGTCTCCGACCTGGAGCCGTACTGGGAGATCGTGCGCGGGATCTACTCGCCGTTCGAGTCCGGCCTGGCCGGGCCCACCGGGCGCGTGTACCGCCACGAGATCCCGGGCGGGCAGCTGTCCAACCTGCGCCAGCAGGCGATCGCGCTCGGACTCGGAGAGAAGTTCGAGAAGGTCGAGGACATGTACGCCGCGGCCGACCGGATGCTGGGGCACCTGGTCAAGGTGACGCCGTCGTCCAAGGTCGTGGGCGATCTGGCCCTGCAGCTCGTGGGCATGGACGTGGATCCGGCAGAGTTCGAGGCCAACCCGCAGAGCTTCGACATCCCCGATTCCGTGATCGGCTTCCTCAACGGCGAGCTCGGCACCCCGCCGGCCGGCTGGCCCGAGCCGTTCCGCACCAAGGCGCTGGAGGGGCGGCACGAGACGCCGGCCGATACTCCGCTGTCGGAGGAGGACCGCGCCGGTCTGCAGTCGGATGATGCCGCTGTGCGCCGCTCGACCCTGAACCGGCTGCTGTTCCCCGGCCCCACCCAGGAGTTCGAGTCGCGTCAGGCGGAGTACGGCGACATGTCCGTGCTGCACACCCGCGACTTCCTCTACGGCCTGCTGCCGGACAAGGAGCACATCGTCTCCCTGGGCCGCGGCGTGCGCCTGCTCGTCACCCTGCAGGCCATCTCCGAGGCCGACGAGAAGGGCATGCGCACCGTGATGGTCACGCTCAACGGGCAGATGCGCATGATGGAGGTCCGCGACACCTCGGTGGCCACGGACTTCGTGGAGGCCGAGAAGGCGGACAAGTCCAACCCGGGGCACGTGGCGGCGCCCTTCGCGGGTGCCGTGACGCCGACCGTCTCCGAGGGGGACACGGTCGAGGCCGGCGACAAGATCGCGACGATCGAGGCCATGAAGATGGAGGCCTCGGTGACCACCCCGGTGGGCGGCACGGTCAAGCGCGTGGTCGTCCAGGGGCCGGCGCAGGTGGCCGGCGGGGATCTGGTCGTGGAGATCGAGACGGAGTAATCCTGCTTGGGTCCTGATAGACGATGGCGGCCCCGGCGATCTGCGGATCGGCGGGGCCGCCGTATTAAATGCTTGATTGGATGACCCTAAATGAGAATTGAAGTTATAGGATCCGGAGCAGAAGTTCAGATTCTAGTTGATAATGTACTTCAAGAAGATGCAATAATAGAAATCCAGGAAACAATTAGAATACCGTTCGGACTAGTCTACCTCAATGGTCAGCGCATGCATAATGCCGATGTCTGGATGGATGGCGTCCTTAGGTTCACGATACCGCCCTGGAGCGAATTGGTCGATCTCGCTTATGACGCTGCGGAATCGGGGGATTGGATCAGAATTGATTCGATCGTCAACAATTTGGATTTACCGAAGATGGAGCTCATCAGAGGCATTGTCCGTTTGAATGAGAAAATTCAAAAGTCTCCCGAGCGGGGGGCGCTGTTGTTGTGGGAATCTTGGATGCGAGTCATAGCAGTATTTCGTGAAAACGCAAGAGAGCTTGCTGTAATCATCGATGACATAGAAGGTAGCGAGGGGCCACCGGACAGGGAATTTTCATTTCTTCCGTATCTGGATCGCGCACTCATCAATTATGTGGTGTCGTTCAAATTTGTCCTTGATCATTTGAAATGGATTAATGACCGACTCCCAGATCGTCCGGAATTTGGGGCCATACCCTCCCGCAGGGGGAGGCTTGAGAAGGTGGATGTCGTCGCGTTCGCTATAATTTTGAGAAATCATTTGACGCATGGCTCGGTGGTCGACCCGTCGCAGCATTTGGAATTTGCAGTGGGGGGTGCACGACTCACCCTAAATTTGGTTCCCCGTGTGTTGCTGGATGAGGAGACCTCTAAGAATCCATACTCGCGTTCGGCAAAACGGTATATCGAAAAACACTTGGAGCGGCTCTCCATCAAAAAGTTTGCGAGTGAACTAAAAAAAAATACACTTGAATTCTGTGAAGGAATTCTGGAAAACATCGAGTCGTGGCATGCTCCTGAGATTTCTCAAATCGCCGACTGGCGAGACGAATTAAGCGTAATGCAAAGAGATCTCACTTCAATGACTCAGCACGATTCGATTTCTGATGTTGAGCCGTTGGCATATGACCTGAACCTTCGATAGGAGGTGGATTTGTTGCGATATGCCGGTCGGGGTGCCAGGTTAATTTCATCAATCACACCTATGGGTGGTAAGAGTTAATTCAATGCAAATTTAGATTCCGGTATCGTTGAAGTGCATCGAATTTGTATTATAGGATTTGCCAATTCCATCTCAATGTCAGATACCATTAAAATTTACCATTGGTGTGAGTATGGGCGGTGAGCCGTCCTATTATTAGGCTGCTCGGTTGCCGCCGAATTCATCTGTCGTCGAGTTGGCGCGTCGGTTGGATACTCACCGTAGGCTGCTCCTCATCGGGTGAGTCAACGGAGCAGGAGCCACAGAGTGAAGAAGCAGGTCGACGTCGTAGGCGCAGTGCTGGTACACGGGCAGACAGTGCTGGCCGCGCGGCGCAGCGAGCAGATGAGCCTGCCCGGTATGTGGGAGTTCCCCGGCGGGAAGATCGAGCCGGGGGAGACGCCCGAGGAGGCGCTGGCTCGCGAGCTCGTCGAGGAGCTGCAGTGCACCGCTGAGATCGGCGAGCACGTGGAGACCACGGTCTACGAGTACGAGAAGATCATCGTCTCCCTGGCCACCTACTACTGCACTCTGCGCGAGGGCACGCCCCGGCTCACCGAGCACTCCGAGATCCGCTGGGTGCCCGTGGCCGAGCTGCAGGGGCTCGACTGGGCGCCGGCGGACATCCCCGCTGTCGAGTGCGTGATCCAGGACCGGCAGGCATGAAGCGCGAGGCGCTTCGCGCAGACACCGCGTTCGGCTTCCTGGACCGGCAGACCGCCTCGGAGCAGCTGCACCATCCGGTGCTGATCTCCAACGACGACGAGAACACGATGCTGCGCGGCATCCTCGACGAGCTGCGCCGCTCCCGCAGCTTCCTGTTCTCCGTCGCGTTTGTGACCACCGATGCCCTGGCGATGCTCAAGCAGCCGCTGCTCGACTTCGTGGCCGCCGGCGGCACCGGGCGGATCGTCACCTCCACCTACCTCAACTTCAATGCCCCGGACGCCCTGCGGGAGCTGCTCGCCCTGCCCGGCATCGAGGTCTACGCCCACCTGGATCCCAGGCGCGGCTTCCACTCCAAGGGCTACGTCTTCGACCAGGACCTGGGCACCACCGCCATCATCGGCAGCTCGAACCTGACGTCGAACGCGCTGCTGCGCAATCGCGAGTGGAACCTGCGCTTCTCCGCGCTGCCCGAGGGCGATATCGCCGAGCAGCTGCGCACGGCGGTGGACCGGCAGATCGACGAGGCCGTCGTGCTCACCCACGAGCTCATCGACGCCTACGCGATCGAGTATGCGCAGCGTCCGCAGCTCGTGGCGGCTCCCGTCGACGGCTTGCTCCCGCCGGCGTCGTCGGGGATCCCGACGACGATCGTGCCCAACTCCATGCAGGAGGAGGCGCTCGAGCGGATCGAGCGGCTGCGCCTGGCGGGGGAGCGGCGGGCCCTGGTCATCTCCGCGACGGGCACCGGCAAGACGATCCTGGGCGCGCTGGAGGTGCGCCAGGCGAAACCGCGCAAGATGCTGTTCGTGGTGCACCGCGAGCAGATCGTGGACAAGGCGCTCAGTGAATTCCAGCGCGTGCTCGAAGAGCCTGCCGATCACTTCGGCAAGTTCGTGGCGCAGCGACGGGAACTGGACCGCCGCTATGTCTTCGCCACGATCCAGTCGATCTCCCGCCCCGGGGCGCTGGAGGAGATCGAGGCCGCCGGCTTCGACTACGTGATGATCGACGAGGTCCACCGCTCCGGCTCACGCACCTATCGGGAGATGATCGATCGGCTCACCCCGGATTTCCTCCTGGGGCTCACCGCCACTCCGGAGCGCACGGATGCCGTCGATGTCTTCGAGCTCTTCGATCACAACGTGGCCTACGAGATCCGCCTGCAGGCGGCACTGGAAGCCGACATGCTCGTGCCGTTCCACTACTACGGCGTGCAGGACTTCCAGTACGAGGACGGCACGACCGTCGACGAGACCGCCCAGCTCTCGCGACTCGTGGCTCCTGAGCGCGTGCACCACCTGCTGCGGATGATCGAGACCTATGGGCACAAGGGCGACGTGCGTGGACTGATCTTCTGCAGCCGCGTGGAAGAAGCACGCGAGCTCAACGAGCTGCTGAATCTCTCCGCCGTCAACGGCAAGCGGCTGAGGACCGAGGCGCTGACCGGTGCGCAATCGCAGCAGGAGAGGACTGCCGTCGTCGAACGCCTTGAAGCCGGGGAGCTCGACTACATCCTGACAGTCGACATCTTCAACGAGGGCATCGATATCCCGTCCGTGAATCAGGTGGTGATGATGCGTCAGACGCAGTCGCGGATCATCTTCACGCAGCAGCTCGGGCGCGGGCTGCGGCTGGCCGAGGGCAAGGACCATCTGCGGGTCATCGACTTCATCGGCAACTACGCGAACAACTACCTGATCCCGATCGCGCTGTTCGGAGATTCGTCGCTGAGCAAGGACCAGCTGCGCCGGCAGGTCCTTGGCGCGCAGACCGCCGGAGCGATCTCGGGCCTGTCGTCCGTGAACTTCGACGAGATCTCCCGTGACGCCATCCTGCGCTCCATCTCCGACACGAACCTCGATTCGCTGGCCAACCTCAAGACCGCGTACCGCGAGATGCACCAGCGGCTGGGGCAGCAGCCGTGGCTCATGGACTTCGCTCGGTTCGAGACCGTGGACCCGGTGGTGCTGGCGACGGCCCGGGCCACGTCGTACTGGGACTTCCTGGTGAAGGCCAAGGCTGCCGATGCTGCACCCACCGCGCAGCAGCGCGGCTTCCTGGCGTTCCTGGATCACGAGCTGCTGCCCGGCAAGCGCCCGCACGAGCTCCTGCTGCTGCAGGCGCTGCTCGATGGCCAGTCTCTGACTCGCCCCGAGTTCCGCGATCTGCTGCGCTCCCAGGGGCTGGCCGATGACGCTCGCACGGTTCTGTCGAGCGAACGGGTGCTGTCCTACCGGTTCTTCACGCAGCAGGAGACGACGAAGTACGGCGGTGCCGGCGTCGTCGAGACGACGGGGGAGCGGTACCGGCTCTCGGAGGCGTTCCTGGCCGAATGGGAGGCCGACGAGACGTTCCGGGCCCACGTGCGCGATGCGATCGAGACCGGGCTGTACCTAGCGCGTCATCGCCACGGCTGGCGCAGCGAGCTGCAGCAGGGGCAGCGGTACTCGCGCAAGGACGTGTGCCGGCTGCTGGGGTGGGAGTCGAACCAGCAGGGCGTGATCTTCGGGTACAAGATCGACGCCGCAACGCAGACCTGCCCGATCTTCATCACGTACCACAAGGACGACGACGTCTCCGCGTCCACCAAGTACGAAGACGAGCTGCTCGATCCATCGACGGTCCGCTGGTACACGCGCAGCCGGAAGACGCTGGAGTCTGTGGACGAGCGACGAATCGCCGCCGAAGAAGTCCCGCTGCACGTGTTCGCCAAGAAGGACGACGCCGAAGGCACGGACTTCTTCTACCTGGGCCAGGCTGCTCCGCGCGATGCCGAGCAGACGCAGATGCCCGGCGGGTCCGGGAAGATGCTGGACGTGGTGACGATGAAGCTGGACCTCGAGGCGCCGCTGGACGACAGCCTGTACGAGTACTTCCTGCGCCCGACGTCGCCGGGTGCGTCGATGTGAACTTGGCCCAGCGGTGCGGTACAGTACTGCGAGTGCTCGGAGCGATCCGGGTGCAGTGGACGGCAACGTCCACGGGATGTGGCGCAGCTTGGTAGCGCACCTGACTGGGGGTCAGGGGGTCGCAGGTTCAAATCCTGTCATCCCGACCATGTGATGTCGCACGACATCGGAATAGCCGAACCTACGGTTTTCGTAGGTTCGGCTATTCGTTTTTCTGGGGTCTGGTGCGTTGTGGTCCGTGGGGCTTGCCGGTGGGCTGGTAGTCGCGGTTCGGGTTGAGGGTGAGTTCGCGGAGGATCTCTCCGGTGGCGGCGTCGATGACCCGGATGTGAAGGCCGTGCACGAGCAGCAGGACGTAGGTTCCTGCGTAGGTTCGCCCGATGCCGATGTGGTGAAGCTTCCCGTTGTGCCGCAGGGTCACCACGCCTGCTTTGTCGATCCGATCGGTGCGCACTCGGTCGTGGATCTGGGCGGTGGTGGTTGAAATGGGTGCCGAACGGACTGCGTGAAATACCCCAAACCGGGTTAGAATGTGCCGAAGGCTGCTATGGAGAGGTGGAGTGTATGGAACCTGAGATCACCGAGGGTGCGAAGTTTGATAACAAGCCGAAAACACTTGCCAAGAGAATGGCGAACCTTGACCCTGGTGAAGAAGTATTCTTTATCGGAAATTGTCCGGGAATCAGTGATGGGCTGAACAGCTTCTATTTAACTACATTCGGATTCGCTGGATTCCTGTGGTCGAAAATTGAGCAACGGTTTATGTATCGTGATGTCGCTGGGTACAGTGACACCAAGAAGGGCGGAGTGATTATTCGTCTGAACGGCGATGCGCGTGATATTTCGATTCAGAAACTGAATTCAGAGGAGCGGTTCGCGCTCAAGGCAGCTTTGGATATTTTTCCGAGACTCGGATCAAATATCGAAGCATGGCACGCTTGGGTGGATCACCGTAAGGAGCTCGCCGCTGAATATGTGCCGACACAGAAAGAGATCGCTAAAGAGGCGCGTAAGGCTGAGGTCGCTGAGCGGGAAGCCTCTGCAATAGCAGAGGCGGATTACCGACGCTCCCTCAAGGAACGAGCTGCGACGAAGACATGGCCCAACACGCGTCTCCCAAATGGCTCACCCAACAAGGCGAGCGGGCTGACAATTTTGCAACATTGTCACGATGGAGAAGAGCCGTGGTTCATATTGAAAAGTTCCCAGGCTGGCTGTTTGGCTTGCTTTGATGATCGCCTCATGGTCGTCAAGGCTGGGAATATGCAAGGATTTATGGCCGGGGCAATGTTTGGAGGGCGAAGTGCGACCTTCTACTTCCACGACATCAACGCCATTGAGTTCAACAAACAACCATTTGGGAGCGTGCTCGAGATTCTAACCGCATCCTACCAGGGGACCGGGAATCATGACTTCTGGAGAGGGGCTTCAAAAAGTCGCAATGCGGATTCTGGCGATCCGTGGACACTCAGCAATACCTTGCCTATCGATAATCGCGAATATTTAAATGCCCATGCTGAAATGTCGGAACTGCGACGACGAATCGCAGACGCAAAGCGGCCTGTTGATTCCGTCCCCGCGCAAATCGCTCCCTCAGGGGGGCGGCCGATGACAGAATTGGCAAACGATCTTGTCTCCCAGCTCGCGAAGCTGGGAGAGCTTCGAAATGCTGGCGTACTGACTGATGAGGAATTTCAAATAGCCAAGTCTCGGATGCTTTCGGACCCGAATGCTTAAGGGCTCGAAGTAGACTCTGGCGACTTGCTGTGTCTTGATTAAATCGGGTCAAGTTCTCTGTGGCTACTTTGCGGGTTCCCGGGCTTGGTTGAGGGCCTCGTAGTGCGCGTGTCAAACTTTGTCGGGGTGAACTTCCCCAGCGAGTCATGCGGTCGTCGGTTGTTGGACTAATCCACTAAAATCACGGACGCAAATTCGATATTGGCAAGCGTCCGGTACATACCGGACTGGAACACTGTCGTGTGGAGGTAGTAAGTCTAGAACAGGCCGTTCATGATCTCCATGGGCGCGTTGTAATACGTGTCAAAGTCAATCCCGATCGAAGGCTCGATGCCTTCCAAGGTCAGGTGCTCGGTGTGCCAACCAAGGGTGTACCGAGATCCTGCGTCGATGTGAGTGATCAGATCGCCAGGTGAGTCGGGTGTCCTTCGCGTCCGAGCTGCCACAGCGCGATCTGGATCGAAAAGTCATCACGAGATCGGTGCGCATGCTCTTGGAGGCGTGCCAGCCGACGATGCGCTGGGCGGACACGTCCACGATGAACGCCACATAGACCAACCGGGTCCAGGTCCTCACGTAGGTGAAGTCGGGACTGCCGCACGGATAGGTGACATCTGATCTGGCTTGCCCGTTGGGCGGCCTGGAAGGATGTGCACCATGCCCGCTCCCTACCCCCAGGAGTTCCGCGAAGACGTCGTGCGAGTGGCCCGGTCCCGTGAGGACGGCATCACCATCGCGCAGATCGCGAAGGACCTCGGCGTCCACGAGATGACGCTGCACAAATGGATCCGCCAAGCCGACATCGACGACGGCAACCGCCCCGGCAGGACACGGGAGGAGTCGACCGAGCTGCGCGAGGCCCGCAAGCAGATCCGGCTGCTCCAGCAGGAGAACGAGGTCCTCCGCCGTGCCGCGGCCTACCTGTCCCAGGCGCACCTGCCGGGAAAAGGTTCTACCCGCTCGTGAGTGAGCTCGCCGCTGACGGCATCCCCGTCGCGGTGTCCCTGCGGGTCCTGAAGCTCTCCCGCCAGCCCTACTACCGCTGGCGCCACCAGCAGGTCACCCAGGCTGAGCCGACTGAGGCCTACCGCGCCAACGCGTTACTGGACGCCCACCTCGACGACCCCGAGTACGGGTACCGGTTCCTGGCCGGCGAAGCCGCCGAGGCCGGCGAAGTGATGTGCCAGCGCACGGCATGGAGGATCTGCCGGGACAACCAGTGGTGGTCCGTGTTCGGGAAGAAGCGCGGCAAGAACGGAAAGCGTCCCGGGCCGCCGGTCCACGACGATCTCGTGAAGCGGGACTTCTCCGCCGATGACGTCAACGAACTGTGGCTGACCGACATCACAGAGCACTGGATCGACGAGGGAAAGCTCTACCTCTGCGCCA
>NZ_BSQO01000009.1:0-86553 GCF_030268385.1 Kocuria sp. NBRC 114282 | reverse complement strand
TCGCGCCGTGACTGAACTGCCATCCTCGTGGCTCTCTCCCGAAGCTCGTCGGGGTACTTCCTCGGTGCTGCCATGCTCCTCATCCTCCCGTGGATTCAGAGCCTCCACCAGACCCGGGGCGATTCAGACTTCTACGACGCCGCCGCCCGCGCCGACATTGAGGAAACCAGCCGCCTGGCGACCACGATCGACACCTGGTGGCCAGCGGTGCTCGTCGCGCTCACCGAGGACGTGACCAACGCCCGCACCGAGGGCTTCAACCGGATCATCAAGCAAACCAAGCGTGTCGGAGGCGGCTTCACCAACATGGACAACTACCGAAGGCGCATCATGGTCCACATCGCCCTCACCCGAGGGCAGAGACCAGCAGCATGAAATCAGCACACGCCCCGCTCAAATGCGGAGAGCCCCATTATTGGGCCTCCGCGCAAACGCGCGATCCGCCAGTGACCCGGCAGATCGGCACCGACCTGCTCCGCCTTCTTCAAGTGCTGGCCTGGGATAGCCTCAGCGCATTCGGCCTCCTGTGTCTGCGCCGGACCAACCGCACGACGAAAGCGACCCCGCCTTGTCCCGCACCACCCTCTTCCACGGTGCCACGGTCTTCACCGGAGAGGCCGCCTCCCCCACCGCCGAGGCCTTCGCCGTGCAGGACGGACGCTTCCTGGCGGCAGGGACGCAGGACGAGGTGCGCGCAGTCGTCGGGCCCGACGCCGTGGAGGAGGACCTGCACGGGGCCTTCGTGCTGCCGGGGTTCTGGGAGTCCCACGTGCACATGACCATGCTGGGCGAGGCCCTGGACAAGGTCTCCCTGCGCGAGTGCGCCACCCTGGACGAGATCCAGCAGCGCATCGCCGAGGCGCGAGCCGCCGACCCGCAGGCCACGCAGATCCTCGGCGCCAGCTGGTACCCGCATGCCTTCGCCCCGGGTCAGCAGCCCACGGCCGCCATACTGGACGCGGTCGTCGCCGACATCCCCGTGATCCTGGACGCCAACAGCCTCCACGCCGCGTGGGTGAACACCGCCGGGCTGGCGGCCCTGGGGATCACCCGAGACACCCCGGATCCACTGGGCGGTCAGATCGTGCGCGACGCCGACGGCGAGCCCACCGGCCTGCTGCTCGAGAACGCCGCGATCGAGTACGCCTGGGGGTATCAGGCCGCGCACTCCACCGAGGCTGATCAGGACCGCTTCCTGGACAACGCCTTCCGCTCCTACCTGGCCAGCGGCACCACGGGCGCCACGGACATGGGCTTCAGCGACTCGGACCTGGCGGTCTTCCGTCGTCGGCTGGAGCGCGACGGCCGCCTGCCCTTCCCCGTCGACGCCCACTGGATGCTGCGCCCCACCGGCGACCCGGAGGCGGATCTCGCGGAGGTCGAGCGGGTGGCCGCGATCCGCGACGAGATGGCCGCCGAGTTCGGCACCCAGTGGCTGCGGATCGTGGGCGTCAAGCTGATCCTGGACGGAGTGATCGACGCCTGCACCGCCGCCATGCGCGCCCCGTACGTGGGCGGCGAGCTCCCCGATCCCCTCTGGGAGCGGGAAGCGGCCCTTCGGGTGACCACCGCCGCCGACGCCCGCGGCCTGCAGCTGGCGCTGCACGCGATCGGCGACCAGGCCAGCACCCTGGCGCTTGACCTGGTCGAAGAGTGCGTGCGCGTCAACGGGCCCCGGGAGGGACGACGCCCCCGCGTGGAGCACCTGGAGTCGGTGGCTCAGGACACGATCGAGCGGATGGCGCAGCTGGGCGTGACTGCCTCGATGCAGCCGGTGCACTGCGACCCCGCCGTCCTGGACAACTGGAAGGCCATGCTCGGCGACGACCGCGCCGTGCAGGGCTTCCCTTGGCACCGCTTCCGCGAGGCCGGCGTGCCGATTGCGCTGGGCACCGACGCCCCCACCGCTCCGCACCAAGCCGCGCGCAATCTGTTCATCGCGCTCACGGCCCGCTCCGCGTTCGACGCCGGCCGGGATCCGTATCAGCCGGAGAGGGTCTTCGATCCGGCCGATGCCCTGGAGGCGCTGACGTCGGCCGGGGCCCGGGCCTCCGGGCGCGACGGCACCGGGCGGATCGCTGCGGGGCTGGCCGCCGACTTCTGCGTGCTGGATCTGAACCCACTGACCGATGACCCCGACGAGCTGCTGGAGATGCAGGTGCTGCGCACGGTCACCGGCTGATCCGGTTGTCAGCCCTGCTGCTCGGGCTCGGACGGCATCCACACCTCGGACTGCGAGTCCTCGGGGTAGTGGTGGTCGCCCGGGATGGTCTGCATCCCGCAGCAGGCCGGCCGCGACTATGATACAGATCACATAGACGACGCCCGCCCCTGGCCCCCACCGGGAGCCGCACCCGCCCCCGAGCCCAGGAGCCCTCATGTCCCTCACCGACGCCCAGACTGCGCGCACAAGTCAGGAGCTGCGCCGCCATCTCGAGGTCTCGGACCTGACGCGTCAGCAGCTGTGCGAGTGGCTCGACCTGTCGCCGTCCGAGCTCGAGCACGTCCTGCAGATGGACGGCCACGCCCACCCCGTGACGACCTGGCTGGTCCGCGATGCGCTCGACCAGGCGGTCGCCGAGTCGGGTGCCGACGCCGGCGGCTGGTCGGTGCTCACAGCAGCCCGGCGCCGTGAGGCCCGCCTCTGGTTCCGCCTGCAGGACGTGCCGCCACGGCCCATGACCGGCCAGCCATGAGCGGAGGGTGCCGAAAGCCCCAAGGACATGTATCAGCAAGAAAAGGATTGCGGCAGCTGGGGTCCGTCTGTAACGTGCAGCACAAGAAGACTCTTCTCCACCCAGCTGACCCTCGGCTCACGGCCTGATCCTCCGGGCGCGGTGCCCGACGGCGGCGGAAAGCCTGATCCCCATGGCACAGGACCACCAACCACCTAGCAGCGTTGCCGCGGTCGGCCAGGCACCCTCTGCAACCCGGGAGCTCGCAGGCCGCCTGCGCACCCCCGAGGTCGCTGCGATATCCGTGGGCTTCATGGGCCCCGTCATGGCCATGAGCCTCAATGGGATCGGCGTCGCAGGCCTCGTGGGCGCAAGCGTCCCCTTCACGTTCGCCGTCTCGTTCCTGGGCACCATGCTGGTGGCCTACGCCTTCATCCGGCTCACGGGCTACGTGACCCACGCTGGGTCGGTCTACGCGCTGTCCGGGGTGACCCTGGGCGCCCGAGCCGGCTTCTTCGGCGGCTTCGCGCTGCTGGGCACCTACCTGTTCTTCGCGGTGTGCATCGCCGGGGCCTGCGCCGTGTTCTTCCAGGCCATGATGGCGGAGCTCGGCCTGGCCTTCGCAGACGGGTTGTGGATCCTGATCCCGGTGGTGGTCGGCGCGCTCGTGCTGGTGCTCAACCTGCGCGAATCGGCCGTCACGGCCCGCACTCTGCTGGCCATCGGCATGATCGGCATCCTGGTGATGCTGATCCTGGGCGTCGTCATCGTCGTGCGCGTGGCCTCGGGGAGCGCCCCGGTGTCCACGGGGCTGGACCTGTCCACGCTCGCTCCTGGCGGAGCTCCGCTGTCGGCCATCATGACGGCCTCCGTGTTCGGCTTCCTGTCATGGGCCGGCTTCGAGTCGGGGACGTCGCTGTCCGAGGAGGCCGAGGACCCCAGGAAGACGATCCCCCGCGCACTGGGCGCAGCCGTGGTGCTGGCCGGCCTGATCTACACGTTCATGATGTTCGCCCAGACCATCGGCTTCGGCACCGACGAGGCCGGAGTCGCCGCCTTCGCGGGTGCCTCTTCGACCCTGACCACGCTGTCGTCGACCTACATCGGAGCGTGGTTCGCAGTCCTGATCTCCGTGATCGCGTTCCTGGTGGCCTTCGCCTCTCTGCTGTCCTCGACGGCCGCCGCGGCGCGCCTGCTCTTCGCCCTGGCCCGCGACGGCTTCGGCCCGGCCGTCCTCGCCCGGACCAGCCCGAGCACCGGCGTCCCCGGCCCGGCCGTCGTGCTGGTCACGGCGTTCACGGTCATCGTCGCCTGCCTCTCGGGCGTCCTGGGTGCCGGCTCCGTGGATGTCTACTACTGGTTCGCCACCATCGCCACGCTGTGCATGGTGGTGGCCTACGGCATGACCAGCGTGGGCATCATCCGCTTCATCCTGCGTCCGGGCAGCGCAGTCCCGCGCTGGGAACTGATCCTCCCGGTGCTCGGACTGGCCTACCTGGTCTTCGTCTACGCGGTGCAGATCATCGGCCAGGAGGCGCCGTACACCTGGTTTCCCTGGATGGCCGGGGCATGGTGCCTGATCGGTCTGATCATCGTGATCGCCCGCCCGGCGCTGGCCGAGCGCATCGGCAAGCGCATGACGGCCGAGGACCTGGGCTGAGGTCTCCGGCTGAGGATCTCAGCCGTAGAGCGGACCGCCTCGGCTGAGATCTCTTCAGCAGCAGCCCGGTGACGTCGGCTCACCAGCCGCCGAAGCCGGCCGCGGCCTGAAGGTCAATGCGTCCGCCTTCGACATCCGCGACGGCCTGCCCCAGCAGCTCGATCCCGTGCAGCAGCTGCTCGGAGGTGATCGTCAGCGCCGGGGTGAGCTCGATGATGTTCGACTCCGGACCCACCGGATAGGCCACCGCGCCCAGCTCGAAGGCCCGATGGACGACGGCCGCGGTCTCGGCATCGGCGGCCGACCCGTCCGCCCGGCGCAGCTCGATCCCGGCCACGATGCCGCGGCTGCGCACATCGTGGATCAGCTCGTGACGCCCGGCCAGCCCTGCGAGCGCCGCAGACAGCTCCCGCCCCAGCTCGCCCGCACGCCCGATCAGGCCCTCGGCCTCAAGCGTCTCGAGCACTGCCAGCCCCGCTGCCGCACACACCGGGTTGCCGGCCAGCGTCAGCAGCGAGGCGCCCGGCGCGGCCTCCCACACCTGCCGCGGGGCGATCGCCGCGGAGAGCGGCATGCCGCCACCGAGGCCCTTCCCCAGGGTCACGACGTCGGCGACGACCCCGTCGCAGCCGCTGGCCAGCAGGGACCCGGTGCGGCCCATGCCGACCTTGACCTCATCGACCATGAGCAGCGTCCCCGTGCGATCGCACGCCTCTCGCAGCGCAGGCAGGAACGCAGGTGAGGGGACGATCAGCCCGCCGTCGGCCATGATCGGCTCGACCGCAGCGGCCGCGAAGCGCTCGGTCTCCAGCGCAGCCACGGCGGCCTCGACATCGCCGTAGGGCACCTGCTCGACCCCGGGATCCATCGCTATGCCGTCAGCGGCATAGAAGCCGGAAGCATGCTGCGCCGGTCCCAGTCCGCCGTGGTACGAGTTCTCGAAGACCAGGATCCCGGGCCGGTCCGACCAGGCCCGGATCGCCCGCAGGGCAGCGGAGTTGGCGTCGGATCCGCTCAGCCCCAAGTGCACGGCAGCCTGACCGCGCCCTGCGGACAGGGGCACGACCTCGAGCAGGTTCTCGGCCAGCCGCGTGCTCGCGGGGTTGGCGGCCGAGAGCACGCCCACACTGGGCATCCGCGCCGCTTCGGTCGCGATCGCCTCGACGACCCGGGGGTGCGCGTAGCCCACCGCGGCTGCGCCCCAGCCCGCCGACAGGTCGATCAGCTCCCGACCCGCCGGGGAGCACAGCACGCTTCCGCGAGCGTCTTGGACCTCGAGCGGGAAGAACCGCAGGTGCTCGGAGACAGCGATGACCGCAGCATCGCGCGCGTAGAGGGATCCGTCGGTCAGGCCGACCTCCGTCGAATCCATGCTGCTGCGCGTCATCGTCGCTCCTTCCAGGGCCGGGGGGCCCGCGATCAGCTGTGCGATTCAGCTCCCAGATCCATCTCGATCATCTGCGCGGCGGCGAGGTAGCCGGCGCACATGGCCTGGGCGACGTGGCGGACGTCGTCGTCGCCGGGAAGGAAGTCGCTCGTGTGCAGACCGCCACCGGCCCCCGTCCCCACGAACATCATCAGCGCCGGGAGCTGCTCCCCGTAGAACGAGAAGTCGTCCGAGCCCAGCGAGCGCAGGGAGTCCGAGATCGAATAGTCCCGACTCTCCAGGTGCACGCGCGAGAGCTCGGTGAGCCCCGGGTGGTTGTCCAGCACCGGCTCCCCCGGGGTGATCGTCACCTCGGCCCGGCAGCCATGGGCTGCGGCGACCCCGGTGGCCACGGACTGCAGCTGCTCGCGCAACAGTCCGCGGGTCTGCGGATCCAGAGCCCGCAGGGTCCCTCGGGCGCGGGCGGTGCCGGGGATGACGTTGGCGGCCTCCCCCGCGATGATCGAGGAGACCCCCAGCACCGCCGAGCGCATGGGATCGACCATCCGGCTGACGACCGCCTGCAGCGCCACGACCACCTGGGCCGTTGTCAGCACCGGATCCACGGCCAGGTGCGGATAGGCGGCGTGACCGGGGGAGCCGGTGATCTCCACGACGAACTCGTCCGAGGCCGCATTGACGCCCCCGGGCACGCACGCCACCTGCTGGTGCCCCAGCGTCGGCTGGATGTGCGCGCCGATCATGGCTGCGCACTCCTGATCGCGCAGCACGCCGGCGGCCATGATGTCCTCCGCGCCGGAGGGATAGGTCTCCTCCCGAGGCTGGAGCACCGCCAGCAGCGAGTGCGGCACTCCGATCTCGTCGACGGCCCCGGCGAGGGCGACCAGAGCGGCCATGTGGACGTCGTGCGCGCACGCATGCATGACACCGCCGTTCCGCGACTCCCATTCCACGCCGGTGGTCTCATGGATCGGCAGCGCGTCCATCTCACCGCGCACGCCGATCGCCGGGCCCGGCCTTCCGAGCCGCAGCACCGACCCGGTCCTTGCAACATCCGTTCTGGTCATCCCCTCGGGCAGGGCGGCGACGACGGCATCGCGCGTCGGGGCCTCCTCCCCGGAGAGGCTGGGACGCCGATGCAGCTCATGCCGCAGTTCCACGGCGGCGGGCAGGTGCCGCTCCAGCGCGTCCCACAGGGGTGCGGCGTCCATCGAAGCAGTGCGCTCCTCTCTCATGCGCGGGACTGGGCCTCGCGCGTCTCGTCCAGTCCGTAGACACGGCATGCGTTGTCCCGGCCGATCATCTGCAGGATGCGCTCGGGCTCCTCCTCGGGCCAGTCTCCCTGATCCACCCAGCGATCCATGACGGCGGCGGTGGCCCGACGCCACAGCAGGGAGCCCAGGTAGTGCAGCTCCGGGGGGCCCCAGGCATCGGAGGAGTACAGCAGCTTGGAGAACGGGGTCAGCTCCATGGACTCGGCGACGATCTGGCGGCTGGCCGCCCCCGAGTAGTTGATGCTCAGCCCCACGTCGCAGTAGACGTGCGGGAAGACCTGGGCCAGGTAGCCGGCATTGCGATGGAAGGGGTAGCAGTGCAGCAGCATGATGCGGCTGCCTGAGCCCTCGATGTCGCGCAGCCAGCTGGTCAGCAACAGAGGATCGCAGCGGTGCAGGTCAAGATCGGGATCGCCGTAGCCGCAGTGCAGCTGGATCGGCAGCCCGGTGTCGCAGGCGACATAGAGCAGCCATCGCAGCAGCACCGGATCCTCCACGCGCAGCCCCTCGCCCTCGACGAGCTCGCCCAGCCACCGGCGCGCGGCAGCCAGGACCTCGTCGGGGCTGGGACGACGGGGCTCGAAGTCGAAGCCGAAGCGGTAGGCGATGATCGACTTCCAGCCTGCGGCCTTCTCGGCAGCTCGGGCCACAGCCGCCTCGAAGCTCTCCTGCAGCTGCTCCGGCGCGCAGTCCACAGCAACCTGCTCCAGCAGCGCCTCCAGACGCACGATCTCGTGGACGGAGCCGCTAAGGTGCCCGCGCATCTGTTCCGGGCTCCAGATGGAATCGGTGCCGAAGCCCGTGTCGACCACCCAGTCGGAGACGCCGGCGCCCTCCAGGAAGAGCTCGGCCAGCTCATCGGCCGTGCTCTGGCTGCGACGAGCCACGTAGGCCTCGGGCGAGGCCCCTGGCTCAAGGCCCAGCAGCGGCGCACAGTGCTGGCGGATCGCGAAGCCCACCTGGGAGTCGAAGACCGTGGTCCCCTCCGGGATCGGGCGATCCGACTCGGTGAGCAGCATCTCGAGCTGCTCGCGCGTGACGTCGCCGGACAGGGGGCCATGCACGTGGTGATCCACGAGCCGGATGCGCTGTGCGGACTCCCAGGTGCCCCGCGGGCTCGCGGCCGAAGTCTCAGTACGCATCGGCGACCTTGGCGCACAGCTGCTCGTCGGTCAGACCCTCGACCGCCCGCAGCTCGGCATGCTTGATGTGCAGGTAGGTCTGCAGCAGATCGGGGTGGAACCACCCGGACGCGATCTCGTCGCTCGCGAGGCACTCGAGCGCCTCCGAGACCGAGGCAGGCAGCCGCGGGACGTCGGCCAGCTCCTCGCTGGCGGTCTCCTCCGGCCACACCCGTTCCGGCTCGTAGTCGCGGGTGATGCCCTCGAGACCCGCCCGCACCAGGGAGCCCAGCACGAGCCACGGGTTCGATGTGGCGTCGGCGGCACGGAACTCCAGGTTGAGCTGCTGGGTGGGATCGCCGCCCCCGATGGTCGAGGTAGGGCATATGCGCAGAAGCGACTCGCGGTTGCGCTCGCCCAGGAAGATCCCGCCCACGCTCCAAGTGTCCGGAGCCAGGCGCAGGTAGGAGTTCGGCCCGCAGGCGCTCAGCGCCGTGAGCGCCTTAGCGTGGCGCAGGATGCCAGCTGCGAACTTCTGACCGATCTGCGAGAGGTTCGCCGGGCCCCCGTCGTCGTACAGGACCGGCGCGCCCGTCTTGGCGTCATGCAGGGAGAGGTGGACGTGGACGCCGTTGCCGCCGGAATCCGGCGCAGACAGCGGCGCGAAGGTCACGCTGCGGCCGTGGCGCTGCGCGAGGTCGTGGATCAGGTCCCTGAGCAGGATCGCCCGATCCGCGGCGACGAGCCCCGGGGCCGGCTTGAGGGTGATCTCGTACTGCTGGGTCCCGTACTCGGGCAGCCAGTTCTCGGGATCGAGCCCCACGGCGTCGAGCAGCTCCACGAGCTCGGTGCCGAACGGCTCCGCATCGCGGAAGCGGCGCAGGGAGAACGGGGCGCTGTCCGCGGCATCGCGGATCGTGAACTCGTGCTCGAAGGAGGCGATGATCTCCAGCCCCGTCCGCTCGGTGAAATCCTCGAGCGCCCTGCGGGCGAAAGTCCGGGGACAGCAGTGCCATTCCCTGCCGTCGGGGTGGCGCTGCTCGGCGAGCAGGAGACGGACCTCGGGCTTGTCCTGGCCTGCGGGGATGTCGATCCCCGTTGTCGCATCTGGTACGAGGCGCAGGTCGCCGGTCGAGCCGAAGACATTGCCGTCGGCGATGTGGCCGAAGCAATCGATCGCGAGATTCGCGGGGACCCACCCGACTCCGCGACGAAGGGCCCGAGTGGTGTCGGCGGAGGGCACCGCACGACCTCGGGTGTGCCCCACCAGGTCGTTGGTGGCGATGAAGGTCAGGGTCGGAGCAGCCATGGTTCCTCAGACGGGCCGGGGGTCCGGAACAGCATCCGGACCCATGGGTCATCCTGCGTTTCAGAACGACGTGATCTGGTTCATTCTGTTTCGCACGTTACATCCATTGCCGGTCCGCGTACAGCCCCAGGCCTCATCGGCCGCACCCGCCTCCAGCTCGGCCTGGGCCTCGAACTGCGCGACCCGCTGCATCCCGGCATCGCCCAGGATCTCCGTCACGGCCGCCACCAGGCTCTCGGTGAGCGCTGTGGCCGCCACCGCAGAGTCGAACGGGGAAGCACTCTCCACGCGCGCCGGCAGCACGTGCCGCGCCGCATCCGCGATCGGCGAGAGCCAGCTGTCCGTCATCAGCGCCACGGTCGCACCACGACGGCGCATCTCCGCGGCCAGCTCGTGACTGTCCTGCGAGTACCGGCGGTAGTCGTAGATGACGAGCAGGGTCGACGACGATGCCGAGAGCACCGCGTCTCGGCAGGCGATGACCTCCTGCGGCAGCAGCTGGACCCCCGGGCGCAGCAGCTGGAGGTGGCGGACCAGGTAGTCGGCCTGTAGCCCCGAGAAGCGCCCACCCGCCACCACGATCCGCTTGCCGGGGTCGGCGAGCAGCTGGGCCACCGCCGTGAACTCTGATTCCGGCAGCTCGTCATACGTCCTCTGGACGGCCTCCAGCACGGTCCGCGCTGTTCGGGCCAGGACTCCATCACCGCCCTCCGCCGCGCGCTTCTGCTCGTACTGGCGCAAGGGGGAGCCATCGTCATTGAGCTCGGCGATCAGCGCCCGCTGTAAGTCTGCGAAGCCCGAGTAGCCCAACCTGCCGGCGAAGCGCAGCACGGTGGGGGCGCTGACCTGCGCCTCCCCCGCCAGCTGCGCGACAGTGGTCAGCCCAGCGCTCGGATACCGCGCCAGCAGCGCACGGGCGACCTTCCGCTCGGCATTGCTGAGGCTGTCCATGGAGTCCTGGATGCGGAGGCGGATCGATGGCGTGGCAACGGGCATGAGGCGAGACTATCCGCCCTCGGGCCCCTGCGATCTGCGGTGCACAGTCCCTCTCCGCCATGTTCCCGAACCGCGGGCAGCCCCTCCCGGCAGATCACCGGCCCCACGCGATCCACAGCAGCAGGAGCGTCAGCAGGAACCCCGTGACCATGTTCAGCCACAGGAAGCGCCGCCAACCGCGGCGCGCCACCTCGCAGCGCTCATCGGGCACGTCATGGAACGGGAGGATGCTCACCAGGTACGGCATGACCAGCAGTCCGGCCAGCGCCGCGGGCCAGTCCGCCGCGGCCATCACGAGCCCGGCTGCGGCGTAGAGCCCGATCGCCAGCCGGACGGTCCTGCGACCGCCGAGAGCCGTGGCGATCGACCCGATCCCCGCTTCCCGGTCGGCGAGCACATCCTGCACCGCCCCGAAGGCCTGGGAGGCCATGCCCCACAGGAAGAACGCGAGCAGGGAGACGGCGGCCGTCGTCGTCAGGGGCGCGCCCGTCAGCGCCAGGCCGAAGGCCGCCGGGCCCACGAAGTGGGCGGACGACGTCATGGAGTCCAGCACGGGGCGCTCCTTGAACCGCATGCCAGGGGCGGAATATGCCACGACGGCCACCAGGGTGCCCACCAGGACCGCCGCTGATGCCCAGGACCCCCACCAGAGCAGCGCGAGCACGAACGGAACCGGCAGCAGGCAGGCCCACCACAGCGTCAGTCGGTGCCAGCGGGAGGCCAGCACGATGCCCTCGACCCCGCCCTTGCGGGGATTGCGCAGATCCGATTCGTAGTCGAAGACGTCATTGATGCCGTACATCAGCAGGTTGTAGGGCACCAGGAAGAAGACGGTCCCCACCACCAGCTCGGCAGTGAGCCCCCCACCGGCCATCAGATAGGCGGCCGCGAACGGGTATGCGGTGTTGACCCAGCTCAGCGGCCGGGACGCACCCACGAGCTGCCGGGCCGCTGCTGCCGTCCCCTCAGTGCGCGTCATCGGCCGCTCCTCTCCCGTTCGCCGTCATCCGCCGGCCGAGCGAAGAGCTCCCACAGGGACGGCAGCAGCAGACCGGCCGCAATCGGCCAGGCCAGGTCCTCGATCGGGGCCAGGCCCACGAACCAGCCGTGCAGCTGCGCCTCGTCGTAGCGGAAGAGGTCCACCGCGATCATGAGGCTGTCGAACACGACGGTCAGCAGCAGCAGGCCGAGGATCGTCAGGGCCGTCGTCGCCCACCAGGCAGACCCGAGCCTGCGTCGCCAGGAGACCAGGACGGCGATGACGGCCGTCGCGGCCACGAACAGCGCGGCGAGGGCGGCATAGGTCATCGCGCACCCTCCTTCGGCAAGGCCCGAGAGCGATCGACGGCCAGCGCAATCAGTCCCCGCAGCACGAGCGTGAGGTAGCAGAGGAAAGTGATGAAGACGATCTCCTCCAGTGGCAGCTCGGGCGCCAGCATGAGCCCGGTCATCGGCCCCTGCCCCTTGCCGTAGTGCCCCGAGGCGATGGCCGCGAGATCCCACAGCAGGAAGACCGCGATCCCTGCGATGACGGTGAGCGCGCCGGCTCGCGGCGCCCGCCACAGCACCAGACGGAAGCGGCGGTCGAGCAGTGCCATGCAGCCGGTCGAGATCAGCAGGGCGCCCAGGTAGATCAGCCCCGTCATGACAGCTCCCGCGCGATCCGGTCTGCGACGATCTCGGCGCTGATCAGGCACATGGGCAGCCCGATCCCCGGGATAGTGCTCGACCCGGCGTAGTAGAGCCCGTCCACCTTCCGAGAGCGGTTGCCGGCGCGGAACATGGCGCTTTGGCCGAGGGTGTGCGCCGGACCGAGCATGCTGCCTCGCCAGGCCCCCAGGTCCTCGGAGAAGTCCGCAGGGCCCACAGTGCGGCGCACCACGATGCGCTGGGCCAGGTCCTCGTGGCCGGACCAGCGAGCCACCTGGTCGATCGCGGCATCGGCGATGGCCTCGATCCGCGGATCACCGCCGCCGTCGATCCCTCCACGCCCCAGCTGCGGGTCGGCAGGCATGGGCACGAGCACGAACAGGTTCTCCTGACCCGCCGGCGCAGCCGACGGGTCGGTGGCCGAGGGCCGGCACACGTAGACCGACGCAGGCTCCGGCACGCGACCGTCCGCGATGGCGGCGAAGTTGCGCCGCCAGTCCCGCGTGAAGAACAGGCTGTGGTGCGGCATCCGCCCCAGCGCACCGTCTACACCCAGCATCACGAGCACCGCGCCCGGACCGCTGGTGCGCCGGGTCCACCAGGATTCGGGGTAGGTCTGCAGGTGCCGGGGCAGCATCGTGGTCTCCGTGCGGTGCAGATCCGCCGTGGACACAACGACGTCCGCCTCCAGAACTCGCTCGAGGCCGTCGGCATCGCGGAAGCGCACCCCCGTCGCCTGTGCACGTGTCCCGCGACGGCCTCCTGCACCCGTGCGGATCTCCGTGACCTCCGCCCCGGTGTGCAGCCGGGCTCCAGCAGCCCGGGCCAGTCGCTCCAGGACGGCCATGAGCTCGCCGAAACCGCCCTGCGGGTAGAGCACCCCGCCCGTGAGGTCCATGGCGCTCATCAGGTGGTACAGCGCAGGCGTCCTGTCCGGCGAGGACCCCAGGAAGACGGCGGGATAGCCCAGGACCTGACGCAACCGCGGGTCCCGGAATCGTCGCGCCGTGAAGCGCTCGAGTGACTGCAGCAGCAGCGGGCCGAGCCGATGCGCCGATCCCAGGACGCGGCGATCCATGAAGGGCCGCAGCGAATCGAAGGATGTGTAGAGGAAGCGGGCCAGCGCCAGCTCGTAGGTGGAGCGGGCGGAGTCCAGATAGCGCTCCAGGACCTGGCCGGCACCGGGCTCGATCTCCTCGAACCGCTCGATGTTGGTCCGGACATCGGCCGCGATGTCCAGCGGCTCGTCGTGGCCCTCGAAGAACACCCGGTACCCCGGATCGAGCTGCTGCAGATCCAGCTGCTCGTCGACGCTCGTGCCCATCAGCTCGAAGAACCGCTCGAAGACCTCCGGCATCAGGTACCACGAGGGCCCGGTGTCGAAGCGGAAGCCGTCAGCCTCCCATGTCCCGGCACGGCCGCCGAGGGCCCCCCGCGATTCCAGCAGCTCCACGGACCAGCCGCGCCGGGCCAGCAGCGCGGCCGTGGCCAGCCCCGAGATGCCCCCGCCGACGACCACAGCCCGACGTTCCCGGCTCATGGGCGGCCTCCCAACGCACGCACGATGATGACCGCCTTGCGCGCATCGGGCACCCGGATCCTGGTGCGCCGGATCTGCGCGGCAGGGGTGCGGCGCAGGCGCCGCGAGAGCTCGGCGAACAGCCCGTGCGCAGCACTGACCGCCCGGCGGCTGTCGGGAGGCAGCTGGGCGATCGCCTCGGCGGCCACCGCCAGGTCGGCATCGATGTCATCCAGCAGCTCGTCGCGCCGGCTGTCGGTGAACGCCTCCGGATCCAGGCCGGGGAAGTACGTCCGCCCCAGCAGGTCGTGATCATCGGCCAGATCCCGCAGGAAGTTGATCTTCTGGAAGGCAGCGCCCAGCCGCTGCGCCCCGGGAGCCAGCCGCTCGTAGGCACCGCCGTCCGCCCCCAGGAAGCAGTGCAGGCACATCAGCCCGATCACCTCGGCGGAGCCGTATACGTAGTCGTCCAGGCTCTCGTCGTCATGGGTGCGCAGTCCCAGATCGGCGCGCATGGAGGCGAAGAACGGGCGGATCAGCTCCGGACCGACGCCCCGCCGTCGCGCGACGGAGGCGAAGGCCTGGACCACCAGATTGGCGCTGCGCCCGTGCTGCAGGGCTCGGAGCGTGTCGGCCTCGAGCTCCTCCAGCAGCTCGGACCGCAGCTGCGGACTCAGATGCGGATCCGGGTCATCGACGATCTCATCGGCCACGCGCACCAGTGCGTAGAGGCTGCGGATCTCCGAGCGAGTCGGCTCGGCGAGCAGTCGCACGGCCCACCCGAAGGACGTCGAATAGCGGCCGATCACCTCGGCGGCACTCGCCGCGGCCACCCGGTCGTAGCGCGACACCGGCCTCACCGCCGTCATGACGCCTGCTCCCGAAGCGGAGCCACACCGAACTGACCTTCAGCGCTGTGCGTCGTCATGGCTGAGATCGCTGTCCCCCTCACTCGCTCGATCAGCTGGGCCACCACGGCTTCCAGCTCTGCCGGGACGGCAGGTCGAGCTGCCAGGTGCAGAGCCTCGTCGAGCTGCTGGTCGGCCAGATCCTGGACGGCGCGCCGGGCACCGCACCCGGTGAGCAGATCGCGGGCTCGATCGGCCTGCTCCTCGCCCAGCTCCGGGTCCCCGATCAGCGCGCTGAGCTCCGTCCAGCACGACGTGCCTCGAGCCAGGGCCAGCAGCGCAGTGGGCTTTGCCTCGCGCAGGTCGGAGATCACGGTCTTGCCGGTCAGCTCCTGGCGGCCGAAGACCCCCAGGAGGTCGTCCAGCAGCTGGAACCCGATGCCGACCAATCGCCCGATCACAGCCAGCTTCTCGAGCAGCTCCCACGGAGCATCGGCCAGGACGGCCCCGACCTGCATGGGCAGCTGGAAGGAGTAGGCGCTGGTCTTGAGCTCAGCCACCCGGAGAGCGTCCTGGAGCTGCAGCGCCTGCCCCTCGCCGACCCGGCTCAGGCGCACGTCCGCCAGCTCGCCGGATGCCGTGGCGTGGACCGCCTCCTCCAGCAGCTCGAGCAGCTGCTCGGTCTGGGCGGCCGAGGCGCCGCTGCGGGCCATCAGGCGCAGGGCCGAGACCAGCGCCAGATCACCGGCCAGGATCCCTGCGGCGGAACCCTGCCGCTGTGCCGCTGCCGCGCTCGCACCCGTCCTCCGGGCCTGCACCTCGAAGGCTCCGGAGACGTTCGGCCGCCCGCGGCGAGTGTCGTCGCCGTCGATCACATCGTCATGGACCACGAACGCGGTGTGCAGCATCTCGACCGCCGCAGCAGCACTGGCGACAGACTCGTACCGCGTGCCTCCAAGGGCCGCATGGACGGCGATGACGAGGTCGGGGCGCAACCCCTTCCCACCTCGGGCGGCTTCATCGAGCGCGCCCCACAGCTGTCCGTGCTCAGGCCCGAGACGTGCGGAGCGCTCCCCACCGCGCCTCCACACTTCCTGCAGCTCGCGCTGCACGGTTGTCGGCTTCTGCTGACTCATCACGTGGGCCAGCCTCGCACAGAAAAGCTAGCCTGCCTAGATAACTATTCAGATACCCTTCGCCCATGACCCGGCCCCCAGAGCAGGGGTCGTCGAGCGACTCCTACTGGTACGACGACTCCGCCCCCGAGCGCGAGCTTCTGCGCGCCATGCGACGCCTCCAGCGCGCCCGTCGCCTCATGCATCACCGGGCCACCGCCGAGATGGAGCTGAACCCCACCGATCTGAAGGCTCTGCAGCTGATCATCGCCGGCGAGCGCGCCGACGACCCCCTCACCGCCTCCGCCCTGGCCGCCGAGCTGGGGATCTCCACCGCCTCCACCGCCAAGCTGCTCAACCGCCTGACCAGCACGGGTCACCTCCGACGCGTGCGCCACCCCCGCGACGGGCGATCTGTGACCGTGATCGCCCAGCCGCTGGCCCACGAACGCGTCCGGGTTGTGATGACGCAGCCCCATGACCGGATGCTCGAGGCGGCCCGACGGGTCCCCGAGGAGTCCAGGCAGGCGGTGCTCGACTTCCTGGCGGACATGGCTCAGGCCTTCGAAGGGACCGGAGAGCCGCCGCACCATGCCGCGGACCGCAAGATCTGAGGATCCGGGCTGAACACAGGTCGGCCCTGACCACGGATGACGTCAAGGGCTCCCAGGAGGCGGCCTCCGGGTCAGAACCCCTCGTTCGCCATGTTCGCGAATCGGGAGTAATGGCCCTGGAACGCCACCACGATGGTCTTGGTGGGGCCGTTACGGTGCTTGGCCACGATCACGTCCGCCTCGCCTGCGCGCGGCGACTCCTTGTCGTAGACGTCATCTCGGTGCAGAAGGATCACCATGTCGGCATCCTGCTCGATCGAGCCTGATTCGCGAAGGTCCGAGACCATCGGCCGCTTGTCCGTGCGCTGCTCGGAACCACGGTTCAGCTGCGACAGCGCGATCACGGGGACGTCGAGCTCCTTGGCCAGCAGCTTCAGCGCTCGCGAGAACTCCGAGACCTCCTGCTGGCGCGACTCGACCTTCTTGCCCGAGCTCATCAGCTGCAGGTAGTCGAGCACCACGAGCTTGAGGTCGTGCTTCTGCTTCAGGCGGCGGCACTTGGCGCGGATCTCCATCAGCGACATGTTCGGGGAGTCGTCGATGAACAGCGGCGCCGAGTCCAGCTTGCCCATGGTGGAGGCGATCTTGCCCCACTGCTCGTCCTGCAACGTGCCCTTGCGCAGGTCCTGCAGGTTGAGGGTGGCTTCGGCCGAGAGGATCTTCAGGGCGATCTCATTGCGCGCCATCTCGAGCGAGAAGATCGCGGTGGTCATGTTGTTCTTGATCGCCGCCGAGCGCGCGATATCGATGGCGAAGGTCGAATTGTGCGTGGGGATGAACGTCCGCCCCGCCAGGAACAAGTGCTTCGGATGATCGACCTGCAGGCACCGGACCGGGACCGAGGCCACCGGCTCCACGGCGACGATCGCCCGCTCGGTTCCCGGCTCAATGCCGCCGTCATGGCACAGCGGGAGTCGGGCGTCATCCGGAATGCGCACGAGGTGGCGCTGCGAAGAGGCCGCGATCTGCCCCGTGGTCACCACGCTGGCCGAGCCCGCATCAGCCGCACCGGCTCCGACAAGCACGGCAGCCCGCGTATGCGTCAGCCACTGGTGCTCCTCATCGGCGATGATCTCGCTCCCGTCGTCGAAGCTGACCCGGTAGCAGGGCCGGTCGAGCATCACGTCGGTCGCGGCGCTCACCCGCGTGGGAGTGCCGTCGACGGCCAGGACGAGGTCGCCGACGGAGATCTCCCCCATGGTCGTCCACCCGGTGGGCGTGGGGATGGGGGTGTCCAGCGCGAGCGCCTTGCCCATGGCCGGCCTGGCCGCGATCACGATCATCTGCCCGCCCTGCAGACCGTGGGTCAGCTCGTCGAACTCGACGAATCCGGTGGGCACGCCCTGCATGCCGGAGCGGCCGCCAGCGTCCTCGATCTCCTGGACGGTGGACTCCACGACGTCCTTGAGGACCACGTAGTCCTCGGAATTGCGCCGCTCGGCCACCGTCATGATCTCGGACTGGGCCTCGTTGACCAGGACCTCGACCTCGCCGTCCTGCGAGTAGCCGAGCTGGACGATCTTGGTGCCGGCGGTGACCAGGCGGCGCAGCACGGCGCGCTCCTGGACGATCTCGGCGTAGAACCCGGCATTGGCCGCGGTGGGAACCGACGAGATCAGCGAGTGCAGGTAGGCCGGCCCGCCCGTCCTCTCGAGCTCGCCGCGCTTGGTCAGCTCGTCGGCCACGGTGATGGCGTCGGCGGGTTCGCCCTTGCCGTAGAGGCTCATGATGGCCTCGTAGATGGACTCGTGCGCCGGCTTGTAGAAGTCGTTGCCGCGCAGCACCTCCACGACGTCCGCGATGGCGTCCTTGGACAGCATCATGCCGCCGAGCACGGACTGCTCGGCGACGTTGTCGTAGGGGGGAGTGCGGATCTCTTCGGACACGACGGGGCCTTTCCAGCGCTGACTGCAGCCAGGACGACGACGGCCGCCCGGCCCGCCCATTCTGGCCCACCGAGCCGACGTCATAAGCCGCTCGGCCGGAACGCTTGAAATGACATGCGCGGGCTTTATCCACTGATTGTGGATAACTTGTGGATGCCCTGTGGGGCGCGCCGTGCAGGACTGTGCGCAACCGGTGCAGATCTCCCTGCCAGCTGTGGATATCCACAGGCTCAGACTTCGTGAACGAAGGATGAATCACCAGGTCAGAGTGTGATTCCAGGGTTTCTCCACGGCGTGTGCACAACTCTCCACAGGCCGTGTCCACACGAGACGTGGGCATTCCCACAGGGCTGTGTCGTCGTGCGTCGCGCGGCTCGGCAACCGAGCTCAGGACCCCATGGCCAGCTGCAGCAGCAGCATCAGGGTGGCCGGGCTGATCAGCACCGAGAGGATCATCACGATCACATTCCAGGGCCTGTGCCGCCGATAGGAGATCGTGCTGGCCAGCGCAGTGAGGAACGCCCCCACCTCCGCCAGCGTGGCCACGATCAGCCCCCCGAAGAACGTGAGGGTCATGGCCGCGCCGGAACCGGTGTTGCCCAGCCCGAAGCCCGCCACGAAGGCCGCGAGCCCCACGATCCACAGGATGACGGCGATCGGCAGCAGCCGCGGCTCGGCCTTGCCCTTGCGGCGCTTCCGCTGCGCAGAGGCAGGCGCGGCGGAGGAGCGGCCCGCTCCTGACCGGGCGGCGGCGGGCTGACGTCGGGCGCTGCGGGAACTGGGGAACATGGCGGACATGGTGCCATCACCTGCTGGATGCCGGCTCACGTGAAAGTGAGCGGCAACCCGCAGCCACTCACTGATGACGCGTCACGTTTGTCGCTATCCTGGGGGCATGACAACGGCACCCGACACCGACCCCCGCAGCCTCCCCTCAGACGCCGACGAGCCCGGGGACTCCCCCTCGACGGCAGCTGGCACGGGCGGCGCCGGCGACGGCGTCGACTGGCTGTCCGCACATGAGGAGACCGTCTGGCGCCGCTGGCTCGCCGTGAGCAGCCGCATCCCCGCCGCCCTGTCCTCGCAGCTGCAGTCCGATTCCGGCTTGTCGCTTCAGGACTACGACGTCCTGGTCATGCTCAACGACAGCGAGAGCTCCTCCTGCCGGATCACCGAGCTCGCCGGGCTGCTGGACTGGGAGCGCTCGCGCATGTCCCACCACCTCACCCGGATGGAGAAGCGCGGCCTGATCGCCCGCTCGGCCGCCCCGGACGACGGTCGGGCGCAGCTCGCACAGCTCACCGAAGCCGGTCGCCAGGCCCTGGCCGCAGCCGCCCCGGGCCACCTGGGCGCCGTGCGCAGGTCGTTCTTCGACGCCCTCGATGCACAGGACATCGAGGACCTGGACCGCATCACCTCCCGGATCGCTCGCAAGCTCGACATCCGCCGCCCGGACTGCGCACCGATCGACTGACCCGCGCAGGCCGGCTGCCGCCCTGCGCGGACACGGCCTGGCGCATCACGACGACAGCGCGTTCGTCGTTCCCGCCGTCCCTCGAGCACGGCGGACCTAATGGTTGACATGTCACCTACATTGACGCATACTGTTCCGTGAAACGTCACGCGAGCGCCGGAAGACCCCGGGCTCGCGAGTCGCATCCAAGGAGCGAGCACCATGCAGTTCGGCATCTTCACCATCGGCGACGTCACCCCGGATCCCACCACCGGCAAGGCGCCGTCCGAGGCCCAGCGGATCCGGTCCATGACCAAGTACGCCCTCAAGGCGGAAGAGGTGGGACTGGACGTCTTCGCGACCGGCGAGCACCACAACCCGCCGTTCGTGCCCTCTTCACCCACCACGCACCTGGCCTATATCGCCGCCCAGACCGAGCGCCTGCGCTTCTCCACGGCCACCACGCTGATCACCACGAACGACCCCGTGAAGATCGCTGAGGACTACGCCTTCCTCCAGCACCTCTCCGGCGGTCGTGTGGATCTCACCATGGGCCGTGGCAACACCGGTCCGGTCTACCCCTGGTTCGGCAAGGACATCCGCCAGGGCATCCCGCTGGCCATCGAGAACTACCACCTGCTGCGCAAGCTGTGGCGCGAGGAGGTCGTGAACTGGCAGGGCAAGTTCCGCACCCCGCTCAACAGCTACACCTCCACCCCGTGGCCGCTGGATGACACCCCGCCCTTCGTGTGGCATGGCTCGATCCGCTCCCCGGAGATCGCGGAGCAGGCCGCCTATTACGGCGACGGCTTCTTCCACAACCACATCTTCTGGAACATCGAGCACACCGCCTCGATGGTGAACCTCTACCGCCAGCGCTTCGAGCACTACGGCCACGGCGCCGCCGACCAGGCGATCGTGGGCCTGGGCGGCCAGATCTTCGCCGCTGCGACAGAGGCCGAGGCCAAGCGGGTCTTCCGCCCGTACTTCGACAACGCGCCGGTCTACGGCCACGGCCCGTCGCTCGAGGACTTCTCGCGGATGACCCCGCTGACGGTCGGCACCCCGGATCAGATCGTGGAGCGCTACCTGGGCTACGCGGATCAGGTGGGCGACTACCAGCGCCAGATGTTCCTGCTGGATCACGCCGGCCTGCCCGAGGAGATGGTCCTGGAGCAGATCGAGATCCTCGGCCGGGAGATCGTCCCGCGCCTGCGCGAGGGCTTCGAGGCACGTCGCCCGGCGCACGTGCCCTCAGACCCGCCCACCCACGAGACCCTGCGCGCCCAGGGCCCGGACTCCAAGCACCGCCAGGTCATCAACGCGCGGCCGCAGGACGAGCAGAAGGAGGATGAGCAGCGATGACCCGTCAGCTCGTCGTCGTCTCGGCGGGGCTGTCCTCGCCGTCGTCCACCCGCCTGCTGGCGGACCGGATCGCCCATGCCGTCGAGTCCCGGGTCGGCGCCCGGGGCGAGGCCCTGGAGGTCCACCACGTGGAGCTGCGGGACCTGGCCCTGCCGCTGGCGCAGGCCATGACCACGGGCGGGCTGCTTGATCCGCAGCTCGACGAGGACAAGCGCCTGGTCGCCCAGGCCGACGGGCTGGTGGCGGTCACGCCGATCTTCCGGGCCTCCTACTCGGGGCTGTTCAAGATGTTCTTCGACGTCCTCGACGACGAAGCGCTGATCGACCTCCCGGTGCTCATCGCCGCGACGGCCGGCAGCCCGCGCCACAGCCTGGTCCTGGACCACGCGCTGCGCCCGCTGTTCTCCTACTCGCGGGCGGTCGTGCTGCCCACGGGCGTGTTCGCCGCGACCGATGACTTCGGCTCCGGGGACACCGGAGGCCTGGAGTCGCGGATCGCTCGAGCCGCCTCCGAGATGGCGACGGCACTGGTGGCCGAGTCCGCCGGGGTGGAGGGCTTCCTGCCCACCGAGCCCGCGCGGGCGCCGCGTCGCAGCGGTGTAGACCTGGGCCCGGTCACGGACTTCGCGAGCCTCCTCAAGGGCCACGACGGCTCCTGACGGGCTCGCCGAGCTCTCGGAGGACCCATAGGCCGCCTGACCTCCTCATATGTCGAATATGACATATAAAAAGGTCTCGTCTCTCACAGCGGAACCGGATGCCGCCCTGTCGGCATCCGATCCTGCCGCCTATACTGGGCTGCGGACACGGGGTGCGCCGCCGGCGCTGAGATCAGACCCGTGGAACCTGCTCCAGCTCGCACTGGCGAAGGGATGTCCCTGATGAGCTCCACCTCGAACATCGCCCCCCAGCCCGCCGTCGAAGCGGCCGGTCCATGGACGCAGTCGCTGTGGGACGCCGGCGCGCAGACGGCAGCCGAGATCCAGGACTCGAGATTCGTGCGCGCCCTGCTGGACGGAACCCTTGACGACGCGCGGTTCACGTTCTACCTCGCCCAGGACGCCCTGTATCTGGCCGGCTACGCCCGGGCCCTGGCGGCTCTATCCGCACGCTGCGATCACGCCCCGGACCAGCTCGCGTGGGCACAGGCCTCGGTCGGCTGCCTCACGGAGGAGGCCCAGCTGCACCGCACCTGGATGGCCGCCCGTCCGGAGGCCGCCGACGAGCCCGCCAGCACCGTCACCGCGGCCTACACGGACTTCCTGCTGGCCGCCGCCCTGGGACAGGACCGAGCTGTCGGCGCTGCTGCAGTGCTCCCCTGCTTCTGGCTTTACGCCCAGGTCGGAGCCTGTCTGCCGACCGTGGAGCCGGATCACCCGTATGCCGCATGGCTGGAGACCTACCGCGATCCCGACTTCGTGGCTGCAACCGCTGCAGCCCTGGAGCGCGTCGAGCGGGAGCTCGCACAGAGCTCGGAATCAGGCCGTGCGGCAGCACAGCGGGCCTATCTGGCAGGCTGCCGCCACGAGCTGGCGTTCTTCGATCAGGCCCTGACTCAGGATCAGTCGGAGATCATCCCGCGCTGAGAGCGCGGACCGACTGACGGGACCCTCACCACGGTCCCTTCCGGTGCCGCGGCGCCGTGTCGGCCACATGGCGACCGCGGCGTCGTCGGGCCGATGGCGGCGTGATGTGATCCCCGAACTCCTCCGGCTCGCGCCGCGCCAAAGGGCCCCGTATGCGGATCCTCGGGGGCCTCCGCCAGCCCGATCCGATCGTGCACCCACCGCAGCGGGGCCGGTGCCCACCAGTTGGCCCGCCCGGCGATCCGCATGAACGCGGGCACCAGGACGCCGCGCACCAGGGTCGCATCGAGCAGGATCGCGAACGCCGTGCCCAGGCCGAACAGCTGCATGAAGCTCACCTGGCTCGTCCCGAAGGCCGCGAACGACACCGAGAGCACCAGCGCCGCGAGTGTGGTGATGCGCCCGGTGTGCGCGAGCCCCTCCACGACCGCCATGCGGTTGCTGCCCGTCTGCTCCCACAACTCCTTCATGCGCCCGATCAGGAACAGCTCGTAGTCCACCGACAGCCCGAAGGCGATGCAGAACAGCAGGACGGGCATGGACATGTCCAGCGGGCCCCGCGTGAAGCCCAGGACCCCGGAGAGCAAGCCGTGCTGGAACATGAGCGTCACCACGCCCAGCACCGCCGGCAGGAGCACCAGCGTGATGGGCACGGCGAGGTGCTCGGCCAGCCCCAGGTCCTTGATCACCTGCTGGCTGTTCGAGGCGATCATGGGCGCGGAGCCGCCCACCAGCACCTCGGTGCCGTCGCCGCGCTCCTGGCTCAGCTAGTCCACGAGCTCCGTGGAGATCTCAGTCTGCTCGGCCAAGGTGCCCTCGATGTGCGCGACGACCATGCCCGTGCGGCCGTCGTCAGAGCCCAGCGGGTCGCTCATGCCGGGATCGCTGAAGGCATGGACGGACTCGATGCCGTCGTGCTCGCGCAGATCCGCGGCGATCTCCTCCCCCACGTCAGCGGAGTCAGCTGCCTGGGAGCCTTCGGGGGCTCGGACAAGGACGACGAGGCTCGCCTCCCCGCCGACCTCTTCGTGCACGATCTGCTGTGCCCTGGCGGATTCCGAAGTCGGGTCGGCGTAGCCGCCCCCGGGAACGTAGCACGGGAGACGACGCCGGCGTCGGTGCTGGTCGGCGCAGAAGTCGCCCGTCCTGGGGACGGGTCATGCGCCCGCAGCAGATCCGCGCCGCGCCCGTGCCCCGAGGGCCGGGAACAGATGCGAGATCACCGCGCAAGGGACCACATCAGGGCCTGCCCTGTGTCGCTGCGCAGGGCCGTCGTCATCATCCGCCGAACGGTGACCTGTCAGGGGCAGAGCCGCCCCCCGCCGGCGCCCGACAGGCCCGGCAACGACGACGAGCCGCCGCCCCGGAAAGGGGCGACGGCTCGTCGGTCAGGCGTGCCGTGCAGGACGGCTCACCCGAAGGATCAGGCGGGGACGACCTCGAACTCGATGTTCGCGTTGACGTCCTCGTGCAGGCGCACGGTGGCCTGGTAGGTGCCGACGGTGCGGACCTGCTCGCGGATCTCGACCTTGCGCTTGTCGATCTCGCCCAGGCCGGCGGCCTTGACGGCGTCGGCGACCTGCTCGGCCTTGATCGAGCCGAACAGACGGCCCTCGGCGCCGGCCTTGGCCGGGACCGTGACGGTGGCCGAGGTCAGCGAGGCCGCCAGGGCCTGCGCGTCCTCGAGCGAGGCGAGCTCACGGGCCGCACGAGCGGCCTTGATGGACTCGATCTGGCGCTCGGCGCCCTTGGACCACTGGGTCGCGAAGCCGCGGGGGAAGAGGTAGTTGCGGGCGTACCCGTCCTTGACCTCGACCACGTCACCGGCGGAACCGAGGTTAGAGACCTCGTGCGTCAGGATGATCTTTGCCATGAGTGTGTTCCTTTCCGATCAGCGGCCGGAGCCGGCGTAGGGGAGCAGGGCGACCTCACGGGCGTTCTTGACGGCCTGGGCGATCTTGCGCTGCTCCTGGACGGAGACGCCGGTCACGCGACGCGCGCGGATCTTGCCGCGGTCGGAGATGAACTTGCGCAGCAGCGCAACGTCCTTGTAGTCGATCTCGGTGACGCCTGCGGCCTTGAGCGGGTTCGCCTTCGGCTTGGGCTTGCGAATCTCATGCTTCGCCATCGTGGTGCTCCTTCTGAAGCGTGGAGCCCGCAGTGCTCTGCGGGATGGAAATGTGTTCTGTCTCCCGGTTCTGCGCCGGGTGGGTGCGAGGGCTCAGGCGCTCGGGCCGCCGATCAGAACGGCGGCTCGTCGTCCTGTCCGGTGCCCCAGTCGTAGCTGCCGCCGGCGGACTGGCCCCAGGGATCGTTCTGCGGGGCCGCCTGCTGGCGCCCACCGCCCTGACCGCCCTGGTTGTAGCCGCCGGAGGACTGGCCGCCGCGGTTGCCGCCGAAGCCGCCCCCGCCGCCATTGTCCCAGCCGCCGGAGCCGCCGGACTGCTGTCCGCCGCCGCTGAAGCCGCCGCCGGACCCGCCTCCGCGGGACTGGCGGTTGACCTTCGCCGAGGCGAAGCGCAGCGACGGGCCGATCTCATCGACGTCGAGCTCCATCACGGTGCGGCGGTCGCCTTCCTTCGTGTCGAAGGACCGGGACTTGAGCCGCCCCTGGGCGATGACGCGCATGCCCTTCTGCAGCGTCTCGGCGACGTTCTCCGCCGCCTCGCGCCACACCGAGCAGCGCATGAACAGCGTCTCGCCGTCCTTCCACTCGTTGGACTGGCGGTCGAACTGGCGCGGGGTCGACGCGATCGTGAAGTTCGCGACGGCCGCACCCGACGGCGTGAAGCGCAGCTCGGGCTCAGCGGTCAGATTGCCGATGATGGTGATGATGGTGTCGCCGGCCATGGGACTCTCCTTCCGGAGAACTCGCGGTGATGGGGCTGGTGCTCCCCCATCCTCCTCCGCCGCTCAGGACGGAGTCGGTGGGATCGCACCCGATGCAGCTCGCGCCGTCACCGGCGCCGATCTGCTCAGGCCTCGGCGGTCTCGGCGACGGGCGCGCCGTTGACGTCGTGGTGCGGGTGGATCCGCTGCTCCTCGGGACGGATGATCTTGGTGCGCATGATCGCCTCGTTGAGGTTCAGCACACGGTCGAGCTCCTGCGAGGTAGCGGGCTCGGCGTGGAAGCGCACGACGGCGTAGATGCCCTCGGACTTCTTCTGGATCTCGTAGGCGAGACGGCGGCGACCCCAGATGTCGATGTTGTCGACGGTGCCGTTCTCACGGGTGACGACCTCGAGGAACTTCTTCAGGGTCGGCTCGACCGCGCGGTCGTCGACCTCCGGGTTGATGATGACCATCAGCTCGTATTCGCGCATGGAAAGAACCCACCTCCTTCGGGCTGGAACGGCTGCGGTCTCTCCGCAGCAGGAGGTTCAATGCGAGTCCGTGGCAGTCGGCCCCGACGGGGCCCTGTTCGCACAGACTGATCGACTGTACACCACCGGACATCCGCGGTCCATGGCCGCTGCGGCATGAGACCGGCGATCATCGCCCGCAGAAGGCGGCCCTCAGCGCAGCGCGACGTCGATCTCGGCGTCCCTGCCGTCGGAGGTGACGTCCACATGCACGGGGAAGCTGACGATCTCCTCGACCCTCTTGCCGTCCTCCAGGTAGGACAGCCGGGCCTCCGCCTGCGCCGTCTCGTCGGCGACCCAGTCGAGCTGCGAGCCGGAGTCCTCCTCGGCGACCAGCCACAGCGGCGGCTGCGAGACCAGCTCCCACTCGACCTCGGAGATCTCGGCCCCTGCCTTGGGAGCCTTCAGACCGGATTCGGGGACCTCGATCTTCGCGTTGTCCGCGGCATCGGCGCGGGGCACGCCTCCCTCCGCCCAGCGGCGCGAGGCCGGGCATGCGTCGGGGCTCACGGAGGTCGAGTCCATGCAGCTCTCGACGCTGCGGACGATCTCCTGGTCCACCTCGGCCCACAGCTGCGGGGAGGGCTCCAGCTCCACGACGACCTCCTGCGGCTGCGGATCGCCGAGCAGGACCTCGGCCGGATCGATCGGCTTGGCCAGGACGTAGTCGTTTCCCTCGGGCAGATCCACGGCGAATCTCCCCGGCAGGGCCTCCCACTGCCACTTGCCCCCGGCGCCGTCGGCCACGGTGCGATCCTCGGGGTCCAATCCGATCCGCTCGCCGTTGATCGAGAGGTCCCGGTTCCCGGGAGCGGCCACCGTCAGCGTGCTGGCATCCACGCCGTCCATCTCCCAGCTGTCGTTGAGGGGCCCGGTGCGCCGGACCTGGTGCACCGACCAGGTGTGCTCCTCGCCCTGCTCGGCGCCCTCCGGGACCTGCCCGTCCGGCCAGCGCACCGAGGCGGTGACCTGGGCCCGATCGCCGTCGCGCTGGACGTCCACGATCTCCCAGGAGCTGATCCGTCCCTCGGCCTGCCTGTATGCCGCATTCGGCATGCTCTCCGCGCCGGTTCCGCCCCGTGAGTCGCCGAACAGGGCGAGGGCCTGGCGCGAGCGTCCGTCGACCATGGCGTCGAGCCAGTCCTCGACCGGCTCCTCCGGGTCGCGATCCACCATGAACCAGTTCAGGGCGGTGCCGCCGGCGCTGATGAGCAGGACCACGACGATCAGCCAGGTCCACAGCGACCGGCGCAGGCGTCGGCGGCGCCGCTGCTCGGCGGGACCGAGCTCCTGGACGTCCTGATCGAGCTCGGGCTCTGCCTCTGCGGAGGCGCCGACCTCTTGGCTCATGCGTTCCTCGCGGCCACACCGATCTGGGTCGCACGGCGGCCTCGCTGCATGTCCACGGCGACGATGACGATGAACCAGATCAGGAACAGGTAGCGCGCCGCGGCCAGCAGGGCCTGCGGCGACCAGCCCCAGTCGCCGAACAGCGGCTGGGTCTCCCAGGCCCCGGCCGGGGCGTTCATGGTGGCCCAGTAGCCGATCTCCACGGCCTGCCACAGGAAGAACTCGAGCCAGCTGCGCCTGGCCAGGATCACCAGCGGGACGAGCCACACGGACTGCAGCAGCGACCAGTCCCGGCTGAAGAGCAGGAAGACGGCCAGCAGCATGAGCAGCACCTGGACGATGCTCGGCTCCTTGCCGGCCAGCACGCTCACCAGCAGCACCGCCACGACCCCGAGCAGGATCGCGATCATGGAGATCTGGTCCAGGTTCGCGGAGTCGATCGACAGTCCGGTGGCCGGTGCGCCCAGGGCGTTCCACACGCTCCAGCCGGAGTCGCTCGAGACCTGCGAGCGCATGGTCTCGCCCATCCGCTCGCGCCAGCGGTCGAACTCCTGGACCATGAACGGCCCGTTGACCATGGCGAAGACGATCAGCGAGACCACGAGCGCGCTGATGAAGTCGCCCAGGTAGCGGTAGCGCGCGGCCAGGAACAGGATGGCGATCAGCACGAGCAGCGGCAGGAAGCTGACCGTGGCGCCGAGTCCGATCCACACGCCGGCGACTCCCGGCGAGCCCCGGATGTAGGAGGCGACCGCGAGCATCATGAACATCACGGCCCACAGGTCCCAGGAGGTGAATCCGACCAGCAGAACGGTGGGCGCGAAGGCCAGGACCACGGGGTCCGAGGGCTGCTTGCCGGACAGCGAGGCGACCGCGGTGATGGTCACGACCCACACGAGGGCCGTGAGGAAGACGGTGAGGTCCAGGACCGTGTTCGGGGTGATCTCGAAGCTGAAGGCCTCGGCCAGACCAGTGGTCATCCAGCCCAGGATCGACGTGAACATGCCCACGACGATCGGCTGATCGCCCGTGGGGCCTCCCGTGAAGAAGCCGGAGAGCATGCCCCCGGGCGTCACGGAGAGGTCGCCGGGCTGCAGCTCGGCGGCGCACAGGCCCGGGAAGCGGGAGTCGACGCTCCACTCCGGCACGCGGCACGGGACCCGCAGCAGGAAGGAGAGCAGCACGGCCAGGATGCCGAGCACGAAGAGCACGAGACCGTTGGTCCCGCGCCTGCCGGGGCGTCCGTCAGCCATGGCGTCCTGCCCCTCCTGCTCGGGTGTCTGGTTCCCCGGCGATGATCAGCGGCCGCGCAGGGAAGGATCCGGCACTGCGATCCGCGCTCAGGATAGCTGGGGAGGACCCGGTCTCGGCGGCGCTCCCGCCGATCCGGTCCGGGTCGTAGACCGGCAGGCCGCGCAGGAGGCGCACGACCACCCGGGCGCACAGCCACACCACGGCCAGGATGTGCAGCACGACGGCCGCGGCATAGAAGCGGCCCATCGCCTCCGCATTCGGCTGATCCGCGACCATCGAGTACAGCCAGGTGAAGACCGCGATCCAGTGCACGACCTCGATGACCTGCCACACCGCGTACTCCCGCAGCCGGGGGGCGGCCAGGATCACCAGCGGGACGAGCCAGAGCACGAACTGCGGGGAGTAGACCTTGTTGGTCAGCACGAAGGCGGCCACGATCAGCAGGGACAGCTCCGCGAGGGCGGGCTCGCGCCTGGCTTTCAGCCCGAGCACCAGGACTCCCGCGCAGCACAGGGCGAACACCCCGTAGGCGATCACGTTGAGCGACTCCGCCGCCAGCGGCTGCGCGCCCAGCTCCGGCGCCCACACGACGTTCCACACGTGGTAGATCGACGAGAACCCGGCACCGCGCTCACCCGAGAAGCTCCAGAACCAGCTCCACTGCTGGCGGTCCCACAGGGCGAAGGGCACGTTGACGACCACCCATGCGACGACGGCCGAGACGACCGCCATGACCGCCGGGCGCAGCTCGCGCCGGCGCAGCGCCAGCACGATCACCGCCCCGAGCATCACGAACGGCCACAGCTTCAGAGCCGTGCCCAGTCCCAGCAGCACGCCGCCGACGGCCCAGCGGCTGCGCTGGAAGGCCAGAAGCGCGGCGACCGAGGTCAGCACCGGCCACAGATCCCAGTTGATCAGGGCCGTGGCGGCCACCGCCGGGGAGACGGCCAGCGCCGCGGTATGGACCGTGGAAGTGCCCATGGCCGCGACCACCACCACGACGGCGAGCCACACGAGCAGCAGCAGCGCGGCATTGAGATCGAAGTAGATGTTCTGCACCGTCGGCACGGGCAGCCCCTCGCCCAGGCCGTAGGCGGCACGACCCGTCGCCGTGGCGATCAGGCTCTGCAGAAGCGGGTACTCCAGCAGCGCGGAGGGATCCTGCGACAGGTAGGCGAAGCTCCCGTCGGACATCCCCCGGGTCGTGAACAGGTAGCCGATGTCGGAGTAGCAGACGAGCTGCTGGGTGTGCGCCCCGTTCCACCCCAGCTGATGGCACGAGAAGCGCAGCAGCCAGGCCACGATCATGGTCCAGGTGCCGAGCCCGAGCAGCAGCCACAGCCACTGCCCGGAGCGCATGCCGCGCGGCGACCGCCAGCCCCTCCGGCCCGTCTCGGACTGCGCGGGTGCGCTCACTGGCTCTCCCACCAAGCCCTCAGCCGCTTCTCGGCCTCCTCCTCGCCCAGAGGGCCCTCGTCCAGGCGCAGCTCGAGCAGGTGCTTATAGGCCTTCCCCACCTGCGGCCCCGGGGGGATGCCCAGGATCGCCATGATCTGCTCGCCGTCGAGGTCGGGGCGCATGGACTCCAGCTCCTCCTGATCGGCCAGCTGCGCGATCCGCTGCTCGAGCTCGTCGTACGTCCGCGCCAGGCGCGCGGCCTTGCGGCGGTTGCGGGTCGTGACGTCAGAACGGGTGAGGCGGTGCAGGCGCTCGAGCTGGGGGCCGGCGTCGCGCACGTAGCGGCGCACCGCGGAATCGGTCCACTCGGCGTCGCCGTAGCCGTAGAAGCGCATGTGCAGCTCGACCAGGCGGGTGACGGCGGCGATCGTGTCGTTGTCGAAGCGCAGCGCCTTCATGCGCTTCTTCACGATCTTGGCCCCCACCGTCTCGTGGTGGCGGAAGGTAACCGCGCCGTCCGGGCCGAAGCGCCGGGTCGCTGGCTTGCCGACGTCGTGCAGCAGCGCCGCCAGCCGCAGGACCAGGTCCGGGCTCGGCACGGGGCCGTCGGGGCCGGTCTCCAGCTCCGCGGCCTGCTCCATCACGGTCAGCGAGTGCTGGTAGACGTCCTTGTGATGGTGGGCCTCGTCGGTCTCGAGCTTCAGCGCGGGCACCTCCGGCAGCACGACGTCGGCCAGGCCGGTGTCGACCATGATCTCCACCCCGCGTCGCGGGGCCCTGCCGCACAGGAGCTTGATCAGCTCCTCCCTCACGCGCTCCGCCGAGACGATCTCCAGACGCTGCGACATCTCCGTCATGGCCGCCAGGACCTCCGGGGCGACCTGCAGGTCGAGCTGGGAGGCGAAGCGGGCTGCGCGCATCATGCGCAGGGGATCGTCGTCGAACGACGAGTGCGGGGAGCCCGGGGTGCGCAGCACGCCGGCGGCCAGATCTCGCACGCCTCCGTGGGGATCCACCAGCTCCATAGACGGCAGCCGCAGCGCCATCGCGTTGATCGTGAAGTCGCGCCGGACCAGGTCGTCCTCGAGGGAGTCCCCGAAGGCGACGATCGGTTTGCGGGAGGAAGGGTCGTAGGCCTCCGCCCGGTACGTGGTGATCTCGAGCTGCTGATCCCCTCGACGCATCCCGATCGTGCCGAAGTCGCGGCCGATCTCCCACGTGGCATCCGCCCACCCGCGCACCGCCGCCAGGGTCTGATCGGGGGTGGCATCCGTGGTGAAGTCCAGGTCCGTGGCGACCCGGCCCAGGAAGAGATCGCGCACGGGGCCGCCCACGAGGGAGAGGTCGTGGCCGGCATCGGCGAAGCGGCGGCCCGCCTCCAGGACGACGGAGGGGACGGCGGAGGTGTCGAGCTGCTGGGTCATCGCGCCCATCATTCCAGACCCCCGGCCTCTGCCCTGCGGGGACGCGTCGCGGACCGCCGGGGGACGTCGGCGGCTCCGCCCGTTCCCAGACTCAGCCGTTAGTGTTGAGCGCATGGCTTTCCCCGTACCCAGCGCACCCAAGAGACGGCCCTCCGGGCCCGTCGCTGCGCTGCCCACGGTGGAAGAGGTCTCGGCCGGCGGCATCGTCGTCGACTTCGACTCACCTGATCTGCCGGTGGCGATCATCGCCCGGATCAACCGCGGAGGGCGCCTGGAGTGGTGCCTCCCCAAGGGCCACCCGGAGAACGAGGAGACGGACGGCGTCGCCGCTGTCCGAGAGATCGAGGAGGAGACCGGGATCGCCGGGAGGGTGATCTCTCCGCTGGGCAGCATCGACTACTGGTTCTCCGTCTCGGGGCACCGCGTTCACAAGACCGTGCACCACTTCCTCCTGGAGGCGGTGGGCGGCGAGCTGACCACCGAGAACGATCCCGATCACGAGGCCGTGGACGTCGCGTGGGTCAAGATCGACGACCTCGGCCGCCGCCTGTCCTTCCCGAACGAGCGGCGCATCGCAGACATCGCCCGCGAGTTCATCATCCACCAGCTCTGAACCCCCGCTTCGGGCGCCTCACCACGGGCTGCCCGGCCCAGCACGGGCCGCCCCCGGCGCCCGACGTCCTCGAAGGAGACCACTTGGCTCGATCCGGTGCCATGTCCAGCGCCATCATGGCCTCCGGCACGCTCGTCTCCCGGATCCTGGGCTTCGTCAAGACCATCCTCATCACGGTCGCGATCGGCTCGCTGACCTCGGTGGCGGATATCTTCCAGATCGCGAACAACCTGCCGAACTACATCTACGTGCTCGTGGCCGGCGGCGTGTTCAACGCGGTGCTGGTGCCCCAGGTGATCAAGGCCTCCAAGGCCTCCGCCGACGACGGCGCCGACTACATCTCCCGGCTGCTGACCCTGGCCGGGATCGCCCTGGCCGGGATCACGCTGGTCGTGGTGGCCTGCACCGTGCCGATCATCCGGGTCATGACCCAGGACTGGTCGGATCAGCAGCTGGCCCTGGGCGTCACGTTCGCCCTGTTCACATTCCCGCAGATCTTCTTCTACGGCGTCTACACGGTCGTGGGCCAGGTGCTCAACGCCAAGGGCGCGTTCGGCTGGTACATGTGGGCGCCCGTCGTGAACAACATCGTGGCGATCGCCGGCCTGCTGATCTTCATCCGGCAGTTCGGCAGCTTCGCGGAGGCAGAGCACTCCCTCGAGTCCTGGACCAGCGCCCAGACCCTGCTGCTGGCCGGGGTCACGACCCTCGGCGTGGCACTGCAGGCTGTCGTGCTGTTCTGGCCCCTGCAGGGACTGGGCCTCGGGCTGCGCCCCAAGTTCGGCTGGCGCGGCATCGGGCTCTCCCAGGCGGCCAAGCTCTCCGTGTGGACGCTTGCCACGGGCGTCGTCGCCAACCTCGCCTTCCTGGCACTGACCCGCACCGCCTCGATCCCCACGGGCTTCCGCGAGCAGTACCTGGAGATGGACCCGCCGCAGCACATCGCCGGCAGCGCGTCGCTGGACCAGGCGGCCATGCTCTACTCGCTGCCCCACGGCGTCATCGGCCTGTCGATCGCCACGGTCCTGTTCAACTCCATGGCAGCGGCCTCCGCCCAGGGCGACGACGAGACCCTCAAGGCCTCGCTGTCCCAGGCCCTGCGCTACTCGGGCATCGCCACGATCTTCTGCACGATGGCCATGATCGTGTTCGCCGGCCCGCTGGGCATGCTCTTCTCCGGCGGCGTCCCCGAGTCCGGTGCGGTGATCGGGCAGGTCTTCGCGGTGATCGCGATCGGCGCCCCGTTCATGACCACGGCGTTCATGCTCGGCCGCCTCTTCTACTCCCGCGAGGACGCGCGCACCCCGTTCATGGTCCAGCTGGCTGTCTCGATCCTCACGGTCGCGGCCGCGGTGATCATCAGCCAGACCATGCCTCCGCACCTGGTCGTCTTCGCCGTGGCCGCCTGCTACGCCGGGCAGAACATCCTGATGACGCTGCTGTACCACGTGATCGCGGTGCGCACGATCGGCGACTACCGCACCGCCGAGGTCATCGACACCCACATCCGCGCGATCGCCGCTGCTCTCGTCACCGCCGTCGCGGCGACCGTCGTCCTGTACGCCATGGGCGGCTGGGACCCCGAGGGCTGGCCGTGGTCCTCGCAGCTCAGCGCCATCGGCACCCTCGCCATCGGCGGTCTCGTCAGCGCCGTGATCTACCTGTTCATGCTCAAGGTGTTCAAGCTCAAGGAGCTGCCCGAGCTGATGGCCCCCCTCACGGCGCGCCTGCGCCGCTGAGGTCCTCATCGGCTCGCATGGACCCCCGAGTACACTGCGACTGACCCGCCGCTCCCTACCCCGTTCTGCCGCTGACTGCGGCGGACCCGCAGATCCACAGGAGACCTCGTGGCCCAGCCCATCAGCCTCGGCACCGTCCTGGGTGGTCGCTACATCGTCCTCGACGAGGTGCAGACCACTTCCGACGGCGATCACGTGCTCGGCGGCAAGGACCAGATCCTCGGCCGCGAGGTCACCATCCTCGTGCCGTCGGAGGCGCACACGGCCCGCGTGGTCGAGAACGCGCGCACCATGGCCATCGGCGCCGTGGATGCCGATCTGCACATCCTGGACCTCGGCCAGTCCGGAGCCACGCCCTACCTGGTGACCTCGTTCGCCGCTCCCGCGGTGCTGCTCGAGGAGCTGCTGGCCGAGCCGGGCACCGTGGACGACGACACCCTCTCCGACGACATCTTCGGCCGCCCCCGCTCCTCGAGCTCGGCCGGCGCCTACGTCCTCGACGACGGCGAGCCGGATGCCCCCGAGTACGAGGACACCGCCGAGCAGGACTTCGGGCGCTGGGACGATCAGGACGACATCGAGACGGCCCCGCCCGCGCCCAAGGTCGAGAAGCGCCTGGGCCGCCCCCGACGCGCCTCCGAGGCCTCGACCCGCGCCACGCTGTTCGACCGCGCCGCCGCGGGCCGCGGAACGGAGCCGCAGCAGCGCATGCAGTCGGCCAGCGGGTCGATCGACCCCAGCTACGACGGCGACAACCGCTTCGACTCCTACGAGTACGACTACCAGAGCGCCCCCGCCGGCGCGTCGCGGCCCAAGTCCGAGGAGCCCAGGTCCTCGCGGCGCTCCGGGGCCTCCTCGCGCTCGGGCGCTGCGGCTGCCGGGACGGGTGCGGCAGCCGCAGCTTCGTCGTCCAGCGGCGGCTCGTCCGCCGCGCGCGGCTCGAGCTCCTCGCGCTCCGGCCGCTCCGGGGGCAAGGGACGGCTCGCGCTGATCTTCGCGCTGCTCCTGCTGCTCATCCTCGTGGGCGCGGGCATCGTGTTCGGCGGACTCGGCAAGGTCTTCAACTCCGGGCAGGTCTTCGGCCCGGAGGAGGAGCCCTCCGCGTCGGCCTCGCCCACGGAGCAGGCGGTCCCCGCTCCCACCACCGTCACGCGCCTGGTCCCGGACGACCCCACTCTGATGGCCGATCAGGACGCCACCCTGAGCCAGGCCATCGACGGCGATCCCGAGACCTCCTGGGTCAGCTACGGCTTCTCCGCCGCGGACTACGGCCAGCTCGTGTCCTCCGTGGCCCTGGCGGTGCGCTTCGAGGAGTCCACCCCCATGCACGAGCTCACGATCCAGCAGACCAGCGGCACGGGCGGCTCCTTCACGGTCTACGCCGCGGACAGCCCGTCGCTCGACGGCGCAGAGGAGATCGGCCAGGGCTCCTTCGACGGCCCGGAGACCACCGTGGAGCTCTCCGACGAGGCCGCGCAGGACGATCACCCCTACCTGATCGTCCAGTGGACCGAGCTGCCGTCGCTCGAGGAGCCGATCGCCGACTACCCCTACGGTCTGCGCATCGCCGAGATCGAGGTCTCCTGAGCTCGCAGCTCATTCCAGCTTGCTGACACATCGTCAAGTCAAGTTGCCGCGGTTGCCGGAATAGTTCCTGCTGTCCCCTGGTTATGCGGGCAGACGACGGATCGCAGCGCCTGTCACACGCGCACGATCCGCACCCGGTCCGCCCGGCAGCCGTCGGACCGCAAGCACCGCACACGAAGGAAGAAGGACCGCGAACGTGAGCCCAGACTTCAGCCCCGCGATCAGCCTCGACCTCTCCTCGAGCACCCCGGAGACGTCCGCGGCGCAGTCCGTGGCTGCCGATCCGAGCGCCACGGTGCACGACGTCGTCATCGTGGGCTCGGGGCCGGCGGGCTACACCGCCGCCATCTACGCAGCGCGCGCGAACCTCAAGCCCATCGTGCTCGCCGGCTCGGTCACCGCCGGCGGCGAGCTCATGAACACCACCGAGGTCGAGAACTTCCCGGGATTCCAGGACGGCATCCTGGGCCCCGAGCTCATGGGCACCATGCAGGCCCAGGCCGAGCGCTTCGGCGCCGACGTCCGCTACGAGGACGCTCTGTCGCTGAAGCTCGAGGGCGACATCAAGGAGATCACGGTCGAGGGCGGCGAGGTCCTGCGGGCCAAGGCCGTCATCCTGGCCACCGGCTCCGCCTACCGCGAGCTCGGCCTGGAGGACGAGAAGCGGCTGTCCGGCCACGGCGTCTCCTGGTGCGCGACCTGCGACGGCTTCTTCTTCCGCGAGCAGAACATCGCCGTGGTGGGCGGCGGAGACTCCGCGATCGAAGAGGCCACGTTCCTGACCAAGTTCGCCTCCAAGGTCACGATCATCCACCGCCGCGACGAGTTCCGCGCTTCCGAGATCATGCAGCAGCGCGCCTTCGAGGACCCCAAGATCGAGATCCTCTGGAACAAGGAGGTCATCGGCATCTCGGGCGAGTCCAAGGTCGAGGAGCTGACCCTGCGAGACACCGTCACGCAGGAGGCCTCCGCGCTTCCGGTGACCGGCCTGTTCGTGGCGATCGGCGCCGATCCCCGCACCGGCCTGTTCGCAGACCAGCTCGCGATCGATCCCGACGGCACCGTCCAGGTCGACGGCCGCTCGTCCCGGACCTCGCTGCCGGGCGTCTTCGCCGCCGGCGACGTCCTGGATCCCACCTACAAGCAGGCCATCACGGCCGCCGGCTCCGGCTGCGCCGCGGCGATCGACGCCGGGCACTACCTGGACGCCCGCGCCGGCTGATCCCAGGCCCTCCCACAGACCCTCACCACCCCAGAAGGAGCACACCATGAGCAACGCAGCAGCCGTCAACGAGTCCGACTTCGAGGCCGAGGTCCTCCAGTCCGACAAGCCCGTCATCGTCGATTTCTGGGCCGAATGGTGCGGCCCCTGCCGCATGGTCGGCCCGGTCCTGGACTCGATCGCCGAGGAGCACGACTCCGTGGAGGTCGTGAAGGTCAACGTCGACGACAACCAGGCCATCGCCGCCAAGTACGGCATCACGTCCATCCCGGCCGTGTACGTCTTCAACAACGGCGAGGTGGCCAAGCAGTCCATCGGCGCCAAGCCCAAGTCAGCTCTCGAGAAGGAGTTCGCCGAGTTCCTCGGCGCCTGATTCGCTCACTTGCCGAACGGCCCCCGGAAGCCCGCCATCGCGGGGGCTTCCGGGGGCCGTTCGGGTGCCTCTTCCCGCTGGTGAGATGCACACACGCACCGAGTGCCTCTAGTATTCAAGGAATTTCCCTCGTTCCCGACTCCGTAAGGTCTCCATGTCCGACTCCTCTGCCGCCTCCCTGGGCCGCGGCCACAGCGACCGCCGCGTACGGGTCCTGCGCGAGCGACTCGTGCGCGCCGGCCAGCTGCCCCAGGACACCGACCTGGACGGCCCTCAGGCCACCGAGTTCGACGCCGCCCTGGAGACGGCGGTCAGGGCCTTCCAGCAGAGCCGGGGACTGATCGTCGACGGCGTGGTGGGCCCGGAGACCGAACGGCGCCTCAGCGAGGCCCAGTACACCCTGGGGGACCGTCCGCTGCAGTGGGACCGCCAGGAGCCCATGCGGGGCGACGACGTGGAGCGCCTCCAGCACAATCTGTCCCTCCTCGGTCTGTACTACGGCCATCTCAACGGCGCGTTCGAGGAGAAGACCCACCTCGCCGTGCTGGAGCTGCAGCAGAGCCTGGGACTGGAGCGCAGCGGCCGAGTGGATCACCGCACCATCGAGGCCCTGGCCCGGATCAACAAGAACATCACGAACTCCAAGGCGTTCTCTCTGCGCGACTTCCACAATCTGGAGTCCGCCAACGGCGCAGTGCGCTCGCACCGCATCATCCTGGTGCCCAGCGCCATGATCGGGGAGCACCCCAGCCCTGCGGAGGCTCCCCCTGCGGAGCGGCAGCGCAGTCGGGACCTCTCCTTGGATGTCGCAGCTCGTGCCCACGAGCTGCTCGCCGACATCGGCGCCCGTCCCGTCGTCGTCTCCGATCAGCCGCTCCAGGCCGCCGACGGCACGGTGATCGAGACTCCCGGCACCCTGGATGAGGCCCTCGAGGGCGTGCGCCAGCCCGTGGTCGTCGTGCTCGGATGCGATTGGAACCGCTCGGAGAAGGCCAACGGCATGGCCTCGTACTTCTGGGGAAATTCCGGCTCCGAGCAGGACGCCCTCTCCCCGATCGGCCAGCGCGGCGCCTCGCTGATCCAGCGCGAGATGGTCGCACGCACGGGTGCACTGGATCTGGGCTGCCATGGCCGTCAGTGGATCGTCCTGCGCACCACGCCTGCGCCCACGATCTACCTGGACATGGGCTACCTCTCCAACCCCGGGGAGTCCGAGGATCTGGAGCGGGGGGAGTACCGAGCGCATATCGCTCAGGCGATCGCCGTGGGCCTGCAGCGCATGTTCGCGCAGTCCTCCCAGGATCACCCCACAGGGACGCTCAGCACCTCGGATATCGCTCGAGAGCTGGCACGACGACCCAAGGCCTGACCTCCTCCAGAGCGACGAAGAGCCCCTTTATGTGACGTACATCACATAAAGGGGCTCTTCTGCGTGTTCAGCGCTGTACCAGACGGTCAGGGAGCGAGGCGGTGCCGCACCCCGCCCGGAGCTGTCGTCACGACCGATCTGGGCGAGGTGCCAGCAGGCGCTCAGTCCTCCTGAGCCGCATCCTGCGTCTGCGGATCCAGCACCGAGATGATGCGATTGAGATCCTCGACGGAGGCGAACTCGATCGTCATCCGCCCCTTGCGGGCACCCAGGTTGATCTTCACGCTGGTGTCCAGCTTGTCGGAGAAGGCGTCGGCGATATAGTCCAGACGCTCCCTGTGGCGCTCCTGGGCCCTGGCCGCGGGTCGACGCCCCGGCTTGCCGCGCTTGGACAGCGATGCTGCCTCCTCAGCAGCGCGCACCGACATGCCTTCAGCAACAATGCGCTGGGCCAGCCGCTCCATCTCGGCAGGATCCTCCAGCGCCAGCAACGCACGAGCATGGCCGGCCGAGAGCACACCTGCCGCCACCCGGCGCTGAACCAGCGGTGGCAGGCGCATCAGACGCAGCGTGTTGGAGATCTGCGGACGGGAGCGCCCGATGCGTCGAGACAGCTCCTCCTGAGTGGCCCCGAACTCCTCGAGCAGCTGCTGATACGCCGCAGCCTCTTCCAGAGGGTTCAGCTGGCTGCGATGCAGGTTCTCCAGCAGTGCATCGCGCAGGAGGTCATCATCTGCGGTGTCGCGGACGATGGCGGGCACGGTGTCGAGGCCCGCGCGCTGAGTGGCCCGCCAACGGCGCTCACCCATCACCAGCTCGTAGGGCTGACCGTCCGGCTCTCGGGACGGCCGGACGACGATCGGCTGAAGGACTCCGAGCTCGCCGATGGAGTAGGCGAGCTCCGCGAGCTCGTCCTCGTCGAAGACCTGACGCGGCTGCTTCCGGTTGGGGTGGATGCTGCCCACGGGGACTTCCGCGAACACCGCGCCGGGGACTGAGGCGAGGTCCGACGTGTCGGGATCCGCAGGCAGTTCCGCAGCGGTCGCAGGGGTTTCCGCGGCTACGGCATCTGGCTCGACCCCTTCCGCGTTAGCCCCCGACGTTCCACGTGAAACATCAGCCGTCCGATCAGCGTCCGTCGCGCCCTCTGAGGGCTCGGTGACGGAAGTGTGCACCTCCGTGGTGGCGTCCGAGGCGGCGGGAGCAGCCGACTGCACGGACTCCTGCTGATCCGAGGCCTCGTCCGGAGAATCGGCAGATTCCGCTGATTCCGCGGACGAGGGAGTAGGGGTGAAGAACATGTCGGACGGGCGGCCGCTTCCTCCGCGGTTCTGCAGGGCTGCCCCCATATCCATCCGGGACTTCATGGCGCTCTGTCGAGCACTGGCCGAGACCGGGCGGCGACGGCCGCCCGTTCCACGTGAAACGGACGATGTCGTCTCCTCCGCAGAACCGCTCGACTCGGCGTGCTTGGGGTCCACCGCAATCGCCTTCGCATCCGCCTCGGAGACGGCGGCCCCGGCCGCAGTCGTGGCTCCGTTCCCCTTCTTCTTTGAGGACTTGGGGGCGGTGGAGGCCTTTCCACTCCGCGAGGCGGCAGTTCCAGACTTCGAGGACGCTCGTGTCGCCGCTCCGGTCTTGGAGCGAGCCCCCTTGGGAGACGACGACTTGGACTCCTCAGGCTGGGGTGCTCCCGTCCCGGAACGTGCAGCCTCCGACTTGACTCGCCCAGGTCGATCCGTACGGGAGTCGTTGCTCTCCGTCGCATCGGACGCATTCACCGCTGCGGTATCAGCTGCGACGGTCGACACCGACTGCGCTGCCGCGCTACCGGCCGGCGGCGCCTCTGTACCCCCAGCGTCGTTTCTCTGGACACTCGACTCCGAAGACGGCTTCTCGACAGGTGCACTGGGAATCAGGGCTCCGAGGCCTCTACCGAGCCCCCTCTTGCGCTCCGCCATGGACAACACTCCTCTACTGGACGACCCGGACAGTCTACGGAGCATCGACAGAGATTCGCGCGTTTCACGTGGAACCACCCGGAGTTCCGGGCCGAATTGTGACTGATCTGGCCTTGCTGGACGCACTCCAGTCGCGAAGGCATGGTCTTCGCGGCCGTTCCACGTGAAACATCGAGCGCCCCTGGACGCTATCCACTCCCGAAGCGGACTGCATCTGACGGTCTGGTGTTCGTTTCACGTGGAACATCGCTCAGTCACAAGGCCGTCCACGCGCACGTCCCGAATAGAATCCAGGAATTTCGCCGCGACTGTTACGACGTTGAAGACACGCGCCCATCAGCCGACTAGTCGTCCAGACAGTGCCCTAGGGGGCCATTCCCACAGCGTTCCACGTGAAACATCACGGCATGCGTACGCCCATTGCGCAGTCGGTACGAGGAGGACGTCACGCATCCTGCATTCCGTCCAAGTCCATGGCGTGTGCGCCTCACCCCTGAATCACCTCTACGTGCTGCAGCCGGTCTCCGTCTCCGGAGCGTGGATCGCGTGGATCACCCGCATGTCGCCTCGTACCGCACACCGGCCGGTGTATGCCCTTTGGCCCTCGCGTACCAGTGAGCTGACTACCGCGCGCAGAGCCTGGCTTTCAGAGCCGTGGCCTTCGGCCCTTGGCCTCCGCTCTGGACACAGATCATCGCATCTCGTGAGCTGCTACGGGTTGATGAGACCCGGCCTCAGTCCTGACAACGCTCGCACAGTAGGTTGTCTCAGTTCGCATGGCATCGTCGCCACACAGGGGCAGCACTTGTCCCATGATCAATGGTGCCCTCGCCTGGCGGCATGGCCAGCATGTACGGTGACTCGCCGTCGCGGTCCCGCCGCGCACTGCGGAGACTCTCGCCGTCGCGATGCGCTCCGCAGCACCCGCCAATCGAGGCACGGAGAGCAGACGGACACCAGAGACAGTGCGTTCCACGTGAAACATGGACTCGCGCACTGGCCGAAGACGGCCACCATGCCACCGACGAGCCGTCGAGGGTCCTGACGTCGGATCCAGTCGTCAGCTGGACCTCTTTCCTTAGCGTTTCTCACGTTCCTTCATGCGTCGCCCATCGCGCGCTGCAGACCAGGGCATGCCGAGGCGTCTCCCAAGGGAAGAGCTTTTCCGCCTCTCACATGATCGCTGTGTGCCCTGGGACGACGGACAGCGGCAAGACCCGGAGTTCGTCGGAGTCATCGGGGTCCGATTCCTCCTGCGCTTCCTCGGACAGCCGTCTCGCATGGACGACCGCCGACGCCCCTCGCCGCCTTGAGTCAAAGACCGTATGGAGAAGGTCGAACCGCACGTTCCACGTGAAACACGCCGACAGAAGACGAGCGGGAGCAGTCGACATCCGCCGGCCGACGATGACAGCACCGTCTCCCTCTTGCACGAGCTGGAATGACTACGGGCCCCGTTCCACGTGGAACGGGGCCCGCTTGGACCTGCAGAGCCTGCCCGATCAATGGATCACTTGCTCTTCGGCACGCCTCGCGCGGCGATCTCAGCGGCTGCCTCGAGATAGGACAGAGCGCCCGTGGACTGCGGATCGTAGTTCAGCACCGACTGCTGATAGCTCGGCGCCTCGGAGATCCGCACGGACCGGGGGATCATGGTCTCCAGCACCTGCTCCGGGAAGTGCGCCCGCACCTCATCCGCCACCTGGGAGGACAGGTTGGTACGGCCGTCATACATGGTCATGAGGATGGTGGACACGACCAGATCCGGGTTGAGGTGCTTCTGGATCATCTCGATGTTGCCCAGCAGCTGGCTCAGGCCCTCGAGCGCGTAGTACTCGCACTGGATGGGGATCAGGACCTCGCTGGCGGCCACGAAGGCGTTGATGGTCAGCAGGCCGAGGCTGGGCGGGCAGTCTATGAAGACGTAGTCGAGACGCTCCAGGCCCTGCTCCTCACGAGCCTCGGCGTACTGGTCCAGAGCACGGGACAGCCTCTGCTCGCGCGCCACCATGGACACGAGCTCGATCTCTGCACCGGCCAGGTCGATGGTCGCCGGCGCCACCACGATCCGATCGGACTCGGGGGAGGGCGCGACCACCTGAGCCAGCTCCATCTCATCGACGAGGACGTCGTAGACGCCGTCGACCTCCGAGCTGTGCGGCACGCCCAGGGCGGTGGAGGCATTGCCCTGCGGATCGTTGTCGACCACCAGGACGTTGAGACCCTGCTTGGCCAGGCCCACTGCCAGGTTGACGGCGGTGCTCGTCTTGCCCACGCCGCCCTTCTGGTTGCTGACCGTGATCACACGAGTGCGCTCAGGTCGCTGAAGCTGCACGTGCTCGAGTCGGCGACGTCGCTGATTCTCTTCCACGAGCTTCCTTCCGAGGGGGGTGTCTCCCGCGCCTTGTGCGGCGGCTGTCGCGCCGGCGTCCTGTCCTGCAGTCAACCGCGATCCGCGGTCCGGCTGCACTGCCGAATCCTGCGAGACCGGATCAGGGGGAAGACCGAAGTCATAGCCGTGAGGCCTGTCGTTCTGGGTCATCACGTCGCCTTCCTCGGTCTGATGTGACCTGCATCACATTACATGTCGCGGCCGCTGAGGGCCGGTCCCACACTACCCAAGACCCTTCTCCGGACCGTCGATCGAGGTCAGCGCCTCGAGACCGATTCAGAGGACGACTCGTACCACGGTGGTCGGCTCCTCGAGCAGCTCAGAGCCCAGGGTGAGCACCTCGGTCTGCGCGACGCGGTGCCGCTTGAGCTGCTTGCGTGCCTTATCGATCTCCTGCTGCGCCGACCGGCCCTTGAGCGCGAGCAGCTCACCGGAGCCCTGCAGCAGCGGAAGCGTGAAGTCCAGCAGACCGCCGAGCGCGGAGACAGCGCGGGCCGTGACCACGGCCGGCGCGGAACCGCCCGGCAGCTCTTCGACCTGCTCGCCGCGCGCACGAAGGACCTGCACGTTCTCGAGCTGCAGATCCTGGACGATCTCGTTCAGCCAGGTCACGCGGCGCTCGAGCGGCTCGATCAGCGTGAGCTCCAGATCGGGGCGTGCGATCGCCAGGCACAGCCCGGGAAGTCCCGCCCCGGAGCCCACATCGGCCACACGGGCGTCCTGCGGGATCAGTTCCTCCACCACGGCGCAGTTCAGGACGTGACGTCCCCACAGCCGCGGAGCCTCACGCGGACCGATCAGTCCGCGCACGATGCCCGATGAGGCAAGGTGCTCCACATAGCGCTGGGCTAGCTCGAGCCGGTCGCCGAACAGGCTCTGCGCGGCCTCGGCCTCACGCCCCTGCAGCTCGGGAGCCGGCTGGGCGACGGCGCCGTCGGACTTCGCCTGGCCGCTGCGATCAGAGCGTTCGCCTGGGTGCTGCTCCGTCATGCCTCAGCCGTTCGCCGAGACCACGATGTGGCGTCCGGGGCCCTCGCCCTCCGACTCGGAGTGCATGCCCTCCTCCGCCACGACGTCGTGCACGATCTTGCGCTCGTAGGGGCTCAGCGGGTCCAGGTGCACCGGCTCGCCGGAGTCCCGCACGCTCTGCACGGCACGACGGGCCAGCTCGCGCAGCTGCTCGGCACGGGCCAGCCGGTGCCCGGCGATATCGAGCACCAGCCGGCTGCGCTGCTCCGTGCCGGCCAGCACGGCCAGCCGCACGAGCTCCTGGAGAGCCTCGAGCACCTTTCCGTCCTTGCCGACGAGCATGTCGAGTCCGTCGTCGCCCTCCTCCTCCGTCACCACGGAGAGGTAGGTGCGGCCGTTGCGGACCTCGATGTCGATGTCGCCGTCCAGATCGGCGAGATCCAGCAGCTCCTCGAGGTAGTCCGCAGCGACTTCGCCCTCCTCCACGAGGGGGTCGAGCTCGTCGTCATCCTGGTCGCTCTGCTCGGCAGAGGCCGCAGCGGCCTCGTCGCCCTGCGGGACGTCCACACCGGCGACGACCGCCGAGGCGTCGACCTTCTGACCGGGCTCCAGGTCCTGGATCTGCACGCCCTCGGGCGCGGAGTCCTGAGCCTGCTCGCTGTGCTGGTTCTCGCTCATTCGTCTCTCCTGACGGAAGTGGTGCAGCAGCCGTCTCGACAGTATGACCCGAGCGGCGCCCTGAGAGGACCGGTCTCAGGACCCGGACTTCCCCTTGCCCTTGCCGGACTTCTTGCCGCCCGACGAGCCCTTGGAGATCGGCGACGACGAACCGGTGGTCGGCTCCCCGTTGATCACCGGCCCCTGAGCCTTCTCCGGCTGCTGGACATCGTCCTGGCCGGTCTCGAGCGGGCCCTGGCCCTTGATGCCCTTGGCCTTCTGGCGCTTCTTGCTCATGGGCTGCTGACGCTGACCGGCGGCAGCCTTGGCGCGAGCCTCCTCGATCTCGGCCTGGTGCTCCTCCTTGGTCTTGCCGACCGGGGGAAGGCCCTTGGCCTCGCGGCGCTCGTTGAGCTCGCGCTCGGCCTGCGAGCCGGGAGTGGGGTTGTTGCGGATGACCCAGTACTGCTGGCCCATGGACCACAGGTTGGAGACGGTCCAGTAGATCAGCACGCCGATCGGGAAGTTGATGCCCGTGATGAGGAAGATGATCGGGAAGATGTAGATGATCATCTGCTGCTGGCGGTACATCGGAGAGTTCTTGGTGGCCTCCGAGACGTTCTTGGACGCCAGCTGCTTCTGCGAGATGAACATGGTGACCGTCATGGCCACCACCAGCAGGGCCGCGATGATGATCGTGGCGGTGTGGTTGCCGTCGCCGGGCGAGCGCAGCGTGGAGAACAGCGGGGCGCCGAACAGGGTGCCGTCGTAGAACTGGTGGATCTTGTCCGAGGACAGGACCAGGATCCCCTCGTCCCGCTCGGCAGCGCCGGTCACGCCGTTGAGCACCTGGAACAGGCCGAAGAAGATCGGCATCTGGGCGATGATCGGCAGGCAGGAGGCCAGGGGGTTGACCCCGTGCTCCTTGTACAGGGCCATCTGCTCCTGGGCCATGGCCTGGCGCGAGACCTGGTCCTTCTTGCCCTTGTACTTGGCCTGCAGCTTGGCCATCTGCGGCTGGATCTCCTGCATGCCGCGCATGGAGCGGATCTGGCGCAGGAACAGCGGGATGGTCAGGGTTCGCATGACCAGGGTCAGGCCCACGATGGCCAGGACCCAGGTCCATCCGCTCGCCGCATCCAGCCCGATGAGGGTGAACAGCTCGTGGAAGAGCCACAGGACCGCCGAGACGACCCATTTGAAGGGCCAGAGGATGATGTCGAAGATGTTCATCGTGAGGAAGCTCCTTGAGCCGTCTGCGCGGCAGCCGGGTCTGCGCCGTGCTGGCGCGCGGACGTGGTCTCGTGTGCCGGATCGCGGGGTGTCAGCACGGCTGCGCGATCGGCGGGTGTGGGGTGGTTGAGCAGGATGATCCGCGGCAGCTCGGTCTCCGAGGAGAACCGGCGGCCGCCCTGCGGCACCCTGTCGATTCCGCCCGCCGCCCAGGGATGGCACCTGAGCAGTCGTCGCACGGTCAAACCTAGGCCCCGGACCGCCCCGTGGCGAACCACGGACTCGAGGCCGTAGGCCGAGCAGGTGGGGAAGTGCCTGCAGACGTCCCCGTAGAGCGGGGAGATCAGCATGCGGTAGAGCTTCAGACCCGCGATGATCAGGTTCTGCGGCAGCAGCCACACCGCCTGGACCGCACCCCGAGGGCGCACGAAGTCCGACGGTGCCTGCTCCCAGAGCTGCTCCTCATCCAGGACAGGATGCTGATGGCCGAGGCCCTGCGCGGTGCTCATGCCGGCACCTCGGCCTTCCTCGCGGCCTTGCGCCAGGCGGATTCCCAGTCCCGCCGCAGCTCGGCGAAGTCGGCCTCTGCCGAGGCGGGCAGGGCCCGCACCACGACGTCGAAGCCGGCTGGGCTGCCCTGGATCGTCATCCCGACGAGCTCCCGCAGCCGCCGCTTCACGAGATTGCGGCAGACCGCATTGCCGACCCGCTTGGATACCACGAAGCCCGCCCGGGACGGCTGGTCCCCGGACGTGGCGCGCACATAGACGACGACGTTCCGGCGCCCCTGTCGGGCACCGGAACGTGTGGTCGCTGCGAAGTGCGTGGAGGTGCGCATCCTGTGCTGTGCGGGAAGCACGCGCTCACCCCTTCGGTCTCGGCGGCGTCTGCGGACCGGGGCTCTGCTGAGCAGAGGCCGTCGGATCCGCGAGGGCGACGAGAGGGCTCAGGCAGAGAGGGAGGCGCGGCCCTTGGCGCGGCGCGCCGAGAGGATGCCGCGGCCGGCGCGGGTGCGCATCCGGGCGCGGAAGCCGTGCTTCTTGGCGCGACGACGGTTGTTCGGCTGGAACGTGCGCTTGCTCATTGATCTTCTCCGGATGCAGGACGGGCGTGCCCCTGCCCTGTGCGGATCCGGCGCACGCTGCCCGTGCAGAGCACGAGCGCGCAGCAGGCCGTCCGCCTGAGGAAGGGGTCCACCGCTGTGGTGGTCGATGGCTGTGCCGCCGCGAGGCGCATGGCGCCGGGCGCAGGTCAGACACAGGACTGATCGATTGTAGGCGCGGCGAGTGGGACGGTCAACCGAACCGTCGGTGACCGCCTCTCGCCCACATGCTGTGCACGTCTTCCGGAAATTCCTGTGGATAACCGGATCCCCGTCCTTGCCAGCAACGGTGCGCTCTCGCTCGTGTAACTACACGATTGTAGTTCTTTTCGGCCCCGATCGGGGCTAGGTCGGGGCTTCGAACGTGCTCTACGCTGAACCCTCGCGCTCGAGCCCCGAGCCGCTGTCCACCGCTGTGAACAACTCTGTGGATGACCGGTCGCGAGCGCACCCGGGCACCCGCCCGGAGCCGACATCGCCCCCGAATCCCGGAGTCCCCGCCACTGTGAGTCCTCAGCAGAATCCGGAGCTCGACGCCCGTTGGGCCGAATGCGTCCGCGCCATGACCGAGGACCCGCAGATCTCCCCGCGCCACCGCGGCTTCCTGCGCCTGGCCAAGCCCCGGGGCCTCATGGGCACCACGCTGCTGATCGCCGTGCCGAACGAGCTGACCCGCGAGGTCCTGCAGTCCAAGATCGCGCCGGCCTTCAACCAGGCCGTCACGAACTCCTTCGGCAAGGACACCCTGGTCGCACTCGTGGTGGACACCGACCTGGAGGAGGTCTCCGAGCAGGAGATCGAGTCCGCATCCCGGGCCTCGCTGCCGCCGCTGAGCGAGCTCGAGGCCGAGCGCGGCCACACCGCTCCGCCGGCTGCCCAGGAGGAGACCGAGCAGGACTCGCTGTCCACCACGAGCTCCGAGTACTCCGGGGCCGTGAACACCTTCCGCTCGCCGTCGCCGCGACCGGCGGCGCCGCGGCCCTCCGCACCGGAGCCGGCCCGACGCCCCCTGCCCGAGCAGCCCGCGCCGCAGGACACCGCCTCCGCGCAGAGCACCGGCGAGGCCGCAGTCGAGGAGACCGGCCCTCAGGACACCTTCGTCCCCGCCGCTGCCCCGGGCCGCTCGGCTGCGGAGGACCACGGCACGGCCGGTGCGGCCTCGGCCGAATGGGATTCGAGCGCTCGGCTGAACCCCAAGTACGTCTTCGAGTCGTTCGTCATCGGCCAGTCCAACCGCTTCGCCCACGCGGCGGCCTTCGCGGTCTCCGAGACGCCGGCCAAGGCATATAACCCGCTGTTCATATACGGGGATTCAGGGCTCGGCAAGACCCACCTGCTGCACGCGATCGGGCACTACGCCAAGCGGCTCTACCCCGGCATCGCGGTGCGCTACGTGAACTCGGAGGAGTTCACCAACGACTTCATCAACTCGATCCGCGACGACGAGGGCTCCTCCTTCAAGGAGATCTACCGCAACGTCGACATGCTGCTGATCGACGACATCCAGTTCCTGGCGGGCAAGGAGCACACGCAGGAGGAGTTCTTCCACACCTTCAACGCGCTGCACAACCACGAGAAGCAGATCGTGATCACCTCCGATCTGCCGCCCAAGCAGCTCACGGGATTCGCCGATCGCATGCGCTCGCGCTTCGAGTGGGGACTGATCACCGACGTCCAGCCGCCCGAGCTCGAGACCCGCATCGCCATCCTGCGCAAGAAGGCCGATGCCGACGGCACCCAGGCCCCGCCCGAGGTCCTGGAGTACATCGCCTCGCACATCTCCACGAACATCCGCGAGCTCGAGGGCGCCCTCATCCGCGTCACGGCCTTCGCCTCCCTGAACAAGCAGGACGTGGACCTGCCCCTGGCCGAGCTCGTGCTCAAGGACCTGATCACCGACGACGACGGCGAGATCACCGCCGCCACGATCCTGGGGCAGACGGCCGCCTACTTCGACATCTCGCTGGACGAGCTGAAGTCCAAGTCCCGCACGCGCACGCTGGTCACGGCCCGGCAGATCGCCATGTACCTGCTGCGCGAGCTCACGGACATGTCCCTGCCCAAGATCGGACAGGAGCTCGGCGGCCGCGACCACACCACGGTCATGCACGCCGATCGCAAGATCCGGACGCTGATGGCCGAGCGGCGGCAGATCTTCAACCAGGTCACCGAGCTCACCAACCGGATCAAGCAGCAGCGCCACAGCTGATCCGCAGCGCAGCCCATGCGCTGCGCTCTGCCTCGTCCCTTCAGGCCCCGGGCCCGCACGAGCGGACTCGGGGCCTGCGTCGATCTCCGGTCATCCACAGGACGGCGCGGCGCGGATGCGGGCTGCGAAACCCGTTCTCCACAGCTGTGGGAAGCCCTGTGGACAGGCTGTGCACGACACGATTCCACCGGTTGTGGACAGCGCTGTGGAGAGAAGCGCGATCGCGGTGGACAGTCGAGGCAGATCCGGGGATCGGCCTGTGCACGGGCCCGGAATGACAAGAATGTGATTACACAGGCACGGGGCGGTCCGTGGATGGCGGTGCACAGCCGACCCACAGCCATGATCCGCGCCAGATCAGCCGATCAGGCTCTTTTCCACAAGATCCACAGCGGTTATGAACACTACTGTCCATTAATACCTCCCGCCGGACAACGAATGCCCTGACGCCCGATCCGGACCCGGCGAGCTCGTGTAATTACACGTTCAGCCGCACCGAGAGGTGTTGGCTGCCTGCCTCGAGCAGGTCACGGGGCTCCACACCTCCAGGATTCTTGGAATTACAGAAAGCCGGATCCACCGAAGCGCCTCTGCGACTCCCCGGTCTGCTCGAGCAGATGGCACAGGGCACAGCGCGCCGATAGCATGCTGTCGTCGTCTGTCCGGACCTCCGCACCGGACGCCGCGCGGACGACATCTGCGAACGAAAGGCGCCCCCACCGTGAAGTTCTCCGTCGAACGCGACGTTCTGGCCGAGGCCGTGACCTGGACCGCCCGGTCACTGTCCCCTCGCCCGCCCGTCCCGGTGCTCTCCGGTCTGCTGCTCAAGGCGGAGAACGGACAGGTCTCCCTAGCCGGATTCGACTACGAGATCTCCTCGCGGGTCTCGATCGACGCCCAGATCGAGGAGGAGGGCACGGCTCTGGTCTCCGGCCGCCTGCTGGCAGACATCTGCCGCTCGCTGCCCTCGGCTCCCGTGGACGTCATCACGGATGACGGCAAGCTGACGCTGATCTGCCGCTCGTCTCGGTTCAACCTGGCGGCCATGCCCGTGCAGGACTACCCCGAGCTGCCCGGCCTGCCCGAGGTCTCCGGCGTCATCGACGGCGCTGAGTTCGCCCAGGCCGTCGCGCAGGTCAACATCGCCGCCTCCAAGGACGACACCCTGCCGATCCTCACCGGCGTCCGGGTCGAGATCGACGGCGAGCGGATGACCCTGCTGGCCACCGACCGCTACCGCCTGGCCATGCGCGAGCTCACCTGGCGCCCCAACAGCAGCTCGCTGCAGACGGCTGCGTTGATCAAGGCCAAGACGCTCAACGACGTCGCCAAGACCCTCGGCCCGGCCGGCGAGCTGAACCTCGCCCTGTCGGACAGCACGGAGCTGGTGGGCTTCGAGTCCGGCGGCCGCCGCACCACCTCGCTGCTGATCGACGGCGAGTACCCCAAGATCCGCTCGCTGTTCCCCGAGTCCACGCCCATCACCGCCTCGGTGCGCACCTCCGAGCTGGTGGAGGCCGTGCGCCGCGTGTCCCTGGTGGCCGAGCGCAACACCCCGGTCCGTCTGGCCTTCACGGACGGCCAGGTGGCCCTGGATGCCGGCACCGGCGAGGACGCCCAGGCCTCCGAGGTCATCGAGGCCAACCTCCAGGGCGAGGACATCACCGTCGCCTTCAATCCCACGTACCTCTCGGAGGGCCTGCACGCCTTCCACTCCGAGTACGTGCGCTTCTCCTTCACCGCTCCGCCCAAGCCGGCAGTGCTCTCGGCGCAGAAGGAGCAGGACGGGGACGACGACGTCGCCTACCGGTACCTGCTGATGCCGGTCCGCCTCCCCAGCTCCTGAGCCCCGGACCTGCGTGCACGTCGACTCCCTCTCCCTCGCGGACTTCCGCAGCTATGAGCAGCTCCAGCTCGAGCTGACCCCCGGGATCACGGTCCTGCTGGGGCCCAACGGGGTGGGCAAGACCAACGTGGTCGAGGCGATCGACTACGCCGCCACGCTGGCCTCGCATCGGGTCAGCGGCAATGCCCCGCTGCACCGAGCAGGCACCGAGCGCGCCATGATCCGCACGGGGATCCGCAGGGCCGGGCACCGCACGAACCTCGAGTTCACTCTGAGCGAGGGCCGTGCTCCCACGGTGCGGATCAACCGAGGCGGCTCGGTCCGCGCCCGAGAGGCCCTGGGCATCCTGCGCACCGTGCTGTTCTCCCCGGAGGACCTCGCGCTGATCAAGGGCGAGCCCTCCGGGCGCCGGGCGTTCCTGGACGTGCTGGGCTCCTCCATGCGTCCGGCCCTGGCCGGGGTCATCTCCGACTACGAGAAGACCGTGCGCCAGCGCAACGCCCTGCTGAAATCGGCGCGGAAGGCCGGGCGCTTCACCCAGGCGCACGAGGCCACTCTCAGCGCGTGGAACGACCAGCTGGCGACCTATGGGGCCGCGGTCCTGCAGTCTCGTCTGCAGCTCGTCCTCGCTCTCGAGCCCGAGGTCCGCCGCGCCTACAGCAGCCTCTCCGACGGTCCCCGGATGCCCCGACTGCGGTACCGCTCCTCGATCCTCCCGGAGAGCGCAGACGGTCGGGTCGATCAGCTTGCCCATTTCAGCACCGCGGATCTGCGCGAGCTGATGCTCCAGGCCTGCGCGGAGGCCCAGGACCAGGAGATCGAGCGGGCGGTGTCCCTGGTGGGACCGCATCGCGACGAGCTCGAGATCCAGCTCGGCGATCTGCCGGCCCGCGGCTACGCCTCCCACGGCGAGATGTGGTCCTGCGCCCTGTCCCTGCGGCTGGGCTCCTGGTACGTGCACCTGGACGACGACCGCTCCGAGGGCTCCTCCCCCGTGCTGATCCTCGACGACGTCTTCGCCGAGCTCGACGCCCAGCGCCGCAGCCGCCTGGCCGACATGGTCTCGGAGGCCGAGCAGGTGCTGGTGACCGCCGCCGTGGAGGAGGACGTCCCGCAGGAGCTGCTGGATGCCGATTCGGGGCTCACCCTGGTGCGCGTGAGCCCGGGCAAGGCCGTCGTCGATCCCGGATCCCGCACGTGATCCCCGCCCAGCAGCCGCGCGCCGAGCGCGACCGCGACATCGTCGATCCGGCCGCGGCCGCCCTGATGCGCGTGCGCCGGGGCGCCGAGGCCCGCGGCGAGGGACGGCTTCACGGCGCTGCGGCCAAGGCCAACCTGCGCAGCTTCGGCGCTGCCATGGAGGCGCTCACCGCCAGTCCCGTGCGCCGCCGGGACGCCGAGCGCGATCCGCGGCAGCTGGGCGGCTATTCGGGCGCCGGAGACTCGCCGCGGGATCCGCAGGGCATCGGCGGGGTCATGGATCGCCTGGTCTCCGGACGCGGCTGGCGGACCCCGGTCGCCGTCGGGTCGGTCATGACCCTGTGGCCGGAGCTGGTGGGGGCGTACGTGGCCGAGCACTGCGTGCCGGAGTCCTTCGAGGACACCGTGCTGCGCGTGCGATGCTCCTCCACCGCCCAGGCCGCCAACATGCGGATGCTGCAGTCCCAAGTGCTGTCGACCATCGAGAAGCGCCTGGGCCCGGGCATCGTCACGCGCCTGGACATCGTGGGTCCGGCGGCCCCCAGCTGGCGCAAGGGCCGGCGCTCGATCCGCGGCCGCGGGCCCCGCGACACCTACGGCTGATCCGGACCGCCGTCGATCGGCATCTGCCTCGAGACCGTGGACGGCCTGCAGAGTGCTCGGCACCTCCGGAGACGACTTCCGGGTCAGCGAGCACCCCCGGAGGCACTCCTAGGGGCGTTCTCGTGCCGCTGACAGCGGGTTCAGGCCGTCCCGCACCCGGCATCTGCGCAGATCCGGTATGATGGGCCCGGATTATCGACGCAGCGCATCGAGCGCGCAGACCCCGCGGCCCCCCGAATGCTCCGGTGCGTCCCGCTCGCTCGCTGTCGTCGGGAGTGCTGCCTGCGCCCCGGACCCCGTGCTCCAGGACCCTTGCGGCCTCCATCATGACCATCAGGAGGAACCAGCAGCCCGTGTCAGAGGACAAGAGCACCGAAGGCGGCTACGGCGCCAGCGACATCACCGTCCTGGAGGGCCTCGAAGCGGTCCGCAAGCGCCCAGGCATGTACATCGGATCCACCGGACCGCGGGGCCTGCACCACCTGGTCTACGAGGTCATCGACAACTCCGTGGATGAGGCCCTGGCCGGCCATGCGGATCACATCGAGGTCGTGCTGCGGGCCGACGGCGGCGTGAGCGTCACCGACAACGGCCGCGGCATCCCGGTGGACATGCACCCCACGCAGGGCCGTCCCACGGTCGAGGTCGTCATGACGATCCTGCACGCCGGCGGCAAGTTCGGCGGGGGCGGCTACGCGGTCTCCGGCGGTCTGCACGGCGTGGGCATCTCCGTCGTCAACGCGCTGTCATCGCGCGTGGAGACCGAGATCCGCCGCCAGGGCTACGTCTGGCGCATGGAGTTCGCCGACGGCGGCCGCCCCCAGGGCGAGCTCGAGCGCGGCGAGCAGACCGAGGAGACCGGCACGACGCAGACGTTCTGGGCTGATCCGGAGATCTTCGAGTCCGTCGAGTACGACTTCGAGACCCTGCGCGCCCGGTTCCAGCAGATGGCGTTCCTCAATAAGGGGCTGCGCATCACCCTGACCGACCAGCGGCGCCTGGACGAGTCCGGCGACGAGGTCGCCGGCGAGTCCGCGCGCACCGAGATCATCACCGAGGTCGAGGGCCAGGACGCCTCCGAGGTCCCCACCGCGCAGTCCCCGGAGGCCGGGAGCGGCGCCGAGCAGGCGGAGACGGCCAAGGCTCCGGCGCTGAACACCGTGGGCGTGACCGCCGACGGCCACCGCCGGGTCGTCTACTGCTACGAGCACGGTCTGCTGGACTACGTCCGCTTCATCAACAGCGGCAAGAAGGCCGAGCTGGTCCACGACGAGATCATCGACTTCGAGACCGAGGACGTCGAGCGCTCCATCTCCGTGGAGATCTCCATGCAGTGGACCACCGCCTACAGCGAGTCGGTGCACACCTACGCGAACACGATCAACACGCACGAGGGCGGCACCCACGAGGAGGGCTTCCGCACCGCGCTGACCACGGTGATCAACCGCAAGGCCCGCGAGTTCAAGCTCTTGCGGGACAAGGACGACAACCTCACCGGCGAGGACGTCCGCGAGGGCCTCACCGCGGTCATCTCGATCAAGCTCGGCGACCCCCAGTTCGAGGGCCAGACCAAGACCAAGCTGGGCAACTCCGAGGCCAAGCCGTTCGTGCAGCGCGTGGTCGCCGACGAGTTCGGGGACTGGATCGAGCGCAACCCGAACTACGCCAAGGACATCATCCGCAAGGCCATCGGCGCCTCGCAGGCTCGTCTGGCGGCGCGCAAGGCCCGCGAGACCACCCGGCGCAAGGGGCTGCTGGAGTCCGGCGGCATGCCGGGCAAGCTCAAGGACTGCTCGTCCAAGGACCCGTCGAAGTCCGAGATCTACATCGTGGAGGGCGACTCGGCAGGCGGCTCGGCCGTGCAGGGCCGCGATCCGGCGCACCAGGCGATCCTGCCGCTGCGCGGCAAGATCCTGAACGTCGAGCGGGCCCGCCTGGATCGTGCGCTGTCCAACGCCGAGGTCCAGTCCATGATCACGGCCTTCGGCTCGGGCATCGGCGACGACTTCGACATCGAGAAGGCGCGCTATCACAAGATCGTGCTCATGGCCGATGCCGACGTGGACGGCCAGCACATCACCACGCTGCTGCTGACGCTGCTGTTCCGGTTCATGCGCCCGCTGATCGACCACGGCTTCGTGTACCTGGCGCAGCCGCCGCTGTACCGCATCAAGTGGTCGAACGCGCCGCACGACTACGTCTACTCGGATGCCGAGCGCGATCGCGCCCTGGCGGAGGGTCAGGCCTCGGGCAAGCGGATCCCCAAGGACAACGGCATCCAGCGCTACAAGGGCCTAGGCGAGATGTCCTACACCGAGCTGTGGGACACCACCATGGATCCTGAGCACCGCACGCTGCTGCAGGTGACCATGGAGGACGCCGCCGCCGCCGAGCAGGTCTTCACCATGCTCATGGGCGAGGACGTCGAGTCCCGCAAGGAGTTCATCCAGCAGAACGCCAACGACGTCCGCTTCCTCGACATCTAGTCGCAACGGAGCATATGCCGACTGCGGCATATGTGCCCGTCGCCGCCTCCATGGCGGCGACCGGCGGATCAGTCTCGAGCACCACGGCCCAGCGGCCGAGCAGACGCACAGACGCCCGCGGGCGTCGGGAGAAGGACGGGAAGCGCACGAATGAGCGACGACAGCCAGGTCACCCCAGAGGAGCCGGAGAACCAGCCGGGCACCGAGGTCGAGGCCGCCACGATCACCGGCGATCGCGTGGAGCAGGTCGACCTCCAGACGGAGATGCAGCGCTCCTACCTGGACTACGCCATGGCGGTGATCGTCGGACGAGCCCTGCCGGACGTCCGCGACGGCCTCAAGCCGGTGCACCGCCGCGTCATCTACACGATGTACGACGGCGGCTACCGCCCGGACCGGTCCTTCAACAAGTCGGCCCGCGTGGTCGGCGACGTCATGGGCCACTACCACCCGCACGGCGACTCGGCGATCTACGACGCCCTCGTCCGCCTGATCCAGGACTGGGTCCAGCGCTACCCGCTGGCCCTGGGCCAGGGGAACTTCGGCTCCGCCGGCAACGACGGCGCCGCCGCCCCTCGATACACCGAGACCAAGATGGCTCCGCTGGCAATGGAGATGGTCCGGGACATCCACGAGGAGACCGTCGACTTCCAGGACAACTACGACGGCAAGTCGCGCGAGCCCACCGTGCTGCCGGCGCGGTTCCCGAACCTGCTGGCCAACGGCTCCGCCGGCATCGCCGTGGGCATGGCCACCAACATCCCGCCGCACAACCTGCGCGAGCTCGCCGACGGCGTGCAGTGGTACCTGAAGAACCCGGAGGCCAGCCGCGAGGAGCTGCTCGAGGCGCTGCTCAAGCGCGTCAAGGGCCCGGACTTCCCGGGCGGGGCGCAGATCCTCGGCCACAAGGGCATCGAGGACACGTACCGGACCGGTCGCGGCTCCATCAAGATGCGCGCGGTCGTCTCCGTCGAGGAGATCCACGGCCGCACCTGCCTGGTGGTCACCGAGCTGCCGTACATGGTCAACCCGGACAACCTGGCCATCAAGATCGCGGACCTGGTCAAGGAGGGCAAGATCGGCGGCATCGCCGACATGCGCGACGAGACCTCCGGGCGCACCGGTCAGCGCCTGGTGATCGTGCTCAAGCGCGACGCCGTGGCCAAGGTGGTGCTGAACAACCTCTACAAGCACACCCCGCTGCAGGAGAACTTCTCCGCGAACATGCTGGCCCTGGTGGACGGTGTGCCGCGCACGCTGTCCCTGGACGCCTTCATCTACCACTGGGTGCGCCACCAGATCGAGGTCATCGTCCGGCGAACCACGTTCCGTCTGCGTCAGGCACAGGAGGAGGCGCACATCCTGGTGGGCCTGCTGAAGGCCCTGGATGCCCTGGACGAGGTCATCGCCCTGATCCGCCGCTCGCCCACCCCGGACGAGGCCCGCACCGGGCTGATGGAGCTGCTCGGGATCGACGAGGAGCAGGCCCAGGCCATCCTCAACATGCAGCTGCGGCGCCTGGCGGCGCTGGAGCGGCAGAAGATCCAGGACCGCTTCGCCGAGCTCGAGCAGATGATCTCTCGCTTCGAGGCGATCATCGCCTCCGAGGACCTGCAGCGCCAGATCGTCTCCGAGGAGCTCGAGGAGACCGTCGAGAAGTACGGCGACGACCGCCGCACCGAGATCCTGTGGGGCTACGACGGCGACATGTCCATGGAGGACCTGATCCCCCAGGAGGACGTAGTCGTCACGATCACCCGCGGCGGCTACGTCAAGCGCACGCGCATCGATCAGTACCGGGCCCAGCGCCGCGGCGGCAAGGGCATCCGCGGAGCGAATCTGCGCGGCGACGACGTCGTCGAGCATTTCTTCACCACCACCACGCACCACTGGATCCTGTTCTTCACGACCCACGGCCGCGTATATCGCACCAAGGCCTACGAGCTGCTCGAGGCCGGTCGCGACGCCAAGGGCCAGCACGTCGCCAATGTCATGGCCTTCCAGCCCGGCGAGCAGATCGCCCAGGTCATGGAGCTGTCGACCTACCAGGACGCCCCGTACCTGGTGCTGGCCACGCGCAGCGGCCTGGTGAAGAAGTCCCGGCTCGAGGACTACGACACCAACCGCACCGCCGGCGTGATCGCGATCAACCTGCGCGAGGGCGACGAGCTGGTCTCGGCCAAGCTCGTGGACTCCGACGACGACATCTTCCTGGTCTCGCGCAACGGCCAGTCCCTGCACTTCCAGGCCGATGACGAGGCGCTGCGACCCATGGGCCGCGCGACCTCCGGCGTGACCGGCATGAAGTTCCGCGATGACGACGAGCTGCTGGCCGCCGACGTCGTGGCGAAGGGCACCGAGAGCTACGTTTTCGTGGTGACCGAGGGCGGCTACGCCAAGCGCACGGCCATCGAGCAGTACCGGCGCCAGGGCCGAGGCGGGCTCGGCATCAAGGTCGCCAAGGTCGGGGATGAGCGCGGCAAGCTCGCCGGCGCCTTGATCGTGGGAGAATCCGACGAGGTCATGGTCGTCATGGCCTCCGGCAAGGTCGTGCGCTCTGCGGTCTCGGAGGTCCCCGCCAAGGGCCGCGACACCATGGGCGTCATCTTCGCCAAGCCTGCCCCCAAGGACTCGATCGTGGGTGTGGCCTGGAATGCCGAGCGCCACATCGAGGACGCGGTCGAGGAAGCCGTCGAGAACGGCACGGCTACGATTGCGGATCCGACAGCCGATGCTGCGGATGAGGATGTCGTAACGTTGGACGAAGTCAACAACGGAGGTAACGAATGAGCCCCGAGGCACGCTCTGGTGCGGCTGGACGTTCGAAGTCCGGCGGCGCTGGTCGGGGATCCTCCCCCAGCCAGGCCAAGAAGGCGGACAGCGCCAAGGCGTCGTCGTCCAGCAGCCGCACGCCCCAGCGGTCTTCGACCAAGGGACTGGTGCGGCCCGCGCCGCGCGCCAAGGTGCGCCGCGCGCGCCTGGTCGTGTCGCGCGTGGACACCTGGTCGGTGCTCAAGCTCGCGTTCCTGCTCTCGGTTTCGCTGGGCATCGTGGTGGTCGTCGCGGCCGTGCTGATCTGGATCCTGATGGACATCACGGGTCTGTTCAACGGCATCAACGAGCTCGCCGCCATGCTGGCGGGCCCGGGCGGCAGCACAGAGGTCCAGGAGATCGTCTCCCTGGGGCAGGTAGCGATCTTCGCGACCATCCTCTCGGTCATCAACGTCATCCTGCTGACGCTGCTGTCGGTCATCGCCGCCATGCTCTACAACCTGGCCGCCGGCCTGATCGGCGGCATCGGAGTCACGCTGACCGACGACTGACCTGCGCGGCGCCGATGACGGGGATCCTCGATTGGTCCCGGTCGCGGCGATCGTGTAGAGTCCCTATTCGTTCCGCGACGGACAGACCGCTTGGTCGGTTCGAGTGGACGTGATCGGTCCGCCGGTCACGGGCGTATAGCTCAGACGGTTAGAGCGCTTCGCTGATAACGAAGAGGTCCCAGGTTCAATTCCTGGTACGCCCACGGTTCAACGGCATCCCAGTGCATCGGAGACCGGCATGAAGAACGCTTTCACGGCGATCGTGCTGGTGGTCGGTGCCGCCGGAGCAGGAGTCGCCGCCTGGCGGCTGCGCTCCGCAGATGCCGATCGCGCCGCTTGGCGCGATGCCGCAGATCCCGTCGACTGAGTTCAGCTCGACAGGATGCTCCGGGGGCATGGCGCAATTGGTAGCGCATCTGCTTTGCAAGCAGAGGGTTAGGGGTTCGAGTCCCCTTGCCTCCACCGGATCCCATATCGACGACGGCCCCGCCTGATGGCGGGGCCGTCGTCGTGCGCCCGCCACTGATCTCAGGAGCTGCCCCGTCATGGCCGTGATCGTCTTCCTCCATGCCCACCCGGACGACGAGTCCTCGCAGACCGCCGGCACCATGGCCCGTGCCGCGGCGGAGGGGCACCGCGTGGTCGAGATCTTCGCGACCAACGGGGACTTCGGCACACCGCTGGAGGCGGCCGACGACGCCCAGGAGGTGCTCTCCGTCGCGGATCACCGGCGCACGGAGGCAGCCGCAGCAGCACGGGTGCTGGGCATCTCCCGAGTGGAGTGGCTCGGCTACCACGACTCCGGGATGACCGGCTGGGAGCAGAACGACGGCGAGGCCTGCTTCCACCGCGCCGACATCGACGAGGCCGCACGGGCCGTCGCCGCGATCCTGGACGACGAGGGCGCCGATGTGCTGGTGGGCTACGACTGGCACGGCGGCTACGGGCATCCCGATCACGTGAAGGTCCATCACGTGGCCCACCGCGCGGCCGAGCTTGCGCTCGAGCGGCCGCGGCTGCTGGAGCAGTCCATGAACCGGGACCGGCTCCGGCAGCTGCGCGATCAGGCCCTGGCGGCAGGGGCCTCCCCGGACGAGGTCATGGACCCGGACGGCCCCGCCGATGACGGCAATGGCTTCGGGATCCCGGCCTCCGAGCTGCACTGGCAGCTCGAGCTGGACGACGAGCTGCTGGAGCTGAAGCGGCGCACGATGCAGTGCCACGCCTCCCAGGCGGACGTGCAGGGGATGCTGGCGATGCCTCTGGAGCACTTCCGGGCGTTCTTCGGGGTCGAGTCGTACCGGGAGCCGGGGCTCGAGCAGGAGCTGTCCTCGCGGTGGCTGTTCGCCTGACGAAGGCGTCGCTGAGACCTGCACGAGCTGCGCTGCCAGCTGATGTTCAGGATCTGGGCATCACCTGAGATACTGCATGACACAGATCACGTCGTGAGAAGGGTGAGTCATGTCCGCACCGAAGGAATACCTGGGGCCCATGCCCCACATCGATCCGGATGAGCAGCTCACCGCGATCCGTCGCTGGAAGATCATCGGCCCGGGCCTGGTCGTGGCCGGAACGGGTGTGGGCGCAGCCGACCTGGTCGCGACCCTGACGGCCGGCTCGCGCTACGGATACGCCCTGCTGTGGGCCGTCATCGTGGGCACCATCGTGAAGATCGTGCTCGTGGAGGGCGCCGGGCGCTACTCGCTGGCCACCGGCCGCACGATCTTCGAGGGCTGGCGCTCGCTGGGCAAGTGGACGGCGGTCTACTTCGCGCCGTACATCATGATCTGGGGCTTCGTGTACGGGGCCACGGCCATGTCCTCGGCAGCCCTGCCGATCGTGGCGCTGTTCCCGAACACCATGCCGCTGCCGGCCTGGGCCATCCTGATGGGCCTGGCCGGCTTCTTCATGGTCTGGTTCGGCAAGTACGCGCTGGTGGAGAAGCTCACGGCCGTGATGGTCGGCATCATGTTCGTGGTGGTCGTGGGTCTGGCGATCATCGCCGCACCCAACATCCCGAGCATGATCGCCGGCCTGGTGCCCATGATCCCCGAGGGCGGACTGGTCTACACGCTGGCGCTGTCCGGCGGCATCGGCGGCACCATCACCCTGGCGGCCTACGGCTACTGGCTGCGCGAGAAGGGATGGGCCAGCCCCAAGTGGATGCGCGTCATGCAGCTCGACAACACGGTCGCCTACGTGGTCACCGGCATCTTCGTGCTCTCCATGCTGATCGTGGGTGCCGAGGTGCTCTATGCGGCGGGCGTGTCCATCTCCGCGACCGACGCCGGGCTGCTCGATCTGGCCGACGTCCTCAACGATCGCTACGGCCAGGCCATCGGCACAGCGTTCCTGATCGGCTTCTTCGCCGCGTCGTTCTCCTCGGTCGTGGGCGTGTGGTCGGGCGTCTCGCTGATGTTCGCGGACTTCTGGGGCCACCACCGCGATCTGCCCTCGGGTCACCCCGCCACCCGTCCGGGCGGCAAGTACGTGAAGTTCTACCTGCTGTGGATCACGTTCCCGCCCATGCTCCTGCTGCTGCTGGGCCGTCCGATCTTCCTGATCCTGCTCTACGGCGTGCTGGGCGCGCTGTTCATGCCGTTCCTGGCGATCACGCTGCTGGGGCTGCTGAACACCAAGCGCACCCCCGACCGCTGGCGCAACGGCTGGGTCACCAACGGCGTGCTGATCATCTGCGCCGCGCTGTTCACGATCCTGGGCATCTACCAGGTCTGGGACACGCTCCAGGACGTGATCGGCTCCTTCGGCTGATCCCCGCCCCGGGGTCCGGCACTCTTGCCCCGGCCCCGGCATCCAGGACGACGACGGCCCCCTCACCTTTTCGGTGAGGGGGCCGTGCGGTGTGCGGCCTCAGCCGCTGAAGACGATCAGGCTCAGGCCTGGCCGTCCTTCTTCTCGTTCTGGGTGCCGTTGATCTGGTCCTTGATCTCGTTGACCGTCTGCTTGGCATCCTCGGTCACGGACTTGGCCGTGCCCTTGACGCTCGAGTCGGCCTTGGCGTCATCGACCTTCACACCGTGGCCGGCGGCCACGGTGGTGGACTTGTCGACCGGGGAGGCCGTCACGCGCGGGGAGGTCGAGGCCGGGGTCTTCCAGGGATCCTGGACCGGACGCGAGGCCTTGAAGGCGGCGGCGCCGGCGACCAGGCCGGTCACGACCAGGCCGAGGACGAGCAGGCCGCGGCCGCCGCCCTTCTGCGCCTTCTTCTGCTGCTTGGCGTAGTCCTTGGACATGCGCGCGGCGGCCTTCTTGGCGTTCTTGACGGCCTTCTTGTTGCCGGTCAGGCGCGCGACGGCGGCCTCGAACTGCTCGGGGGTGTCGGCGTCGGCGAAGCGCTGGGCCAGCTGAGCGGCCGTGGCGTTGTAGCGCTCGGACACGGCCAGCTTGCCGTCGTTGGCGGCCTTCAGAGCCTTGGCGGCCTGCGGGGAGGCCTTCACGGCGGCACCGACCGGAGCGACCTTGGCGGCGACCTTGGCGACCTGCGGGGCCGACTTGGCGGCCTGCACGGCGGCGCGGCTGCGCAGCCCGGAGGTGGCGCCCTTGGCGCTGGCGGCGCCCTGCTGGACGTACGGGGTGGCGGTGTGGATGCCGCCGGCCAGCGAGATCGCGCCGGAGCGCACGCCGTCCTGCAGCCGCGGCGCCAGGGCGCCGATCTCCTTGGCGAGCCAGTCGCCGGCGTCGACGACGCGGTTCTCCACAGCGGCCTGACGCGCGGCGGCTGCCTTGGCGGCCTTCTTCTCTGCCCTCTTGCTCATGGAAGCTCCCTCCTCAGGGGTCTAGGATTCTCGGTCCAGCATACGGGCTGTGCCTGGGATGACCCATGGTGGAGGCCGTCGGGTCACCCATCACTCAGGGAGTTTTCAGCAGACGGCTGTGCTTTTTCACTCGCGGCGGAACGGGAACCGTCGTCGTCTCTTCTCCGCGACAAGCGAGCCGGTCATGGGATACTGGGGTCATGACTTCTCTTGCCACCGCTAAGGCGACCATCCACACGAACCACGGCGACATCGTCGTGGAGCTCTTCGGCAACCACGCTCCGAAGACCGTCAAGAACTTCATCGGCCTGTCCGACGGCTCCCAGGAGTGGGTGGACCCGAACACCGGCTCCAAGGGCGAGGGCCCCCTCTACAAGGACGTCATCTTCCACCGCATCATCAAGGACTTCATGATCCAGGGTGGCGATCCGCTGGGTCAGGGTGTCGGCGGCCCGGGCTACATGTTCGACGATGAGATCCACCCCGAGCTCAGCTTCGACAAGCCGTACCTGCTGGCCATGGCCAACGCCGGCAAGCGCGGCGGCCAGGGCACCAACGGCTCGCAGTTCTTCATCACCACCTCGACCACCCCGTGGCTCAACGGCAAGCACACGATCTTCGGCGAGGTCGTCGACGACGCCTCCAAGAAGGTCGTCGACGAGCTGAACAGCGTGCGCACCGGCGGCATGGACCGCCCGGTCGAGGACGCCGTCATCACCTCGATCGACATCGAGCAGCTCTGAGCAGCACTCGCAGCACCCGATGATCCCGCGCTCGCGGCGATCGTCGACCCGCAGGGGCCCGGCCGATCGGCCGGGCCCCTGCGCCATATCCGACGGCGCAGGGCCCGCGACGACGGCGCCCCGCCGCCCAGCCAGGACCATCCATCGCACAGGAGCACACCGATGACCCAGGGACCCCACGAGCCGATCGGCGAGCCCGGATCTCCCCGCGATCCCCGCAGCGACAGCGGCCCGCAGCTGCCGCAGTACGGGCGGATGGCGGACCCGTCGCAGCCTGCTGGGCAGCCGAGCGATCCGCTGCAGGGGGCGTCGTGGCAGGCGGGGCATCCTGAGGCGCGTCAGGCTCGGCCTGCCCCCTCGGTTCCCTCTGTTCGCCAGGCTCGCCGGCGCGGGGGCGCCATGACCGTGACCTGGGTGCTGATCGGGATCAACGCGGCGGTCTACGCGGTGCAGTGGCTGCTGAGCCTGATGGGGATCAACCCCCTGGTGCTGCTGGGCCTGGCCCCCGGCTACGTCTCGCAGGCGCCGTGGACGGTGATCACCAGCGGGTTCTCGCACTCGATGTCCAACCCCGCGCACCTGCTGCTGAACATGTACACGCTGTGGATCTTCGGCCGGATGCTCGAGCCGGAGATCGGGCGCGGGCGCTTCCTCACGGTCTATCTGCTCTCGCTGCTGGGCGGAGCGGCGGCGGTGCTGCTGCTCTCGCCCGCCTACACGTTCACCGTGGGGGCCTCCGGCGCGGTCTTCGGGCTGTTCGGCGCCGTGCTCGCCCTGGCGCTGTGGGGCGGGCGGCGCTATCGCGAGAACCTGTCCGGGATCCTCGTGCTGATCGGGTTCAACACGGCCTTCGGCCTGTTCTTCCCCGGCATCTCCTGGCAGGGCCACCTGGGCGGGATCGTGACGGGCATGGTGGTCATGGGCGCGTTGCTGGGACTGCGCGGGCGCGGCCGTCGCCCCCGCGGCTGAGACGCTGTGCACATCGGCTGTCCACAGACTGTGTCCACAGCGGTGGACGAACGCCATTCGTGTAATTCCACAAGTGTGAACAAGCCTGTGGATACCGATCAGGGCGGATCGAGCCCGCACTGTTCGCAGACATGTTCGACTTCTTCACACCTTTCTCCACACCTGTGGATAACTTTGTGAACCGGGTGGGGACGGTGTCGGAGTTATCCGCGGGGCGGGATGCCGATCAGACCGCGCTACCACGACGGGGCGCGGCGACGGGCACGAAGACCGGACCCGGGTCCGATGTGCCGACGAAGCCCCGGAGCGCATCGTGGAGCCATGACAAGAGCTGTTCTCCACGCCCATGACCTCGCACAGCACTACGGATCGACGGCCGCCCTGGACGGGGTGAGCCTCACGATCGCCCCCGGGGGAGTCCGTGGCGATCACCGGGCCCTCGGGTTCGGGAAAGACCACGCTGCTCCACGCCCTGGCCGGGATCTCGGTCCCTGATTCCGGGCAGGTCCGCCTCCGCACCGCGGACAGCTCGGTCGCCGTCCAGGAGCTGTCGGCGGAGGAGCGGGCGCGGCTGCGACGGGAGCACTTCGGCTTCGTGTTCCAGCAGGGGCTGCTGCTCGATGAGCGCCGCGACCCTGTCCCGCTCCGGCTCTGCCGTGCCCCCGCCGGCCGTGCTCCGGTTGGAGCCACGACTACGCCGAGCCCGGGATGCGGATTGCGGATGCTGTACAGGGCCCTCAGCGCTGTGGCGCCGTGCATTCTCGGTCTGCCGCTCGTGCAGCTCGCTGGCGCTGCGGCCAAGCTGTCCGCGCGGCGGCGCGATGCGCGGCTGTCCTGGCTGCGCCTGCTGGGGGCAGGGAGAGCCATGCTGCATGCCCTCGTGCTCCTCGAGGCGCTTCTCCAGGCTGCGATCGGGCTGCTGGCCGGCCTGGGCATCTACGCGGCGCTGATCCCGGCCCTGGGCGGGCTGCATGTGGACGGTGTGCGGATCGGGGCCGCCGCCCTGGTGCTGCCCTGGTGGGCGATCGCTCTGCGCGTCGCCGCGCTGCTGGGCACGGCCGGTCTCGCCGCGGCCGATGATCGCTGGCAGGTGTGGTTCGGCCTGCACCGGCTGGGCATGCCCGTGGCGCAGATCGATCGGGCCCGTCGCCTGGCGGTGATGCGGCCGCTGCGGGTCCTGCTGGTCATCGTCGTGGGAGCGACCGTGATCGTCCTGTCGCCCATGATCGGGGCAGGGGCGCTGATCTCGCCGATGACTCTGGCGGCCGTCGTCGTCGTGCTCGGAGCCGGTGCGGCCATGATCCCGATCGCCCTGCGGGCCACGAGGCCGGCACTGCGCCGTCGTGCCGCGGGAGGGCCTGCGGGGATGTGAGCCGTCCCCGGGACGGCGGCAACCGGTTGCCGGGGCTTGACCAAGATCAAGCCCCGGCCGCGGCGGCGGTGCAACGATCCAAGGTGCGGCCGGAACCGGCCGTCGGCTCAGCGCCTGCCGCGGGGGACTCCGTCGGCGGCGATGGGACGAAGCCGTGCACAGGAAGAGGAGCCCATGCTCTCCGAGTCAGCCCGCCCGCTCATCGAAGCCACCGCGCCCGTGATCGCGGAGCGCCTTCCGGACATCGCGCCGAAGTTCTACCAGTCGATGTTCGAGGCGGAGCCGCAGCTGATCGAGGAGGGCATCTTCAGCCGCGCGAACCAGCGCACCGGTGAGCAGCCCCTCGCCCTGGCCGGCTCCGTGGTCGCCTTCGCCACCCACATCCTCAACCACCCGGAGTCCTACCCCGACGAGCTGCTCTCGCGCGTGGCCCATAAGCACACGTCGCTGGGCATCGTGGAGGGGCAGTACCCGATCGTGGAGAAGCACCTTCTGGGCGCGATCGCCGATGACTTGGGCGATGCCCTGACCCCCGAGATCGCCGCGGCCTGGACCGAGGTCTACTGGCTCATGGCCGATGCCCTCATCAAGCTCGAGAAGGGCCTGTACTCCGAGCAGGCCAACGACAACGTGTTCAACGAGTTCACCCTCGTGGACAAGCGCGAGACCTCGGAGGGCACCTATGTCCTCACCTACGAGCCCGCCGACGACACCCCCATGACCGATGCGGTGGCCGGGCAGTACGTCTCGATCAAGGTGCGGCTGCCCGAGGGCATCGAGCAGTCCCGGCAGTTCACGCTGATCCCGGTCGACAACCCCCGTCAGCGCCGCCTGGCCGTCAAGCAGGACATGGACGGGGAGGTCTCGCCGGTCGTGACCGCCATGGAGGTCGGCTCCACGGTCAAGCTGTCGAACCCGTACGGCGACGTGGTCCTCACCGGCTCCACCGCCCCGCTCGTTCTGGTCTCCTCGGGCATCGGCGTCACGCCCATGGTCGCGTTCCTGGACCGTCTGGTCGCCGAGGGATCGCAGCGCCAGGTCACTGCGTTCCGCGTGGACTCCTCGGACGCGGCGGCGCCGCTGCTCGAGGAGCAGAAGGCCCTCATCGAGAAGCTGCCGGAGGCGCGTTTCGAGCGCTGGACGGTCGAGGAGGGCGAGGCCGACCACATCGGCCGTGCCGACTTCGGTGCCCAGGGCGTTGACGCGGGTGCGGAAGTCTACCTCTGCGGCAGCCTGGACTTCATGAAGGAGACCCGCTCTGCCCTGATCGGCGCCGGCATCCCGGGCAAGCAGATCCGCTACGAGATCTTCGGCCCGGACCTGTGGATGCTCCACGACGACGCCGTGGAGTACCACGCCGACGCCGAGTGACCTCGATCGGCGAGTGAGTCGAGCCGGCGCGCAGTGATCTCACACGAGGCCCGCCGCGCCTGGAACCCAGGTGCGGCGGGTCAGCCGAGGCCCAGGTGGTCCTGGGGCTCCAGGACGCGGGAGACGACGTAGCCGAAGAGGATGCCCCAGAACGCGGCGTGGATGTTGAACAGGTCCAGCCCGGAGACCGTCACCACGAACGTGACCAGGGCGCCGAACGTAAAGCGCGTGGAGAACGCGGTGACGAACGCCCCCTGCAGCGCCTTGATCATGGCGATGCCGCCCAGGGCCAGCACGAAGGCCTCCGGGGTGGCGAGCATGAACCGCGTGAACACCGGGGCGAACAAGGCGAAGACCAGCGAGAGCACGCCGTAGGTGACAGCCGCCGTGTACTGCCGCTGCTTCTGCCCCGATGCCGTCAGGAGCACGTTCGTGGGGCCGGTGACGCAGGCGGAGACCGCGCCGACCGACGCATTGACGATCGAGAAGGCGCCGGAGGCCACGGCGAACGAGTTGATGGACGGGTCGTGCTCGGCCTGGCGCAGCACGGCGATGCCCTGGCCGTTCTGCACCACGAGCACCGTCATCGCCAGCGGCACCAGCAGCTCGAGCTGGGCGGCCAGGGTGAACTCGGGGGCGGTGAAGACGGGCTGGGCCGGCACACGGCCGTCGGCCTCGAAGCGGAACTGGCCCGTGGCGACCACCATGACCAGCCCGATCAGCAGGGTCCCCAGCACCGGGGGCATGCGCTTGCCGAGGGCGGGCACCGCGGTGAGCAGGACGATCACGATGACCATCGGCAGGGCGATCGCCGGGGCAGAGGTGGAGGCGTCCACGACGTCCGTGCCGAAGCGCAGGAAGATCGCCGCGACCATGGCCATCACGATCGGCATGGGGATCGCGGCCATGGCCCTGCGCACCACACCGGTCATGCCCAGTCCCATGACCAGGACACCCGTGGTGAAGAACGCACCCACGACCTCCGGGAAGGACAGGTGCTGCAGCGACGGCCCCAGCAGCACGGTTCCCGGGGATCGACCAGGCGAAGCCGAAGGGGCGGCGGAACAGCAGGGACATGAAGATGGTCGCCAGCCCCGCCGAGACGAAGATGCCGAAGACCCAGGAAGCGATCTGCTCATCCGACAGCCCGCCGGAGGCGCCCACGGCCAGCGTCACGGCGATCGGCCCGGAGGCTGAGAAGATCAGGCCGATCAGGCCGTTGACCGCGTACTCGGGACTGAGGTCGCGCAGCAGCTGCCGAGGCCCGGCGGGGGGAGAGGTCGGGCCGCTCGAGGACCGGAGCACGCTGCCGCGTCGACATGGGACTGCCCGGTGGCTGGACGGCGGACGGATTCCGCTCAGTCCACCAGAGCCGGCCCCCCGGCGCGCTGCGCTGGCCCCCGACGACGACGGGCCCCGTCGGCGAGTCCCCGGTCTGCGTCGCGAGGAGGTCGCAGCGCGGGCAGGGGTGAGCACGGACTACTACACGCGCCTGGAGCAGGGCCGGCACAAGCGGCCGTCGGAATCGGTGCAGCTCGCCCTGGCCGAGGCGCTCGAGCTGGACCCCACCGCCGCCCGCCACCTGCAGGATCTGGCCCGGGCGCTGGCACTGCCCCAGCGGGCCAGGCCCCCCACGGCGGAGCAGCAGCGCCTCAAGCACTCGCTGCTCGAGACCTTCACCGATCATCCGGCCTTCGTGCGCGGTCGCCGCACGGAGGTCCTGGCCATGAATCCGCTGGCCGCCTCCCTGCTGGCGGGCATCCCCGCCCGCGCCCCCGGGCAGCGCAGCCTCATCCACTGGGCCTTCCTGGACCCCGAGGCTCGCGAGAAGTACGTGGACTGGGAGAAGGTCGCCTCCTCCATGGTCGGCACCCTGCGCCTGGATGCCGGGCGCCACCCCGACGATCCCCAGCTGGCTCAGCTCGTGGGGGAGCTGTCTCTGCGCAGCGAGGAGTTCCGCACCTGGTGGGCGGATCACCGGGTGACCGAGCGCCGCGACGGCCTCAAGCGCCTGAACCACCAGCTCGTGGGCCGCATCGATGTGCACTACGAGGCCCTGGAGGTCACCGGCGCGGAGGATCAGACGCTGTTCCTCTACTCCACCGAGAAGGGCTCGGACTCCGAGGCCCGGCTGCGGACCCTGGCATCCTGGCTGGCCGAGAACCAGCCGGGACCAGTCAGTATGCCGATCTCGGAATCCATGAGCTGAGGCTGCGGGAGCCGATGGGGCGGGACCTCGCCGGAGGCTCAGGCCGCAGGTGCAGCGCCGGGGGCGCCGGCCCCGCCGCCCATCCCGCCCATCGACGGCTCCGTGTTGGTGTCCACGCCCACGGTGATCGACAGGGTGTACCCGCTCTTGGCATCACCGGTCACGGTCGCCAGCTGGGTCTGGCCGCCGTCGTCGCTGAACACGTTGTCCGTGTCCAGGGACAGCGAGGCCATGTTGGTCACCGAGGACTCGTAGCCCGAGGTCGCGTAGGCCTCATCGCAGGTGGCCTGCGGGATCGCGATCTGCGAGATCGACGCCGCGTTGGACTGATCGGTGATCGATGCCTCATCCGGGAAGACCTCGAAGTGGATGTGCGGCCACCGACCCGTGTAGCAGGCGGGGAAGATGCTGGTGAAGGTGACCTTGCCGCTCGAGTCGGCGATCTGCACGCCGCGCAGGTAGTTCTCATCCTCGATGCCCTCGGAGTACATGGAGTACTCGCCATCGCGGTCGCAGTGCCAGACGTAGACAGCAGCTCCGGCCCAGGGCTTGTAGCTGTCGGCCATGTTCACGATGGTCATCTCCAGGGTCATGGGGATGCCCTCGGCCGTGGCGGAGCCGGTGCCGAAGCTCGAGCGGATGTCGCTGCGCACCACGCCGGACTCCTCCAGGACGTCGGGCCCGTTCGAGCCGTCGCCGGGGTAGGGGCCGGCGGTCTCATCGGGGATCTCGGAGGCCACGTCGATCGAGGCGTCATCGGTGGGGGTCGCCGAGCTCGTGGCGGAGGCCGACGAGGACGCCGAGGAGGAGCTCGAGGTGGGCGCGCAGGCCGCCAGCCCGAAGGCGGTGGCACCCAGGCCCAGCGCCGAGAGCGCGCTGCGACGGGAGACGAGCGTCTGCAGGTCGAAGGACAGCCCCTGATCCTGGACTTCGTCCTCGGGCCGCTCGAGCGGGCGCCCCTGGTAGTGCGGCATCCCGTCGATCATCTCGACCCGAGGGTCGTTCTCGTTGTTGACGGGCGGCTCGGTCATCGAGCCCTGGGTGGCGGTGTCCTGGGAAGCGGTGTCGCGGCTGCGGCGCAGGAAGAGCACGGCTGCTCCTTCGTGATCGGGGTCCGCCCGGCGCTGCTGCCGGGCTGTCTGATCACGAAGCTACGGGCGGCCCTTGTGCCGAGGTTCGCCTGGACCTGTGCTGGGGCTGTGAGGTGCTACGGCAGAGAATTCTTCGATCGAGCGGCTCACCGGCGGGGATTGCGCCGGGCGATCGAAGTGCTCAGCGCCGTTGCGAAGCCGCACCACAGGACGTAGGGGACCAGGGCTGCCCCCGCTCCTCGATGGGCGGAGCCCGCACGTCGGCTCAGGTCTGCGCAGCTGAGGGTCAGCACGGCGGCGTGCACCGAGGCCAGTTCGAACTCGCGGGCCCGGAAGAAGGTCCAGCACCAGCCGGCGTTCAGCGCGAGATTCACGGCCAGGGATCGACGCAGCCCGGCGCTGCGACGACTCAGCTGCCGGGACAGCGGGCGGGAGCGCCGCGCGGGGACCCGCGGCCGCTGCGGCGGCACGAGCTCGTGCTCATCGGCCTGCGCTCGCTCGCGGTGCCGGGCGAGGTTCGTCAGCGCCAGCGCCGACGTGCACGCGATGACCGTGTAGAGGCCCGTCCATACGATCGGGAACGCGACTCCCGGCGGCTGCCATGAGGGCTTGTCCAGGTGGGTGTACTCGGGGGAGCGCACCGCCGGACCCGTGGCGAGCGAGCCGATCGCTGCCGTGGCGGTCACGGCGGCGCCGGTGGCCAGCAGCCGGGGTGCCAGGCGCGGTGCGCGCCGGGAGCGGCTTCTGCGCAGGATCTGCACGGCTCAGCCTCCGAAGGCCAGCGGCTGCATGCCGCGCACGCCCGGCTCGACGGCGTAGATCGATCCGGCCGCCGGCTCCTCGTCATCGGGGAGGTTCTCCCGCGACGTCGTGATGAACAGCCGGTCCAGGTCCGGGCCGCCGAAGGTGCAGGCGGTGATCTGGCGGACGGGCAGCTCGATCACCTCGGTGAGCTCGCCCTCGGGGGAGTAGCGGTGCACGGCGCTGCCGCCGTTGAGCGCTGTCCATATGCCGCCCTCGGCATCCACGGTGAGGCCGTCGGGGTGCCCCGCATCCTCCGGGATCCGCACGAAGGCGCGGGGGTCGACGGGTCCGCGCTCCGGGTCGTGGTCGAAGACCGTGATCTGTCCCGTGGGGGTGTCGTTCCAGTAGGCGAGGTCCCCGTCCGGGCTCCAGCCGATGCCGTTGGCGATGGTCGCGCCATCCCAGGCCGTCTGCGGCTCGGTGCCGGGCCCGTCCCAGCGGTAGACGCTCGAGGCGCCCTCGGTCTTCTCATAGGCCATGTCGCCCAGCCAGAGCCGGCCCTGGGGATCGCAGCCGCCCTCGTTCGTGCGCAGTCCGGAGTCCTCGAACAGGGTCACGATCTGCTCGAGATCCGAGAGATCCTCCTGGCGGGCCAGGCCGATGCCGTTCTCCAGCCCGACGACGGCGCCGCCGCCCACCCGCGGGCGCAGCATCGAGGCGATGCGGGAGGGGACCTCCAGGCGCTGATGGCCGCCGTCGTCGTCGATCTCGATGATCGCCCCGTGGAGCATGTCCACGAACCTCAGGCGCCCGGTGGCCGCCCACCAGACAGGGCCCTCGGCGTGATGGGCGATCGAATCGGTGATGCGCTGTGCCTTGATGGTCATGCTCCTCAGCGTAGGACGCCGGGCCGGAGCCCGGGGAGGCTCCGACCCGGCGTGGTCGTGCGGTGGCGTGTGCCGATCAGGCGACGGGCGAGCCTCCGTTGACGTTGAGGACGTCGCCGGTGACGTAGCTGGACTCGGGGGAGGCCAGGTAGACGTAGGCCGGGGCGAGCTCGGTGGGCTGACCGGCGCGCCCGATCGTGGCCTGGCGGCCGAACGAGGTCAGCTGCTCCTCGTTCTTGTTGTCCGTGACCTGCAGCGGCGTCCAGATGGGGCCCGGAGCCACGGCGTTGACGCGGATGCCGCGCTCGACGAGCTGCTGGGCCAGGGCCTGGGTGAAGGCGTTGATGGCGCCGTTCGAGGACGCGTAGTCCACCAGGGTCTCCGAGGGCTTGTAGGCCTGCACGGAGGTGGTGTTGATGATCGACGAGCCCGCCGGCATCACGTTCAGCGCCGCCTGCGTGACGCGGAACATCGAGAACAGCTTGATGTCGAAGGTGTTCTCGAACTGCTCGTCCGTGATCGCCTCGAGGCTCTCCCAGTGGTACTGGCGCCCGGCGTTGTTGACCAGGATGTCCAGGGCGCCGAGCTCATCGGCGACCTTGCCGGGCAGCTTGCGGGCGAAGTCCTTGTCGCGCAGGTCGCCGGGCAGCAGCAGGGCCTTGCGGCCAGCGCCCTCGATGACCTCCTTGACGTGCTGGGCGTCCTGCTCCTCCTCCGGGAGGTAGCTGATGGCCACGTTCGCGCCCTCGCGGGCGAAGGCGATCGCCACGGCGGCGCCGATGCCGGAGTCGCCGCCGGTGATCAGGGCCGTGCGGCCCTCCAGGCGCCCGGTGCCGCGGTAGGTCTCCTCGCCCAGATCGGCGCGGGGATCCAGGTCGCGGTCCAGGCCGGGGGCCTCCTGGGACTGCACCGGCGGGTCGATCTGCACGTAGCGGGTCGTGGGGTTCTGGAAGGTGAGCTGGTCGTGCTTCTCGTTGTTCGTCATGCTTCGAGCCTAGAACATCAGCACCCTGACTGTCTGTGTCGAGCCTGGTCCTGACCTGGCTGTTCGCTGACGGCGCGAACCCCGTGTGGTTGGCTCAGGGCCGCGTCATGGCGGGACCTTCAGGTGCGGCGGAACCGCTCACGGCCAGCGGGTAGTCGGTGTAGCCGGCGGCGTCGTGCGTGTAGAAGGTAGAGGGGTCCGGTTCGTTGACCGGCAGGCCCTCGCGCCAGCGCTGCACCAGATCGGGGTTGGCGATCATGCTGCGGCCCACCACGGCGGCATCGCCGGCGCCGCTGTCCACGATCGCGCGCGACGCCTCCAGATCGGTGATCTGCGCCCACCCGGTGTTCAGCAGGAGCGGGCCGTCGAACAGCTCGCGGACCAGGGCGACCGAGGGGTCCTGCGGATCCGCCACGAGCAGCGAGACATAGGCCAGGCCCAGCCCGCCGATCTCCTGCAGCAGCGCGCGGTAGGTCGCCTCGGTCTCCTGCGGGTCGGTCTCCGCCGTGCCCTGCGCTCCGTTGCCCGGGGACAGCCGGATCGCGGTGCGATCGGCTCCGACCTCCTGGGCCACAGCTTTCACGACCTCCGCCACGAACGACGCCCGCGCCGCAGGCGTCCCGCCGTACTGGTCCGTGCGCTGATTCGACGCCGGAGCCAGGAACTGGTGCAGGAGATAGCCGTTGGCGCTGTGCAGCTCGATCAGATCCACCCCGGCGTCGACGGCCCGGCGTGCGGCGGCCGCGAAGCCGTCGCGGACCTCAGCCAGCTCCTCGGTGCTCAGCTCGCGCGGCACGGGGATCTCGTCCTTGCGCCCGTCCTGCAGGTGCAGGGAGGTGCCGGGGGCGATCGCGCTGGGGGCCACGGGCTGCTGACCGCCGTTGATCTCCGGATGCGAGATGCGGCCACCGTGCATGACCTGCATGGACAGCCGCCCGCCCTCGGCATGCACCGCCTCGGCCACGCGCTTCCACCCGGCGGCGTGGGCGTCGTTGGCGATGCCGGCCTGCCCCGGGTAGGACCGCCCGACGGCTGCGGGGAAGGTGCCCTCCGTGGTGACCAGGCCCGCCGAGGCGCGCTGGGCGTAGTACTCGACGTTCAGGTCCGACGGCGTGCCGTCGGCCTGAGCGCGCAGGCGGGTCAGCGGTGCCATGACCACGCGGTTGGGGATCTCGAGAGCTCCCAGGGTCAGCTGGTCGAACAGATCGGGCATGAGCGGCCTCCTTGGCGGCGGGACGGAACTGTTCGGTTCAAGACAGGACGAGCCCGACATATTCCGTCGCTTCATTCCCCGCCCTTGGACGAGAGGTACTCGTCCAGCACCGCCGAGCCGAGCTCCTCGGGATCCACGGCCACCACGCGGCCGTCGGCCCGGCGAGCCATGGCGTTGAGGAAGCGGCTCAGGCCGGGGTCGTCGCCGAGCTGGAAGAACGTGGTGTGCGCCCCGGTGCGGGTGACGCGGTCCAGCTCGGAGACGGTCGCCTGCAGCGTGGGGGTGGAGGTGGGCCAGTCGAAGTGAGCGTCGCCGCTGGGCAGCAGGTGCGCGGTGGGCTCACCGTCGGTGACGATCAGCAGGATCGGCTGCATCGACGGGTGCCGGCGGAAGAACCTCCCAGCCAGCAGCAGGCCGTGATGCAGATTGGTGCCCTGCTCGTGCACCGGCGGCATGGCGGTCAGCTCATTCTCGTCCAGGCTGCGCGCCCAGCGCCCGAAGGAGATCAGCTCGAGGGAATCGCCCCGGAACCGGGTGCTGATCAGGTGATGCAGGGCCAGGGCGGTCTGCTTCATGGGCAGCCACCGGCCCTCGGCGGCCATGGAGAACGACGTGTCCACGAGCAGCGCCACCGCCGCCTGCGTGCGGTCCTCGGTCTCCTGGACCTCTACATCCTCCACGCGCAGTCGCATGCCGCGGGACGGATCGCCGCCCTCCCCGACGGTGCGCTGGATCGCGTTGGTGATCGTGCGGGTCACATCCCAGGACTCCAGGTCCCCGAACTGCCAGGCCCGGGTGGAGCCGGTGAGCTCTCCCGAGGCTCCGGTGCGGCGGGTGTCCCGTGAGCCGGGGCGGCCGGAGAGCTGCTCGGCGGTGTCGCGCAGCAGCGCCCGCCCGAGCTGGCGCACCGCGCGCGGGGAGAGACGCAGCGCGCCGTCCGATCCGCGGTGCAGCAGCCCGGAGTCGCGCAGGGCCTTCTCGAGCTCGCTGAGCGTGCGGGCATCCACGGCGGCGTCCTGGCCGAGCTGCCGGCCCAGGGCGTCGAGGTCGATGTCATCCAGGGCCGCGCCCTGATGGCTCTGGGAGAGCTGATCGGCCAGGGCATCCAAGTCCGCGATGTCCTGCAGCACCCCGGTGCCGTCGCCGAGTCCCAGGCCCTCCTGGCCCTCGAAGCGCTCGGAGCCGCTCCAGTCCTCGCCGGGGCGCAGGGCCTGGAGGTTGGCGTCGAGCTGAGAGAGCTGCTCCATGAGCTGCGGGGAGCCGAAGGCCTGGGCCGACAGCTCCATGAGCTCCTGGCGCTGCTCCGGCGTCATGGAGTTCATCATGCGGGCGGCTGCCGCCGAGCGCTGGGCCAGGGCGTCGATCAGCTCGTCGATGTCCTGCGGATCCTCCGGGAAGTGCTCCCCGTGCTCCTCCATGAACTGCTCGAAGTCCTCAGGGGTGTCCTCCCCGCGGGCGTGCTTGGCCAGCAGCTCGTTGAGATCGGCGAGCATCTGCGAGATCGCCTGGCGGTCCTCCTCCGTGGCGCCCTCCAGGGCCTGCTTCATGCCGGCGAAGCGCTGATCCAGCACCTCGCGGCCGAGCTTGTCCTTGATCTGCTCATAGGTCTGCCGGGCCTGCTGAGAGGCCCAGTCGTAGTCCGCCAGCTCGGACACGGCCGCGGCCGTGGACGACGGCAGTGCACCGAGCTGCATCTCCCGCAGCTGCCGGTCCGTGGGATCCATGCGGGCGTCACGCAACAGCTGCTCGCGCTCCAGCCGCACGGCCTGCTCGAGCAGGCTCTTCACCTCATCGAGCGTGCCGCCCAGGCTGTGCTTGCCGAGCAGCTCGCGGCGGCGCTGGTTCACCCGCCGGGAGAGGTCGTCCAGGCCGCGCTGGCCGCGACCGCCTCGGCGCAGGAACTCGCGCAGGGCATCCTGCGGCGAGTACCCCTCCATGACATCGCGGCCGATCGCGTCCAGGGCCTCCGTAAGGTCCGGCGGCGGCGCCAGGGGATCGGGTCCCCCGCGATAGCGGCCGTAGCGGCTGTTGCGATACGCAGGCACTGCGCACCTTCTTTCCGTGGTGCAGGGACGATGAGCGCGGACCCGGTCAGCGGCGCCGGGAGCCCTTGCTCAGCCGTAGATGGTGCCGTCGTCGTCGGCGTCCTTGGAGATCTTCTGGGCCAGGAACAGCCACTCGAGGGCCAGCTCGACGGCCGCGGCGCGCTCGCCGGCGGACTCGGCGCCGAAGGCCTGGGCGATCCGGTCGTAGAGGTCCTGGCTCTCCTCCGGCAGCTCGGGCAGCTCCTCCAGCAGCTCGTGGGCGGGGATGTCCGCACCGGTGGTCACGGTGACGGTCCCGTCCAGGGCCTCGATCAGGGGGTCCAGGTCCACTCCGCGCAGCCGTGCCGCCAGGGTCTCGGCGGTGGCCCGGCGCAGCAGGTGGTCCAGGACGGCCTGCTCGCGGCCCTCCTCCCCGGCCTCGAACTCGATCTTGCCGGCCAGCACGTCCACGGCGGCGTCGATGTCCACGAGCCGTGCGACGGCGGCGTCCTCCCGGTACACCGTGGCTCGGCGCAGGGCGGCCGCGGCCGTGGTCTCCGCACCGGCGATCGAGAAGCGGGCCGAGACTCCGGAGCGCTGATCCACGGCCGGCGACTCGCGCAGCAGCCGGGTGTAGCGCGCCAGGATCTCCAGCAGGGCCTCGGGGACCTCGGCGACCAGGTCGGCCTCCTGTGAGATCACGGCCATCTCGTCCGCGAGCTCGATCGGGTAGTGGGTGCGGATCTCCGCGCCGAAGCGGTCCTGCAGCGGCGTGATGATCCGCCCGCGGTTGGTGTAGTCCTCCGGGTTGGCCGAAGCCACGACCAGCACGTCCAGGGGCAGGCGCAGGACGTAGCCGCGGATCTGGACGTCGCGCTCCTCCATGACATTGAGCATGGCCACCTGGATGCGCTCGGCCAGATCGGGAAGCTCGTTGATGGCCACGATGCCGCGGTGGGCGCGGGGGATCAGGCCGTAGTGGATGGTCTCCGGATCGCCCAGGCGGCGGCCCTCGGCCACGCGCACGGGGTCGACGTCGCCGATGAGGTCCGCGACCGACGTGTCCGGGGTGGCCAGCTTCTCCACGTAGCGCTCGTCGCGGTGCCGCCAGACGATGGGCAGGGAGTCGCCCTCGGCGGCGATGCGGGTCCGGGAGGCGTCGGTGATCGGATCCAGCGGGTGCTCGTGCAGCTCCGAGCCCTCGATCTCCGGGGACCATTCGTCCAGCAGGCCCACCATGGTGCGCAGCAGACGGGTCTTGCCCTGTCCGCGCTCGCCGAGCAGGACGATGTCGTGCCCGGCGATCAGGGCGCGCTCGACCTGCGGCAGGACCGTGCGGCTCAGGCCGTGCAGACCGGGCCAGGGGTCGCGGTCCTCCGCCAGGGCGTCGAGCAGGTTGGCCCGCAGCTCCTCACGCAGGGTGCGGACAGGGAGATCGGCGGCGCGCAGCTCGCCCAGGGTGCTGATGTCAGGGTGATCGGTCACACCTTCACGCTAGCCCTGCACCGCGACAGCACAAGTGGCCTGGCAGTACCCGGCTGGGTGCTTTCGCGCTGAGCGCACTCGGTGCCTCCGCCCCTCTTCCGCAGTCGGCCGTGGGCGGTACGGTGAGCGCGTGAGCGACAGACAGACCGAGACCGACAGTTCCCAGACCTCCGCCGAGCGTCCCACGCTGATCCTGCTGGTCCGCCACGGACTCACTCCCACCACGGGAAAGGTCCTGCCGGGTCGTGCACCCGGGCTGCACCTGTCCGAGAAGGGCTTGGCGCAGGCCGAGCGGCTGGCCGAGCGCTTCCAGGGCCTGGCCGTGGACGCCCTGTACACCTCGCCGCTGGAGCGCACGCGGGAGACCGCCGAGCCGGTCGAGAAGGCCACCGGGCTCACCGCCGAGGCGCAGTCGGACCTGCTCGAGTGCGATTTCGGCGAGTGGACCGGCGAGAAGCTCAAGCACCTGGCCAAGCTGCCGGAGTGGACCGCCGTGCAGCAGAGCCCCTCGAGCTTCCGCTTCCCGGACGGGGAGAGCTTCACGGAGATGCAGTACCGCATGGTCGAGGGCATCCAGCGCCTCCGCGATCGGCATCCCGGCCAGACCGTCGTGTGCTTCTCTCACGCGGACCCCATCAAGGTGCTGCTCAACCACGCGCTCGGCTCGCACCTGGATCACTTCCAGCGCATCTCCGTGGATCCCTGCTCCGTCTCGGCGATCTCGTATATGCCGGGACGGGCACCTTCGGTTCTGCGCATGAACACGACCGACGGCTTCCTGTCCGACCTGCTCTCGGACTGATCCCCCTCCCATGAGCGCTGACGAGCACGTCCTGCAGCACGGGGAGATCGAGCTCGTGGGCCTGTTCCGCGAGTCCTCCAACTCCGCGCTGCTCGTGGACGTGACCGACGACGACGGCCGCACCGTCCGCGGCGTCTACAAGGCGGAGGAGGGCGAGAAGCCCCTGCGCGACTTCCCGCCGCGCATCTACCGCCGGGAGCGGGCAGCCTACGTGCTGTCCGAGGCCCTGGGTTGGGGGCTGATCCCCACCACGGTGCTGCGCGAGGAGGGGCCGTTCGGCCCCGGGTCGATCCAGCGCTTCGTGGACCACGACCCGCAGGAGCACTACTTCACGCTCTACGACTCCCATCCCGAGACGCACGACGATCTGCGGCGGATGGCGGTCTTCGACGTCATCGCCAACAACACCGATCGCAAGGGCGGCCACGTCCTGCACGGCGCCGACGGCCGCATCTGGGGGATCGATCAGGGGCTGTGCTTCTCGGCCCCGGACAAGCTGCGCACCGTGATCTGGGAGTTCGCCGGCGAGCCCGTGCCGGAGGGGCTGCTCGAGGACCTGGCTCCACTGGCCGAGCAGCTGCCCGACGAGCTCGAGGAGCTGCTCTTCCCGGTCGAGCAGATGGCCCTGCAGCTGCGGGTGCAGATGCTGCTGGCAGACCCGGTGCTGCCGCACGATGAGACCGGTGGATATCGGATCCCCTGGCCGCCGCTGTAAGGCCCGTCGTCCCGGGCGCTGAGCTGGCATGCTGGGGGGCAGGAATGCTTGCCCGCCCCAGCACAGGAGACCCCAATGACCTTCCGCCTCGTCGCCTTCGACATCGACGGCACCCTGCTGGGCAGCGACCGCCAGCTCCAGCCCGGCACCCGCCTGGGGCTGGAGGCCATCCGGGAGGCGGGCGCTCAGATCATGCTGGCCTCCGGCCGCCCGATCCCCGGTCTGAAGCAGCTGGCCGAAAAGCTGGAGATCGGCGAGGATCTGATCCTGGCCGGCATGAATGGGTCGATCATCGTGGACCAGGCCTCCGGGGAGGTCATCGCCCGCCGGGAGATCGACGCCCAGACCGCGCAGGAGATCATCGACCACGTGCTCTCGCGCGGCCTGATCGTGATGATCCCGCTGGGGGAGGAGCTCTTCGCCTCGGAGCCCGAGCACCCGCAGGTCCGACATGAGGCCGAGGGCAACGCGCTGAGCATCCGTCCGCTGCCGCAGGTCGCCGATCTGCCGGAGCCGGCCACCAAGCTGCTGTTCACCGGGGAGCGCCCCGAGCTGCTCGAGCTGCAGAAGGAGCTGGACCGGGATTTCGCCGATCGCGCCGAGTGCACGTTCTCCTCGCCGATCTACTTCGAGGCCACCGCCCGCGGCGTGGACAAGTCCTCGGCGATCACCGACTACTGCGCGGCCAAGGGCATCCCGCTGGAGGCCGTCATGGCCTTCGGCGACAACGGCAACGACATCACCATGCTCTCCGCGGCGGGTCTGGGCGTGGCCATGGGCAACGGCATCCCGGAGGCCAAGGAGGCCGCCGATGTCGTCACCGCCACGAACGACGACGAGGGCATCGCCCGCATCCTGGAGCAGTACTTCCCGTTCTCGCTGTCCGAGGTCGATGCGCAGGACGAGCGGCGCGAGGACCGCACCGAGACCCCGGAGCCGACGGCCCGCGATTGAGCCGCCTCGACCCCGGCGCGGTGGGGAGCACCCCGATCAGCGCAGGGGCGTGCAGGCGACCGGCGGCGTTCACGTCGGGCTGTCGCCTGCGGAGCCCCGGAGGATCAGCTTGGTCGGGAAGCGCTTCTGCACGACCTCGGCGTCGGGATCCTCGATCCGGGCGCGGAGGATCTCGAGCGCCAGCCGGGCCATCTCGTCTATGGGCTGGCGCACCGACGAGAGTCCCAGCAGCTTCCATGACCACATCGGGATGTCGTCGTAGCCGACGATCCACAGATCCCCGGGCACGCGCATGCCGCGCTCCTGGGCTGCCTCGATCACGCCGAAGACCCCGGCCGAGCGCGTGGAGCAGCTGCGGATCTTCACCCTGACCCTGGGTGTGCTGCTGGGCCTCTACCTGGTGCTCTACTTCGGCAAGAACGGCTTCGATCTGACCCTGGACATCGTCAACTGGACGTTTCTGTGCCTGATCATGCTCTTGGTCGGCAACGCTCGCGAGCTGGCCGGGCTGATCTCCCGCGGCGGGCGGACCGTGGGCGAGGTGCTGCTGCAGTACCCGCTCTACGCGGGGATCATCGGCATGCTGAGCGTCAGCGGGCTGGTGGACACCTTCAGCCAGTTCTTCATCGACATCTCCACGCCCGGGACCCTGGGCCTGTGGACGTTCCTGGCCGCCGGCTTCCTCAACATCTTCGTGCCGTCCGGCGGCGGGCAGTTCGCCGTGATGGCGCCGATGTTCGCCAACGCGGCGGACGCGCTGCAGGTCGATCAGTCCGTGGTGATCATGGCGATCGCCTACGGCGACCAGTGGACCAACTTGATCCAGCCGTTCTGGGCGATCCCGCTGCTGGCCGTGGCCGGGCTGAAGATCCGTGACATCCTCGGGTACACGTTCGTCACCCTGGTCCTGAGCGGCATCACCTTCGGCGGGACGATGCTCATCGTCGGTGCTGGCTGAGCCAGGAGCACCGGGCCGGTCCCTGTCCTCGCGGAGGACAGGGACCGGCCCGGCCCGCGATCGACGCCCCCGACGCGTGCCCGCAGCGGCTGCGTCCCCACCGGAGCGAGGAGAAGACATGGGGCCACGAGTCCTGGGGAGCCCTGTCGACGAGCAGACGCGATGCGTCCACTACCGCACAGCGCTCGATGTGGTCGCCATCAGGTTCCGCTGCTGCGACCAGTACTATCCATGCCACCTCTGCCACCAGGAGAACGCGGGGCACGAGGCCGTGCAGTGGCCGGTCGAGGAGCACGACACCGCGGCCGTCCTCTGCGGGGTCTGCCGCAGCGAGCTCACGATCCGCGAGTACCTGGGGTCGGACGGCTGCCCGCGCTGCACGGCGCCGTTCAACCCGAGATGCGCCCTGCACTCCCACCTGTACTTCGACCCAGCGACCCGCTAGGAGCCCCCGCATGATGTCGCACAAGACACCTCCCTGGAGCCTGTCGCGCCGCAGTCGGCCGGACGAGGCGCCGGCCTCCCGGTTCCCGGGCATCCGGCTCAGCGACGTGGCCGTCAACCGGGAGGGCGTCGACGTCCTGACGGACGTGAATCTCTGCCTGGACGAGCACCGCATCGCGGTGATCGGGCTCAACGGCTCGGGCAAGTCCACGCTGCTGCGCCTGCTCAACGGCCTGCTGCTGCCCACCCGCGGCACAGTTCAGGTGGACGGGATGTCCACAGCGAAGGACGCCAAGCTCATCCGGCGCCAGGTCGGGTTCGTGTTCCAGAACCCGGAGAACCAGATCGTGATGCCCCTGGTGGAGGAGGACCTCGCCTTCGGGGCCAAGAACCTGGGCCTGCGCGGCGCCGAGCTCACGGCCCGGGTGGAGGCGGTCCTCGACCGGTTGGGCATCGGCCAGCTGCGCGAGCGGGAGTCACACGCCCTGTCCGGGGGCGAGAAGCAGATGGTGGCCCTGGCCTCGGTGCTGGTCATGGAGCCGTCCACGATCGTCTTCGACGAGCCCACGACCATGCTCGACCGGCGCAATCGGCGCCGGCTGCAGACCACCATCGACGGCCTGGATCAGCGGGTGATCATGGTCACCCATGACCTCGACATGATCGAGGACTACGAGAGGGTCCTGGTGGTGCACGAGGGCCGGATCGCCTTCGACAGCGCCCCGGGCCCGGCCGTGGAGTTCTACTGCCGGGTCAGCGACCAGTGACCGGCGCGCAGCGCACGGGGCCGCTGACCCGGATCCCGGCCGGATGGAAGTTCGCGTTCCTGTTCGTGGCAAGCCTTGGCATCTACGCCGTGACCCATCTGGGCGTCCTGCTCGCGGTGCTCGCCCTGGCCGTGACCGCCGCGGTGCTCACCCGCACACCGCTGCTGCGCCTGGCCCGGATGCTGGCGGGGCTGATGCTCATCATCGGGATCGTCTTCCTCACCCTGGGCCTCTCCGCGGGCTGGGAGGCCGCGTCGGTCTCGGCACTGCGGCTGCTGAGCCTCTGCCTGCTGGCCTATTCCGTGAGCCTGTCCACCTCGTTCGGGGAGATGCTCTCCCTGTTCGAGCGGCTCCTGGCTCCCGCCCGGCGCCTCGGGCTGAACCCGGCCCAGATGAGCCTGGCCCTGTCCATGACCATCCGCTTCATCCCGCAGATCCGCAGCCAGTACCTGGAGGTCCGCGAGGCGCAGCACGCCCGCGGCCTGCACAACAGCCCGGTCGCCGTGCTGGTGCCCCTGCTCGTGCGCACGCTGGAGTCGGCCCAGCAGATCGCAGCGGCTCTGGACGCCCGCTGCTACGACTCACAGCCGCCGCCGCCGCGCAGCGCACCCCGGACCCCGTCCGACTGAGTCCGCCTCCATCCCCTTCCCGTTCACATCGCTTCCGTCCATCCGAGCCCCTCGGCTCCTCACCATTCGAAGGACACCATGACCAGCAGCACTGCTTCCCGGACCACCGACTCCTCGACTGCCACGGAGAACACCGTTCTCGTGGCGGTCTTCGCCGCCCTCATCGCCGCCCTGGGGCTGGTGCCCCCGATCACGATCGGGATCCTCCCGGTGCCTATCACGCTGCAGACCCTGGGGGTGATGCTCGCCGGCGCGCTGCTCGGGCCGGTGCGCGGCATGCTCTCCGTCATCGTCCTGGAGGTCCTGGTCCTGGCCGGGCTGCCGCTGCTGGCCGGCGGCCGGGGCGGGCTGGGTGTGTTCCTGGGGCCGACCGGCGGCTACCTGGTGGGATGGATCTTCGCGGCCCTGATTATCGGGGCGCTGGTGAAGCACTGGGCGATCCGCCGCACCGGCAGCGCCGCCCGCTTCGCAGCCGTGCTGCTGAGCGTGGCCCTGGGCGGCATCGTGGTCATCTACCTCTGCGGCGTGCCGTGGACGGCCGTGGTCACCGGCCTGCCCCTGGGCACCTCGGCTCTGGGATCCCTCGTGTTCCTCCCGGGTGACCTCCTGAAGGCGGTCGTGGCGACCCTGGCCGCGATCAACGTGCACCGCAGCTACCGTCGGCTCCTGGGCGGGACGCCCACTGTCTCCTGAGCCCGGGGACGCTGCCCGACGGCGGCGTCGACACCTGACCCGCTGCCGCGCTGAGGCGCGGGAGCACCGCCGAGGACGGTGACATGCCCTTTCTGGACCGATTGAACCGCTGGGCCGCGCAGCGCCCTGGCGAGCTCGCCGTCGCCTGCGGCGACGATCGACTGAGCTGGGGCGAGCTGCGCGCCAGGGCCGCGGCTCTGGCCGCGTCGGGCGAGCCCACGGGGATCCTGCGACAGGCCAATGCCACGGACTTCGCCGTCCGGTGGGCCGCCGGGGTGGCCGAGGACCGGGTGTGCGCCGTCCTGGATCGGCCTGGCCGGAGGACATGGCCGAGCAGGTGCGGGAGCGCTGCGCGTCGAGCCTGCCGGCCGATTCCGCCCCTGCGCAGCTGCGCGACGGCGAGCCAGAGTCGACCTTCCTGATCGGGCTGACCTCGGGCACCACGGCCCTGTCCAAGGGCTTCCGCCGCAGCCGCGACTCGTGGCGGCGATCCTTCGAGGCGTCCGCCGCGCACTTCGGCCTGGTGCCGCAGGACCGTGTGCTGGCCCCCGGGCCGCTGGCCGGGAGCCTGAACCTCTGCGCCCTCTCCGAGTGCCTTCATGCGGGCGCCGGATCCGTGACGCTGCCGGAGTTCGACGTCGCCGGCGCCCACGCCGCGATCGCCCGGCACGGGATCACCCGCCTGGTGGTCGTGCCCACGATGCTGCGCGTCCTCGCCGAACGCGGCCTGGCCGCCGGCGTCGACGCGAGCGGCGTCACGGCGATCGTGTGCGCTGGGCAGAAGCTGGATCCCACCACGTTCGAGTAGCGCGCACTGGAGACGATCGGCGCGCACGTCACCACCATACGCAAGATCAATCGGCTCACCGCCAAGCGCACAGCCGCGCGTGCGGGAGTCAGCCTCACCACGCTGCGCAACTTCGAGCGCGGCGAGAACGTGGAGCTGACCAGCGCCCTCGAGATCCTTTCCGCGGTGGGGCTGCTCGATCAGGTCATCGCGGGAGCGGACCCCCTGCAGTCTCCCCAGGGTCGGGCCCGCCTTGCCGCGTTCTTGGACGGGCAGCGACCATGAGCGCCCTCGAGGCCGAGAGGGTCCAGGTGCACCTCAGCACGTTCTTCGCCTTCCGCGACGTTCAGCCGGATCGCTGGGGCACCCGGCTGCTCGAATCGGCCGAGCGTCGTGCTGCCCGGGCCGAGGGCCGCCGACCCAAGCGGCTCTCGGAGCTCGACATCCTGCTCCGGATCGGCGACGAGACGCGGCAGGGCGCCCTGAGATTCGCTCGGCCAGGCGAGCCGGCGGGTCAGGCCGCGGAGATCGCCTCCGCCGAGCACCTGCCGTGGATCGCGGCGGTCACCGGTCGGATCGAGAGCGAGGACCAGCTGGATGAGGAGGCGCTGCGACTGCTGCCCACCGGCACCGGTGCCGGGCTCCTGCAGCTGAGCGACGCCACGGACTTCACCTACGCGCAGCTGGTCACTGCCGCGCTCGCCGCCTCGGAGTGGCGCCCGCAGGTGGGAGCCGAGCTGTTTCGTCGGGTGGCGTTCACCGTGCTCGTCAACAATGCCGACGATCATGCGCGCAATCACGGGTTTCTGCGCGCGGGGGTGGACTGGGAGCCTGCCCCTGCCTTCGACATCAACCCGCATCCCGGTGTGCTGGAGAGCACGCCCATCGACCGGGAGAACGACCCCGAGGACCGGGACCTGCGTCGGCTGTTCGCCGATCGCGACCGGTATGGCCTGACCCTCGATCAGGCGCGCTCCTCGATCTCTGCCGCTGCGGAGGCGGCTGCGCGAGTGCCCGAGCACGCGCCTCCTCGGAGCGTCGGCCAGCGAGCTCGAGCGCTTCGCCGTGTTGTTCGACGAGGAACGCCTCGAGACCGCCCGACGGCTCGGTCGTGCAGCGCCGACGCCCGGGCGCGGGACCTCGAGGGAGCAGGGCCGGGGCCCCGGTGGGAGGTTCATCCGGCGCAGGCCGTGACCCCGGTACGCTCCCTCGGTGTCGGCAGGAGCGCGACGGTCAGGAAGGCCAGACCCAGCAGCACCCTCGAGGAGCGCATCAGTTCGACAAGCTCGAGCGGTACCTTACCGGAGTGGCCGGCCATGCTCATGCGGCGACTTTTAAGCTATATACTTCACCTCAGCCTGAATCAAATCACGCTGTATTCGAAGTCTCATAGACTAGGTGTTTTTGATGAAATAGATGAGCTTGTCGGTTTCCGATGGGGCTGATTTTCTGCGGCGGAGGGTGGCGGTAGCACCTGCCGGGCGGTTTTTCACGCTGATTTGCCATGGGACTGATGGGGACAGGTGATTCAGCAATCGAATGGACTCAATTACGGTTATCGAGCCTTCTCTATCAGTGGAGCTTTTCATGACTTTGTTTAGTGTTGTGCTGGCACTCTATGCCCTGGGGTTCATCTGCTCCATACGAGGAGCTTTCGGGGCGTGGGCGAGGAACCTTCCTGAGGTACGGCGAGCACGCCTGGCCCACTGCATTGATAAAGATTTAAAGGTGTGGGTGGAGGCGGAGGTGGATGAGGGGCGAAAGCGTGAAAAGGAATCTGAGTATGAACTACTCAAAAGAAATATCCAGCTGGATGGAAAGTGGACGTTGAGCAGCTATCTCGATCAAACAATGTTCGGATATAACCCCGGCTCCGCACAAGAGGCGTTGTCTAAGCGGAGGGAGCAGCGTCTGGACCTACCCTATATTGGCGTAGGCGTGCTGGCGAGTACAGCTGGGAGCGCAGCGAGCCTTTTCCTTTAGCTAGTGATAGCCAAGCAATCAACTTCGCCCGTCGTGCATATTTGGGACTAGCTCCCCTGCTTCCTTGGTCTGTGTAGCTGTTGACCCGGCAAACCCGTTCATCCGGGTCGGTCGATGTGTGTGGATGACAACGGTTCAGGGCGTTACTCCTGTGCAGTGGCGGCATGTGCGCGCAGCTCCGGTCGCTCGCTCGGGGCAAGGCTGTTGTCTCCCGAGGGCGGCTGTAGGGCTTGGCACTCCTTCGCTGTCCGGGGATTGCTCGACCCGGTGACGGTGCCGGGCTGCGCGCTCGGCGGAAGAACCGGCTCTGACCCGGGAGGGGCCGCGGAGGCGGTGCCTCACAAGCGGCTGGCGATGTTGGTTCGCGGGGCTTCTCATCCCGCCGCCAGGGTGTTCCGATCGCTGGCGGGTCCAGTAGCAGCCTGTTGGCGCAGACGCTAGAATGGACTCGGTATTTACTACAGACCTCAGGATAGCCCCGTTGGCGCGGGGCTATCCGCTTGTCTAGGGCCGTGTCGCGCACTTCGCGTGGCACGGCCCTAGCTCTGTCTCAGGGACAAACCAGGGGCATGGGGAGCCTGTAGTCGTGGGCGAACTGCTGGACCGCTGGGAGCAGGGCGGTCTTCCACTCCACAGGTTCAGCCACTGTCTTGCCCCGGCGCTTGCTGTTAGCTGAGGGCGTCACTGGGCGCAGGTTGAATCGCCCCGGGTTTGTTAGAGGCTCGCAAGTGCCGCGTCGGCGGGTGCCGGTGCGGGGTGGTTGTGATGGTAGGTGTCCTCGAGCTCGACGGGCGGGATCATGCCGATCTCGCCGTGAAGTCG
>NZ_BSQO01000008.1:0-90159 GCF_030268385.1 Kocuria sp. NBRC 114282 | reverse complement strand
CACCAGCAAGCTGGTGCTTCAGCGTTCGACTTGCATGTGTTAAGCACGCCGCCAGCGTTCGTCCTGAGCCAGGATCAAACTCTCCGTTGAAAAACGAAAAACCATACCTGGCTGGAATCAAAAATAATGATCGTCCAGCGCGTCACGGGAACGAGACGCACTGACGCATCAGCTGATCCAACCAAACAAAAAATTGCTTGAACTGGTATCAGCAGACAATTTGGCACACTATCGAGTTCTCAAACAACAGACGATCAACCAGCCCGTTTCACCAGGCCCGCGAAGATCAGTTCCTTGCTGGACCGTGCCGCTGCGTCATCCGCAGCTTGAGCACCCGTCCGAAGCACTCCGCTACATTACCCGTCGCCCTCCCTCAGGTCAACTCGCCGTCTCCGGCGGATGAACTCTCAGAAATCCTGCGACGCGCTGCATGCAGTCCGTGACAGGAGGCCTTCCGGCTGCTCCGTGCCGTCCGGACTGCCGGAGCGACGAAGAAGAACACTACACACGTCCCCCGCTGCGCGCAAACGAGAAGGGGCCCGCCCCCGCGTTCCGTGCGCGAGGACGGGCCGCTTCCCTGCTCAGTCGGCTGCTGTCTCCGGCACCGAGCCTGCGACGGCCTGTCGCCACTGCGAGCTGCGCGCCCGCCGCCGGCCAGTCAGTTCGTCGGCCGGAGCCAGACCGCACCCAGCGGCGGCAGGTCCAGCACCGCGTGGGCCGGCTGCGCGTACTGGGGCTCATCCACGGCCGTGACCGATCCGTTCACCACGCCCGAGCCGCCGAAGCGGAGGTCGTCCGTGTTCAGGACCTCCTCCCACTGCCCGCCGCGAGGCAGCGGCAGATGGAAGCCGTCGTGGGGCATGCCCGCGAAGTTGACCGCGCAGACGAGCGGCTCGCCGGCGGTGTCCCAGCGCACGAACGACATGGTGCAGCCCTGGCTGTCGTTGGCATCCAGCCAGGTGAAGCCCTCCGGCGCGTTGTCCTGCGCCCACAGCGCCGGAGTCTGCTTGTAGATCTCGTTCAGCTCCACGACCAAGCGCTGGATGCCCTGGTGCGGCTCCGTCTCCGCGAGCCACCAGTCCAGCGACTTGTCGTTGTCCCACTCGGCGTCCTGCGCGAACTCGGTGCCCATGAAGATCAGCTGCTTGCCGGGATGCGCCCACATGTACGCGAGGTAGGCCCGGACGTTGGCGAGCTGCTGCCAGCGGTCTCCTGGCATCTTGCGCAGCAGGGAGCCCTTGCCGTAGACGACCTCGTCGTGCGAGATCGGGAGGATGAAGTTCTCGGAGTACGCGTACACCATGGAGAACGTCAGCTTGCCGTGGTGGTAGCTGCGGTTCACGGGGTCCTCGCCCATGTACTCGAGCGAGTCATGCATCCAGCCCATGTTCCACTTGATGCCGAAGCCCAGACCGTTGCCGCTGGTGGGACGAGTGACTCCCGGGAATGCCGTGGACTCCTCGGCGATCATCACCGTGCCGGGGCTGCGGCGGTAGGCCGTGGCGGTGGCCTCCTGCAGGAACGAGATGGCCTCCAGGTTCTCCCGCCCTCCGAACTGGTTCGGCTCCCACTCGCCGTGCTCGCGCGAGTAGTCGAGGTAGAGCATCGAAGCCACGGCGTCCACGCGCAGGCCGTCGACGTGGAACTCCTCGAGCCAGTACAGGGCGTTGGCCACGAGGAAGTTGCGGACCTCGGTGCGCCCGTAGTCGAAGATCAGGGTGCCCCAGTCCTTGTGCTCGCCGCGGCGGGGATCCGGGTGCTCGTAGAGCGGTGCGCCGTCGAAGCGGGCCAGGGCGAAGTCGTCCTTGGGGAAGTGCCCGGGGACCCAGTCGACGAGCACGCCGATGCCGGCCTGGTGGAGGGCGTCGACGAGGTGTTTGAAGTCATCGGGATCGCCGAAGCGCGACGTGGGGGCGTAGTAGCCCGTGACCTGGTAGCCCCACGAGCCGCCGAACGGGTGCTCGGCCACCGGCATGAACTCCACGTGGGTGAACCCGTGGGCCTTGACGTAGTCGACGAGCTCGGTGGCCAGGTCCCGGTAGCTCAGCCCCTGGCGCCACGAGCCGATGTGGACCTCGTAGACGCTCATGGGACCGCTGTGCGGGTCCGTCTGCGCGCGGCGCTCCATCCACTCGTCGTCGCCGAACGTGTATTCGCTGTCGAGGACGCGGGAGCCGGTCAGCGGCGGCACCTCGCTCCAGCGGGCCATGGGGTCCGCCTTGTCCTTCCACTGCCCGTCCGGGCCCATGATGCGGAACTTGTAGATGGCACCGTGGCCGACGCCCGGGACGAAGAGCTCCCAGACGCCGCTGCCGCCGAGCGAGCGCATGGCGTGCTCGGTGCCGTCCCAGCCGTTGAAGTCGCCGATGACGCGCACGGCTCGGGCATTGGGGGCCCAGACGGCGAAGCTCGTGCCGCGGGTCTCGCCGAAGCTCGAGGGCCAGCTGCGCACACGGGCGCCCAGGACCTTCCAGAGCTCCTCGTGCCGGCCCTCGCCGATCAGATGCAGGTCCATCTCGCCCACGGTCGGAGTGCTGCGGTACGGATCGTCGACCTCGAGGCTGTGGCCGCCGTCCCAGGTCACGCGCAGGCGGTAGTCGGGGATGCCGCCGTCCGAGGTCGCGGGGATGCGACCGGTGAAGATGCCGCCCCACTCGTGGCTGAGGAGGTGCACGGAGCCGTCTCCGGTGATCGCCTCGACCTTCTGGGCGAAGCGCCGCAGGGTGCGGACCACGACGGTGCCGTCGTCCTGCGGATGCGCGCCGAGCACGCAGTGCGGATCGTAGTACCGGCCCTCGGCGACAGCCGCCAGGACATCCTCGGAGATGGTGTGGGACACGTGGTGCTCGCTTCCGCTGGTCTCGTCCGTCTCCGCCTGCGGTGTTGCGGCGGGGGGCTCCGGGGCGGAGCCTTCCTGCTGGTCGGGGGTCGGCTCCGCGCCGCCCCGGATGGCCTGATCGGCCTGGTACTGCGAGGGTACGCCCGCAGCAGCTGCGCTCGGGCCCGGCACGACGGCCGAGGTCTCGACCGGTGCACCAGAAGCCTCCGACGCGGTGCCCCCCGTCCCCCGGACATCCGAGGGCTCGTCGGCCGTCTCCTGGTCGCCAGAGAGCGCACCGGCCGCGGCACCGGCTGCGGGGTCGACGGCGGCCGAAGACTGGGAGCCGCCGAGCGCGCTGAGCACGGCCCTGAGCGGGACGTCGACCCAGTCGGGGCGATTGCGTGACTCGTAGACGACCTCGTACATGGCCTTGTCCAGCCACAGCGCCTGGAACAGGGGATCACGGCGCTCCACGATTGTGTGGGTCACGGCGGTCCAGCCCTCGAGCAGCGCCTCGGCGGCCGCCTGACCCCACTGCTCGGTGTCGCGCCCGGACTCGCGCTGCCCGAACGCTGCGGCGTAGTCCAGCGAGCGCAGCATCCCCACGACGTCGCGCAGGGGAAGGTCTGCGGCCGAGCGCTCCGACATCTCGCGCAGCGGCTCGCCCTCGAAATCAAGGATGCGGAAGGCGCCGTCGGGACCGCGCAGCACCTGGCCCAGGTGGTAGTCGCCGTGGATGCGCTGCAGCTCGGGCAGCTGCTCGACCTCGCGGGCGCGGGCGATGACCGAGTCCAGCTCCTGCTCCAGCCCGCCCGGACGGTCGCCCATCTGATCGCGGGCCCATTCCAGACGCCCGGACAGCGACTCCAGCAGCGCCTCGCGCCGGGGCCCGAGGGCCTCCTGCGTGCCGAAGGCGGAGGCGAGGTCGCGGTGCATGCGCGCCGTGGCACGGCCGAGCTCGCGGGCCTCCGCGGCGAAGGAGCGGCCTTCGGCGGCGGCCTCGACGGCCAGGCGCCAGGCATCCTGGGCGCCGTCGACGAACTCCGCGGCCACGACCGACTGCCCGACGGCCTGGCGCTGGCCGTCGTCGTCGCCGGTCTCCGGCCAGGTGATCTCGGCCCAGCCCCAGGTCCGTGCCACCACGGAGCAGCCGAGGTCGGTCAGCTCGCGTCCGACCTCGACGTCCGGGTTCTCCCCCTCGCCGAGGATGCGGAAGAACTTGAGGATCAGCGCGTCCTCGCCGGGCTCGACGGGGCGCAGCACCACCGAGGTGTTCGACTGCTCGCCGGCGATCACCTGCACCTGCTCGGCTGCCTTCACGCCCGAGACCGGGGTCAGCGAGTCGTTGGCCGCCCCCGTCATGGCCGCGCGGCGCCCGCCGATCTGCGAGCCCTTGCGCAGCAGGCCCAGCACGGCGTCCAGGAACTCCGGCTGATCCACGGCCTCCCGGACGTGGCGCGTCCCTGCGGAGGTCTCGAAGGAGCCGATCTGCTGGTCGAAGGCCGAGGCGGAGGTCTCCAGCGGCACCTGGACGATGCGCGTCCCGGACGGGGTGCCCGCCCGCAGGAGGTGGATCGCCAGGCCCTCGTCCTCGGGCGAGGCGCCGGCCGGGGACTCGGACAGCGGGATCACCGCGGCCGTCTCGAGGCTCAGCTGCTCGGGGTCGCCGTCGAAGGGGAACCAGCGCCTCGAGGGCAGCCAGCCGCGCAGCACCTCCTCGAGGCTGCGCGCCGGGTGCGACGACGGGTTCACGGCGGACATGTCAGGTCTCCTGTGCAGGTGGTGCGGGTGAACGGGCGAGGACGAGCTCAGCCGAGGCTGGTGATGATCGGCATGGACTGCGTGGGCGGCTGAACTCCCGAGGCGTCGGGCGCGCTGCGGACCCTCAGCCAGAAGAAGTCCTGGGAGCCCAGCGTCACCCGGTAGGTGCCGTCGTCGTCGACCTTGCCGAACGGCTCGCCGCCGAAGACCTCGCGCAGGCCGCGCCCGGCGAACTCCGGCAGATCGATCGTGCTGGCGGCCGGGGTGTGCGACAGGTTGAAGATGCACACCAGCGTCTCCGCCTGCTCCTCGTGCCGCTCGTCCTGGGGATGGAACTCCCGGACGAAGGCGAAGACCGACTCGTGCCCGGAGTCCACGGAGCGGAACTCGCCCATGCCGAAGGCCGGGTGCTCGCGGCGCACCAGCAGCATGCGGCGCAGCCAGTGCAGCAGCGACGACGACGAGGCCAGCTGCGCCTCGACGTTCGTCTGCGTGTAGTGGTGCACGAGCGACTGGATCACCGGCAGGTACAGCTTGCCCGGATCCGCCTCCGAGAAGCCGGCATTGCGGTCCGGGGTCCACTGCATGGGCGTTCGGGAGGCGTCGCGGTCATCGAGCCAGATGTTGTCGCCCATGCCGATCTCGTCGCCGTAGTACAGGAACGGGCTGCCCGGCAGCGCGAGCAGCAGCGCATGGATCAGCTCGATCTCGGCCCGCGAGTTGTCCAGCAGCGGGGCGAGACGGCGACGGATGCCGACATTGGCGCGCATGCGCGGATCCGGGGCGTACCAGCCGAGCATCGCCTGGCGCTCCTCGGGGGTGACCATCTCGAGCGTGAGCTCGTCGTGGTTGCGCAGGAACGTGCCCCACTGCGTGCCCTCGGGGATCCGCGGGGTGGTCGCCATGGTGTCGATCAGCGGCTGAGCCCGCTGGTCGCGCAGGGCGTAGAAGATCCGCGGCATGATCGGGAAGTGGAAGCACATGTGGCACTCCGGGGCCTCCGCCGAGCCGAAGTACTCGACGACCTCCTCCGGGGGCTGGTTCGCCTCGGCGATGATCACGCGGCCGGGGTACTCGCGGTCGACCATCTCGCGAAGGCCCACCAGGAAGTCATGGGTGCCGGGGAGGTTCTCGCAGTTGGTGCCCTCCTCCTCCACCAGATACGGGATGGCATCGGCCCGGAAGCCGTCGATGCCCATGTCGAGCCAGAAGCGCACCACGTCGTAGACGGCCTCGACGACCTTGGGGTTCTCGAAGTTCAGATCCGGCTGATGCGAGAAGAAGCGGTGCCAGAAGAACTGCCGGCGCACCGGGTCGAAGGTCCAGTTCGACTCCTCGGTGTCCACGAAGATGATCCGCGCCTCGGAGTACAGCTCATCCGTGTCCGACCAGACGTAGAAGTCGCCGTACGGGCCCTCAGGGTCCTCGCGGGAGGCCTGGAACCACTCGTGCTGATCCGAGGTGTGGTTCAGAGGCAGATCCGTGATGACGCGCAGACCGCGGGCGTGGGCCTCGGCGACCAGGCGCTTGAAGTCGGAGACGGTGCCGAACTCGTCGAGCACCGAGTAGTAGTCCGAGATGTCGTAGCCGCCGTCGCGCAGGGGCGATTCGTAGAACGGCGGGATCCAGAGGCAGTCGATGCCGAGCCACTGGAGGTAGTCCAGCCTCTCGATCAGACCCGAGAAGTCTCCCGAGCCGTCGCCGTTGGCATCCGAGAAGGCGCGCACGAGGACCTCGTAGAACACTGCCTTGCGGAACCAGTCCGGATCGTGCGAGATCCCCGGGGCGTTGACTCCGAAGCTGGCCGGGTTGATGGCATTCACGTGCGGTGCATCTCCTGCTGCTGGTTTCGTGCTGCGGAACGGGCCGGGCGCCGCGGCGGGCGCCCGGCCCGGGTAGTGCTCGCGGATCGTCCGCGCTCAGCGCCGGCGACGCACACTGACGATGTGGACGGGCTCGTAGAACGGGTCCAGGCGGACCCACACGCGATCGCCCCAGGACCAGGACTCTCCCGTGAGCAGCTCATCGGCTGCGAAGGTCCCGTCCTCGGCGCGATCCTGCGGGGCCAGGCGCAGGGCCTCCAGGTCGAGCTCGATGTTCGCGGTGCGCACCGAATGCGGATCGGTGTTCGCCACGACGATCAGCGTGTCCTCGTGGTCCCCGTCCGGCCCCTGGACCGTCTTGGTCTTGGAGAAGCACAGGATGGCGTCGTCGTCGGTGGGGTGCAGGGTCAGGTTCTGCAGGTCCCCGAGGGCCGGGTGCTCGTGGCGCAGCTGGTTGAGGCGGCGCACGTAGGGCGCCAGCGAATCGCCGCGGACCTCCGCGTCCTTGAAGTCGCGCGGGCGGTACTCGAACTTCTCGGAGTCGATCGACTCCTCGGCGCCCGGGCGCTGGACGTTCTCGTAGAGCTCGTAGCCGGCGTACATGCCCCACAGGGGCGAGGCCGTGGCCGCGATCGCCGCTCGGATCTTGAACGCCGGGCGCCCGCCCTCCACGAAATAGGACGTGAGGATGTCCGGGGTGTTCACGAAGAAGTTCGGACGGTACTGGGCGGCGGTCTCCCGGGTGACCTCCTCCAGGTACTCCTCGAGCTCCCACTTGGCGTTGCGCCAGGTGAAGTACGAGTACGACTGCTGGAAGCCGGCCTTGGCCAGGCCCTGCATCATGGCCGGGCGAGTGAAGGCCTCGGCCAGGAAGACGACGCCGTCGTCGATCTTCCGGACCCGATCGAGCAGCCACTCCCAGAACCACAGCGGCTTGGTATGCGGATTGTCCACGCGGAAGATCCGCACGCCGTGGGAGATCCACAGCTGCACGATCCGCAGGACCTCCCGGCACAGCCCCTCGGGGTCGTTGTCGAAGTTGATCGGATAGATGTCCTGGTACTTCTTGGGCGGGTTCTCCGCATACGCGATCGTGCCGTCGGCGCGCGTGGTGAACCACTCCGGGTGCTGCTGGACCCAGGGGTGATCCGGGGAGGCCTGCAGCGCGAGGTCCAGGGCGACCTCGAGACCCAGCTCCCGGGCGCGGGCGACGAAGTCGTCGAAGTCCTCGAAGGTCCCCAGATCAGGATGGATGGCGTCGTGGCCGCCGTCCTCGCTGCCGATCGCCCAGGGCGAGCCCGGATCGTTCGGACCCGCGTGCAGGGTGTTGTTCGGCCCCTTGCGGTGCGCGTGCCCGATCGGGTGGATCGGCGGCATGTAGAGGACGTCGAAGCCCATGTCCGCGACGGCGGGCAGGCGCTCGGCCGCGGTGCGGAAGGTGCCCGAGCGGAAGCCGCCCGTGGTCTCATCGCGCACGGCGCCCTCGGAGCGGGGGAAGAACTCGTACCAGGCGCCGCGACCGGCGGCATCGCGCTCGACGCGCAGCGGCAGGGGCTCGGAGCTGGTCACGAGGCTGCGGATCGGCGAGGCGGCGACGATCTCCAGGACCGAGCGGTCCGCGGCGCGGGCGAATCGCTGGCTGGCGGGGATCGAACGATCCTTCAGCTGCTCGGCGATCTCGCCCAGCAGGCGTCGCTGCGACTCGGGGCGCTCGGCCTCCGAGGCGGCGCGCTCGAAGACGACCACGCCCTCGTCCATCATCAGCTCGACGTCCTGCCCGACACCGAGCTTGACCTCGGCGGCGTGGCGCCAGGTCTCGTACAGATCGCCCCAGCCCTCGACGGTGAAGCTCCACTCGCCCTCGGCATCGGGGCGGACCCAGCCCTCGTAGCGATCGGTGCCCGGGGCGCTGAGGCTCATGGCAGTGCGCTGGTGCTCCCGGCCCTGCGGGTCACGCAGCACGGCGGTCACGCCGAGGGCGTCGTGCCCCTCGCGGTAGACGGTCGCGGCGATGCGGATGTCCTCGCCGGGCAGGGCGGTGGCGGGACGGCGCCCGCACAGCACGGACGGGGACACGTTCTCGATGGGAATGCGTCCGTAGACGAGACCGGACAGATCGACGGGCTCGACGGCGGCAGCCGGGGCAGCAGGGGCCCCCGCGGCGGACGGCGCGCTCGAGCTGGGCTCGGGAGCGGAGGCGGAGTCTCGGGGCGGCTTGGGCATGCTCTTGGAGGTCACCCCCACACCGTAGTCAGTCCGGCGGTCCATGGTGAAGCAGGTCACGAGCGATTTTCCGGGCGACGGCCCGTATCGCTGCGCAGACAGGGCCGTGGAATCCGAGGGGGCCTCGTCCGGAGCCCTCTGCGGCGCTAGGCTCCGGAGGTGTGAAGGCCATCAGAAGGTTCACCGTCCGGACGTCCCTCCCCGAGTCGATCAGTGCGCTGAGCCGACTGGCCGCCAATCTGCGCTGGTCCTGGCACCGGCCCACCGAGCAGCTCTTCCGGGATCTCGGCCCGGAGGCCTGGGAGGCCTCCGGCGGGGATCCCGTCCAGGTCCTGGGCTCGCTGACCCGCGAGGAGATCCAGCAGATCGCCGAGGACGACGAGCTCGTCCGGCGCATCGACGCCTTGGGCCGCGACCTCGAGACCTACCTGAGCGAGCCGCTGTGGTACCAGCGCGAGCACGGTCGCGACGGCGCGCGCTCGATCGCCTACTTCTCCGCCGAGTACGGCATCACCTCCGTGCTGCCGCAGTACTCGGGCGGTCTCGGCATCCTGGCCGGCGATCACCTCAAGACCGCCTCCGACATGGGCGTGCCCGTGGTGGGCGTGGGCCTGCTGTACCAGAACGGCTACTTCAACCAGTCGCTGTCGCGCGACGGGTGGCAGCTCGAGGACTACCCCGTCCTGGACCCGCAGGGCCTGCCCCTCACGCTGCTGCGCGAACCTGACGGCTCCCCTGCGAGGATCTGGCTGCCCATGCCTGACGGCGGGCGGCTGGGCGCCCAGATCTGGCGTGCCGACGTGGGGCGCGTCCCGCTGCTGCTGCTCGACTCCCAGATCACCGAGAACGACGACGTCTTCCGCGGCGTCACGGACCGCCTCTACGGCGGCGGGGGCGAGCACCGCCTCCAGCAGGAGCTGCTGCTGGGCATGGGCGGCATTCGCGCGCTGCGCGAGTTCTCACGGCTCACCGGCGCCCCCGACCCGGAGGTCTTCCACTGCAACGAGGGCCACGCGGGCTTCGCCGGAATCGAGCGCATCGCCGAGCTGATGAGCCCCGGCACCGACGGCGGCGGGGGCATGTCCTGGCTCGAGGCCCTCACCGCGGTGCGCGCCTCGACTGTGTTCACCACGCACACCCCGGTCCCGGCCGGCATCGACCGCTTCGAGCGCGAGATGATCGAGCGCTTCTTCTCCACCGAGCTGGCCGGGCCCGCCCCTCTCGAGGAGATCCTGGCTCTGGGGCGCGAGGACCACGACGGCGGCGACGGCAGCCGGTTCAACATGGCCGTCATGGGCCTGCGCCTGGCCCAGCGGGCCAACGGCGTGGCCAAGCTGCACGGCGCGGTGTCGCGGCAGATGTTCTCCGGGCTGTGGAACGGCTTCGACACCGACGAGGTCCCCATCTCGTCGGTGACCAACGGCGTGCACGTGCCGACCTGGATCGATCCGCGCATGGAGGCCCTGGCCGTGGACCGGTCGCAGCCGGATCTGCGCGCGCGCTGGCGGGCTGTGGCCGAGGTCCCGGACGAGCAGCTGTGGCGCGTGCGCGCCGAGATGCGCGCGGATCTGGTGGCCGATGTCCGTCGACGCCTGCGCGCGTCGTGGAAGCAGCGCGGCGCCGCTGATGCCGAGCTGAGCTGGACCGATTCGGTGCTCGATCCGGAGGTCCTCACGATCGGCTTCGCCCGACGGGTGCCCACCTACAAGCGCCTGACCCTGATGCTGCGCGATCCGCAGCGCCTCAAGCGCCTGCTGCTGGACCCCGTGCGCCCCGTCCAGCTCGTGATCGCCGGCAAGTCCCACCCTGCCGACGAGATGGGCAAGCGCATGATCCAGGACCTGGTGCGCTTCACCGACGACCCCGAGGTCCGCCACCGCATCGTGTTCCTGCCGAACTACGACATGTCGATGGCGCGCACCCTGTTCCCGGGCTGCGACGTCTGGCTCAACAACCCCCTGCGACCGCTCGAGGCCTGCGGCACCTCCGGGATGAAGGCCGCGATCAACGGCGGGCTCAATCTCTCGGTGCTCGACGGCTGGTGGGACGAGCTCTACGACGGCCAGAACGGCTGGGCGATCCCGACCGCCGACAACCGGGCCTCCGACGATGAGCGGGACAGCATCGAGGCCGCAGCGCTCTACGAGCTGATCGAGAACCACGTGGCGCCCCGGTTCTACAACGAGATCCACGACGCCGGGGCGGACCGCGTCCCCCATCAGTGGCTGGCCATGGTGCGCCACACGCTCACCACCCTGGGGCCCAGCGTCTCGGCCGCTCGCATGGTCGCGGACTACGTCGAGCAGCTCTACCTGCCGGCCGCCCGGGCCGGCCGCGCCGCCTCCGCGGCCGATCACGCCCAGGCCCGCTCCACGGCGGCCTGGGTCGCCCGGGTCCGCCAGGGCTGGGCGGGCGTGCGGATCGAGCATGTGCGCACCGGGGGGCTGCACTCCGAGCCGCAGATCGGCGATGCCATCGAGGTCACCGCCTACGTCCGGCTCGGCGAGCTGAGCCCCGAGGACGTCCGCGTCGAGGTCGGCTTCGGCCGGGTCTCGGGCAGCGATCACATCCACGAGCGCAAGCACCAGGATCTGAGTGAGGTCCAGCGCACCGATTCCGGGGACTGGGCCTTCACCGGATCCTTCACGATCGACCGATCGGGTCCGTTCGGCTACACGGTGCGCGTGCTTCCCGACGGGGACGGGCTGACCACCAGCGCCGAGCTGGGCCTGGTGGTCAGCGCCTGAGACGCTGAGAGCGGCTGAGCACGAGGCGTCCTCGGCTCCGGTGCCGAGGTCTTCAGTCGAGCGACAGCGCGCCCACCGTCATGGCCGGCAGCGCGAGCGCGTCTCCCCCGCGCAGGATGCGCCCGTAGGAGCTGCGCAGCTCGGCATCGGTCGAGAAGACGAACTCGACGGCGCGCTCAGCAGCCTCCGCCGCTCCGTGCGGCGCATCGGGGCCCTCCGCCTCGGGGTTCGGCGTCTCCAGATGCGCCGCGACCGCGTGGGGGTCGTCCTCGGTGAAGAGGGACTCGGACAGGTGCGGGATCCGGAACTCGATGTCGCGCAAGGTCCCGTTGAGCACCACGAGCCCGGCCACGCCCCCATGGCGGGCGCGCACCAGCATCTGCACGGCGCGGGCTCCCTCCGCCTCCCAGTCCTCGGCCCGCATGAGCCTGCCCTCAGGGGTGAACCACAGGACCCGGATGTCCTCCGGGCGCATCATGTAGTCCTCGGCCTGCAGGGACATGAACCGGCGCCGGACCTGCAGCGCCTCCTTGGTGGCCGCCAGCATGGCCCGCTCTGCGGGAGTGTGCCGCCAGCTCACGTAGCCGATCGGCCCGTCCTGGCAGTACGCGTTGTTGTTGCCGCCCTGGCTGCGCAGCATCTCGTCACCGGCGGTGATCATGGGCACCCCCTGCGAGAGCACCAGCGTGGCCATCAGGTTGCGCGCCGTGCGCGTCCGGGCGCTGCGCACGGTGCCTGAGCGGCTGGGCCCCTCTTCGCCGTGGTTCCACGAGTGGTTGTCGTTCGTGCCGTCACGATTGTCCTCGCGATTGGCCTCGTTGTGCTTGTGGTCGTACGTCGTCAGGTCGTGCAGCGTGAAGCCGTCGTGGGCCGTCACGAAGTTCACCGACGACAGCGGCGTGCGTCCGGAGGCCGCGAAGCGCCCCGGCGAGCCCACGAGCACGTCTGCCATGCGCGAGAGCCCGCCCCCGGGGGCTCCGGCGGACATGGCGCGCTGCTCGGTGAGCCAGAAGTCGCGCACGGTGTCGCGGTAGATGTCGTTCCAGTCGGCCCAGCCGGGAGGGAAGTGCCCCGTCTGCCAGCCGCCCATGCCCACGTCCCAGGGCTCCGAGATCAGCTTGGAGCCGCCGATCGCGGGATCCGCCACGGCGGCGACCAAGAACGGGTGGCGGGCGGTGAAGCTGTGCGAGGAGTCCCGGCCCAGCGCAGGTGCCAGATCGAAGCGGAAGCCGTCGACGTGGCAGACCTCGACCCAGTAGCGCAGGGAGTCCAGCGCCATGCGCACGACCTCGGGCCGGGAGAAGTCCAGCGTGTTGCCGCAGCCCGTGACGTCGAGGTAGTTGCCGCTGTCGTCGTGGCGGTACCACTGCCGGTCCCCCAGCCCGCGCCAGCAGTAGGGCTGCTCGCCCATGCCCGCCTCTGCGGTGTGGTTGTAGACGACGTCCAGGATGACCTCGATGCCCGCTGCGTGCAGGTCCTTGACCATCTGCTTGAACTCGTCGATGACCCCCTGCGGTCCGCGCTCCTGCGAGGCGCGGGAGGCATAGGCCCTGTGCGGGGCGAAGAAGGACAGCGTGTTGTAGCCCCAGTGGTTGCTCAGCCCGCTGGCCGTGAGATGAGGCTCGTCCAGATGGGCGTGCACCGGCAGCAGCTCGACGGCGGAGATGCCCAGCGAGCTCAGGTGCTCGATCATCACGGGGTGGGCGAGGCCTGCGTACGTTCCGCGCAGCTCCTCCGGAATGCCCGGGTGGTGGATCGTCAGGCCCTTGACGTGGGCCTCGTAGATCACGGTGTCGCGCCAGGGGATGTCCGGGGCGAGGTCCCCGGCCCAGTCGAAGGCGTCGTCGATGATCTCGGAGACGTAGCGGCTGCCGTAGGTGTCCGGCTGGGTGACCCCGCGCTGTCCGGGTGCGCGATGGACCTGCCGCAGCCCCCGACCGTGGGGGTCCAGCAGGATCTGCTCGTCCAGCGGGGTGGAGCCGTCGTCGAGCAGCGACGAATCCGCCGCCACGAAGCCGTAGAGGGTCCCCCAGGGCATGGCGGAGCCGCCGCCGACGGCTCCCGGCACCAGGTCGAAGTGGATCCCGCCCTCGATCCGACGCAGCGTGTGGCGGCGCCAGCGGCCACCGGGCACCTGCCAGACCAGATCGAGGCGATCGACCCCGGGCGCCCAGACGGCCACGTTCGTGGCGTTCTCTCCGCCCAGTGCCTGGGAGATCCCGAGCGGACGGGGCCGTGAGCGCGCCGGCCCCGGCGCGGTCGGGCGCCTATGCAGAGTGTGCGGCACGACGGCACGAGGTCTCGTAGAGGGCGATGCCGACGGCCATGGACGCGTTCAGCGACTCCATCTCCGACTGGATCGGGATGGAGACGATCTGGTCGCAGTGCTCCGTCATCAGCCGGGAGAGGCCCCTGCCCTCCGAGCCCACGACGATGACCAGGGGCTCCGTGGCCAGGGACAGCCCCGGCAGATCGACCGAGCCGCCGCCGTCGAGCCCGACGACGAAGTACCCGCGGGACTTGGCGTACTCGACCGTGCGGTTGAGGTTGGTGGCCTGGGCCGCGGGGACACGGGCTGCGGCGCCGGCGCTGGTCTTCCAGGCGGTGGCGTTCAGCCCGGTCGAGCGGCGCTCGGGCAGTAGGACGCCGTCGCCGCCGAAGGCCGAGACGCTGCGCATGATCGCACCCAGGTTGCGGGGATCGGTGATGCCGTCCAGGGCGACGAACAGCGGAGCGCGCTCCGCCTCGCGATCGCGCTTCCAGCGCCGCATGGCCTCATCAAGCAGGTCGTCGGCGGCGCGGTACTCGTAGGGCGGCACCTGCAGGGCGATGCCCTGGTGCACGGCGTCCTCGGTCAGGCGGTCGAGCTCGGGGCGGGTGGCCTCCAGCACCGGGATGCCGCGACGGCTGCACAGCGTGAGGATCTCGCGGATGCGGTCATCCGCCTCGATCCGCACCATGATGTAGGCCGCCTTGGCGGGGATCTCTGCGCGCAGGGACTCCAGCACGGAGTTGCGCCCCGTCACGAGGTCCTCGGTCTTGCCCGGTCCGCGGCGGTTGGGACCGCGGCGCTGCCCGCGCTCGCCGGCGCCGGTGGCCGCGCGGTGCTCCACGGCCTTCTTCTGCTTGTAGGCCTTGTGGTACGGGCGATCCTCCGCGCGCGGGGTGGGGCCCTTGCCCTCGAGCTTCTTGCGGCCGTGGCCGCCGGTGCCCGCGGTGGGCCCCTTCTTCTTGGAGCTTCCGCTGCTCCGTCGGGGTGCTGACATGCTGTGCCGCCCATTCATCTCGTGACCGGTCGTGCCGGTCGTGGTCCAGTGCGCAGGCGCTGCGGACCCATGGGCCGCGCGCCCGCTTCGGTCTTCGGCCGGGAAGCCTCAGCCCAGCGTCCAGGTGGAGCCGCCGGCTCCGTCGGCCACGACGATCCCGGCCTCCGCCAGGGTGTCGCGCAGCCGGTCGGCCTCGGCCCAGTCCTTCTCGGCGCGAGCCGCGGCGCGGCGCTCGAGCAGGTCCTGCACCAGCTGATCGAGGGCCTCGTGCTCCTGGGCTCCGGCCCCCGCCTCGCCCAGGGCCATCAGTGCGCGCAGACCCAGGATCTCGGTCATCCCGGACACGGCGCGAGCGGCCGCGGCCAGCTCCGAGGCCTGCTCCGTACCCGCGTGCAGAGCGGTGTTGCCGGCCCGCACGCGGTCGTGCAGCACGCCCAGCGCTCGGGGGACGTTGAGGTCGTCGTCCATGACGGCGACGAAGTCCGCGGGGATGTCCGCAGGCTCCCAGTCCAGGTCCGCGCCCGCCGCCGAGGCCGCGACCAGGAAGGCCTCGATGCGCTCCACGGCTGCGGCCGCCTCCTCGAGCGAGGTGGGGCGGTAGTCCAGCACCGAGCGGTAGTGGGCCTGCCCGAGCATGTAGCGCACCACCAGGGGACGGTTCTCGGCGAGCATCTGCTGCGGATCCACGGTGTTGCCCAGGGACTTGGACATCTTCTCGCCCTGGTAGGCCACCAGCCCGTTGTGCAGCCAGAAGTTCGCGAAGCCCCGCCCTGCCGCCGCCGACTGGGCCAGCTCGTTCTCGTGGTGCGGGAAGCGCAGGTCCAGACCGCCGCCGTGGAAGTCGAAGCGATCGCCCAGGTAGCGCCCGGCCATGGCCGAGCACTCCAGGTGCCAGCCGGGGCGGCCGCGGCCCCACGGCGAGTCCCAGGACGCCGTGAGCGGGTCCTGGTCCTTGTGGCCCTTCCACAGCGCGAAGTCCCGGGGATCGCGCTTGCCGCGCGGGTCCGCGTCTGCGGCGTCCTGCATCTCGTCCAGGCGCTGATGGGTCAGCTCCCCGTAGCGGGGCCAGGAGCGGACGTCGAAGTAGACGTCCCCGGAGCCGTCCTGGGCCGGGTAGGCGTGGCCGCGCTCGATCAGCTCGGCGATCAGCTCGTGCATCTGCGGGATGTGCCCGGTGGCGCGCGGCTCGTACGTGGGGCGCTCGATGCCCAGAGCGTCGTAGGCCTGGTGGAAGACGCCCTCGAAGCGATAGGCCAGGGCCCACCAGGGCTCGTTCGGATGGTCTCCGTCGAAGCCCGGCTGCTCGGAGGCACGGGCCTTCTCCAGGATCTTGTCGTCGATGTCCGTCACGTTGCGCACGGCCGTGACCTTCAGACCGCGGAAGCGCAGCCAGCGGACGAGGATGTCGAAGACCAGCCCGGAGCGCACGTGCCCGATGTGCGGCCCGCTCTGCACGGTGGCGCCGCAGTAGTACAGGCTCGCCTCCCCCGGCACGACAGGTTCGAAGTCGCGGACGGAGGCTGAGGCGGTGTCGTAGAAGCGCAGTGTCACGCCCGGAAGTCTACCGAGGCCCGGCAGACGGCACGACGAGAGCCGTGGCCATGGCAGCGAGCCCCTCGTCACGTCCGGTGAAGCCCAGCCGGTCCGACGTGGTCGCCGCGACCGAGACGGGGCAGCCTGCGGCGCGGCTGAGCGCCTCCTCAGCCTCCTGTCGTCGCGGCGAGAAGCGCGGCCGCTGCCCGATCAGCTGCACGGCCACGTTGCCCGGCTCGAAGCCGGCAGCGCGCACGATCGCCGCGGCCTCCGACAGGATCCGCACGCCCGAGGCTCCGGCCATCTCCGGGCGGTCGGTGCCGAAGTTGGAGCCGAGGTCGCCGCACCCGGCGGCGCTGAAGAGGGCGTCGGCCGCGGCGTGGGCCACGACGTCGCCGTCCGAGTGCCCGGACAGGCCCCGCTCGCCCTCCCACAGCAGGCCGGCCAGGTGCAGCGGCACCAGTCCGTCCGGGTGCTCGGCGCACTCCTGATCGGAGGCGAAGGCGTGGACGTCCACCGAGATGCCGGTGCGCGGGATCATGGTCACGGGCGCTGCTCCTGCTCTGCGTGCTCTGCCGCCGGCCGGGCCTCGAGGCGCTGCCGGCGCTCGGCGAGCACAGCCTCGGCCAGCAGCAGGTCGAGCGGTCGGGTGATCTTGAACGACTCCTCGTGGCCCTGCACGGCGATGACCCGCTCCTCGGACCAGCGCTCGACCAGCGAGGCGTCATCCGTCAAGGAGAGCTCGTCCGCGCCCTCGGCGACGGCCTGCTCGTTGACGCGACGCAGCAGCCTCCAGTCGAAGCCCTGGGGCGTCTGGATGGCGCGCAGCCGAGTGCGGTCCACGGTGCCCGAGAGCCTGTCCTGGGCGTCGATCCGGCGCATGGTGTCCACGACCGGCAGCACGGGGATGACGGCGCGATGCTCGCGCAGCGCAGCGGCCACGTCCCGGAAGACCTGGGCGGGGGTCAGGCAGCGCGCGGCGTCATGGACGAGCACACTGGCCGGGGCGGGGCCCTGGGCCAGGAGATCGAGGGCGGCGCGCACACTGGCGGCGCGGGTCTGCGCCCCCGTGACGGGCTGCGCGCCCAGCTCGCGGCACACGGCGCTGAGCTGCTCGTCCCCGGCGGGCACGGTCACGACGATCCGCCCGCCCTCGGCGCATACTCCGGAGTCGAGCACCGCTCGCAGGCTGTGCTCGAGGATGGCCCGCCCGGCGAGCTCCACCAGGGCCTTGGGGATGCCGCGGCCCAGGCGCTGCCCCGAGCCCGCTGCGACGACGACGACGGCGCACCCCGTCCCGGAGGAGGGGTGCGCCGTCGTGGGGGCCGTGCGGCCCGAGGACTCCACGGGCTGAGCCTTCAGCCGGCCAGGATGTCGTCGAGGCGCTTCTCGGCCTCTTCCTCGTCGATGTCCTTGGCCAGGGCCAGCTCGGAGGTGAGGATGTGGCGGGCCTTGGTCAGCATGCGCTTCTCACCGGCGGACAGGCCGCGGTCCTTGTCCCGGCGCCAGAGATCGCGCACGACCTCGGCGACCTTCAGGACGTCGCCCGATGCCAGCTTCTCCACGTTGGCCTTGTAGCGGCGGGACCAGTTGCTGGCCTCCTCCACGTCATCGGCCTGCAGGACGGCGAAGACCTTCTTGAGGCCCTCCTCATCCACGACGTCTCGCACGCCGACCAGGTCGACGTTCTCCGCCGGGACCTCGATCACGAGATCACCCTGGGTGACCTTGAGCTTCAGGTACATCTTCTCCTCGCCCTTGATGGTGCGGGTCTTGATCTCCTCGATCAGTGCCGCGCCATGGTGGGGATAGACGACCGTCTCGCCAACCTCGAAAACCATGTATGGTGCCCCTTTCCGCCGGTCGATTCTAGCACGAGGCGCACAGCAGCCTGATCGCCTCCTTCGAGAACCCTTGGAGCGGATGCGGACGATCCGTGCCCAACCGGATACCATGGCCGGAGCATCACCGACCTGTCTGAGGAGTTCGCGCCGTGACCAATGCCGCCCGCAAGAGGCTTCGCACCATCGGCCTGGGTGCCGCCTTCGCTGCCGCCGCACTGACCACGTCCGGGTGCGCTGCGCTGACCAACGACCAGGAGACGGCATCGCAGTACTCCCCCGCTGACGGCATCGTGGAGCAGCTCGGCGACCTGAGCATCAACAACCTCCTCATCGTCGCCGATTCCGCCGACTCGGACGGCCGCCTGCTGGGCACCCTGGTCAACGAGTCGGACGAGGAGATGTCGGTCGAGATCGCCGTCGAGGGCGCCGATCCGATCACCGTGGACGTCGCCCCGGAGGATGAGATCCGCTTCGAGGACGACGAGAACGAGCAGCTCGTGGTCCCCGCCGGCGCCGAGCCCGGCCTGATGGTGCCCGTGACCATCACCGTCGACGGCGAGACCCTGGAGCACGAGCTGCCCGTGCTCGATCACACCTTCCCGCGCTACGCCGAGTACATCCCCGGCGGTGCGCCGTCGACCCCGGCCAACCCCTCCAACACCCCGGCTCCCGAGGACGAGGAGGAGGGCGGCCACCACTGAGGCCCCTGCACCGGGCCCTGACCGGTCCGGTGCAGCGCAGGCATCGCACACGACGGCGGGGCGGCGACCACCAGGTCGCCGCCCCGCCGTCGCTCTGCCCGCCGCGGTGGAGCCGCGGCGGGGGCCTCAGACCTCGAACTTGTAGCCGAGCCCTCGCACCGTCACCAGGTGCCGCGGATCCGAGGGGTCGGGCTCGATCTTGGAGCGCAGCCGCTTGACGTGCACGTCGAGGGTCTTGGTGTCGCCCACGTAGTCGGAGCCCCACACGCGGTCGATGAGCTGTCCTCGGGTCAGCACGCGGCCGGCATTGCGCAGCAGCATCTCCAGAAGCTCGAACTCCTTGAGCGGCATGTTCACCGTCTCGCCCTCGACCGTGACGACGTGGCGCTCGATGTCCATGCGCACGGGTCCGGCCTGCACGGTCGCCGAGACCAGCTCCTCGGGCTCGGAGCGGCGGCGCAGCACGGCGCGGATGCGCGCCACGAGCTCGCGCGACGAGTACGGCTTGGTCACGTAGTCGTCGGCGCCCAGCTCGAGGCCGAGGACCTTGTCGATCTCGGCGTCCTTGGCCGTGAGCATGATGATCGGGACGTTCGAGCGCTGGCGCAGCGCCTTGCAGACCTCCGTGCCGGACAGGCCCGGCAGCATGAGATCGAGCAGGACGAGGTCCGCGCCGGCGCGATCGAACTCCTCCAGCGAGGCCTGGCCGTCGGCCACGACCTCAGGGTCGAATCCCTCCTTGCCCAGGAGGTAGGCCAGGGGCTCGGACAGCGACTCCTCGTCCTCCACGATCAAGATCCGGGTCATGCGGACTCTCCTCCTTCTCGTCGGGCCGTCCCGGCGCGCACGGGGCGACGGCCCCGGCGGCCGGAAGCGGCCTGCTCTGCATCGTTCGCCGCAGCGCCCTCGGCGCCGTCGGCCTGGTCCTCCTGGCCCTGCTTCCCGCCGCCCTGCTCGCTCATCAGCGGGATGCAGAGCGTGAAGGTTGAGCCCTGGCCCTCCTCGGACCAGATGTCCACCCTGCCTCCGTGCTGCTGCATCACGTGCTTGACGATGCTCAGCCCCAGACCGGTGCCTCCGGTCTGACGGGAGCGCGCCGAGTCCACGCGGTAGAACCGCTCGAAGATCCGATCCTGCTCGCTCTGCTGGATGCCCGGGCCCTGGTCCGTCACCGCGATCAGGGCCATGCCGTCTCGCTGGCGCAGCCCCACGCCCACCCGCGTGCCCGGAGGCGAGTAGCGGATGGCATTGTCGATCAGGTTGCGCACTGCGGTGGTCAGCATGTCGGCGTCGCCGAAGGCCGGAGCATCGACGGAGCCGCCGATCACCAGGCTGATGTCCCGGGACTCCGCCGTCATGCGGTTGCGGTCCACGGCCTCGGCCACCACGCGCCCGAGCTCCACGGGCCCGCCGGAGGTCACGACGTTCTGGCCCTGCAGGCGCGAGAGCTCGATGATGTCCTGCACCAGCAGGGTCAGCCGCTCCGACTCGCGATGCAGCCGGGACGTGAAGTGACGCACGGCGTCCTCGTCCTCGGCGGCGTCCTCGATGGCCTCGGCGAGCAGCCGGATGGCGCCCACCGGGGTCTTCAGCTCATGGGACACGTTGGCCACGAAGTCGCTGCGCACCGACTGGGCCCGGACGATCTCGGTCTGGTCCTCGGCCAGCAGCAGCACGAACTCATCGCCCAGCACGGCCACGCGCACGTCGAGCACGATCACGCCGGTGTTCTCCGCCCCGCGGCCGATCTCGACGCGGCGCTCCTCCGTCACGCCGGAGGCCCGGGCCGCCCGGATCATGCCCAGCAGCTCGTCGCGCACGATCGAATGCCCGCGCACCAGGCCGAAGGCGTAGGCGGCCGGTGAGGCGCGCACGACTCCGTCGACCCCGTCCACGACCACGTAGGCGGGGCCCATGACCGACAGGACGTCCGCGGCGCCGTGCGGCAGCTGGGGCTCGCCGATCTCCGCCGCCTCGATCCTGCGCCGGGAGGTCCCGCGCAGGGCGAAGAGACCGCTGAGTCCGAGCAGCAGTCCGATCAGCCCCGACAGGAGCGCGAGAAGCAGGGGTTGCACCCTTCCAGAGTAGGGCCACCCCGGGCGCCGACGCGTGCGCCTCGACGCTGTCGGACGGGCCGACGCCTCGGCGCCACAAGGAGATCACCGGACGTTCTCCCGCCGTTCACCGCAGGCCCGGCAGCGCTGCAGCCGGCGCGCGTAGCCTCGACTCTTCGATCATTGCAGTGAGGCGGGCGTCCTATCCGGGCGCAGGGACCGCCCGAGGGGAGGCGCAGGATGCGCACGGTGTTCCAGGCGGAGCTCAAGCAGGTGGGCGATGAGCTCGTGGCGATCGCCAGGCTCGTGCGTCAGGCGCTGTCCGAGGCCCGCTCAGCCTTCCTGGAGACCGAGCTCGAGACCGCCCAGGGCGTCATCTCCAACGACGCCCGGATCGACCTGCTGCAGGACGAGCTCGATGAGCGCTCGATCGACATCCTGGCCCGCCAGTCCCCCGTGGCCTCCGACCTGCGCACCCTCGTGGCCGCGCTGCGGATGAGCACCTCGCTCGAGCGCATGGGCGACCTGGCTCGGCACCTGGCTCAGGATGCCCGCCGCCGCTTCCCGGAGGCCGTGATCCCCGAGCGTCTGGCCGACGACTACGCGCGGCTCTTCGAGCTCGACCTGGCCATCCTGGACGGGGTCATCGAGATGCTCGAGACGCGCGACATCTCCCTCTACGAGCGGATCGCCGAGCAGAAGGCGCAGGTCAGCGCCATGCACCGCGGGATCCTCGATGCCATGGGCCGACCGGACTGGGACGCCCCGGTGCACACGACCGTGGATGTCACGCTCTCGGCCCGCTATCTCGAGCGCATGAGCGATCACGGGATCGCCGTGGCCCGCAAGGTCTCGTACCTGGTGACCGGGCAGTGGGCGCCCCCGGCCTGAGCCGGACGGTGCGAGCAGCACCGCACCCAGCGACGACGGGGCCCGGATGCCTGATGGCATCCGGGCCCCGTGCGCTGAAGCGCTGCTGCCGGCCTGCGCCCCGGTGGTCGGGGCGCAGGCCACAGCTCACTTCTTGCCCTGGTTCGCGACCGCCTTGATGGACTCGGCCGCAGCCTCCGGGTCCAGGTACTCGCCGCCGGGGGTGATCGGCTTGAAGTTGGCGTCGAGCTCGTAGACCAACGGGATGCCGGTGGGGATGTTCAGGCCGGTGATCTCATCGTCCGAGATGCCGTCCAGGTGCTTGACGAGCGCGCGCAGCGAGTTGCCGTGCGCGGCCAGCAGGACCGTGCGCCCTGCCTTGAGGTCCGACTTGACCTGGTCCTCCCAGTACGGGAGGAAGCGCTCGAGAACGTCCTTGAGGCACTCGGTGCGCGGGAGGTTCTGGACGTCCTCATAGCGGGGATCGCCGGCCTGCGAGTACTCGTCGCCGTCCTCGATGGGGGGCGGCGGGACGTCGTAGGAGCGGCGCCAGGTCATGAACTGCTCCTCGCCGTACTTCTCGCGGATCTCCGCCTTGTCCTTGCCCTGCAGGGCGCCGTAGTGGCGCTCGTTGAGGCGCCAGGAGCGCTTGACGGGGATCCAGTGGCGATCCGCAGCATCCAGGGCCAGGTTGGCCGTCATGATCGCGCGGCGCAGCAGGGAGGTGTGCACGATGTCCGGGAGCAGACCGCGCTCCTTGAGCAGCTCGCCGCCCCGAGTCGCCTCGCCGCGGCCCTTCTCGGTGAGAGGCACATCCACCCAGCCCGTGAAGAGGTTCTTCTCGTTCCAGTCGGACTGCCCGTGACGGAGCAGGATCAGGTTGTACTTCGCTTCAGTAGCCATGCCCCGAGTATCGCACCTGAGGGACCGACGGGCGAGTGCCGAGCTGACCCGCGACCGGCGGCGTCACCAGGCCGAAGGCCCCGAGGACTCGACGTTGACAGCGGGCTTGACATCCGCCAGGTACACGCCGGAGGCGGTTGCCGCGACCAGCACGAAGATCAGCTGCCCCATCTGCGGGATGCCGCCGGTGAGCAGCGCGATCACCGCGGGAACGGTCATCAGCAGGCTGAAGAGCAGGCAGGCGCCCGTCACCAGCATCCAGAAGGTCCGGGTGCGCTTGAACGCGCGCTGGAACTGGATGGGCTTGGCGGACAGGCAGTGGAGGAACGCCATGGCTGCCAGGACGGTCACCAGCACCATGACGGCGACGTCGACCACCCCGACGGCCAAGAGGATGAGGGAGGTGAGGGACATGGCCACGATCCTACCGGGCGGCGGGCTCGCCCACTGCGGCCAGCGCCCGCTCGAGGTCCTCCCAGAGGTCCTCGACGTCCTCGATGCCCACGGACAGGCGCACCAGCGACTCCGGGACCGTGCGCGGCTCCTCGGGGTGGCGGCGACGGCGCTCGACGAGCGACTCGACGCCGCCCAGCGAGGTCGCCGGCACCCACAGGCGCAGGGCCTCGACGACACGATCGGCCGCTGCGGCGTCGCCGTCGACCTCCAGTCCCACGATCGCCCCGAAGCCGCCCTGCAGCTGCTGAGCGGCCCGCTCGTGGCCGGGGTCCTCCGTCAGGCCCGGGTAGCGCACGGCGCGCACGCCGGGCTGCTCGAGCAGGCGACGGGCGATCTCGGCGGCGCTGGCACCCGCGCGCTCGACGCGCAGGGACAGCGTGCGGATCCCCCGCAGGGCCAACCAGGTCTCGAACGGGCCGGGAATGGCGCCGTGGCGGGAGCGATGGGCGTGCAGGCGCTGGCGGAGCTCCGGATCCACGGCGGTGGCCGCTCCCAGGACGACGTCCGAGTGCCCCGCCAAGTACTTGGTGGCCGAGTGCACGACGAGGTCGGCACCCCAGGCCAGCGGACGCTGCAGCAGGGGCGTGGTGAAGGTGCTGTCCACGCAGCTGAGCACACCCAGGCGACGGGTGCCCGCCAGGATCTCCGGGAGGTCGGCGACCTCGAGCATGGGATTGGTGGGCGACTCCAGCAGCACCAGATCTGCGCCCTCGGCGGCGGCCAGCACGGCGTCGGTGTCGGTCACCTCCACGGCATCGACGCGGATCCGACCCTCCTGCTCGGCCTCGCGCACGAGCGTCATGGTGCCCATGTAGACGTGCACCGGCACGACGACCCGGCCGCCCAGCGGCACGAGCGAGAGCACGGCCGAGATCGAGGCCACCCCGGAGGCGAAGGCCAGCGACGGCAGCGGCGAGCCCTCGAGCTGACCCAGCACGGATTCGAAGTCGTCCCAGGTCGGGTTGCTGGCGCGGCCGTACATGCGCTCGCCCGGCACGGGCTCCCCCGCGCCGCGGTAGGTCGAGCTCAGCACGATCGACGGGCCGACGGGAGCATCGCGCTCCGGGGCCGGGCGACCGCCGGCGACCGCGATCGTGGCCGGACGCAGCCGCCCGTGGAGGGTCTCCCCCGAGGGCTGCTGCTCGGCGTTCGGGCGGGGCGCGGCGGAATCCGGAGAAGTCATGACCTCACCCTATGACGGCCGCGCCCACACGCTTCATGGGGGCGGCGCCGATGTCTGCCGCGGCCCCTACAGTGTCCGTGTGACATTCCAGACCAGCCCAGCGAGCACGCCTGCCGCTCTCATCGCCTTCGAGGGCGGCGACGGCGCCGGCAAGTCCACGCAGCTGCGCCTGCTGGCCGAGTCCCTGCGGGAGCGCGGCGTGCCGGTGCTGCTCACCCGCGAGCCCGGCGGATCGGCCCTGGGCGAGCAGATCCGCTCCCTGGTCCTGGACCCCGAGCACGCGCCGGTGGATCCGCGCACGGAGGCGCTGCTGTTCGCCGCTTCGCGCAGCGCCCACGTCCAGCGCACCCTTCTTCCTGCGCTGCGCGAGGGCAGCACGGTCCTGACCGATCGCTACCTCGACTCCTCGGTGGCCTATCAGGGAGCGGCGCGCGAGCTCGGCACGCAGACCGTGCGGGATCTGAACCTGTGGGCGGTCGACGGCCTGCTGCCGGATCTGACCGTGCTGCTCGACGTCCCCGAGGAGACGGGGCGGGCTCGCCGGGCCGAGCGCGCCCCGGATCGCATGGAGCAGGAGCCCGCCCCCTTCCACGAGGAGGTCCGCCAGGCCTTCCTGGAGCTGGCCACGCAGGCGCCGCAGCGCTACCTCGTGCTGCAGGCCGACGCCCCCGTGGAGGAGCTGGCGGCGCAGATCCGCGAGCGCGTGCTCGACCTGCTGGCCCAGAGGGCCTCCGGAGGGCAGCGATCGTGAGCGTCTGGGACGACCTGGTGGGGCAGGACGCCGTCGTGGATCAGCTCGCCCGGGCTGCCCGTGATGAGCAGCCCTCGCACGCCTGGCTCGTGACCGGGCCGCCCGGATCGGGGCGCTCCCACGCCGCTCTCGCGCTGGCGGCCGCGCTGCTGTGCGAGCAGCCGGATCCCGCCGATCGCGGCTGCGGCGAGTGCTCCGCCTGCCGCACCGTCCGCGCCGGCTCGCACGCCGATCTCACACACTTCCGCACCGAGCACACCGAGATCCGCATCGACGAGGCCCGCGAGCTCGTGGTCAGGGCTCAGGACCGCCCGTCGGTGGGGCGCTGGCGGGTCATGGTGATCGAAGACGCCGACCGCATGGCCGAGCGGACCTCCAACGTCATGCTCAAGGCCATCGAGGAGCCGCCGCCGGGGACCATCTGGCTGCTGTGCGCGCCGAGCCCCAGCGACGTCCTGGTCACCATCCGCTCGCGCTGCCGCCCCGTCACCCTGCGGGTGCCGCCCGTGGAGGCCGTGGCCGAGCTGCTCGAGCGCCGCGACGGCGTGCCGGCGGCCCGCGCACTGGAATGCGCCCGCCTGGCCCAGTCCCACGTGGGCGTGGCGCGCCGGCTGGCCCTGTACGACGACGCCCGCGAGCGCCGTCGTCGGGTCGTCGAGATGCCTCTGCGGCTGGGCGGCGTCTCGGATGCCGTGCGCGAGGCAGGGCGGCTGACGCGCCTGGCCGAGGAGGAGGCGACCGCCGAGTCGGAGGCCCGGGACGAGGAGGAGCGCGCGCACCTGCTGACCTCCATGGGCGCCGCGGAGTCCGGGAAGATGCCGCCCAGCGTGCGCAGCGCCCTGCGGCGCCTGGAGGAGGACCAGAAGCGCCGCTCCAAGCGCGTGCGCACGGACACCCTGGACCGCTTCCTGATCGATCTGACCACGTTCTACCGCGATGCCCTCACGCTGCAGCTGCAGACCGGGTCGGAGCTGGTCAACCAGCACATCGCGGACTCGCTGCGCGATCACGCGCTGAACTCCACGCCCGAGGAGTCCCTCGAGCGCATCGACACGATCGCCCGCACGCGCACCAGGATCCGCACCAGCGCCGCCGCCGGACTGGCCTTCGAGGCCATGGCCGTCTCCCTCCTCTGAGGCCCGCCCGTCGGCGCGTCCCGTGCGCGCCGGGCCGGACCACGAATCCGCACCACAGATGGGATGCCCCCCGGATGAGCCACCGCCCCCGCCGCCGGATGCGGCTGGCCGCTGCCCTGGCCGTATGCGCCCTGGCGCTGAGCGCCTGCACCGATGACGACTCCCCCGCCGGGGGCCAGTCGGCACCCGAGGGCGCTGCGCAGGGCATGGACGAGTTCTACGCCCAGGAGCTCGACTGGGGATCGTGCGAGGACTCCGGCGGGATCTCCGGGTTCTTCGGCGGCGACGACCAGCAGTGCGCGCAGCTCACCGTGCCGGTGGACTACTCCGATCCCGACGGCGAGACCATCACGGTGGCCATGGCGCGGTTTCCCTCGACCGGGGATGCCCCGGAGGGTGCGCTGGTCGTGAACCCCGGCGGACCGGGCGGCTCCGGGGTGGACCTGATCTCCCAGTCCGGTCCGCTGTTCGGCGACGATCTGCGCGAGGGCTACGACATCGTCTCCTTCGACCCTCGCGGCGTCTCCCGCTCGGACGAGATCCAGTGCTTCGACGACGACGCCGCCCTCGACGCATGGCGCTCCCAGCCCTCGCTCGTGGGCCAGGACATCACGGCAGAGGATCTGCGCGAGGAGTACAGGGAGCTCGGCGAGGGCTGTGCAGAGCACTCGGGACCTGTGCTGGAGCACATGGACACGGCCTCCGTGGCCAAGGACCTGGACGTCATGCGCGCAGCCCTGGGCCAGGACCGGACCGACTACCTGGGCTTCTCCTACGGCACGCGCATCGGCGCCGAGTACGCCCGGCAGTTCCCGGATCGCGTGGGGCGGTTCGTCCTCGATGGTGCCGTCGATCCGCAGGCCTCGAACTCCGAGGTGGCCATGGGCCAGGCAGTGGGATTCGAGAGCGCGCTGCGGGACTTCATGGAGGACTGCACGCAGAACTCCGCCGACTGCTTCACGGACGGCTCCGCGGACGACGGCATGGAGGAGGTCCAGCAGATCCTGGCCCGCTCCGCGGACGAGGAGATCACCGGGCCCGACGGCCGACGCGTGACCCCCGTCCAGGTGGCCGAGGGCATCATCACGCCGCTGTACAGCACCGCCACCTACCCCAGGCTCAACCAGGCCCTGCGGGACGCCTCGGACGGCGACTACGACGCCCTCCAGGAGCTCTCCGACCTCAACCACGGGCGCCAGGAGGACGGGACGTACCACGGGAACTCGACCGTCGCCTTCAGCGCGGTCAACTGCCTGGACTCGACCGACGACTCGGTCACCGACCAGGACATGGCGGCCCAGCAGCAGGAGCTCACCGAGCGGGCGCCGACCTTCGGCCCCTATCTCGGCTACGCGGAGGCGGCCTGCCAGGGCTGGCCGTACGGACCGGTCGAGGAGGATCCGGACGAGCCGGCGGAGTACTCGGGCGACTCCGAGATCCTGGTCGTGGGCGGGACCGAGGACCCGGCGACCCCGTATGCCTGGTCCGAGGCCCTGACCGAGCAGCTGGGACGGGCCACCCTGCTCACCCGGGAGGGCATGGGCCACGTCTCCTACTCCTCGGGCAACGGGTGCATCGTCGAGGCGGTCGACGCCTATCTCCTCGAGGGCATCCTCCCGGAGGAGGGCACGGTCTGCCGGGACGCCGGCATCTGAGCGGAGGCCGCGCTCAGGAGGCGTGCGAGCGCAGCGGCAGCTCGAGCAGGCCGGGGATGTCGCGGATGGAGTCCACGACCGCGTCGGCACCCGAGGTGCGCAGGGAGTCCTCGCGGTGGGCTCCGGTCAGCACGCCCACGTTGGCGCGGGATCCCGCCCGGCGCCCGGAGAGCATGTCCGCGGCGGTGTCGCCCACGACCATGACCTCGCGGACGTCGGCGAGGTCCAGAGCCAGCAGCGCCGTGAGGATCATGTCCGGGTAGGGGCGGCCGCGGCCGGCGTCGGAGGGGCACAGGCTCAGATCGGCCAGACCCATCCAGTCCAGGTGCTCCAGGATCTGGTTCTGGCTGTGGCGGTTGTAGCCGGTGGCCAGCACGACCTTCAGCCCGGACTCCCGCAGCCCCAGGATGACGTCCTCGGCGCCCGGGACGGCAGTGACGGCGTCGGTGCGCAGCAGCTCGTCGAACTGGCGCTCGAACTCGCGGCTGGCCTCGGCGGCGACGGCAGGCTCGTCCTCGAAGAGGTGCTGGAAGACGCGGACCTTGGACTGGCCCAGGGTGTCGCGCACGAAGCCGAGCATGCCCGTGAAGCGCGGCGAGTCCGCGGCGATGCCCAGCTTCTCGAGCGTGCGGGTGAAGGCGCGCTCCATGATCCCGTTGTCCTCGAAGGACGTCCCCGACATGTCGATGAACGCCAGGCGGAGATTGCGGACGATGTCTGGGCGGAGGGTCATCTGCGGTCCTTCAGCGATCGATGCCTGCTCAGCGCGCCGTGCAGCAGCGGTCTCGGAGCAGGAGGGGCCTCGCTCAGCACGAGGGGCTGCAGCGACCATGCTCTCCCCCGGTCCGAGCGCGGTCGCGGATTCGCACCGACGTGAGGGTGAACACACGACGAACACTCATGCATCTCGACCCGGCTTCGACGTCCGCACGGATGTGACCGGCCCGCCCGACGGTGCTAGGGTGTCATCCGCGCTGTGGCCCGCCGCGGTCCGGTCGCGCCGCCTTAGCTCAGTCGGTAGAGCGATTCACTCGTAATGAATAGGTCGCCGGTTCGATTCCGGCAGGCGGCTCCAGCAGAACCCCCAGATCCGATCCCGTGAGAACGGGACGGCCTGGGGGTTCTCTCACGACACGAGCCAGCCCGGAGCTCGCGGCAGATCCGATCTCCGCGGCAGCCCCCTGATCACCCCGTCGATCGCAGAGACGAGGGACAGAGCTGCGATGTCTGATGGACATCAACCTGCAAAGACATGCAACACCGGCAACCGAATCCTGGGCATCATCACACTTCAGGCCTAAGTTGAACCCTGGCGCGCCCTGCCCATCACGCGTCTCGCTCTGTCAGACGGACGGAGCTTCTCCCCCCGGAAGCCCGCCACGTCGACAGCTGAGCCCTAGGACGGCAATGATTCTCAGCTCTCCCTCTGCCACGACTGCCACGACATCCACGCACAAGGCCTATGACTCCGTCTGGGTCGAGTTCGATTCCATCTGGCTGAAGCCCCGACTCGTCTTCGATGAGCGCACGCGCGACGCGTTCGATGCCTGCGCAGAGATCTGCAACACGGTGATGTGCGAGAGCATGGGAACCGCGCCGTCCGCGCAGCGCCCCCTGGTGCGCTGCGCGCTGCGCACGGACGGACCGGGGTCCTATCTCCTGAGCTTCGAGATCCCGGAAGAAGGCCCTGCGCTTCCGGAGCCGGACACCACCTCGCCCGCAAGGGGTCGCTGGAAGGCCAGAAAGCGCACCCAGGAAGCTCGGACCGCAAGCCAGCAGGACCCTGACCTGCAGCTCAGGCTCCTGTCGGCCACTCGCATCCTCGTGGAGATGCTGCTGGCGGTCGACACCATCTGCTCCACGCCCGCAGGCCAGCTCAGCGTGAACGAGCGGCGATGCAACCACGGGCACTTCGTGGAATTCGTCAACGGCGTCAGGGTCCTGAGGCATATACACCGGAATTCCTGGATGATGCTGTCGCAGCCGAGGATCCAGAAGCTGCTGAGCCGAGCCTTCGCTCCGTTCCAGGATGCCGAGCTCCACACCATGAGCGTGCGAGAGATCCCCCAGGAGGGGAGCCTCGGCGCCAGCTGGGTGGTCACAGCCAACCGTCGCCTGCAAGCTTTCGCGAATGGGGCACTGCTCGAGATGCCCGCTCTTCAGGGCACGATGCTCGGCGCCCAGCAGTTATCGGCCGAGCGCTCCTGAGCGACCCAACCCCGATTCACCCCGCCGTGAGCCGCCCGTCGACCAAGGTCAGCCGGCGGTCGTCGTCCTCCAGCAGCTCGGCCTCGTGCGTGACCAGCACCGTGGCGGTGCCGAAGCGCCGCGTCGCGTCTCGCAGCATCTGCATGACGGAGATCGAGCGCTCGTGATCCAGCGCGGCCGTGGGCTCGTCGACGAGCATCACCGACGGGCTCGACATCAGCGCCCGGCCGATGTTGACCCGCTGCTGCTGACCGCCCGAGAGCTGGTGGGGCCTGCGACCGGCGGCGGCCTCCAGCCCGAGCAGCTCGAACAGCTCGTCGGCGCGCCTGGCCGCCTCCCGGCGCCGGCGCCGATCCTGTCCGCCGATGTGCGCGGTGAGCAGCAGCTGCTCCCGAGCGGTCAGCGAGGCCAGCAGATTGGGCTGCTGGAACACGACGCCCACCCGGGTCCGGCGCATCTCGGCGCGCTGCTCTGGGGTCATCTGCACGACGTCGCGGCCGTCGATCAGCACCTGCCCCGAGCTCGCTCCGACCAGACCGGCCACGACGGACAGCAGGGAGGACTTGCCCGATCCCGACGGCCCCGTGACCGCGGTGAGGACCCCGGCGGGTGCCTCCATGGAAACGCCGTCGAGGGCGTGGACCACTCGGGGGCGCCCGTCGTCGTCCTGGCCGTCGGGCCAGCTGAGGCGGACGTCGCGCAGCCGCAGCGCGGCTGCGGAATCGACGCGCTCAGCAGCCTCGGCGGACTGCCAGGGGGCGGGGGCGGTGGACAGCACAGTCATGTCGGGCTCCTTCGGAAGCAGAGGGCGGAAAGCGGGCAGGGGCTCAAGCCGCGGACAGCGCGATCTGCGGGTCCACGCGAGCGACCCGGCGCACGGCCAGCAGCGCGGCGGCCAAGCCGAGCAGCAGGATCCCCAGGGCGGGCACCAGGGTGGTGGTCGGCGTGAGGCTGAACGGCACCGCTCCTGTCACCAGGGCGCCGCCGAGGCCGCCGAGCACCAGTCCGAGCGCGGTTCCGCCCAGCAGGACGGCCGCCGACTGGGCCAGCGCATCGCGCAGCACCCAGCCGCGAGAGGCCCCCAGGGCGCGCAGGATCGCGACCTCACGGGTGCGCTGGATGCTCCACACGGTCAGGAACGCGATCACCACGAGCGCGCCGATGCCGTAGAGGAAGGCCTGCATCATCAGCAGGGAGCCGCGCTCCGAGCTGTAGGCGGGCAGTGCCGCGAAGGAGTCGCGCGTGCCGGCGCTCCAGGTGCCTGCGGCCTCGTCCTGATCGGTCATCCGATCCTCGAGCTCGCTGCCGTTCAGGCCGTCGGCGGGGAAGACGGCCAGCGCGCTGCTCTGGCCGTCGCCCATGCGCAGCAGCTGCGCGGAGTCCTCGGTCGAGGTCCACACCACCGGAGAGTGCGAGTACCACTCATCGGCCGCGATGCCGATGACCGTCAGCTTCAGCGCACCCGCGTCCAGCTCGTCGCCGACACCGACGCCCAGCGACTGGGCCGTCTCCTGCGACAGGACGGTCTGCCCGGCCCCCGGACGGGCCCGTCCTTCGAGGATCTCGAGGTCCGGGGCCAGCTCGGTGCCCGGCTGCAGGGCGAGCACGGCAGCCGAGGCCGAGGCGCCGTCGTGCTCGAGCTGAGCGCGCCCGACGTCGAAGCGCTCGGCGGCCTCGACGCCCTCGGCGCGGGCCCATGACCCGGCCTGCTGGGCGTCGATGCGGGAATCGCTGTAGGAGGGATCCTCGCCGTCGCTGCCCGCGGCCAGGACGATGCGCGGGGCCTCGAGCGCCTCGAGGGCGGAGGTGGACTGGCGGCCCAGACCGTCGGTCAGACCGGTGAGCATGACGACGAGCAGCGTGATCATGGCGACCACGGAGCCGATCAGGGCGAAGCGACCGCGCTCGAAGCGCAGATCGCGCAGGGAGAGGAACATGCTGGTCACTCCTGGCGGATGGTTCGAGGGGCCGGGTGCCTTCCCGGCGCTGTGCGATGGCTCCACTGTCCGCCGCGGCAGGTCTCGGGCGCATCGGACGGCGGTGGGGTCCTGAGCGCACCGAACGGCGCACCCCGGGATCAGCCGATCGGCTGATGCCCCGTCCGGCAGGATCCGTAGGCTGGAGCGATGACCACCTCCGCCGCCGACCGGGCCCTCGGCCCGGACTCCGACGAGGCCGCAGCGACTCCCGCCGTGCTGCGGGCCATGCGCGTGATCCTGCACGTGAGCTTCGCCGGGCTGCTGGGACTGGCAGTGGGCCGGTTCCTGATCGGCGCCTCCTGGCCCGGCGCCCTGTGGCCGCTGGCCCTGTCCGTGATGCTGGGCCTCGCCTATCTGAGCGGCACCGTCGCTGAGCATCGGGCCTTCCTCGGCGTCCGTCCCCGTGCGCGCCCGGCCAGCGCGGGCGTGTGGCTGGCGGCGGTGCTCGTGCTGTGGTGCCTGCTTGCTCTGCGCGCACCGGACTTCTCCTGGGTGGTCTTCCCGCTGTTCTTCGTCGTCCAGGCCGTGCTGCCGACGATGCCGAGCCTGATTGCGGTCGCCGGGCTCACCGCGGTGGTGATCGCCACCCAGGCTCTGCACGCAGGCACGGGGGGCTTCGGCACCGGGCAGGTCATCGGCCCGGTCCTCGGCGCGGTGTTCGCCGTGATCGCGGCCTGGGCCTACCGGGCCCTGTGGCGAGATGCCCAGCGCCACCGCCGCACCGTCGTCGCGCTGCAGGCCGCCAGGGAGGAGCTCGCCCACCGCGAGCACCGCGCGGGGGTGCTCGCCGAGCGCGACCGGCTCTCCCGCGAGATCCACGACACCCTGGCCCAGGGCCTCGCCTCGATCGTGCTGTTCTCCCGCGCCGCCCAGGACTCCCTGGCGCAGGATCGCCCGGACGCCGCCGCCGAGCAGCTGCAAGTCCTGGAGTCGACGGCTTCGGCCGATCTCGCGGAGGCCCGTCGCTTCGTCCAGGGCCTGGCCTCGCCGCGCCTGGCCGCCGGGCTCGAATCGGCCCTGCGCGATCTGGTCGACGGCCTGCAGGGGCGTGCCGAGTCCGCAGGCACCGACCTGAGCGTCTCCCTGCGGGTAGAGGGAGAGCCCCGGGACCTGGAGCAGGCGACCGAGGCCGTGCTCCTGCGCGCGGCCCAGACCTGCCTGAGCAACGTCGAAACCCATGCCCGCGCCTCCCGCGCGGCCGTCACCCTGGCCTACTGGCCGGAGACGGTGACCCTGGACGTCGTCGACGACGGCGTGGGATTCGACGCCGCAGCGCCGCACAGGCCCGGGCGCGACGGCGGCTACGGCCTGCCCCACCTGCGCCGACGTGCGCGCGAGCTCGGCGGGCGGCTGTCGATCGAGTCGCGCCCGGGAGCCGGCACGGCAGCGGCTCTGCAGCTGCCCGCGCCCGTCGCCCGGCCGAGCACACCGCAGCAGCCCTCGAAGGATCGAGACCGGACATGACCCACCCCGCCCCGACGACCGAGACCCCTCTGGGCCTGCTGCTCGTGGACGACCACCCCGTCGTGCGCGCCGGGCTGAAGGCTCTGCTCGAGGCCGACGGCACGCTCGCGGTCCTCGCGGAGGCAGGCGACGGGGCCCAAGCCCTGGCCGCCCTCGACGACCAGCACGTGGACGTCGTGATCATGGACCTGCAGATGCCGACCATGGATGGGCCCACGGCCATCCGCAGGCTCCGCGACCGCGGCGGGCCTCCCGTCCTGGTCCTGACCACCTACGAGACGCAGGCGGACATCGTCTCCGCGCTGGAGGCCGGAGCCACCGGCTATCTGCTCAAGGACTCCCCCGCCGAGCAGCTGCGAGAGGCCGTGCGCCAGACCGCGCAGGGTCGCTCCGTGCTGGCGCCGTCGGTGACCCAGCAGCTCGTGCAGCGGGCGGCTCGCCCGGCGCAGAGCCTCAGCGCACGGGAGATCGAGATCCTGCAGGGACTGGCCACGGGTGCAAGCAACCGCGAGCTGGCAGCGCAGCTCGTGATCTCCGAGGCCACCGTCAAGACGCACCTGCTGCACGTCTACGACAAGCTCGGCGTGGACAACCGGACCGCCGCCGTGCACCGGGCCAGGGAGCAGCGGCTCATCTGAGCCCGAGGGCGCGGGCTGCGGATCAGCACGCAGCCGCTGCAGCTGCCTCAGAGCGATGCGTCCGGGCAGCTCGCCTTCGGCGACGGCGCTGCGGCCGTTCGCCTCAGACCGCCCCGTGCTCCTGCACGAGCGCCTCGCCGCGCACGATGTGCCCGCCGACGGCCTCGGCGCGCCGCCGCACGGCCTCCAGGCGCTGGGCGCGGGCCGTCTCCGGGTCGATGCCCGGCGTGCGGAAGCGGGCCAGCGCCAGCGCTTCGGCCGCCTGGGCCATGTCATTGCCCGCCCGTGACAGCTCCCGATGGAGGTCATTGAGCCAGCCGCCCTCGGAGCCGGGGATGTCCTGGTCGTTCGTGGGCGCCATCGCCTGCGCGGCCGTGCACAGCGCGCGCACCCGGGGGAGCAGATCGGCCAGCTCGTTGGCCGCGGGGACGGCCGCGGCCTGCAGGCCGGCGTCCTGGATCTGCTCGAGCACCTGGTGAAAGCGATCGAGCCCGCGCCGGAACCGGTCATGGGCGCGACGCCACACGCCCAGACCCAACTGCTTCTCATCGCGGCGCTGTGCCCGATGCTCGCTGAGGAATCCCATAGACCTCCATGATGACACGTCGTCACCATCCGGGACGATGCGATTCCGGCGCCCCACGAACCAGTGGCCCCGCGGTGTGCTTCTCGAGCTCGAGACGCACACCACAGGGCCACTGGAGGCAGAACCTGGCGCCCCGCTTCAGCAGCAGCGACCCTCCGGGTGGCGCTCCTGCCAGTCCTGCCAGCTGCGCCAGAACTCGCGCTCGGACATGGGCTTCTCCCCCTCGCACCCGTGGGCGCGGTGGTGCTCCAGATAGCGCTGGTACTTGTCGGCGCCCAGCACGCCGTCGGCGAACCGCTTCAGCGAGGACACCGCCTCGAGGATCGACGTCATCTGGTCCTCTCCTCCTCTCGTCGTGCCGTGCGATGGCCGCGCTCGTCGCCGGGGTCGTCTCCCGACGACGAGCACCGCCTCAGTGCCCGTGCCCCGACAGTCCGCCGGGAGTGCGCTGCTCGATCGGGATCTGCTCCCAGCGCTGGGCCAGCTGCTTCTCCGACGGCGTCGTGATGAAGCCGGCCGGAGCATAGAACCGGGACTCGACATACGGGTCCTCGTGCCCGACGGCCTGCCCGCTGAGATCCTGCACGCCGATCTTCCCGTGCGCGCGGTAGTGCTGGATCGTGCGGATGACGGCCATGACCACGACCGTGATCGTCAGCACCACGAACAGGATGGACAGGGTGCCCTGCACGGTCGTGTTGCGCACGACCGCCTCCATGGCCTCCGTCGTCTGCGCGGTGCCGTGGCTCGTCTCGCCATCGGCCAGCGCCTTGCGGAAGGCCGCGTTGTTCGCCCAGTAGCCGATCGCGGGGTTCGAGGAGAAGATCTTCTGCCACGAGCCCGTGACCGTCACGGCGAAGTCGAAGGCCAGCGGGACGATGATGATCCACAGGTAGCCGAAGCGGCCTCGGGAGGCGGCGATCGTCAGGCAGACCGCCAGCGCGATCGCGGCCAGCAGCTGATTGGCGATGCCGAACAGCGGGTAGAAGGTGTTGATGCCGCCCAGCGGGTCGGTGACGCCGAGGATCAGGATCGATCCCCAGCCGGCCACCATCAGCGCCGTGGTCAGCCACGCTCCCAGCCGCCAGTCCGGGTCGCGGAAGCGCGGGATGAAGTTGCCGAGCGAATCGCTGAGCATGAAGCGGGCCACACGGGTGCCGGCGTCGACGGCGGTGAGGATGAACAGCGCCTCGAACATGATCGCGAAGTGGTACCAGAAGCTCATCATGGAGGCTCCGCCGAACCACTGGTTCATGATCCCGGCCAGGCCCACAGCGAGGGTGGGCGCGCCGCCGGTGCGCGAGACGATCGACTCCTCGCCCACGGCGTCTGCCGTGCCCTGGATCTGCTCCGGTGTGACGTCCACACCGGCCAGTCCCAGCGAGTTCACCCAGGCCACGGCACCCTCGACCGTGCCGCCGGTGGCGGCGGGCGAGGAGTTCATGGCGAAGTAGATGCCCCGGTCGATCGAGATCGCAGCGACCAGCGCCATGATCGCCACGAAGGACTCCATGAGCATGCCGCCGTAGCCGATCAGGCGCGTCTGGCGCTCCTTCTCGATCATCTTGGGGGTGGTGCCCGAGGCGATCAGCGCGTGGAACCCGGACAGGGCGCCGCAGGCGATCGTGACGAACAGGAACGGGAACAGCGCGCCGGAGAACACGGGGCCGTCGGTGCGCCCGGCGAACTCCGAGACCGCCGGCACCGAGATCTCCGGACGGACGACGACGATGGCCACCGCCAGCAGGAGGATGGTGCCGACCTTCATGAAGGTCGAGAGGTAGTCGCGCGGGCTCAGCAGCAGCCACACGGGCAGCACGGCGGCGACGAAGCCGTAGATGATCACGAACCACGCCAGCGTCACGCGCTCCAGGGTGAACAGCTGGACGCCCCAGTCGGTGTCGGCGACCCAGCCGCCGGCCACGATCGCGAGCATCAGCAGCGCGAAGCCGACGATGGAGATCTCCAGGACTTTGCCCGGGCGGATGTAGCGCAGGTAGATGCCCATGAACAGCGCGATCGGGATGGTCATGCCCACCGAGAAGACGCCCCACGGGGACTCGCCCAGAGCGTTGACGACCACCAGGGCCAGGATGGCCACGATGATGATCATGATCACGAGGGTCGCGATGATCGCCGCCCAGCCGCCGACCGGTCCGAGCTCGTCCTTGGCCATCTGGCCCAGGGAACGGCCGCCGCGGCGCATGGAGAAGAACAGCACCAGGTAGTCCTGGACCGCACCGGCGAGGATCACGCCGACGATGATCCAGATGGTCCCGGGCAGGTAGCCCATCTGGGCGGCCAGCACGGGGCCGACCAGCGGGCCGGCGCCGGCGATCGCGGCGAAGTGGTGGCCGTAGAGCACGCGGCGGTCCGTGGCCAGGTAGTCGCGGCCGTTGGCCTTGTACTCCGCCGGGGTGGCGCGGAAGTCGTCGGGCTGGGCGAGCTTGCGCTCGATGAACTTGGAGTAGAACCGGTAGGCGATGAAGTAGCTGCAGACCGCTGCCAGCACGAACCAGATCGCGTTGACGGTCTCGCCGCGCACGATCGCCAGCATGACCCAGGCCAGTCCGCCCACCAGGGCGATGGCGACCCACAGGGCGATCTTGGCCGGGGTCCACTTGGCCTGCTCGGCCTCGAGGACCTCGGGTTCGACGGCGGCCGGAGGAAGGTCGGTGCGCGGATCAGTGGTGCCGGATCCGCCGGCTCCGGGCGGTGTGACGGTGGTGCTCATGGAAGGCTCCTGGTGAGGGAGAGGGGAAGGCGCGGCCTCGACCGGAGGGCCGGGGCCGCGCACCTGTCACCGGGAGTCTAAGCCGGAGGGTGATCCGCTTCACGGGGCGGGCGCCGCGGGCGGGCCGCCGCCCCGCAAGCGCATCGAGTGGCCGATTTCCCACTGCCAGCTCATCCGGAGGCCAATTCCTCACCGCTAGCCGACGGAAGTGGTGAGGATCCGGCCGCTCGATGAAGGTGCGGTGGGGAATCGGCCTCTCGATGGCCTCGCCGGTCCTCGATCACGGGGTCAGCAGGATCTTGCCGATGTGCGTCCCCGAGTCGAAGTGCTCATGCGCCTGCGCGGCCTGATCGAGCGGTAACTCCCTGTCGAGAACAGCGCGGATCTGGCCGGAGGCCACGAGCGGCCAGACGTGCTCGTGGACCTGCGCCATGATCCGAGCCTTCTGATCCGCCGGCCGAGCACGCAGCGTGGTGGCCACGAGATGCTGGCGCTTCACCATGAAAGAGCCCAGATCGATCTCGGCCTTCCGACCGCCCTGCAGCCCGATGATGATCAGCGTCCCGTCCACCGCCAGCGCCTTGAGGTTCGGCTCGAGGTACTTGGCGCCGACGACGTCGAAGATGATCTCCGGTCCGCGGCCATCGGTCAGCTCCTTCACCCGGCCCACGAAGTCCTCCTGGTCGTAGCGGATGGCCTCCGCGCCGAGCTCGCGGACGAACTCGGCCTTGGCCTCGGAGCTCACGGTGGTGATCACGCGCATGCCGATCGAACGGGCGATCTGGATGGCCGCCGTGCCGATGCCGCCCGTGCCGCCGTGCAGCAGCAGCGTCTGCCCGGACCGAGCACCGGCCTCGATCACGAGATTCGACCAGACGGTGGCCAGCACCTCGGGCAGCGCGGCGGCATCCGTCATGGACAGGGCATCCGGCACTGGCAGGACGTTCGCCGCCGGGGCGACGACCTCTTCGGCGTAGCCTCCCGAGTCCATCAGGGCGCAGACTCGGGCCCCGGGCACCAGGACGTCTCCGGACAGGGCGTGCTGCGGGGCCTCGGCGCCGACTTCGAGCACGCGGCCGGAGATCTCGAGTCCGTAGATCGCGGAGCCGCCGTCGGGAACCTTGTAATGACCGGTTCTCTGGAGGACGTCGGCGCGGTTGATCCCGGCATGCTCGACGCGGATTCGGATCCCGTCGGCGGTGAGCTCGGGGACGGGTTGATCGGTCACGGTCAGGACCTCGGGTCCTCCGTGGTCGGCTTCGGCGACTGCGCGCATGGTGGGCCTCCTGCGATCGTCGGGGTGTGTCGTGCCCAGGCTACGGAGGCGGGCAGACGCCCGCCGCGTCGATTCGGCTCCCAGCGCATGCCAGTGGAAGAATGAGCCGATGTGCGGGCGGTGCATGCCGACCCGTCACGGGAAGGTTGTCCGAGCGGCCGAAGGAGACGGTCTTGAAAACCGTTGTGCAGCGACCCTGCACCAAGGGTTCGAATCCCTTACCTTCCGCGCAGAGCAGCTGAGAGCCCCGACCCCCGCGGTCGGGGCTCTCGCCGCATCACCTGCGGTAGTTTCATCGCCATGGACCAGACGCCGCCCGCCCCCGCCGACAGCCGCTCCCGACGCCACGAGGTGACGCTGCGGTTCCTGGCAGCGCCCACCGATGAGGGGCATTCCGGGACCGTCGACGCCGGCCGGGTCCTGGAGTGGGTGGACAAGGCCGCCTTCGCCGCGGCCGCCGCCTGGTCGGGCTCCTACTGCGTGACCGCCTACGTGGGCAACATCCACTTCGAGTACCCCGTGCAGGTCGGCGAGATGGTCGAGGTGACCGGCACGGTGCTGACCACGGGCCGGTCCTCCATGCACATCAACACCGTGGTGCGCTCGGGCGATCCCAAGACGGGCGAGCTCGAGCAGCGGGCCCGGTGCCTGACGATCTTCGTGGCCGTCGACGGCAGCGGGAAGTCCACGCCCGTGCCGAGCTTCGAGCCGCGGGGCCTGGAGCAGGAGCTGGCCCGTGACTACGCGCTCTCACGCATCCCGATCCGCGAGGAGATCACCGCCGAGATCGCCCGCCAGGACTTCAGCGCGGAGGGCACCGGCGAGCGCGAGGTCCTGCGCTTCCTGGCCGCCCCCACCGATGTGAACTGGGGCGGCAAGGTCCACGGCGGCATCGTCATGGAATGGATCGACGAGGCCGCATATCTCTGTGCGACCCGCTACTGCGGCCGGGACACCGTGGCCGTGTTCTCCGGCGGCATCCGCTTCATGCGCCCCCTGCACATCGGGGATCTGGTCGAGGTCGACGCCCGCCTGATCTACACCGGGACGAAGGGCATGCACATCGCCGTGGAGGTCCGCTCCGGGGATCCGAAGTCCCGCGAGCTGGAGGTCACCACCAATTGCCTGACAGTCATGGTGGCCCGCGACGAGGAGGGCACCTCCGTGCCCGTCCCCGCCTGGGAGCCGGTGACCGAGGCGGATAAGCGGCTGTGGCAGCACGCACGCACGCTGCTCGAGATCCGCAGCCGCGCCCAGGGCAATCGGCTGCCGAATCACCTGCTGGAGGAGTCCGGCGAGTCGACGACGTCCGCCTGAGGCCACGCGGCGCCGGGAGGCTCAGCGCCGCGGCACGACCAGCCGCACGGTCCCGGAGACCAAGCTCTCGAGCGGGCCGGGGCCTTCCCCGCCGGCCCGCCACAGCGCGGCGAGCCCCAGCAGCAGGAGCACATGCAGCACGTACAGGTCGGTGAGCTCGGACAGGATCACGTGCAGCGTGTACATGCTCAGCGGCATGGAGCCGGCCGCGAGCACGGGCATCAGCAGGCGGGTGCGCTCCCCTATCGCCAGGCAGATCAGGACGCACACGGCGATGACCGCCGCCGCGATGCCCGAGGTGAAGACCAGGTCGAAGGTCGTCGACGAGTGCGGACCGACCGTGACCAGCCACCACCATGTGGTCGTGGGCGTGCTCCCGTGGCTGCCGATGGTCTGCGCGGCATACGGCGAGCCCCAGGCCAGCGGCGACAGACCGGAGCCGGCGCGCTCGAGGGCCTCGTGCCCGCCTGCGGACAGCAGCAGCTGCGAGCTCACCCAGGCCGCAGCGGCCAGCAGGGCGCCGACGGCCCCGGCCCAGGCGGCCGTGGCGGCGCTGCGCCAGTCGAGCCGGGCCAGGAGCAGCCCCACGAGGAGGTAGCCCATCCACTGCAGCACCGGGTAGTAGCCGGTGAGCAGGACTCCGAGGGCCAGCTCCCCCGGCTGAGCCAGGTGGGAGAGCTCGGGCGCTTCGACGGCGCGCTGGAGGCCGAGCCCGTCGCGGATCAGGTGGGAGGCCACCGGGGAGGCGACCAGCCAGAGCACGGTCGTGGCCGCCAGCCATCGGGCCGGAAGACGCAGGACCAGCGGGGCGAGCAGGAACAGCACCCCGTAGTTCACCAGGACCACCGCGATCGAGCTCGACAGCGATCCCAGCACGAGTCCGAGGATCGCGATCAGCACGCCGCGCACCGCCAGTGAGGCAGCCGCCTCGCGCCAGCACCCATAGCGCCGCGTGGACAGCTCGACGGAGAACCCGGCCAGCACCGCGAACAGGGCTGCCGCCTTGCCCGCGATCAGCCCGACGGGCTGCGGATCACCGGCCGCATCCACCAGGTCCATCGTGTGGGTGGCCATCATCCCGAGCAGGGCGACGGCCCGCGCCAGATCGATGCCGAGCATGCGGGCCCCCGGGTCCGGGCGCGTCGGGGGGCTCGAGGGCTCGGAAGCGATGAGGGGCACGCCCTCACTGTGCCTCACATGCTCGGGCCTCGGCCACGCGAGCCCGTCGCACCGCTAGGATCGACGGTGCGGCGCGCAGGTCGTGGGACCTGCACCGCTGAATGACCCCACACGGGAGCCCGGGCACGGGCTGAGAGGAAGCTGACGCGGCTTCGACCGTCGAACCTGCTCCGGTTCATACCGGCGAAGGAAGTGAGAGCTCGATGCCTTCTGCACCCCTGTCCGCCCCCGCGACCGCATCCTCCGACGGGCGCCCTCCCGCACCGACCCGCCGCGCGATCCGCGGCGGGATCATGGGCAACTACGTCGACCAGTTCGACATCTTCCTGCCCGTGATCGCCCTGGCTCCGGTGTCGGCGCAGCTGTTCGGCGATCACGACATCGTGCGCAATGCCGGCCTGATCTTCGTGGCCACCCTGCTGGGCCGCCCGCTCGGGGCCATGATCTTCGGCCCGATCGCCGACCGCGCGGGCCGGGTGCTCATCACCCAGGTCGCCCTCGCCGGCATCTGCCTCACGACCCTGCTGATCGCGCTGGTCCCCGGGCACGAGGTGCTCGGCGCGGGCACGTTCCTGGCGGTGCTGGCGCTGCGCCTCCTGGGCGGGATCTTCCTGGGCGGGGAGTACACCTCGGCGATCCCGCTGGCCATGGAGTGGGCGCGCCCGCGCTCACGCGGTCGTCTCAGCGGGATGATCATGGCGATGTCGCCGCTGGCCAACGCCAGCATCGCCGCCGTCACCTTCCTCCTCCTGCTGCTGCTGGACGACAGCGAGTACGCCGCCTGGGGCTGGCGGCTGCCGTTCCTGCTCGGCGCCGCCCTGGCCGCTGCCATGCTGATCTACTACCGCCTCATGGTCGAGGAGGCTCCGCAGCGCCGGCGCCCGGCCCGTTCGGCGCACCCGCTGGCGCAGCTCGTCAGGGGCAGCAGCCGCCGGTCGCTGCGGCAGGTCCTCGTGCTGATGACCGGGCTGTGGCTGCTCACCTACATGGCAGTGCCCACCCTGACCGCCCAGCTCTCGCGCATGCCGCAGCTCGAGCCGCAGACCGTCTCCCTCGTCATGCTGGGCGCGACGGCCGTGTCCGCGCTGGCCATGGCCGGGGCGGGTGCGCTGTCCAGTCGGATCGGGCGGCGCCGGTTCTTCGTGGGCTTCGGGCTGCTCTGCGCAGCGGTCTCCCCCGTCATCCTCCTGGCGCTGCTGTCCGGGGCCCTCGGAGCCGGCATCGGCACGGTGCTGCTGCTGGCAGCCGCGCTGCAGGTCACGACGGTGACCGGCTACGGGCCGGTGGGCGCCTATCTGACGGAGCGCTTCCCCGACGAGATCCGGGCCAGCGGATACGGGGTGGCCTACAGCATCTCGATCGTGCTGCCCGCTCTCTACCCCTACTACCTGCCGCCGCTGCAGCAGCTGCTCGGGCCGCACGCGGCGATCGCCGCGGTGCTCGCGGTGGGCGGGCTCCTGGTGGCCCTCGGCGGGCTGCTCGGCCCCGAGCCAGATCGGTCGGGTCCGCTGCCCGACTGATCGGCAGATCGCGGCTCACAGGCAACTGCCAGCCGCCTGAGGCCCTCGGCGGCGGGGCCTTGAGCGGGACAGGCGCATCATGTACGCCATGATCGCACCGCCCTCCCGCGCCGCCGCCTGGCTGCTGGCAGGATCCCCCTCCGCCTCCTACGGCGCCCCGCATCGCCGACCCGATCGCGACGAGAAGACCCATCCCTGGTGGAAGGTCATGTGCCTGTCCGGCGTGGACTACTTCTCCACCCTGGGCTATCAGCCCGGCATCGCGATCCTGGCCGCCGGGCTGATCTCCCCGCTGGCCACCCTGGTGCTGGTGGCCGTCACACTCTTCGGCGCGCTGCCGGTCTACCGGTGGGTGGCGGTGGCCTCCCCGCACGGCGCCGGCTCCATCCGGATGCTCGAGACGCTGCTGCCGCGCTGGAGCGGCAAGGTGCTGGTCCTGTGCCTGCTCGGCTTCGCGATCACGGACTTCGTCATCACCATGACCCTGTCCTCGGCCGATGCCGCCGTGCACATCGTCGAGAATCCGCACGTGCCAGCCGAGGCGCATCACTGGCAGTTCTGGGTGACCGTCGGGCTGCTCCTGCTGCTGGGCGCGGTGTTCATGGCCGGGTTCTCGGAGGCCATCAGCGTGGCCGTCGTCCTGGTCCCCGTGTATCTGAGCCTCAACGCCGTGGTGCTGGCGGTGGGCTGGTGGCAGATCGCCCGCTCGCAGGAGATCGGATTCGCGCAGTGGTGGCATGCGGCGCTGAGCCAGCACTCCTCGCCCTGGGCGGCGGTCGCCGTGGCTGCACTGGTGTTCCCCAAGCTGGCGCTGGGCCTGTCCGGCTTCGAGACCGGGGTCTCCGTGATGCCTCTGGTGCGCACCTCGCGGGGCTTGCGGGGCCGCGTGGAGGGCACCCGACGACTGCTCACGACCGCTGCGCTGATCATGGCCGGGTTCCTGCTGACCTCGTCGCTGGTGTGCACGATCCTGATCCCGGCCGGGGACTTCGAGCCCGGCGGCGCTGCCAACGGGCGGGCCCTGGCCTACCTGGCGCACAGCCTGCTGGGCGAGACCTTCGGGTCGGTCTACGACCTGTCGACGGTGCTGATCCTGTGGTTCGCGGGCGCCTCGGCGATGGCCGGTCTGCTCAACCTCATCCCGCGCTACCTGCCGCGCTACGGCATGGCGCCCGAGTGGACCCGCGCTCCGCGGCCGCTGGTGCTCACGATCCTGGCTGCCGCCCTGGTCGTCACGGCGGTCTTCCGCGCCGACGTGGATGCGCAGGGCGGGGCCTACGCGACCGGGGTGCTGGTACTGATGCTCTCGGCCTCCTTCGCCTCGACCCTGTCGGCCGGAAAGCGGGGGCACCGACGCGCCGCCGTGGGATTCGCGGCGATCACCGTGGTGATCGCCTACACGACCGCCGACAACATGATCAGCCGCCCCGATGGCCTCCACGTGGCCCTCGTGTTCATCGCGGCCCTGCTGGCGGCGTCGTTCGCCTCGCGGGTCTGGCGGGCCTCGGAGCTGCGGATCCGCAGCATCGATTTCGACGAGACCTCCCAGGACTGGCTGCGCAGCTGCCGCGGCCGCACGGTGCGGCTGATCGCGCACCGGCCGCGCACCCAGCTGGGCGCAGCAGGGGCCCAGGCCCAGCAGCTCCTGCTCAGCGACCCCGACCTGGCCGAAAAGCTGCGCGACGAGCGCGAATGGCATCGTCTTCCCTCGGCCGACGGCGTCCTGTTCGTGGAGGTGACCCTGCGCGATCCATCGGACTTCGAGGACCGGCTGCGCGTGAGCGCCCACGAGATCGACGGCCACCGCGTCCTGCGCGCCGAGGGCTCGTCGGTGCCCACCTGCCTGGCCGGCGTGGCCCTGGCCGTCCGGGACCGGACGGGGCGGCCGTCGCACCTCTACCTCGAGTGGTCCGACGGCTCGCCCCTGGTCAACTCCCTGCGCTTCCTGCTCCTCGGCCGCGGTCAGACGGCGACGGCGGTGCACGAGGTCCTGCGCCGGGCGGTGCCGCGCAAGCAGGACCGCCCGTTCGTGCACGTGACCTGAGGCTCCGCGCAAGCAATGGGGCCGTCCGTGACGGACGCGATCTCCTCGTCCGAGTGGGGTTCGACGAGCGTGCGTGCTGGCAGAGGCCCTCGGACGGGCCTCTGCTCATCGGCCGAGCCGGCGACTCAGCCCTGCGACAGATCCCGCGACGGGGTGTCCGCCGTGGACGGCTTGCCCACGTAGGCCCCGCGGTACTTGGCCGCCGGGTGGGTGTCGAGCACCTTGGTCTGCCCGGCGCCGTAGACGTTCTCGCGCAGGGTGGGCCCGTCGTAGTCCGTGCGGTAGCGGCCGCGCTTCTGCAGCTCCGGGACCACGTGCTCCACGAAGTCCTCGAACGAGCCCGGGGACACGTGGTAGGCCAGGTTGATCCCGTCCAGCCCGCCCTCGTCGATCCAGGTCTCGAGCTGATCGGCCACGGTCTGCGGGGAGCCCACGACCACGTCGCCCATGCCGCCGATCGCGCAGTGGCGGGCGATCTCCTCGCGGGTCCACTGCTTGGCCCCGTCCTGCATGGTGAACGGAGTGAGGAAGGACTGGATGGCCTCGGTCTTGACATAGTTCAGGACCTCGTCCTCCTGGAACTTGGACAGATCCAGCCCGGACCAGCCGCCGATGATGGCCTGCGAGGCCTCCAGGCTGGCATAGCTCTGGTACTCGCGGTACTTGGCCTGGGCCTTCTCGTCGGTCTCGTCGACCACGACGGAGAGCATCGCGTAGATCTTCACGTCGTTCCGATCGCGCCCCTCGGCCTCGACCTTGTCGCGGATCCGGTCGGTCATGTGCCGGGTGAGGTCCGGGCGCAGGGCGCCGATGAACACGGCCTCTGCGTGCTTGCCGGCGAAGGCCTGACCGCGCGAGGACGCTCCGGCCTGGAAGATCAGCGGCGTGCGCTGCGGGCTGGGCTCGGTGAGCGCCGCACCAGGCACCGTGAAGTGCTTGCCCTGGTGCTGGATCGGGTGGACCTTGGCCGGATCGGCGTAGATCCCGCGCTCCACGTCCTTCACGACGGCGTCGTCCTCCCAGGAGCCCTCCCACAGCTTGTAGCAGACGTCGAGGAACTCCTCGGCGAGCTCGTAGCGCTCGTCGTGCTCGATCTGCGTGGGCAGGCCCTGGTTCTCGGCGGCCGAGGGCAGGTAGGAGGTCACCACGTTGAAGCCCACGCGCCCGCGGGTCAGATGATCCAGCGTCGCGTACTTGCGGGCCAGCGTGTACGGCTGCTCGTAGGTGACCGCACTGGTCACGCCGAAGCCGAGGTTCTTCGTCACCGCGGCCATGGCGGAGATCTGCATGAACGGATCGTTGACCGGGACCTGCGCGCCGCCGGCGATCGAGGGGGCGGCCGAGTTGCGGTAGATGTCGTAGATGCCGACCACATCGGCCAGGAACAGGGCGTCGAAGCGGCCCCGCTCGAGCACCTGGGCCAGGTTCGTCCAGTACTCGATCGTGTTGTATTCCGTGGCCCGCGAGCGCGGGTGGCGCCACAGCCCGAAGCTCTGGTGATCCACGCAGGTCATGTCGAAGGCGTTCAGGGAGATCCGCTTGGCCATAGAAGGCTGCTCCTGAGAAGACAGACCCGCGCCCCGTGCGCCGCTCATGCCGCGGCCAACCTGCGGGTCCAGCGCGTGCGTGCGCCGTACTTGCCGCACGCGGTCTAGCGAGCGGCCCGATCCTCACCTGGGGCACCCCGCTACGGGAGAGGGTTGCCGTCCGGCCAGCCAGGGCTGTGGGCCGGAACTCTTGATCGTGTGAGCGTCATCCTATGCACACCTGAGGCGACGGTGCGAAGCCCGTGCCGCGCGTTGCCCCGCTCGTCCTCCGATTTGCTGTCTCCCCGGACCAGGGCATTGAATGACCCCCGGTTCCCATCCGGAGCGGTACGAGAGACCTGGCTCGTCGACGCCGCAGCAACCAGTGCCGTCCATCCGCGGCACGAGGTGCTAATGCCAGGACCGATGGAGTGATGTGATGATCTCTGCACCCCCGTCCGCCCTGAGCACGGTCGATGCCGCCGCCCTGACCTTCGACCGGGTCGGCAAGTCCTTCCCGTCTTCCGGGGGCCGCCGGCGCGACGTCCTGGCCGATGTCAGCTTCGAGGTCCGCCCCGGGGAGATCGTCTCCGTGCTGGGCCCGTCGGGCTGCGGCAAGTCCACCCTGCTGCGCGCGGTGGCCGGTCTCGGCACGGCCACGGCCGGCCGGGTCCTGATCGACGACGCGCCCGTGCGCGGCCTGGACCCCCGCTGTGCGGTGGGCTTCCAGGAGCCGCGGCTGCTGCCGTGGCGCACCGTGGCCCGCAACGTGGCGCTCGGACTGCCGCGCGGCGTGCGCGGCCGCGAGGCCGAGCAGCGGGTGGCCCACCTGCTCGAGCTGGTCGGGCTGTCCAGGCATGCGGAGGATCGCCCGTCGGAGATCTCCGGAGGCATGGCGCAGCGGGCCTCGCTGGCTCGGGCGCTGGCGCGCAACCCGCAGGTGCTGCTGCTCGACGAGCCGTTCGGCGCGCTCGACGCACTGACGCGCCTGAAGATGCAGGACCTGCTGCTGGAGATCCACGCCGCCGATCCCACGACGGTCCTGCTGGTCACCCACGACGTCGAGGAGGCCCTGGTGCTCTCCGACCGCGTGGTCGTGCTCGGGACGCCGCCGGAGGGCGGGCCGGCGGGCATCCAGGAGATCCTCACGGTGGACTCGCCCCGCCCGCGCCACCGCGATGATCCCGAGCTGACGGGTGCCCGCAGGCACCTGCTCGGCCTGCTGGGCGTGGAGGCATGAGCGGGCTGACGCGTCGTCGCCTGCTGGGCCTGGCCGCCGTCGGGGCCGCCGCCGCGCCCCTGTCCGGGTGCGTCATGGAGGGCGAGGGCCCGGGCCGCGGCATGGCCTCCGGCTCGGACACCGAGATCTACCTGGACTACGCGACCTACAACCCGCTGTCGCTGATCATCCGCGAGAAGGGCTGGCTGGAGACCGTCGCCGCCGAGGGCGGCCAGGAGGTCCACTGGACGTTCTCGGCCGGGTCCAACAAGGCCAACGAGTTCCTGCGCGGCGGGGCGATCGACATCGGCTCGACCGCGGGCTCGGCCGCGCTGCTGGCGCGCACCAACCGCTCCCCCATCCGCGCGATCGACATCTGCTCCCAGCCGGAGTGGGCAGCACTCGTGCGCACCGCGGACTCGCCCCTGCGCTCGGTCGAGGATCTGCGCGGCAGGTCGGTGGCGGCCACCAAGGGCACGGATCCCTACTTCTTCCTGCTGCAGGCGCTATCAGCGGCGGATATGGGCTTCGACGAGACCACCGTGGTCAACCTCCAGCACGCCGACGGCCGCTCCGCCCTGACCAGCGGGCAGGTGGACGCCTGGTCCGGGCTCGACCCGATCATGGCCGGCGCCGAGCAGGACGGGGCGGTGCTGTTCCAGCGCGACCTGGCCTTCAACACCTACTGCTTCCTCAACGCTCGCGAGCTGTTCCTGGAGATCAACCCGCGCGGGGCCCAGATGGTCGTGGACGTCTACGCCCACGCCCGCGCCTGGGCGCTGGAGAACCCCCAGGAGGGCATCGCGATCCTGGCCGAGGCCTCCGAGATCGAGACGACGACGGCCGAGCGGGTCTGGGAGCGCACGCACCTTGACATCGACCCGGTCCCCGGCGACGACCAGCTCGAGGTCCTCGAGCGCATCGCCCCGATCCTCGTGGAGACCGGTGACGTCCCCGACTTGGAGACCGTCCAGAAGGCCATCGACACCATCCTCGACGCGCGGTTCGCGCAGGAGGCCAGCGCCCAGCGCGCGGCCGAGATCATCGAAGGGCACAGCGCATGAGCGTCACGACCACCTCCGCACCAGCCTCCGAGGCTCCGGAGCCCGCGGGCTCCGACCGTCCCGGCTCCCAGCGTCCGGACTCGCAGCGCTCGGTCCGCACCCCCGCCCCGCGGGGCTCCATCCTGCGCAGCCCCTGGGCCCGGGTCGGCCTGGGACTGCTGCTGCCGGTGGCACTGCTCGCGCTGTGGCAGCTGCTGTCCACGAACGGCACGTTCTCCCCGGTGCAGCTGCCGCGTCCCCTGGCGGTCCTGCAGGCCGGTGGCGAGCTGCTGACCGACGGGGCGCTGTGGACCCACATCGGGATCTCGACCCAGCGCGTGGTCGTCGGATTCGTGATCGGCTCGCTGCTCGGGCTGGCCGTGGGCTCCCTGATCGGGCTCTCCCCCTGGGCCAGCGCCCTGGGCTCGCCGCTGATCGGGGCGCTGCGCGCGGTGCCGTCGCTGGCGTGGGTGCCGCTGCTGCTGCTGTGGATCGGGATCGGCGAGAACTCCAAGGTGACCCTGGTGGCCATCGGCGCGTTCTTCCCCGTGTTCACCACGGTCTCGACCGCTCTGCGGGAGGTCGACCGCCATCTCGTGGAGGCCGCCCGATCCTTCGGCTTCTCCGGTCTGCGCCTGCTGCTGACCGTCCAGCTGCCGGCGGTCATGCCCTCTGTGATCTCCGGCCTGCGTCTGGCCCTGGCCCAGGCCTGGCTGTTCCTGGTGGCCGCCGAGCTGCTCGGCTCCTCGATGGGCCTGGGCTTCCTGCTCACCGACTCCCAGAACAACGGGCGCACCGACCGCCTGCTGCTGGCCATCGTCCTGCTGGCGATCCTGGGCAAGCTCACCGACGCCCTGCTCGGGCTGTTCGAGCGCTGGGCCCAGGCCCGCTGGGGCGCGGTGCGCCGGACCTGAGACCCTGGAAGCCGTCCTCGACCCGTTCCGAGAACCCGCCCGCAGCCGCGGGCACCCCGCAAGGAGCACCAGTATGAGCGCACCGCAGTCCTACTCCGATCCCCTGGCCCCCACGCCGAATCCCGCGCGGATCTCCGATGAGGCGCGCGTGGCCTTCTGGGCCGAGCAGGCCTCCCGCCTGGACTGGGCGCAGCCGTGGCACACGACGCACCGCTTCGCCAAGCCGCAGCGGATCGGCACCGACGACGACGGCAGCCCCACCTACTCGGTGCCCGAGATCGCCTGGTTCGAGGGCGGCAAGCTCAACGTCGCCGTCAACTGCGTGGACCGCCATGTGGAGGCCGGGCGCGGCTCGCACGTGGCCCTGCACTTCGAGGGCGAGCCCGGCGACCGCCAGACCTGGACCTACGCCGACCTGCAGAAGGCCGTGGCCCGGGCTGCGAACGCGCTGGAGTCGCTGGGCGTGGTCCAGGGCGATCGCGTGGTGATCTACCTGCCGGTGATCCCGGAGACCGTGATCATCACGCTGGCCTGCGCCCGGATCGGGGCGGTGCACTCACTGGTCTTCGGAGGCTTCTCCGCCGAGGCGCTGCGCTTCCGCGTCGAGGACACCGGCGCCAAGGTGCTGGTCACCACCGACGGGCAGAACCGCCGCGGCAAGGTGGTGCCGGTCAAGGCCCAGGCAGATGAAGCGTGTGCCGGCACCAACGCGATCGAGCACGTGCTCGTGGTGCGCCGGACCTCCCGGCCCGGCAACGCGAAGCTGCCGGTCGGCAAGCGCGGGGCGCGCTCCAAGGACCAGATGGAGCTGCCCTGGACCCAGGGCCGGGACCTGTGGTGGCACGAGCTGCTCGAGTCGGTCTCCGACGTCCACGAGGCGCAGGCCTTCGACGCCGAGACGCCGCTGTTCATCATCTACACCTCCGGTACCACGGGCCGCCCCAAGGGCCTGGTGCACACCATGGGCGGCTACCTGGTCCAGGCCGCCTACACGCACGCGCTGCTCTTCGACCTGCTGCCGGATGCCCCGGACGAGCACGGCGTGCTGCGCCCGCAGGAGCTCTCCGCCGTCAACGACCCCGCCAAGGTGGACGCGACCGTCCACTGGTGCACCGCCGACCTCGCCTGGGTCACCGCGCACACCTACGAGATCTACGGGCCCCTGGTCAACGGCGTCACCGAGGTCATCTACGAGGGCACGCCGAGCACCCCGGACTTCGGCCGGCACTTCGACATCATCGAGCGCTACGGCGTCACGACCTACTACACCGCCCCCACGCTGATCCGCTCGCTCATGGGCGCGTTCCCCAAGGGCCTGCCCAAGGTCTGGAACCTGTCCTCGATCCGCCTGCTGGGCACGGTGGGCGAGTCCATCAACCCCGAGGCCTGGCGGTGGCTGCACGAGCAGGTGGGCCGCGGCGAGGTCCCGTTCGTGGACACCTGGTGGCAGTCCGAGACCGGCTCCTGCGTGGCCTCGCCCCGGCCCCACGATCCGCAGTTCGCCCCTTCCGGAACGTTCCCCGAGGGCACCCCGCACACCGCGGCCAAGCCGGGCTGCGCGGTGCGCCCCGTTCCCGGGGTCTCGACCCGCGTGGTGGACGCGGCCGGCGAGGAGGTCGCTGCGGGCGAGCAGGGCCTCGTCGTGGTGGATGCGATCGGGCCGTCCATGGCCCGGACCGTGTGGGGAGACCCGCAGCGCTACCTGAGCTCGTACTGGGCGGACTTCGGCGAGCGCGGCTGGTTCCTGGCCGGCGACGGCGCCCGGCTCGACGAGGAGGGCGATCTCTACATCCTCGGCAGGGTCGACGACGTCATCAACATCTCGGGGCACCGGCTGTCCACGATCGAGATCGAGTCGGCGCTGGTCACGCATCCGCTGGTCGTCGAGGCCGGGACCGCTCCGGTGGCCGATGCGCTGACCGGCCATGCCGTTCTGGCCTGCGTGGTGCTCACCTCGGAGGGCCGTGCCCTGCCCGAGGCCGAGGTCCGCGAGACCCTGCGCGCCCATGTGGCGCAGGAGATCGGCCCGATCGCCAAGCCGCGCGAGGTGATCCCCGTGCCCGATCTGCCCAAGACCCGCTCCGGGAAGATCACCCGGCGCCTGCTCGCCCAGCTCTACGAGGGGCGGCCGCTGGGCGATCGCTCGTCGCTGCAGAACGAGGGGTCGCTCGAGGCGATCGAGCAGATCTTCTCGGCGCGCGGCTGACCCGCACCCACCATCGCCGCCGCGTCGCCCTGCTTGCAGGGCCCCACCCGGCGGCACAGACTCTCCAGCAGGACCCACGCCAGGGGCGCGCCCCACGAGGAGGACACATGGCCGAGCACCAGTTCGGATTCCGCACCCGTGCGCTGCACGCAGGCGGGACTCCCGATGCCGAGCATGGGGCCCGCTCCGTGCCGATCTACCAGACCAGCTCGTTCGTGTTCAAGGACGCCGACGATGCCGCCAACCTGTTCGCCCTGCAGAAGTACGGCAACATCTACTCGCGCATCGGCAACCCCACGGTCGCGGCCTTCGAGGAGCGCGTGGCGTCCCTGGAGGGCGGCATCGGCGCCGTGGCCACCGCCTCCGGCATGGCCGCCGAGTTCATCACCTTCGCCGCGCTGTGCGGGCAGGGCGATCACATCGTGGCCTCGTCCCAGCTCTACGGCGGCACGGTCACCCAGCTAGACGTCACCCTGCGCCGCTTCGGCGTGGAGACCACGTTCGTGCAGGGCACCGACCCGGCCGACTTCCGGGCCGCCCTCACGCCGCAGACCAAGGCCGTGTACACCGAGCTGATCGCGAACCCGTCGGGCGAGATCGCCGATCTGGACGGGCTGGCGGCCGTGGCCCACGAGGCCGGGATCCCGCTGGTCGTGGACGCCACGCTGAACACCCCGTACCTGAACCGGCCCTTCGAGCACGGTGCGGACATCGTGATCCACTCGGCCACCAAGTTCCTGGGCGGGCACGGCTCCACGCTGGGCGGCGTCGTCGTCGAGTCCGGGCGCTTCGACTGGGGCAATGGGAAGTTCCCTTCCATGACGGAGCCGGTGCCGTCCTACAACGGCGTGAGCTGGTGGGGGAACTTCGGGGAGTACGGCTTCCTGACCAAGCTGCGCTCCGAGCAGCTGCGCGACATCGGCCCGGCGCTGTCCCCGCAGTCGGCCTGGAACCTGCTGCAGGGCGTGGAGACGCTGCCGCAGCGCATCGACGCCCACGTGGCCAACGCCCAGGCCGTCTCCGAGTGGCTGGAATCGGACCCGCGCATCTCCTACGTGAACTACGCGGGGCTGCCCGGGCACCCGCATCACGAGCGCGCGCAGAAGTACCTGCCGCAGGGCCCCGGCTCGGTCTTCGCCTTCGGCGTGGCCGCCACCGCCGAGCTCGACGCCCGCGAGGTGGGCGGCCGGTTCATCGAGGGACTGCAGCTGGCCTCCCATCTGGCCAACATCGGCGACGCCCGCACCCTGGTGCTGCACCCGGCCTCCACCACGCATCAGCAGCTCACCGCCGAGCAGCTCGTCTCAGGAGGCGTGGGCCCGGACCTCATCCGCATCTCCGTGGGTCTCGAGGACGCCGACGACATCCTGTGGGACCTCGATCAGGCCCTCACCACCGCCACGGGCATCACCCGCGAAGGAGCCTCCGCATGAGCAGCCAGAACCGCACCTGGGTGGGCCCCAGCGCCCCCGAGCGCCTGAACATCCTGCGCTCCACGAAGTCCATCGCGATCGTCGGGATGTCGAACAAGCCCTCGCGCGCGTCGTACTTCGTGGCGACCTACCTGCTGTCATCGTCGCCGTACGACGTCTACTTCGTGAACCCCGTGCTCGACGAGGTGCTGGGGCAGAAGGTCTACCCCTCGCTGGCCGACCTGCCCGTGGTCCCGGACCTGGTGGAGGTCTTCCGCAAGGACGCCGACCTGCCCGGCGTGGCCCGGGAGGCCGTGGACATCGGCGCCAAGACGGTGTGGATGCAGCTGGGCTCCTGGAATGAGGAAGCCGCGCGGATCGCCGAGGACGCCGGGCTCAACGCCGTGATGGACCGCTGCGTGAAGATCGAGCACGCCCGCTTCCACGGCGGGCTGCACCTGGCCGGCTTCAACACGGGCGTCATCTCGTCCAAGCGACAGGTCACCGCCTGAGCTGACGCTCCTTCCCCGCCGCGCGCCAGCGTGCCTCCGCGCGCTCTTCGCCTGCGAGAGCGCGGACGAGCACGCAGGCGCGCGTGGTCGCGCTCGCGCTCCATGCCGCCCCAGCGGGCGGCGTCGATGTCCCTGTCCGCCAGCGGCACCAACAACGGGTTCGTGGGCGCTCCCCTGTTCCTGCTGCTGATCCCGGAGTCTGCGGGCCTGGCCATCGGCATGTCCATGCTCGTGGACAACGTGGTGATCATCCCCGCGGCGCTGATCCTGTTCCAGGCGGCCTCCGGGCGCGGCGCTCCCCTGGGACGACGGATCGGCGGCATCGCCCGCAGCGTCCTCACACACCCGCTGATCATCGCGATCGCCCTGGCCCTGGTCCTGCTGCTTCCCGCGCTCGGGCTGCCCGGGCTGGCCCCAGACCTGGCGGCGGCCGCGCTGCTGACCTGCGCGCTGCCGTCGATGTCGATCGCCGCAGCCCTGGCCGAGCAGCACGGGGAGGGCGAGTTCGGAGCCGCGGCGCTTCTGCTCTCCACGGTGGCCTCGTTCCCGACGCTGACCGCCTGGCTCTTCGTGGTCGGCGCCCTGGGCTGGCTGCCCTTCTGACGCGGCGACAGCCTGAGCCCTGCCGCCGGCCCCTGCCTGATCGCCGTCAGCTCGCGGCTGCGTCCTCGGTGGACTCCGGCGCGGCCTTGTCCTTGGTAACGCCCGAGATCAGGCTCATGCCCAGCGCGACGGCCATTCCGGCGGCGCCCGCGACCTGTAGCTCGATGAGATCCATGAGCACCAGGATCACTGCCGTCGCCGCGCTGACGAGCAGCTGCCGCGACTTGAAGACCGCCGCCTGGCGGGTCCACACCTCGCGCGACAGGGTGAGCACCGATCCATAGGGCTTGCGCAGCATCGAGGTCGGCATGCACCACACGCCGGCAGCCAGCATGGGAGCCATGATCACGGAGGGGATGACCAGCTCGTTCCCGAGCAGGGGAGGCAGCAGCGCCACGACGAGCACGGCGATGCAGCCTTGCACTCAGTCCTGCGAGCGCTCCCCAGATCCGGCGGCGCCGGTGCCGATCGCCAGAGCGATGCCGACGACGACAGCAACCCCAGGGTCGAAGACGTTCAGGAGGACCAGACCGAGCGTTGCCGCGCCCGCCACGTACAGCTGCAGCGCCTTGAGCCGGGCGGTCCGAGCCGTCCACACCTCCCGACCCATGAGAAGCGCCGAGCCGGTCTGGTCCGAGCTGAAGGAGGTGGGGGCGCACCAGGCGCCCACGATCAGGGCGATCGCGGAGACCACCGCCACCAGGACGTGGGCGCCGGAGATCAGCGGCAGGAGCAGGGCGAGGGCTGCGGCCACGACGGCGGTGGCGATCAGCGGGGGTCTCAGCATGAGCCCATTCAATCCGAGCCGAGCGGGCTTGTCCTCAGTCTCCCGGGGGATGACGACGCCGCTCCAGAGGCCTATGCCTCTTGACCGCGTCGGCGACCCCTCCGTTCTATGGAGCCTTGGATTCGGTCCCACGGCAGGGCGGGCGGGGCAAGGACTCGCTGTGCTTGGCAGCAGCGGCGGTACTGGGCATCGGGCACGGACTATTCAGCCTCTACTGGGCCGGTGGCGGTCAGTGGCTGCTGAGCACGGTCGGGGATGTCGCGTCGCAGTTCGACGGACGCCTGTGGCTGCTCGTGCCGGTGGGGCTTGTGAAAGTCACCGCTGGCCTGGCGCCGTGGCTGCTGGCCCGCAGCGGGTGGCCCCTGGCTCCGCTGAGCCGTACGGTCTGCTGGCTCGGTGCCGCTGTGCTCATCCTCTGGGGAGGGCTCAGCACCGTGACCGCCCAGCTCGTGCTCGCCGGGGTCATCCAGCCGGATGGCGGCTTCGACCGCAGCTCGATGCTGGGCCATGCCTGGCTGTGGGATCCCTGGTTCGTCGCGTGGGGAATCGGCCTGGTCATCGGCCTGGTCCGCTCCCGTCGGGGCCCGCCCCGGCGCCGCTCGACGACGGCGCCGGGGGCGACAGATGAGCTCGCGCGCGATTGACTGGCCCCATGGAGATCCTCAAGCAGTACCCGGTGCTGGACACCGACGACGTCGACGCCGAGGCCGACTTCTGGGCCGCAGTGCTCGGCGGGACTGCCGAGCCGGACTTCCAGAGCGCGGCCGGCGAGTGGCGCACGATCGTGGTGGACGGCCGCGAGGTGCTGGGCATCCAGCTGGCCCCCGATCACGTCCGCCCGCAGTGGCCCGACGGCCCCCAGCACCAGCAGATGCACCTGGACCTCTACATCGCCGACCTCGAGGCCGCCCACGCGGAGGTCACGGGGCTGGGCGCCGAACTGCTGCAGCCGGCCGAGGATCCCGCCGCCGCGCGCGGATTCCAGGTCTACGCCGACCCCGCCGGCCACCCGTTCTGCCTCTGCTGGGGCTGACACGGCCGTAAGGGAGGCTTGAGCCCCCTCCCGCGCCTACGTGCCTCGAAGCGCCACGTGACACTGCAGGGCGCATTAAGGCACGTAGGCGCGGACAGAAGAGGGCGCGACTCGGCGAGAGTGCCGAGTGTCAGTGAGTGTGGTGCGCGTGCCGGGCGATGTGGGACGCGCTTCCGGGTCCCGTTGAGCCCGCACCGGGAGCCGCAGAATCCGAGGCGGCGGCTTCGGACGAGGCCCCGGTGAAGGCGCCGATCGCCAGGGCGACACCGATGCCGAACATGGCCGCCATGGCCGCACTCAGCAGCTCGAGGCCCTCGAGTCCCACCAGCACGCCGCCGGCCACCACGAGCTGCAGGGTCTTGAGGCGAGCGAGCCGCTGGGTCCAGACGTCCTGGCCCACCGTCAGCAGCGAGCCGATCTCGCCCTGCGTGTAGGTCGCCGGCACGCACCAGGCCCCGATCACGGCGATCAGCCCGGCCACGATGCTGACCGAGACGAACTCGCTGCCCACCAGCGGCACCACGACAGCGACGACCACCACAATGGCCGGGGTCGCGATCAGCGGTGCTCGAAGCATGAATACATTCAATCGCACACAGATCGCTGCACCATCCGGATGACCGGTCATGTCAGCTGCCACATAGGGGGACGGCCGACAGCGGGTGCTGTCGGCCGTCCTGAGGCGCTGCGGGAGTCGTTGCAGGTCAGCCCACAGGGACCGGCGCCTTGACCAGGGAGTACAGGTCCTTGGGGTCGTCGGGATCGGCGATCAGGTCGATGTGCTGCTGGAGATCCGTGTCCGCCGTGGCATCGCGGACGCAGCGCAGCGCGGAGAAGTCGGAGATCGCGAAGCCCACGGAGTCGTAGAGCGTGATCTCGTCGTCCGATCTGCGGCCCGGGGCAGCACCGGTGAGGACCTGCCAGAACTCGACGACCGGGAACTCGGGCTCCATCTGCTGGATCTCGCCCTCGATGCGGGTCTGCGGGGTGAACTCCACGAAGACGCTGGCTCGGCGCAGGATGTCCGCCTCGAGCTCCGTCTTGCCGGGGCAGTCGCCGCCGACCGCGTTCAGGTGCACGCCGGGGCGCACCTGATGATCCGAGAGCACCTTGTTCTGCGCCTTGTCGGCGGTGCAGGTGGTGATGATGTCGGCACCCTCGACGGCCTCGTCGACCGAATCGGCCAGGGTGATCCGGAAGCCGAGCGGCTCCAGGTTCCGGCGGAGCTTCTCCATGGCGGCGGGATCGACGTCGTAGACCCGCAGGTCCTCGATGCCGAGCACCGAGCGGAAGCCCAGGGCTTGGAACTCCGACTGGCTGCCGGCGCCGATCAGCGCCATGACCTTGGAGTCCTTCCGCGCCAGCTGTCGCGCGAACATGACCGAGTTCGCGGCGGTGCGCAGCGCGGTCAGCAGGGTCATCTCGGCGAAGAACGTGGGATAGCCGTTGTCGACATCCGAGAGCATCCCGTAGGCGGTCACCGTCTGGTACCCGCGGGCGGGGTTCGACGGGTGCCCGTTGACGTACTTGAAGCTGTACGTCTCGAGATCCGAGGTGGGCATGAGCTCGATGACCCCCACCGGGGTGTGCGTGGCCACGCGCGGGATCTTGTCGAAGCGCTCCCACTTGCGGAAGTCCTCCTCGATGTAGCCGACCATCCTCTCGATGATCGATCCGACGCCCTCGCGCTGGATCCACTGCGCCATGGACGGAACATCCACGAGCTGCGGCATACGGCCTCCTTCTGACGTGTTGGGGAACTGCTGCTGACGAGCTGCTGCACGGTTCGTCGAGTGACCCGTTCCACAATATGCGCAGAGAAGTGCGCGGATAAGCCGCAGTCTGTGTGCAATCTGCTCACTTGAGCCGCAGTCTGCACAGCGACGCGTAGCATTCTGCGCATGTCGGAGATCACCGAGCTGGAGCGGCGCCTGATCGCCGAGCTGCGCGCCGACGGCCGAGCCCCCATCGCCGCGCTCGCCGAGCGGCTGGGGGTCTCGCGCACCACGATCAGCCGCAGCATCGAGCGCCTGACGGCCCGCGACGTGATCATCGGCTTCACCGTGCGCACCCGCTCGATCACCGACGACGAGGTCCGGGCGATCTCCTTCATCGAGGTCCAGGGCTTCACGACCGATCAGGTGATCAGCTCGCTGCGCGGACTGCCGGAGATCATGGGACTGCACACCACGAACGGCCACTGGGACCTGGTCGCGGAGATCTCCTGCCGGAACCTGCGCGCCTTCGACGACCTGCTGCGCCGGATGCGCTCGATCAAGGGCATCGTGAACTCGGAGACCTCCCTGCTGCTCAGCTCGGTCGTGCGCTGAGCGGAGCACGCGGCCGCCGGGCGGAGCCGGCATATCCCGGCTCCGCCCGGCGGCGGCTGGATGCTGAAGCCCTGAGGGTCAGCGGGACCCGTCGGGATCCCCCGAGGCGCCCCCGCGCGGATCCTCCGGACGGTGCGAGCGCTGGGTGAGCAGCTCCTGACCGGGGCTGGTGCCCACCACGGGATAAGTGCCGGTGTAGCCGTCGCGGGCCGCGGCGATCTCGCGGACGCGATCGCGCACCACGAACCAGCCGATGACCAGGAACGGGATGACGGCCACCATAGCGACCAGGGTGTAGGTGCCCACGGGGTAGTCGAAGGCGATCAGCACCATCACGGCTGCGATGAACGCGATCACGAGCCAGTCGGCGAAGCGGCCGCCCGGGGCCTGGTAGCCAGGGCGGGTGTACTGCCCGAGCTTCACGAGCTGCAGGAACTTCTGGTGGGACATGGCGATCGCCGCCCACGAGGCCATGGTGCCGATCGCCGCGATGTTCAGCACGATCTCGAAGGCCTGCGCGGGGACCCAGAAGTTCAGGGCCACGCCGAACAGCGCCACCACCGCGGTGAGGAGGATGCCGCCCACCGGCACACCGGCCTTGTTCATGGTCCCGGCGAACTTCGGCGCGGAGCCCGCCACCGACATGGAGTGCAGGATGCGACCGGTCGAGTAGATGCCGGCGTTCATGGAGGACATGGCCGCGGTGATCACCACGAGCTGCATGAGCGGACCTGCAGCCTCCACGCCGATCGAGGAGAAGAAGGTCACGAACGGGGACTCGTCGGCGGAGTATGCCGTGTACGGCATGAGCATGCACAGCAGGACCACGGAGCCCACGTAGAAGACCGCGATGCGCAGGATCACGGAGTTGATCGCCCGCGGGATGACCTTCTCCGGATCCTTGGTCTCGCCGGCGGTGGTGCCCACGAGCTCGATGCCGGCGTAGGCGAACACGACGCCCTGCGTGACGATGATGGCCGGGAGGAAGCCGTTCGGGAACAGGCCGCCCTCGCTCGTGATCAGGGAGAAGCCCACCTCCGTCCCCGTGGGGGTTCCGAAGATCACGAAGATGATGCCGATGACCAGGAACAGCAGCAGCGCCCCGACCTTGACCAGGGAGAACCAGAACTCCATCTCGCCGAAGACCTTGACCGAGACGAGGTTCAGAGAGACGACCGCGACGACCACGATCAGCGCCACGACCCACTGCGGGATCTCCCCCAGGAACGCCATGGACTCGTACTGCCCGAACCAGGCGATGTAGATCGCCAGCGCCGTGGCATCCGCGACGGCCGTCATGGCCCAGTTCAGCCAGTAGAGCCAGCCGGAGACGAAGGCCGAGCGCTCCCCGTAGAACTCGCGGGTGTAGGAGACGAACGAGCCCGACGACGGACGGTGCAGCACCAGCTCGCCCAGGGCGCGCAGGATCAGATAGCCGAAGAAGCCGCAGACCGCGTACAGGATGAACAGCGACGGGCCTGCGGTCTCGAGCCGCCCGCCGGCACCCAGGAAGAGCCCGGTGCCGATCGCCGAGCCGATCGCGATCATCTGGAGCTGACGCGCCCCGAGGCCCTTGTGGAAGCCCTCCTGCTCATAGGCGAAGGGATCATCCGGCTGCTGCACCGGGGCATTGCTCTCGTGTGACATGACTGCCTTCTTCTGCTCAGTCGCCATCGGCCCCAGGCGCCGACAAGCACCACGGGGACGGGACGGGAGGGCCGGACGGAACAACCGGTGCAGCAGCGACCGTCATCAGCCGAGATTTAGCGTACATCACAGCTGAGAACGCGCTGCTCCATGATGGACAGCCCCTCCCCCGCACGCCGTGCAGGCGCGCTGGAGAGGGGCTGTCGTCGTTGCGGAGGATCAGCGGTCGTCGCCGTCCGGGCCCTCCAGCGGGCGCGGCGCGAGCTCGTCGTCGCGCATGGCCAGCGTGCCGATCGGGACGAGATCGGTGTAGCTGTCCCGGGTCCGGGAGATCTCCATGACGCGATCGCGCACGACGAACCAGCCGATCACCAGAGCGGGCACGACCACGACGACCACCAGGCCGAGCGTCCAGCTGCCCACGGGGTAGTCGATCGCCATGAGGAAGAGCACCACGACGACGAACCCGACCACGAGCCAGTCGCCGAAGACCCCCAGCGGGCTGCGGAACGACGGGCGCTGGTACAGGCCCTGCTCGGAGAGCTTCACGAACTTCCGGTGCGACATCACGATGGTGACCCAGGCGGCCATCACGCCGACCGCGCCGATGTTCATGACGATCTCGAAGGCCTGCTCCGGCACGAAGATGTTCAGGGCCACGCCGATGAACGCCATGACGGCGGTCAGCAGGATGCCGCCGACCGGGACGCCCTGGGCGTTGATCTTGCCGGCCAGCTTGGGCGCGGAGCCCGCCACGGACATGGAGTGCAGGATGCGACCGGTCGAGTAGATGCCGGCGTTCATGGAGGACATGGCCGCGGTGATCACCACGAGCTGCATGAGCGGGCCGGCCGCGCCAACGTTGATCGAGGAGAAGAACGTCACGAACGGGGACTCGTCGGCGGAGTACGCCGTGAACGGCAGCAGCAGGCACAGCAGCAGGACCGAGCCGCAGTAGAAGACGGCGATGCGGAAGATCACCGAGTTCACCGCGCGCGGGATCTCCTTGTGCGGGTCGGCAGCCTCCCCGGCGGTGGTGCCCACGAGCTCGATGCCCGCGTAGGCGAAGACCACGCCGCCGATCATGACCGCAGCCGGCACGACGCCGCTGGGGAAGAGGCCGCCGTTCTCGGCGATGAGGGAGAACCCGACGGGCGCCCCGGTCGGCGTGCCGAAGAGCACGAAGAAGATGCCCACCACGAGGAAGAGCAGGATGGCGCCGACCTTGATCAGCGAGAACCAGAACTCCATCTCGCCGAAGACCTTCACGGAGACCAGGTTCAGGGACACGACCAGGATCACGACTGCGAATGCGATGGCCCACTGCGGGATCGCAGCGATCCACTCCAGCGGCATGTAGCGGCTGAACCAGCGGAAGTAGAGGGCCAGGGCGGTGGCGTCGGCCACGGCCGTGAAGGACCAGAACATCCAGTAGAGCCAGCCGGAGGCGTAGGCGGCCTTCTCGCCGTAGAACTCGCGGGCGTAGGAGACGAAGGAGCCCGAGGACGGGCGGTGCAGGACCAGCTCGCCCAGGGAGCGCAGCATGAGGTACCCGAAGAACCCGCACAGCGCGTAGAGGAGGAACAGCGACGGGCCGGCCGTGGCCAGGCGACCACCTGCACCCAGGAACAGACCCGTGCCGATGGCCGAGCCGATCGCGATCATCTGGACCTGGCGACCGCTGAGGGACTTGTGGAAGCCCTCCTGCTCGTGGGCGTAGGCGTCCTGCGGGGCAGGATCGGTAGTGGGGTGTGACATGTGCACCTTCTCAAGGTGAGGAGCAGTGATGCCTCGTCCTCGGGGCATTGTTGAGCAGACCGAGACAGTACTCGCCCCGAGACCCATCAGTGACATGAGCCACGAACCTGACTTCACAATATGCACTGAGCGGTAACTCAGGGTTCACCCAGGAATGATCGTCTGGCCTGGTCAGGTGCTCCGGCCGCTCCAGCAGCGGGGCACATCCTCGGCCTCGCAAGGATCCTGCATGTCTGCCCTGAAGCCCTCCCGCGCCTCGTCGCTGTCCGCCGCCGTCGTCGCAGGCGTCGTGGTCACCTCCTCGTTCGTCGTCCCGGCCCAGGCCGTGGAGCCCGCCCCCGGCGCCACTAGCGCCACGGCCACCACCGACCTGCTGTACTTCAACGACTTCCACGGCCGTCTGGACGAGGACCCCGTGGGCTTCGCCGGAGCCATCGAGTCGCAGCGCGGGCCCGAGGACCTCCTGCTCTCGGGCGGGGACAACATCGGCGCCTCGCAGTACACGTCGGCCGCTCAGGACGACAACCCCACGCTGGACATGCTCAACGCGCTCGAGCTGGACGCCTCCGCCGTGGGCAACCACGAGTTCGATCAAGGCCGCGACGACCTCACCGAGCGCGTGGTCGACCGGGCCGAGTTCCCCTACCTGGCCGCCAACGTGCGGGTGGGCTCGGAGACCGGCCCGCTGCTCATGGAGGGCGAGGGCCACGACGGAAATGGCGCCTACGAGCTGTTCGAGCGCGACGGAGTGAGCTTCGCCGTGATCGGTGCGGTCACCCAGGCCACGCCGTCCAAGCTGGCCCCGTCGGCCACGGAGGGCCTGGTCTTCACCGACCCGGTCGCCGAGGTCAACGCGGTGGCCGAGGACCTGGCCGCCTCGGGCGAGGCCGACGTCATCATCGCCGCCTACCACGACGGCTCCGCGAGCCAGACCCAGGCCGAATCGGACCGCTTCTGGACCGAGACCTCCGAGGAAGTCGACGTGATCTTCGGCGGCGACACCCACGCCGAGTACACCGTGAGCGAGGACGTGGACGGCGACGGCACCGACGACCGCGCCTACATGCAGACCGGCTCCTACATGGCGAACCTGGGCAAGGTGGAGGTCGCCTACGACGTCGAGGCCGATGACGTCGACCTGGTCCCCACCCTGACCTCCTACGACGAGTTCATCGCGGGCCAGACCCCCGAGCAGCTCGTGGCCTCCTCGCCGCGCACCGCCGAGGTGGACCGCATCGTCGACGAGGCCACCGCCACAGCGGAGCAGATCGGCTCCACGCCTGCCGGGCAGATCACCGGCGATCTCACCACCGCCTTCACCGGCACCACCCGCGACGACCGCCAGAACGAGTCGGCGCTGGGCAATGCGGTGGCCGAGGGCTTCCGCTCCGAGCTGGCGGAGTCCCACGGCGTGGACATCGGCGTGATCAACCCGGGCGGGCTGCGCAACGAGCTGTACTACGTCGACGACCCGGAGGAGATCATCGACGGCGATGCCGACGGCGTGGTCACCGAGGCCGAGATCAACAACGTCCTGCCCTTCGCCAACAACCTCAACACGGTCGAGCTGACCGGCGCTCAGTTCGAGAAGGCGCTCGAGCAGCAGTGGCAGCCGGAGGGCTCCTCGCGGGCGTTCCTGCACCTGGGGCTGTCGGACAACGTCCAGTACACGATGGACGAGTCCCGCCCCGCAGGTGATCGCATCACCTCGATCACGATCGACGGCCAGCCGCTCGACCCGGCCGCCACCTACACCGTCGGCTCGGTCTCCTTCCTGCTCGAGGGTGGCGACGGCTTCACGGCCTTCACCGAGGGCGGGGCCAGCACCGACACAGGTCGCATCGACCGCGAGGCCTTCCAGGACTACCTCGGCTCCTTCGACGCTCCTCTGGAGCCCGCGTTCGACCGCCGAGCGGTCAACGTCACCGGCTCCACGACCGAGGGCGGCACCACGACCCTCGAGCTCTCCGAGCTGAACATGACCTCGCTGGGAGCGGTCGCCAACGAGACCGTCGAGATCCGGAAGGGCTCGCCGGAGGGCGAGGTCGTGGCCTCCGCCGAGGTCACCGGCGAGCCCGCGAAGGACGCCTCCGGTCAGGTGGGCGGTGCCGCGAGCCTCGAGGTCCAGGTCGCCGATCTGGAGGGCGCGCCCGCCTACCTGGTCGTCTCCCCAGCCGGCACCACTATGCAGCTGCCCGCCGAGCTCTTCGTCGCCGGCGACCCGGAGCCCACACCGGAGCCCACCGATCGCCCGACCTTCGGGCACGGCCGCGACCTGGCCGATCAGCGCAAGGCCGACCGCGGGCGCCCCTCCGGCGATCTGCGCGAGTGGGTGCTCGAGCAGCGCGAGCGCCGCTCGGGTCGCTGAGCCGCAGCCGCCTGCCCAGCTCATCTCCCGGGGCCCGTCGGGAACCCCTCCCGACGGGCCCCTCCCCTCTTTGTCCTCACCCCCTGCCCCCATCCTCCGAAGGGAATCCAGAAATGACTGCCCAGAAGACCCCCCAGCATCGCACCGGGCGCCTGCGCTCGGCCGCTCTTCCCCTGGCCGCCCTGCTGGCCATCCCCGCCGGGCTCAGCACGCTGGCGCCGGCGAGCGCCTCACCGACCGGTGACGAGGTCGTCATCAACGAGGCCTATCTCAGCGGCGGCTCGGCCAACGCGGTCTACTCGCACAAGTTCGTGGAGCTCTACAATCCCTCCGGCGCCCCCGTGAGCCTGGACGGCTGGTCGCTGCAGTACCGCTCCGCGACCGGAACAGCGGGGACGTCGAACACCGTGCGCCTGTCCGGGACCATCCAGCCCGGCGAGCACTTCCTGGTCAGCGGAGCCTCCAACGGCACCAACGGGGCAGCGCTGCCCCAGGCCGATGTGGAGGCCGGCGGCAGCCTGAACCCGTCTGGCACCCGCGGCACCCTGGTGCTCTCCAACGGCTCCCAGCCCCTGAGCCTGCCGACCGGCTCCGTCGTGGAGGGCACGGCGGGCGCGGAGTCGGTCGTGGACCTGCTGGGCTACGGCGACTCCAACACCTTCGAGTCCGCCGGGGCCACCAGCCCGTCGTCGAACTCCGACCCGCGCTCCCTGAACCGCACCGGCGCGGTGGACACCGACGACAACTCCGCCGACTTCTCGCTGTCGACGCAGGTCACCCCGGCCTCAGGCGACGGCTCCGAGACGCCGGATCCGGAGCCGACTCCCGATCCCGAGCCGGGACCGGCCCAGGAGCTGTCGATCGCCGAGATCCAGGGAGAGGGCGAGACCACTCCGTACCAGGACCAGCAGGTCTCCACCCGCGGCGTGGTCACCGCCGTCTACGCGACCGGCGGGCTGAACGGCTATCAGATCCAGACCGAGGGAACAGGCGGCGATCTGGGCGAGGACCACGGCGCCTCGCACGGAATCTTCGTCTACGCCCCCGAGGCCCTCGACGCGGCCCAGCTCGGCGATCACGTGGAGGTCACCGGGACGGCGAACGAGTTCTACGGCCAGACCCAGATCTCCGTTCCGGCCGATGGCATCGAGGTGCTCACCGCCCCGGCCGAGGCCGTCAAGCCGGCAGAGACTGCTTGGCCCGCCGACGAGGCCTCCCGCGAGCAGCTCGAAGGCATGCTGCTGCAGCCCACCGGAGAATTCACGGTCTCGGACAACTACAGCCTGAACTCCTACGGCGAGATCGGGCTGGCCTCCGGCGAGGGCCCGCTGCGCACACCGACTGACGTGGCCCCGCACGGCTCCGCCGAGGCCGCCGCGGTCGAGGCCGACAATGCCGCCCGCGGCGTCCTGCTCGACGACGGCTCGACGTGGAATTACACGAATCTGGAGCGCTACGGCGATCAGCCGCTGCCTTACCTCACCCTGGAGAATCCGGTGCGCACGGGCTCGACCGTCAGCTTCGATCAGCCGGTCGTGCTGGGCTACGGCCACGATGCCTGGCGCTTCCAGCCGCTCGAGCAGGTCACGGGAGACACCCCCGAAGCCGTGCCCGCCGTGTTCGAGAACGACCGGTCGGAGCATGCCGCCCCGGCCTCCGTGGGCGGCGACTACACGCTGGGCACGTTCAACGTGCTCAACTACTTCACCTCTCTGGGCGAGGACGAGCCCGGCTGCGAGGCCTACACGGACCGCGCGGGCGACCCCACGACCGCCGACTACTGCGACGTGCGCGGGGCCTACGACCAGGACTCGTTCGCCCAGCAGCAGGACAAGATCGTCGCGGCGATCAACGGCCTGGACTCCTCGGTGGTCTCGCTCGAGGAGATCGAGAACTCCGCCGCCTTCGGCAAGGACCGCGATCAGGCCCTGTCCGCCCTGGTGGATGCCCTGAACGCGGACGCCGGCACGCAGAAGTGGGACTACGTCCCCTCCCCCGCCGAGGTCCCTGCCGCAGAGGACGTCATCCGCACCGGGTTCATCTACCAGCCGGGCGAGGTCGAGACCGTGGGCGAGTCAGTGATCCACGTCGACGAGGCGAACTTCGACAACGCCCGAGAGCCGCTGGCCCAGGAGTTCCGCCCCGTGGGCGGCACCGAGGCCGATGACTTCGCCGTCGTCGTGAACCACTTCAAGTCCAAGGGCGGCTCCGGCTCCGGCGACAACGCCGACACCGGGCAGGGCTCCTGGAACGGCGACCGCACCCGCCAGGCCGAGTCCATGCAGGGCTTCGCCGAGTCCTTCTCCGAGAAGGCCGATACCGAGCGCACGTTCCTCGTGGGCGACTTCAACTCCTACACCCACGAGGACCCCATGCTCGGGCTCTACGAGGACGGGTACGTGAACCTGGCTCCGGAGGGCCAGCACAGCTACTCGTTCGACGGGCAGGCCGGCTCGCTGGACCACGTCCTGGCCTCCCCGGCTGCCGCCGAGGCCGTGACGGGGTCGGACATCTGGGAGATCAACGCGAACGAGTCCGTGGGCATGGAGTACTCGCGGGCGAACTACAACGTGGTGGATCTCTACGCTCCGGATCAGTTCCGCGCCTCGGACCACAACCCGGCCCTGGTGGGGATCGCACTGAGCGGGTCGGAGGAGCCCTCGCCCGAGCCCACTGATCCGACGGACCCGACCGATCCTTCGCCGGAGCCCAGCCCTGAACCCACCGATCAGCCGACCTTCGGGCACGGCCGCGATCTGGCCGAGGAGCGCAAGTCCGAGCGCGGCCGCCCGTCCGGCGATCTGCGCGAGTGGGTCCAGCAGCAGCGGGACCGCTTCACCTCGACCCGCTGATCCGCCCCGCCACTTCTCTCGCGCCTGCGTGCGCGGATGCGTCGCCACCCCGCGAACGGCGCATCCGGTCACGCAGGCGCGGGATCGTGCCCGAGTGGGCTGACGAGGGAGGCTCAGTCCAGGATCTGCTGCGCGGCGCGGTCGGCGTCGGCCAGGGTGCGGGCACCCAGCTCGGCCGGGGCATCGGCCTCGGCGGCGATCGCGGTGCCCCACTGCACCGAGGTCAGCTGCAGCCCCAGCACCCACACGCCCTCCTGGACCCGGTCATCCGTGCCGATCGTGCGGTAGGGGATCTCCGAGACGTCCAGGCCCGCACCGGGCATCCGCACGGCGCCGTCGCGGGTGTCCATGGGCTTGGAGCGCACCAGCCCTGCGTCGTGCATGGACTGCAGCAGCGGCGAGATGTTGCGCCGGACCTCGTTGGGCGGGGACATCGCCTCGAGCATGATGCCCGCCCGGTACGGCTCGGCGGCCACCCACGGGGAGCTGGCCTCGAAGCAGCCGCGCTCGTCGTCCACCCGGAACACCGGATCGGGCCCCAGGAAGCGCACCACATCGGCCCGGGCCAGCGCCGCCAGCTGACGGATCCGCAGAGCGGGCGGCCCCGAGCTCAGCCCCTCGACCAGCGGCGCGAACGTGCGCAGGAGCTCGTCGTGCCAGGAGGCATCGATCAGCCCCACCTCGGCGATGATCTGCTTGAGCAGGGTGCGCGACCAGTTCAGCGACGAGAAGGCCATCTTGGCCGGGTCGTCCTCACCCTGGGCTGAGCCTGCGGCATCGCGGTCCAGCAGATGCACGACGGCGGCCGCATACTCCTCGTGCGAGCCGAAGTCCTCCCCGCGGAAGGGCTTGGCCGACCGCACGGGGTCGAAGCGCTCGGGAGCCGGCACCGCGCTCTGCACGAGGCGCTCGAGGCGCACCTCCCACGGCAGCCCCTCGGCGGTGTCCTCGGCCAGGCGCTCCTGCGAGTCCTGGGCCCACTCGCGCTCGGCACCCCTGCGGGCGGCCGGTGCGGTGCGCGCGGGCTCGGAGGGGGCGTCGTCGTCGGGAACCCCCAGCGCCCGGTCGAGCTCGACCAGGAAGTCCTCGGCGGGCATGCCCAGGCGATCGGCGTGCACGCGCGCGTACGTGCGGTAGTAAGTGCGGTGGGCATCCCGCAGCACCAGCGGCAGCAGGACGCGCTCGAAGGACAGCGGGCCCTGGCCCCTGAGCTGCTCGATCGTCTCCGGGGTCAGGAAGCGGTGCTCCAGGCTGCGGGCGTAGTAGGAGCCGATCTCCGGCTTGGCGCGGTACGGCGTCCCACGGCGCGAGCCCGCCACCACGAAGGGCTCCTGGCCGGAGGGCCGGTAGACCAGCCGGTCGGTGCCGTCGTCGGCGGGCTCGAACACGCCGCCGCGGCCCTCGGTGACCTCGGCCAGGACGTCGTGGAAGTTCAGGCCCATGCCGCGCACGAGCACGGTCTCACCCGGCGGCAGCGTGTCCCAGTGGCCGTCGGCCGGGACGACCGGCGGACGGTAGTCCAGCCCGTTCTGGGCAGCGCCGTCCACGAGCTCCTTCTGCCCCCGGCTCAGGTGCGCGTCCAGGTGGCCCAGGGCGAGCACCACATGATCGGCCAGCAGCTCCTGCTGACCGCCGATCTCCACGGCGTAGCGGTGCCGACCGGTCTCGACCCGGCGCGCGGCCACGGCCTCGTCGCGGTGCACCCTCAGCTCGACCGTGGCCGGCGCGTTCTCGACGACGGTGCGGAAGACCCACTCCAGGTAGGCGCCGTACAGCCGCCGCTGCGGGAAGTCCGCAGCCCCCAGCTGCTGCAGCGCCTCCCGGTTCTGCTCGTCCAGCTCCACCGGCAGGCCCCGCTCGACGATCGCCCGACGCCAGCCGTCGAAGCTCATCCCGCGCAGCGGCTCCAGCGGCGGCACCTCCAGGGCGCCGTCGGCCGCGATCACGGTGGGGAACAGCGACGGGGTGTTCATCAGGAACCGCGGCGACTGCCGGGTGCGCCACACGTGGCCCGCCCCCGGAGGGAACGGGTCCACGACGTCGACCTTCACCCGCCGCCCCGTGGCCGCCGCATGCGCCACGACCCGCTCGAGCGCTGAGAGCCCTCGCGGCCCGCAGCCCACGATGACCACACGGGGCACGGGGCGGGAGCGGGGCTCGTCGTCAGGGGTCTCGGTGGGGTGCATCGGTGGGGTCATCGTCCCAGCATAGGAACTGCAGACCCTGCCTGAGGCCCCGGAGCCGGGCCCTAGGGTGGGACCATGACCGAGACCCCTGCTGAAGACCCTGTCGACGACCTCCTGTGGCTCGAAGAGATCCACGGCGAGCCCGCTCTCGAGTGGGTGCGCGAGCAGAACGAGCGCAGCGAATCCTTGCTGCTGACCCCGCAGCTCGAGCGCCTCGAGGCCGCCGCGCTCGAGGTCATGGACTCCGATGACCGCATCCCCATGGTCTCCAAGCACGGCGAGCACTACTACGGCTTCTGGCGCGATGCCGAGCACCCGCGCGGGCTGTTCCGCCGCACGACCTGGGAGTCATGGCTCAGCGACGACCCGCAGTGGGACGTGCTCCTGGACCTGGACGTGCTGGCCGAGGCCGAGGGCGTCCCCTGGGTCTGGGGCGGTGTGCGGCTGCTGCGCCCCCAGCACACCGAGGGCCAGTGGCGACGCATGCTGATCGCCCTGTCCCCGGACGGCGGCGACGCCCGCCGCTACCGCGAGTTCGATCTGCTCTCGCGCAGGTTCGTCCCCGCCGACGAGGGCGGCTTCGACCTTCCGGCGGCCAAGACCTCGGTCTCCTGGCTCGACGCGGACACGCTCTATGTCGGCACGGACACCGGTCCGGGCTCGACCACGACGTCGTCGTACCCGGCCCAGGTGCGCCGGCTGTCACGCGGGCAGGAGCTGGCCGAGGCGCCCGTCGTGTTCTCGGTGCCCGCCGATCACGTCCAGGCGTGGGTGGGCCGCGATCACACGGAGGGCTTCGAGCGCACCGTGGCCGTGGATGCGATCGACTTCTTCCGCTCGAGGACCTCTCTGCTGGATGAGGCTCGCGGCGGTGAGCCGGCGCTGATCGACGTCCCCGAGACCGTCGAGGCCGACCCGCACCGGCAGTGGCTGCTGCTGCGGCCGCAGGAGACCTGGGGCGACTACGCGCCCGGCACGCTGCTGGTGGCCGAGCTCGAGAGCTTCCTGGCCGGCGACCGCTCCCTGACGGTCGTCTTCGCCCCGGATGAGCACACGAGTCTGCAGGGCTGGTCGTGGACCGCCTCGCACCTGGTGCTGCAGCTGCTCTCGGACGTCTCCTCCGAGATCCGCGTGATCGAGCCCGGTACCTGGCGATCCGAGCCCATGCAGGGAACCGGCGAGCACCGCTCCACGGCGGTGTGGGCCGTCGACGACGAGGACCCCGTGGCCGGCGACGACGTCTGGGTCTCCACGAGCGGCTTCCTGACCCCCACGACGATCCTGCGCGGCACCCTGGAGCAGTCGCTGCCGCGTCCGCTCAAGCAGGCGCCGTCGTTCTTCGACGCCTCCGGGCTGAGCGTCGAGCAGCACTGGGCCGTCTCCGACGACGGAACCCGCATCCCGTACTACCAGGTGGGCCCCTCGGACCTGCCGCTGGACGGCCGCAATCCCACGCTGCTGTCCGGCTACGGCGGCTTCGAGGTCTCGCGCACCCCCGGCTACTCCGGGGTGATCGGGCGGTCGTGGCTCACCCGGAAGGTCGAGGCCTCAGGCGCGGGCGGGGCCGCACCCGGCCGCACGGGCGTCTACGTCATCGCGAACATCCGCGGCGGCGGCGAGTACGGACCCTCATGGCACCGGGCTGCCCTGCAGTCGCAGCGCCACCGCGCCTACGAGGACTTCGCAGCTGTGGCCCGCGATCTGCACGAGCGCGGCGTGAGCTCCCCGTCCACGCTGGCATGCGCCGGCGGCTCGAACGGCGGGCTGCTGGTGGGCAACATGCTCACCGCGTATCCGGAGCTCTTCGCAGGCATCTCGTGCGGCGTGCCGCTGCTGGACATGCGCCGCTACACGAGGCTGTCGGCGGGGACGTCGTGGATCGCGGAGTACGGCGATCCGGAGGACCCGGAGCAGTGGCAGTGGCTGCGCACGTTCTCCCCGTACCACCTGGTCGAATCGGGGCGGCAGTACCCGCCGGTGCTGTTCTGGACCGCCACGAGCGACGATCGCGTGGGACCCGTGCAGGCGCGCAAGATGGCCGAGCGGATGCTGCGGCAGGGCCACGAGCGGGTCTGGTTCCACGAGACGCTCGAGGGCGGGCACGCAGGCGCCGGCGACAACCGCCAGGCCGCCCGCTCGCACGCGCTGTCCTACGACTTCATGTGGCGAGCGGTGACCGCCACCCTCTGACCCTCCCCCCTCCCCACTCGGCGGGGGTGAGGGGGCACACGGGAACCGGCCGGTCTGGGGCGAGGATCGGGTCCTCGACCGGCTCAGGACTCGTTGCGGTACCACTCAGGAAGCGGCTCGAGGCCCAGACGGGTCTGGTCTCCGGGCCGGGTGAGGGTCAGCAGCGCGCGCTGCACCACAGGCTCCTGCTCGAGCAGATCTTCGACGGCCTGGACCCGGGCGCGCAGCTCGGACTCCCGGACATCGCCGGTCACGTCCACGGAGGCCACGACGAACAGCCTGTCGGCACCGACCCACTCGGTGTGCAGCAAGCTCACGGACTCGATGTCGGGGTGCTCGAGGAGGATCGAGAGCAGGCGGTTGCGCCCGCGCGGGCTGCCGCCCTCGCCGGTGAGCAGCTGGACATTGCGCCGGATCAGCACGACCGCCACGACCCCCAGCAGCACGCCGACCAGGATGGAGCCCAGGGCATCCCACATCGCGTTGCCGGTGAACTGATGCATGACCATCCCGCCTGCTGCGATCAGCAGGCCGACGAGCGCGGCCGAGTCCTCGGCGAACACCGCACGCAGCATCGAGTCCGAGGTGGTGCGGATGTAGCGCAGTGGGCTGACGCGGCGGGCATGGGAGCCGGAACGGGCCTGGCGCAGCGCCTGCAGGAACGACGTCCCCTCGAGCACGAATGACACGACGAGCACCAGATAGGCCCAGCCGTAGCCGCCGTCCTCGCCCTCGCCGCCCAAGGACTGGATGCCGTGCCAGATCGAGACCCCGGAGCCCACGGCGAACAGGCCGATCGCAGCGAACATCGCCCAGACGTACCCGGCACGGCCGTAGCCCAGCGGGTGGGAGGCATCCGGGGCCCGACGCGAGCGCCGCTCGCCCACCAGCAGGAAGATCTCATTGCCCGTGTCGGCCCAGGAGTGGGCAGCCTCCGCGACCATCGAGGCCGATCCGCTCAGCGCGGCGACCGTGGACTTGGCCAGGGCCACCAGCAGGTTGGCCGCGAAAGCCAGGACGACGGTGAACGAGCTGCCGCCGCTGTCCTGCGATCCGGACTGCCCGTGGTGCTCGGACGAGGACGGATGATCAGCTGCTGTGCTCACGCCGATGCTCCTTGTCGGAAGGCCAGATGGGGTCCGCGTCGACGAAAAAACGACCCCCGTGTCGCCACGGGGGTCGTCCTGCCGCCTCTGACGAGGCTGATGCAGCGGAGACGGGGGGATTTGAACCCCCGATCCAGGTTTCCCCGGATCCTTCATTAGCAGTGAAGTCCATTCGGCCGCTCTGGCACGTCTCCATGCTGTCGTGGCAGAGGGTGCACGGCGGCACTCTCCTGATCAAACAGCGAACGACACTCTAATGGCCCCTACGGGCAGGGTCAAAGCGCATGCTCTGACCCTGTCGACGTGCGGCCGCCGACCAGCGCGGAAGCCCTGCCCCCGATGAGGAACGGCGCCGGCTCAGCCGCGCGAGGCCAGCACGAACGGCAGGACGGGCCCGGAGCCGGCTCGGCGCAGCGCACGGGCGGCCACGGTCAGGGTCCATCGGCTGTCCACGAGATCGTCGATCAGCAGCACGGGTTGGCCCTGCAGCTGGTCGAGCCCCTGCTGGATCTGCGGAGTGACGATAAAGCGCTCCCACACAGCCGCCAGCCGATACGCCCCGTTGCCCCCTGAGCCCTGCCGCGGGTGCCCCTCCGCCAGCCCGAGCTGCCCGAGCAGCGGCATCCGCCCGGCCTGGGACAGACCTTGGGCGAGCGAGGAGACCAGCTGCGGCCGCGACAGCGACGGCATGGCCACGATGCCGGCCGGACGGCGCTGCCAGTCCCAGGCGGCCAGGACTTCGATCGCCGCCTTGCCCAGGGCGGGATCGACCTGCTGATCGACGGGGCAGCCTTCGGCGTCGTCGTGGAAGATCTCCCGCAGCCGGTTGCCCCAGCCCAGATCGGTCAGGCGCGCGACCGCACGGCCGTTCTCCGCCCGTTCCTCCTCCGGGATCCGGCCCTTGACCTGCACGCCGAGCCGGTCCATGCCGGTGGGCCACTGCGCCCGCGGCTCGATCAGCACCCCGACCTTCTGCAGCGAGGACGTGGCCGCCTGCGAGGCCTCTCCGCTGACGTGATCTGAGTACCAGGGCCCCGCGCAGTTGTCGCACCGTCCGCAGGGCTCCGCGTGGGGGTCGTCGAGCTGCTCTATCAGCATCTGCATGCGGCACCTGGAGCTGTTCTGGTAGTCGAGCATGGCGTTCTGCTCGTCCACCCGGGCTCGGCGGATGCGGTCGTAGCGCTCGGAGTCGTAGTGCCAGGGCTGACCGGTGACCTGCCAGCCGCCCTGCACCTGCTCGACCGCCCCGTCCACGGCCAGGACCTTCAGCAGCAGAGTCAGCGGGGTGCGCTTGATGTCCACGCGCGCCTCCAGCGCCCCCGGCCCCAGCGGCCCGCCGTGCTGCTCGAGCGCGGTGAGCACAGCAGTGGCCTTGGCCTCGGTGGGCATGGAGGCCGTGGCGAAGTACTCCCAGATCTCCCGGTCCTCGCTGCCGGGCAGCAGCAGGACATCCGCGCGGTCCGTGGCACGACCGGCACGACCGACCTGCTGGTAGTACGCAACCGGGGACGACGGCGCCCCCAGGTGGATCACGAAGCCCAGATCCGGCTTGTCGAAGCCCATGCCCAGCGCCGAGGTGGCCACGAGCGCCTTGACCCGGTTGTCCTTGAGCTCCTGCTCGAGCTGCTCGCGCTCCGAGGGGTCCGTTCGCCCGGTGTAGGAGCGGACGTCGTGCCCGGCGTCCCGCAGCGCCTGGGTGGTGTCCTCCGCCGCCCCGATGGTCAGGGCGTAGATGATCCCAGAGCCCTGCATCTGCCCCAGGTGCTCGATCAGCCAGGCCAGGCGCACGGTGTTCGACGGCATCCGCAGCACCCCCAGGCGCAGGGAATCGCGGGCCAGCGGGCCCCGCAGCGTCAGCACGGGCTCGCGCTGCGCGTCCACGATCCCCACACCGAGCTGCTCCTCGACATCGTGCACGACGCGCTCATTGGCCGTGGCGGTGGTGGCCAGCACGGGCACGGTGCTGGGCAGCTGGGCGATCAGGTCACGGATCCGGCGGTAGTCCGGGCGGAAGTCATGGCCCCAGTCCGAGATGCAGTGGGCCTCATCCACCACGAGCAGCCCCATGCGCCGCACGAGATCCGGCAGCTGCTCCTGCCGGAAGCGCGCGTTGTTGAGCCGCTCCGGTGACACGAGCAGGACGTCGATCTCATCCCGGCCCAGCTGCTCGAGGATCTGTCCCCACTCGGTGGCATTGGCGGAGCTGATGGAGGCGGCGCGCACGCCGGCCCGCTCGGCGGCGGCGACCTGGTCGCGCATGAGCGCCAGCAGCGGCGAGACGATCAGCGTGGGGCCTGCCCCGCGGGCGCGCAGCAGCAGGGACGCGATGAAGTAGACGGCGGACTTGCCCCAGCCCGTGCGCTGCACGACCAGAGCCCGACGGGAATTCGCCACCAGCGCGGAGATGGCCTGGAACTGGCCCGGGTGGAAGACGGCATCCGGGCGGCCGGTCAGCGCGCGCAGCAGCTCGAGGGCCTCCGACTCGAGTCCGGAGACGTCATCAGCTGGGCGGAGTTGCTGAGTCATGCCGGAAGTCTCCCGTGCGGCTCCGACAGCACAAGGAGCACAACGTCGCGCTGATGGGCAGGAGAGGGTCCGGGCATGAAAGCGGGCCGGGTCCGGCCCCCCGACCGAACCCGGCCCAGAGCCCGACCGCAGAGACCACTCGGGCTGCTGCAGCTGAGCTCAACCGGCGCGCCGCACCCCCCGATGCTGCGCGCCGACGGACCCGATGGCGGGATCTCGCGGCGGGGCCGGAGATCCTGCACTGTCGGATCACTCCATATATGGTCCTCTGCACGGGGCCATCCGTGAAATGAGCAGTGAAGCAACCTGACTTCTCATGAATCTTCAATTCATGACGACCAGCCTCTGACCTGGGGCCGGAACTCGGCGCATGATCAGCACCACTCGATTCAGGTGGGCGCAAGTGCGGACAGCTGCGGCCCAACACGTGCAAGCGCAGTCACCAGCCCAGTGCGTCCACGAGCCTCTGCTCGAGCATCGGCGCCGTGGTCCGTCCGAACATGGCCGTGACGTGGTCGAGGTCGCGATAGATCATCACGTTGCCGACCGTGGGGCCGCAGTGCCCGTGGGGGCAGTAGAGATCGGTGAGGTCCACGAGCGGCACCTCGGGATTCTCGTCCGCCCACTGGTCCTCGATCGCCTGGCCGCCCAGCGCCTCGTCCACCGGGTCGCCGCACAGGTGGGAGTCCTCGCCGTAGAGATCGACGCACTCGAACATGTCGCGGCCCCAGCGCGGGTTGTCGCGCACGCTCACGACCGGGATGCCCGCTTCCTGGAAGCCGGCCACGCCCTCGCTCCACTGCGGCACCACGATCTCGCGCTGGTCCTGATCGGGCATCTGGGACCGGGTGCCCTGGGCGATCACGGCATCCGGGTCGAGCTCCAGGACAGCCGCCTCGGCTGCGCGGTTGAAGTCATTGCACTCGGGCGGCAGGGCGTCGTCGTGCCCGGTGTAGCGGCAGCCCGCGTAGACGAAGGTGACCAGGCGCCAGTCGCGGTTCTCGGCCGCGATCTTCAGGGGCTCGGAGAGCTGCTTGGCGTGCGAGTCGCCCAGCAGCACGACGGTGCGCTGCGCCTCTCGCCCATCCCCGGCAGCAGGGTCGTAGACGTAGCACTCGGCGGAGTCATCGAAGCCCTCCGGCTTGGACTCGCAGACCTCACCGCCAGGATCGCCCCACTCGTCGTCGACCTCGGACCACAGGGGCACGGGCCTCAGGTCCGGGGCCTCGGGCGCCCCATCTATGGCAGCGGCCGCACCCGGGTAGTTCTCCGGAGTGACCTCGTAGGAGGCCTGCAGCTCGGACTGCGAGATCGTCCACGCCTGCGCCGCGCTGACCGGCACCGTCACCGCCGCGACGATCGCAGCCAGACGCACGAGCTCCTTGCGTGTGGAGGCTCGGGCGCGGGCCCGCTGCGGGGAGCTGAGCAAGACGACGGCCCTCTCCGTGCCCAGGGTCAGCACGACCGATGCTGCGAAGATCAGCAGGCCGGCGCCCAGCGAGGCCGTCTGCGCGCCCGAGATCAGCAGCCAGGTGATCATCAGCGGCCAGTGCCAGAGATAGATGCCGTAGGAGCGATCGCCCAGCCAGGTCAGAGCGGACCAGGACAGGGGGACGTGGACTCCACGACGCCCGCCGCCGTCCCGCGAGATCAGCAGCGCGACAGCGCCGAGAGTGGGCATCAGCGCCGCCCAGCCGGGGAAGAGGCCGCTGCCGCCGACCACGAAGCCCGCCAGGACCACGGCCGCGAATCCGCCCCAGCCCAGCACCAGCGAGACCCGTCGCGAAAGCCGCGAGGTGAAGATCAGCGCGGCCAGCGAGCCCAGCGCGAACTCCCACAGCCGCAACCCGGTGTGGAAGTACGCAGGGCCGGGCTCCATCGGGGTGACGATCACGGAGGCCGTCAGCGAGGCCGCGAGCACGAGGCCGAAAACCCCGATCGCGACCGGGCGGAAGCGACGACCCGTCGCCTTGGACAGCCGCAGCGCCACGGCGATCACCAGCGGCCACAGCACGAAGACCTGCCCCTGCACGGCCAGCGACCACATGTGCTGCACCGGGCTCGAGGCGACCCCGCCGCCGGCGTAGTAGTCGACGGAGGCCGCGGCCAGGACCCAGTTCAGCGAGTAGGTGGCCGCGCCGAAGAGCTGCGTCCAGAGGGAATCCCAGCGCGAGGCCGGGTAGAAGGCCAGGATCGCGACCAGCACCGCCAGCAGCGCGATCGCCACGGGGATCAGCAGCCGCACGAACGTGCGCGACCAGTAGCGCACCAGCGCCAGAGGCCTGCCCTCCTCGGCCTTGCGCGCGAAGGACATCGTCAGCAGATACGCCGAGACCACGAAGAAGACGTCGACGCCGCCGGAGACGCCGGAGCCCCACAAGTGGAAGGCCACCACGAGGACGACGGCGAGTCCGCGCAGCCCCTGGATCTCGGGGCGACGAGGCGATGAGGAGGCAGCGGGTCCGGCCGAGGAGACCGGGGCGAGGACTGGCGCAGCGATGGGGATCTCCCAGGGCGTTGTCGAGTGCAGTATCGAGTTCGAGTTTACACAAGCGAATACATGCACGGAACAGCAGTTCAGTGTGGTGTTCGCGACACGGTACGCGACCGACCCCAGAGATGCTCGATCGGGAATGCCATGAGGTGCACAGTGCAGGGATGTCCCCCACCACACCTCCACCAGATTCCAGCTCCTCGACCGCTGAGGCGCAGGCGGACCGCGGGTTCTTCGGCCATCCCCGACTGCTCGCGCCTCTGTTCTCAGTCGAGCTGTGGGAGCGCTTCTCCTTCTACGGCATGCAGGGCATCGTCCTGCTCTACATGTACTGGCAGGTGGCCGACGGCGGGCTGGGCATCGACTCGGCCGTGGCCACCGGAATCGTGGGCGCCTACGGCGGCACCGTCTACCTGTGCGCCATCCTGGGCGGCTGGGTGGCCGATCACCTGACCGGCTCCGAGCGGGCGATGTTCCTCAGCGGCATCCTCATCATGGCCGGGCACATCTCGCTGGCGCTAATCCCTGCCGTCTGGGGCCTCGGCATCGGCCTGGGGCTCATCGCGATCGGCTCGGGCGGGCTCAAGGCGAACATCACCAACCTGGTGGGCTCGCTCTACACGCGAGAGGACACCCGCCGCGACGGCGGGTTCTCGATCTTCTACATGTCCGTGAACATCGGCGGCCTGCTCGGGCCCCTGCTCACCGGCTGGGCCCAGCGGGAATGGGGCTTCCACCTCGCCTTCGGCCTGGCCGCCGCCGGCATGGCGCTGGGCCTGGGCATCTACGCCTGGAACCGCCGCAGCATGCCGTCGTCGGTCCACGTCGTACCGGATCCGCTGCCGCGCTCGGCCTACCCCAAGTGGATCGCCATCGCGATCGCAGCCGTCGCGGTGGTCGTGATCGCCGTCGCCAGCGGGCTGCTCACCGCCGCCAATCTGGCCGGAACGATCGTGGCCGTGTGCGTGGTCGCGGCCGTCGCACTGTTCGCGATCATGCTGACCAGCTCCAAGCTCACCGCGGACGAGCACTCCCGGGTGATCGCCTTCATCCCGCTGTTCATCGGCACGGCGGCGTTCTTCGCGCTGTTCCAGCAGCAGTTCACCGTCATCACGGTCTATGCCGACACGCGACTGGATCTCGACGTGTTCGGCTGGCAGGTCCCGATCCCCTGGGTCCAGTCCTTCAACCCGGCGTTCATCATCCTGCTGGCTCCGGTCTTCGCCTACCTGTGGACCACCTTGGGCAAGCGCCAGCCGGTGACCGCCACCAAGTTCGGCGTGGGGCTGATCCTCATGGGCTCGGCGTTCCTGATCTTCCTCACCCAGGTCTCGGTGGCGGCCGTGTCCGTGTGGTGGATCGCACTGATCATGCTGGTGGCCACCATGGGTGAGCTGATGGTCTCGCCGGTGGGGCTGTCGCTGTCGACCAAGCTCTCGCCGGAGGCCATGCCGGTGCTGATGATCTCCCTGTACTACCTGGCCGTCGCCCTAGGCACCGCGCTGTCCGGCTCGCTGGCCGGGTTCTACAGCGCCGATTCCGAAGCCGTGTACTTCGGCACCCTGGGCGCGATCACGATCGGCATCGGCGTGATCACCTTGGCGCTGTCCCGCACGATCACCCGGGGCATGCGCGGCATCCGCTGAGATTCCCGCAACGACGACGGCGGGGCCGGTGCATCGCGCACCGGCCCCGCCGTCGTCGTCCGAGGCGCTCAGCCCCCGATGTTGAACTGCCAGGAGATGCCGAAGCGATCGGTCACCGCGCCGTAGATCCCGCCCCAGACCTGCTTGCCCAGCGGGAAGGTCACGGTGCCGCCGTCGGCGAGGGCGTCGAAGATCGCGGTGAGGCGCTGCTCATCGGAGTCCTCGCCCATCAGCGCCAGGGTGACGTCGTTGCCCTTCACGAACTCGCCCGGGGCCATGCCCTCGACGAAGTCGGAGACGTAGAGGCGGATCAGGTCGTCGATCTCCAGGGCGCCGTGCATGATCTTGTCGGCGTGCTCGCTGTCGGCCAGGACGGCGCCGAAGTCGGCGAAGGTCGCGAGCTCGGGCGTGCCGCCCAGGACCTCGCCGTAGAACTCGAAGGCCTCGCGGGCGTTGCCGGGGAAGTTGAGGTAGGGGCGCAGGGCTGCGGTCATGGGAGTCCTCCTGGACGACGGGGGCCGACGACAGCCGTCGCTCCGCTCGCCGGAAGGATGCCATGCCATCTGCCGACCCGGCGCTCGACGCGCGGCGCGCAGCTCAGCCCCAGGCAGGCCCCGGCAGCACGACCTGCCCCGTGGAGCGGCCGTCGACATCCAGGACCCGCCCGACCCGCTTGGGGATCTCGGTGATGACCACGGACTCCAGCACCTCGAGGCCCGGGATGCGGGCGGCGATCCACTGCTCGACCGTCATGATGTCGGCCGGCGAGCGCAGCCACATCATGAAGCTGAAGTTCGCCGGCCCGGTGAGCGACGTGCACAGGCGCAGCGAGCTCATGCTCCGCAGCACGGCTGCTGCGTCCTCGTGCTCGGCGGCCGGCAGCCTGCAGAACCACTCGCACACCACGGGGAAGCCGACGGCGCGATGCGAGGTCTCGCAGCGGATCGTCAAGGCTCCGCTGCCCAGGACCTGGCGCAGCTGGCGTCGGACCGTGGGCGGATTGAGCCCCGTGGCCGCAGCGATCTGAGCGGCGCTGGCCCGGCCGTCGCGGGCGAGCTCGCGCAGGATCGCCGCGAAATGGGAGGGCGCGCGGCCCGTGTAGGGGCTGCGCCGCCCGGCGGCCTCGCGCAGCCGTCGCTGCTGGTGGGCATCGAGCACGCCCAGCCGCCACTCGGCGGCGATGTGGTGCAGCCGGGTGCAGAACGACGACTCGTAGCGCTGCAGCCCCGGCACCTGGTCGAGCTGCGGGTACACGTGCTCGGTGAGCCACATCAGCGACGGCGTGATCACGGTCAGCATCATGTCCCGACCGCGATGGCAGCGCTCGATGCTGAAGACATCGGGGATCTCCTTCAGCGCCTGGACGGCGGCCGGGCGCTGAGCCGGGTCGCACACGACGTCGTGGAAGGACAGGGTCATGCCGCCGGGGCGCCCCACCGGGTGCCCGCCGATCCAGGCGAGGCCCTCGCGCTCCAGCCGCCCCCAGCGCGAGGCCAGGGCGGCGGGGCTGCGCTCGAGCACCTCCCCCAGGGCTGCCCAGCTCAGCCGGGGTGCGATCTGCAGCGCTTCGATCAGCTGCTGATCGAACTCGTCCAGAATCTCCTCCGAGGTGATCACTCTGCCGATTCTGCACGATCCGATGATCAGTTTCGGCACATTCAGCGTCATGTAATACGAGTCACATCAAAATGATCCTGCTCCCGACGAGCACCGATCCCCGCTGTCCCCGGGGCAGCGCATCACCTCCGGAGGCCCTCATGCCCATGATCTCCCAGGACGACAGCTCCACCGACGTCCTCGCCCTCGCCAACTCCCCACTGCTGTGGCTGTGCGCCCTCGGCGTCTTCGTGGTGATCATCGTCCAGTCGGTGATCTACATGAAGGCCGCGCGCAAGGCCGCCGATGCCGCGGGCATCACCCAGGAGGAGCTGACCGTCTCCTTCCGCACCGGCGCCATCGGCGCGATCGGCCCGTCGCTGGCCGTGGCCATGGTGGCCGTCGCCCTGCTCGCCCTGTTCGGCACGCCCGCCACGCTAGTGCGCATCGGCCTGATCGGCTCAGTGTCCTTCGAGACCGGAGCGGCGAACATCGCCGCGACCTCGGCCGGAGCCCACCTGGGCGGTGCGGACTACACGCAGCAGGTCTACGCGATCGTCTTCTTCGCCATGTCCATGGGCGGTGCCATGTGGATGCTCGCCACGCTGATCTTCACCCCGCTGCTCAAGCGCGGCGAGGCCCGCCTGGCCAAGGTCAATCCCGCCATCATGACCGTGATCCCGGCCGCTGCCCTGCTGGCCGCCTTCATCTCGCTCGGCATGGCCGAGGTCCCCAAGTCCTCGGTGCACATCATCGCGCTGCTGTCCTCCGCCGCCGCCATGGGCCTGATGCTCGCCCTGTCCTCGGCGCTGAAGAAGACCTGGATCCGCGAGTGGGGCCTGGGCATCGCGATCATCGTGGGCCTCGTGGCCGCCTACCTGGCGGTCTCCGCCGGCATGGGTCCGCCGCCCGCGGCCTGAGACCCCCACGCTCTCTCCACCATCTGACCTTCCGGAGCGCTCGGCGATCTGCCCGACGCCCCTCCGGACCTGCACGAGAGGAGACCACCATGTCGGTCTCAGCACAGAGCACCCTGACCCCTGAGCAGTCCGCCGCCGGCATGGCGGAGTTCGATCGCACCACGTCCCGCTGGGGCCGGATCACCATGATCTGCGGCCTGATCCTGTCCCTGGCCGGCCCGTTCTACCTGGTCTTCTTCGCCGACCTCGGCGTGACCGTCACGCAGCTGTCCACCGCCTTCCTGGCCGTGGCCGCCACGTTCTTCATCATCTGGATCATCGAGCCGCTGACCTACTTCCCGATCCTGGGCTCGGCCTCCATGTACCAGGCGTTCATGATCGGCAACATCTCCAACAAGCTTCTGCCGGCCGCGCTCATGGCGCAGTCGCGCATCGGCGCCAAGCCGGGAACCCACCGCGGCAGCCTGTCGGCCCTCATGGCGATCTGCGGCGCCGCCGCCGTGCACCTGGCCTCGCTGCTGGTGTTCGTGGGCATCCTGGGCACGTGGCTGATCAGCATCATCCCGGTCGAGGTCATCGGCGTGATCCGCCTCTACGTCTTTCCGGCCGTGATCGGGGCGGTCATCGTCCAGTCCATCTACTCCATGCGCCAGCTGCGCCCCACCCTCATCGCCTTCGCGGTCGTGCTCGTGGTGCAGTTCGTCGTCATCCCGCTCGTCCCGGCGCTGGCCCTGGCCGGCACCGCGATCTCCGTGATCGCCACGATCATCATCGGATGGTTCCTGCGCGTGCGCCCGGGCTCCGCGATCATCGTGGACGACGAGCAGTCCTGAGACCTTCCGCACAGCACCGAGAGGACATGACATGACCAGCACCTGGACCCTGAGCGACGACCAGCGCACCGAGATGCACGATCTCTACCGCCACCTGCACGCCCATCCCGAGCTGTCCATGCAGGAGCACCGCACGGCGGAGCTGATCGAGGCGGCCCTGTCCGAGCTCGAGATCGAGAGCTTGCGCTGCGGCGGGACCGGCGTGGTCGGCATCCTGCGCAATGGCGACGGCCCCGTGATCGGCTTCCGCGCCGACACCGACGGCCTGCCCATCCAGGAGGACACCGGCGCCGAGTACGCCTCCACGGACACCGGAGCCCTCGAGGACGGCACCGAGGTCCCGGTGATGCACGGCTGCGGCCACGACACCCACATCACCGCGCTGCTGACCGCGGCGCGGGCGCTCGTGCGCATGCGCGAGCAGTGGAGCGGGACCGTCGTGCTGATGTTCCAGCCCGGGGAGGAGACCGCCGCCGGGTCGCGGGCCATGGTCGACGACGGCCTGTGGGACCGCGCCCCCAAGCCCGAGGTGATCTACGGCCAGCACGTGATGCCGGGGATCTCGGGCACGGTGCGCCTGACGGCCGGGCCCGTGATGAGCTACGCCGATTCCTGGCGGGTGACGCTGCACGGACGCCAGTCTCACGGCTCGCAGCCGGAGAACTCGGTGGATCCGATCGTGCTGGGCGCGCACATCGTGACCCGCCTGCAGACGGTGGTCTCGCGCGAGATCTCCGCCCTGCAGTCGGCCGTCGTCACGGTGGGCACCTTCCACGCCGGGCTGAAGGAGAACATCATCCCGGCCACGGCGGAGTTCACGCTGAACATCCGGTCCCTGGACGACAAGGTCCGCGAGCCCGTGCTGGCCGCGGTGCGTCGGATCATCTCGGCGGAGGCCGCGGCCTCCGGGGCGCCCGAGCCGGAGATCGAGGAGCTCTACCGCTTCCCGCACAACCTCAACGACATCGACGAGACCGAGGCTCTGCGCGAGCACATGGTGGAGACCCTGGGCGAGGACAAGGTCATTACCGGCAAGCCGTTCATGGGCTCCGAGGACTTCGGCACGCTGGCCGAGTCCGTCGGGGTGCCGTCGGTGTTCTGGTTCTTCGGCGGCTTCACCGAGGAGCAGATGGCCGCCGACGACGTCCCGGTCAACCACTCGCCGCAGTTCCTGCCGGTCATGGAGCCCACGCTGAGCACCGGGTACGCCGCGGTGATGACGGCAGTGCTCTCCAAGCTCTCCACGAGCTCCTGACCCCAGCCCCCACCGAGTGGATTCCCAGTTGCGCTGTTCGCCCTGTCAGCGCAACTGACTATCCACTCGGCGGGGTTGTTCGGGGGCGCGGGGACATCAGCTGCATCACCACGACGACCCCCACGGGCATCAGCAGCAGGCCCGCCAAACCGCTGAAGCCGACCCCGCTGAGGATCACCCCAGCGCTCGCCCCGCCCAGGGCGCCCATCAGATTCATGACCATGTCCGAGGTGCCCTGGATCCGCGAGCGCGTCTCGGGCGTCCCGGCACGGCTGATCTGCACGGAGCCTGCCACCGTGGAGACCGACCAGCCGAGGCCCAGCAGGATCAGGCTGGCGATCACCGCGCCTGAGGACTCCGAGCCGAGCAGCGACAGGATCATCGCACCCACCAGCAGGGCCTGGCCCAGCAGCACCGTGGCGCGTGCTCCGATTCGGTCCGCCAGGATCCCGAAGACCGGCGAGAAGGCGTACATCCCGGCGATGTGCAGGCTGAAGGTCAGGCCGATGAGGCTCAGGGCCGACCCGTGGTCCCGCAGGTGGACGGGCGTCATGGACATCAGCGAGACCATGACCGCGTGGCTCAGCGCCACCGTGAAGATGGCCTTCCAGGGCCTGCCCGGGGCCGCCGCAGCTCGGCTCTCGCGCGGCGACTGAGGGCCCGATCCGGCGAGGTCCCGTGCCGCGAGCAGCGGATCGGGGCGCAGCCCCACCAGGTACACGATTGCCGCCAGCAGCTGCGCCGTCGCCGTGAACGCGAACGCTCCGGTCAGCGGCGGCATACCCACGGCCTCGCCCACGACCTCACCGGGGCTGAGCAGGTTGGGTCCGGTGACGGCCCCGATCGTGGTCGACCAGACCACCAGAGAGAGATCCCGTCCCCGGCTGCGCGGATCGGCCAGGTCCGTGGCGGCGAAGCGCGACTGGAGGTTCACCGCCTGGGCCGCACCCAGCATCAGGATGCCCACCAGCAGGAGCAGCACCGAGCCCAGGGCGGCTGCCGTCACCGCGACGACCGCTCCCGAGGCGGCCGTGACGACTCCCCCGCTCAGGGAGATCCGGCGCCCGCGGGCCTGAGCGAGGCCTGCCAGGGGAAGTGCGAACAGGGCCGCGCCCAGGGTGCTCATGGTGGCCGCCATCCCCGACCACGCCGACGATCCGGCGAGATCGGTGATCAGCAGCGCCCCCAGGCTCAGCGTGGCGCCGGTGCCGAGCCCGGCGAGGACCTGCCCCAGCACGAGCACCAGCAGGATGCGGCGCTGAGCCCTCGACTCGGCTGTCTGCCCGGCGGCCGGATCCTGTGCTGCTGCCATCGCGAGTCCTCCTGACCGTCTTCGGCTGCGGGGTCCGCCGGCCGTCTCCATCCGCTGCATCGCCCGGTAACAGTCCGCGGTGCCGCAGGGCACCATCGTGCCCCGATCCCCCGCTCAGCAGGGCTCTGCGAGCAAATTCGACGGCCGCCGTCGAGCAGATCCTCCACCCCATCGGAACGGACGATCCCAGGTGCCGACGAAGGCCATGACGCACGGGATCGTGCCGCTCCAGCATCAGGAGGTGGACAGGGTGCGCATCGACAGGAAGGCACGGGCTGCCGCGCTCGGACGCCGCCCCGACCAGATGGCGCTCAGCGGACGGGGGATCGCGAGGCCCTCGACCAGCACCCGCACCAGCCGGCCCGCTCGCAGGTCCTCCGCCACGGCGATCGAGCTGAGGGCGCCCGGAGCCGTGCCGGCCATCGTCGCGCCGCGCACGCCCAGGGTCGTCGGCGAGACCACGGCAGGTTCGGCCGTGAGCGGATGACCCGCCCGCAGCAGCGCCTCCTCGAGCGCCCTGCGCGTTCCGCTGCCCGGTTCACGGAGCACGAGCGGTGTGCGGGCGAGCTCGTCAGCGCCCACGGCGGGCCGACGTGCCCACGGATGCGCGGCGTCGACCACGACCTCCACCGTATCCGAGCCGATCTGCTCGCGACCCAGATCCTGCGGCAGATCGGGCGTCTCGATGAACCCGAGGTCCGCGGCTCCCTCGCGCACGGACTCGACGACGGCGCTGCTGTTGGCCGCGCGCAGCTGCACGAGAGGGCCCTCCTGGCCTCGCTGCGCGCGCCAGCGGGCCACCCACGGAGGAAGCAGATGCTCGGCGATGGTCAGGCTGGCCGCGATGCGCAGGGTGTCCGCTCGAGATTCGCGCAGGGACCGAGTGGCCGCCGCGAACTCGTCGGCTGCCGCCAGCAGAGGGGCGGCCCATCCCACCAGCAGCTCGCCCGACGGGGTGAGATGGGATCCCCTGGGCGAGCGCACCAGCAGGGCGAGGCCCAGCCGCCTCTCCAGGGCGCGGATCCGCAGGGACAGCGCCTGCTGGCTGACGTCCTGCTGCGCGGCTGCGGCCGAGATGCTTCCGTGCTGCGCGGCCAGCGTGAGGGCGCGCAGGGATTCCAGATCGGGCTCCTCCGCCATGCACCCTCCTCGGCTCGAGGCACAACAATAGCTTGTGACCCGGCCCGCAGATGCCTCTACTGCCGATCACCCGGGGTCGCGACGATGGAGGGATGACACCGCACCAGACCACCGCAGCACCGGCGTCCACCGGCGCCGTGCACTCGCTGGCACCCGGCACCCTGCTGTGCCTTGCCGCCGCCGGGCTGTCGCTCGGACTCGCAGCACTGATGCCGGGGCTTCCCGCTCTGCTGTGCGCCATCGTGCTGGGGATGAGCGCAGCCAACCTGGGTCTGCTCCCCGCTTCGGCCGCCACGGGCATCGCCTTCAGCTCTCACCACCTGCTGCGCGCGGGCATCGTGCTGCTGGGCCTGCAGCTGGTCCTGGGCGACATCCTGGCTCTGGGGGCGCCGCTGCTGGTCGTCGTGCTCGCCGTCGTCGTGGGCGGGATCGCCGGAACGCTGACCCTGGGGCGTGTGCTCGGCGTGCTGGGGCATCTGAGCCTGCTGGTGGCCTGCGGCTTCTCGATCTGCGGCGCCGCCGCGGTGGCCGGGGCCTCTGGGGCGACCGATCCCGACGGCGAGCGCGAGCAGGACACCGTCACCGCGATCGCCCTGGTGGTGCTGTTCGGAACGCTCATGATCGGCATCGTGCCCGTGCTCAGCTCCGCCCTGGGGCTGGAGCCGGAGACGACCGGGCAGTGGGCTGGTGCCTCGATCCATGAGATCGCGCAGGTGGTGGCCGTCGGAGGGATCGTCGGCGGCGGGGCCCTGAGCGCGGCCGTCGTGGTCAAGCTCGCCCGCGTGCTCCTGCTCGCCCCGGTCATCGCGATCCTGAGCCTGCAGCGCCGCCGAGCCCTGAAGGCCGAGGATGCCGACGTGTCGCCCGGGGCGCTGCCGCCCGTCGTGCCCTTGTTCGTCGTCGGCTTCCTGGCCATGGTGCTTCTGCGCTCGCTGCTGTCCCTCCCGGAGTCCGTGCTGGCCGGCGCCCAGCTGCTGCAGACCCTTCTGCTGGCCGCGGCGATGTTCGGCCTGGGCTGCGGGGTCCGCTTTCGAGCGCTGGCCGCCGTGGGCGTCCGTCCGTTCGCACTGGCGGCTCTGTCCACCTTGCTGGTCGCCGGCATCGCCGCAGCGGGGATCGCCCTCGCCACCCCCTGACCCCACCCCGCCGAGTGGATACCCAGTTGCGCTCAGAGGCGGAACAGCGCAAGCAGCTATCCACTCGGCGGGGCGAGGGAGGCGGGATCGCTCCCTACCATACGTATGGTAGGTTTAAAGCATGACGACGAAGCCCCAGATCCTCGACGCCGCTCTCGACGTCCTGCGCGATGGCCGCTCCCTGACGATCGACGCCGTCGCGCAGGAGGCGAAGCTGACCAAGCCCGGCGTCGTGCACCACTTCCCCACCAAGGAAGCGCTGGCCTTCGCGGTGCTGGAGCGCCTGCTCGCCCGCTGGGAGCGCGAGCTGTCGGAGCGGGCCGGTGCCGACGCGAGCCCCGAGCAGCGGCTGCGCGCCTACGCAGAGCTCGCGCTGCTCGGCGAGATGGACACCGCCGATCTCGCTTTGTTCGCCGATCCCCGGCTGCGCGAGAAGCTCTCCGTGCGCTGGGGCGAGCAGATGGACGCCTGGTTCGGCTCGTTGGAGCATCCGCGCGCAGCCGCCGTGCGCTATCTCGCCGACGGCGCCTGGATCGACCGCTGCCTGGGGATCCTCCCGCAGGACCGCGATCAGCGCGCGGCCGTGCTCGACGTCGCCCTGTCCCTGTTCGAGAAGGAGACTGACGCATGAAGAAGTGGATCTTCCTGACCCTGGCGATCCTGGTGGAGGTGACCGCCACGCTGTCCCTGAAGGCAGCACTGGAGGCCCCGGCGCTCTACGCCGTGGTGGTCGCAGGCTACGCCGCCGCCTTCCTGTGCATGTTCCAGGCCCTGCGCGAGGGCATGAGCCTGGGCGTGGGCTACGGCATCTGGGCCGCCTGCGGCGTGGCGCTGACGGCAGTCCTGTCCGCCGTGATCTTCCACGAGCCCCTGACCCTGCCCATGGGCATCGGCATCGCCGCCGTGATGGGCGGCGTGCTGCTGGTCGAGATCGGCTCCCAACAGGCTCAGAACACGCCGGACACCGCACGCGAGCAGAAGGAGGCGACTGCACGATGACTCCCCTGGCAGTGACATCCCTCGTCCTAGCGATCCTCTTCGAGGTCAGCGCCACCCTCAGCCTGCGCATGGCCGCCGCCGGCTCCAAGCTGTGGTGGCTGGCGATCGGCGGCGGCTACGTCCTGGCCTTCTCGATGCTCACGCTGACCCTCGCCGAGGGCACGCCGCTGGGCGTCGCCTACGGCGTCTGGGCAGCTGCCGGCGTGGCCCTCACCGCGATCCTCAGCCGCGTCCTGTTCAAGGAGCCGCTCACCCGGGTCATGACCCTGGGGATCACCCTGATCATCGGCGGCGTGCTGCTCATCGAACTCGGCGCCGCGCACTGAGCTCTCTTCCCGCCGAGTGGATACCCAGTTGCGCTATTGCGCCCGACAGCGCAACTGGGTATCCACTCGGCGGGGAGAGGGATGGGGATCAGCTCCAGCCGGTGACCTGGGCGAAGATCAGGAAGCCGATCGAGATCAGCACCCAGACCCCCAGCAGCGGGGCATAGAAGCGCACCCACCGGTTCCACGGGATGCGCCCGACCACCAGCGCCGCCATGAAGTACCCGGAGGTCGGGTACAGCACGTTCGTCATGCCGTCGCCGGTCTGATACGCCAGCACCGCCGACTGGCGCGAGACGCCCAGGATGTCCGACAGCGGCGCCAGCACGGGCAGAGTCACGAGCGCCTGCCCGGAGCCGGACGGGACGATCAGGTTGAACACCGCCTGCATCAGGAACATCCCGACGACGAACAGCACGGGCGGCAGGAAGCCCACGGACTCCCCCAGCCCGTAGACGATCGTGTCCAGGATGTGCCCGTCCTCGAGGACGATGGCCACGCCGCGGGCCACACCGACGATGAGCGCGCCGGCGAGCACATCGCGCATGCCCTGGTCGAACCCCTCGGCCATCTCGCGGGTCTTCAGCCCCGCGACCAGCCCGACGACGATCGCGGTGAGGATGAACATGCCCGCGAACTCGGGGAAGAACCAGCCCTGGGTGAGGATCCCCCACACCAGCAGCCCGGCCAGCACGAGCAGGGCGACGGCCGCCGCGCGCTGGCGCCCGGTGAAGCGCGGGGTGGACTCCAGGTCCAGGCGATCGCGGTCGCGGATGGTGGTGTCCGCATGACCGTGCAGCACCGAGCGCGTGGGGTCGGCGGCCACGCGGCGGGCGTACCACATCACGTAGGCGATGCCCGTGGCCAGGTAGAAGACGTAGAGCACGATGCGCAGCCCGATGCCCGAGAAGGGCTCCAGCCCGGCGATCTGCTGGCCCAGCCCGGTGTTGATCGGGTTGAGGAAACCTGCGGCGAAGCCCGCGCCCGTGCCCAGCAGCGCGATCCCGGCGGCCACCACTCGGTCGTAGCCCAGGCTGAGGATCAGCGGCATGATCGCCGGGATGTAGACCAGCGAGAGCTCGGGCACGCCGATGAAGCTGGCGATCAGCGAGAAGACCGTCATCAGCACGGGGATCACCACGATCCCCCGCCCGGAGAAGGCCCGCGCCACGGCGGCCAGGGCGACGTCGACCAGCCCCGTGCGGCGGATGACCTCGAACATGCCGCCGATCGTGAAGACGAAGAACACGATGGCCCCGGCATCCACCAGACCCCGCGGGATGGCGGTGAGCAGCTGCATAGCGGTGACCGGCGACTGCTCGATGAACGAGAAGCTGTCCGGGTCCACGACCTCCTGGCCGCCCGGTCCCGCCATCCGCTCGTACTGCCCTGCCGGGACGATCCAGCTGGCGACGGCGGCCAGCAGAGCGAAGACGATCAGGATGACGTAGACGTGCGGGAAGCGATCCCGCGGGGCGGTGGGATGGGACTGCCGCACGAACAGGTGACAGTTGGGGTGTCAGGCCGCGAGGCTCACGGCGGGGTTCATGATGGTCTCGTATTCGATGGGGGTCAATCGACCCAGACGGGCCTGTCGGCGACGGCGGTGGTA
>NZ_BSQO01000007.1:0-92980 GCF_030268385.1 Kocuria sp. NBRC 114282 | reverse complement strand
GGCCCGAACGATCACCTGGGACCAGGGCGCGGAGATGGCCAAGCATGCTGCGTTCACTACCGCCACGGGCATTCCGATCTACTTCTGCGATCCTCACTCGCCCTGGCAGCGCGGCAGCAACGAGAACACCAACGGCCTGCTGCGCCAGTACCTCCCCAAAGGCACCGACCTCAGCGGCCTCAGCCGCAGGGAACTCGACATGATCCAGGACAGTCTCAACGGGCGCCCTCGGAAGACATTGGGCTATCTGACACCATCAGAGAAGCTCGCAGAGTTCCTTGCGCTCACCGCTTGAATCCGCCGATCCTGAAGTCGGCCTCGGCTTTTTTCGCAGCGGGCACCCAGATCGCGCCGAGCACCCACGACGCCTTCAAGACCCGCCCGCCCTCGAAGCGCACGATTCGGGACAACGAGCTGCTGGTCCAGATTCGCCGTGTCCAGGCGAAGAACTTCGGGGTCTACGGCGCGAAGAAGCTCCACGCTCAGCTGCGCCGAGAAGGCGTCATGGTCGCGCGCTGCACCGGGCAACGACTGATGCCGGCGGAAGGACTTCGCGGGATCACTCGAGAGAAGGGCCCGCGGATCACGCTTGCCGGCGATGGCCGGACACTGGCCTTGACCTGGTCGAACGGGACTTCACCGTGACCGCCCCGAACCAGCTGCCGGTCGCGGACACCACCTGCTGCCGCACCTTCGCGGGCTGGGTCTATGCCGTGTTCGTCATCGATGTGCTCTCCCGCCGTGTGGACGGCTGGCAGCTGTCGACGACGCTGCCGGGCCGACCTCGCCCGGGACGGGCATCGACGAGCTCGAGATCGCGACCGCTGAGTACATCGACTGGTTCAACCATCGCCGGCTCCACGGCGAGATCGGCATGATCCCGCCCGTCGAGCTCGAGGAGAACTATCATCACCACCAGACCGTGTCGGCGACCGCCGACGCGGCACTTGCGAGCCTCTAACAAACCCGGGGCGATACACACCGCGTCGTTGGAGACCATCGAGCACCGGATCACCGCGCACCACGGCAACTACGCCGCTGCGCGAGAGAACTTCGACGACTCCCTGAAGCTGTTGTCCAACGCCGCCGACATCTACGAGCACGCCGACGACGCGAACCGGCGGCTCATCAATCAGGTGCTGTTCAAGGCGCTCTACATCGACGAGGACAACGACGTGCGCGTCGGCTACCGGAACCCGTACGACGGGCTGAGCATCCCTGGCCTCCATGCCGACGCCCTGAGCTGGACCGCCGAAGCGAAGAAAATGGGCCAGGTGGGAACCGCGACCAAGGGCGGACCCTTGGTCGAAAGTTCACACCTGACCCGTTTGGGGTGAGCGACGGGGGTTGAACCCGCGACCTCCTGGACCACAACCAGGCGCTCTGCCGACTGAGCTACGCCCACCAAGCTGCTCTCCACGGCCGGGCCGTCTCCGCAGGGGAGACGTTGTCAGCCGCTGAGCAACGCGGACTACTGTAACCCATTCCTGAGTCTTCCGCGCGCACGATGTCGATCTCGTCACGCGCAGATCGCACGGCCGCAGGGGCGGCGCGGGACCTCAGGCCTGCGGCTCGTCCTGGGAGCCGCTCTGCTCGGCCAGGCGCCGGGCAGCCACCACTCGCGAGGCCGCTTCCCTGGCCTGATCGGAGGAGGGGCCGGGGTCGTCCACGAACACGGCCTCGCGGTAGTAGCGCAGCTCGTCGATCGAGTCCTTGATATCGCCCAGGGCGCGGTGGTTGCCGGTCTTGTCCGGGGACTGGAAGTAGGCCCTGGGGAACCAGCGCCTGGACAGCTCCTTGATCGTGGAGACGTCGATGATCCGGTAGTGCAGGTGCTCCACGACCTCCGGCATGTCCCGGACCAGGAACGTGCGGTCGGTGCCCACGGAGTTGCCGGCCAGCGGTGCCTTTCCCGGCTCCGGAACCCATGTCCTGATGTAGTCGAGGACCTGCTGCTGGGCCTCCTCCATCGAGGTCCCCGACGGCAGCTCTTCCAGCAGGCCGGACTCGACGTGCATGTTCCGCACGAAGTCGCCCATCTGCTTGAGCGCGCCCTCCGGCGGCCGGATGACGACGTCCACGCCGTCGCCGAGCACGTTGAGCTGATCATCGGTCACGAGCACCGCGACCTCGATGAGGGCGTCGTCCGTCAGGGACAGACCCGTCATCTCGCAGTCGATCCACACCATTCGTTCGTTAGAGAGAGCCACGTCGGTCACTGTAGCCGCGGCGGCGGACAGCCCTGCATATCCGTCGCGAGGAGTCTCAGCCGCGGCGCGCCGGTAGTATGACGGCCACTGCGGGCGGCTCTTGCAGCAGGACCGTGCCGCCCGATCGACCGTCAGCAGACCGCCGTGAGGGGATCCGTGCCAAAGACGACCACCGAGCAGCCGCCCGAGCCGGCGGCCGACGCCGCGACGACCCCGCCGCGCTCCGCGCGCGAAGAGCGGTCGATCCTGCGCTCCGTCGTCTTCGGGACTCTCGGATCGGTGCTGCTGATGATCGGCTCCTACGGGGTCGGCTGGCTGGCAGGGGTCTCCGAGCTGCGGCGCAGCCCCCTGGTGATCGAGCTGCGTTTCACCACACCGGGCGCGATCCTGTCGATCATCCTGGTGGCGATCGGATCCATGATGCTGGTGCGCGAGTGGTTCCGGCTGGGTCAGAAGCTGCAGGGGTGGGGACCGGGCTCCCGCAGGTGGGTCACCGCCGCGACCATCGCCTGGTCGGTGCCCATGGTCTTCTCGGTGCCGATCTTCAGCCGCGACGTCTACTCGTACATCGGGCAGGGCCGCGTGGCGGTTGCCGGGCTGAGCCCGTACGAGGCCGGCGTCTCCACGATCGAGAACTTCTTCCAGCTGGGGGCGGATCAGCTGTGGAGCGAGTCCCCGCCGCCGTACGGGCCGCTGTTCATCATGATGGAGCGGGCGATCGTCGGGATCACCGGCGCGGAGCCGGACTCGTCGGTCTTCCTGTTCCGCATTCTGTGCGTGCTGTCCGTGATGCTGCTGGCCTGGACCGTTCCCCGGCTGGCGCAGCGCCACGGGATCGATCCCACGCGCGCCCTGTGGCTGTCGACGGCCAATCCGCTGCTGCTGGTGAACTTCATCCTGGCCGTGCACAACGACGCCATCATGACCGCGCTGGCGCTGCTCGGCGTGCTGGTCGCGGCCACGTGGCGCGACTGGCGCGGGGGACTGGCAGGCACGGCGCTGGTGGTCCTGTCCATCGGCATCAAGCCGATCACCGTGGTGCTGCTGCCGTTCATCGGGCTCCTGTGGGCAGGGCGCGGCGCCTCGTGGCCGCGGAAGTTCCTGATCTGGTTCCTGACGCTGGCCTGGGCGATCGCCGTGATGGCCGTGCTGGGCTGGATGTCCGGCTTCGGCTGGGGCTGGATCGAGGGCCTGTCAACCACCGGCACCTCGTTCATCTGGTACGCCCCGATCGGCCTGCTGGGCGTGGTGGTCGGTGGGATCGCCGGGCTGTTCGGCGGCGACGCGGGGGCCGCCAGGGGCTTCGTGCACTCGGCCGGTCAGGCGCTGGCGGTGCCGATCATCCTGTGGCTGATGTTCACGGGCCGCGACGAGCGCGTGGTGCGGCGCATGACGCTGGCCTTCGCGGCGATCGTCGTGTTCTCACCCATGATCCAGGCCTGGTACGTGGTGTGGCTGATCCCGTTCTTCGCGGTGACCGGCATCCGCCCCGACTGGCAGGCCGACGTCCTGCTCTTCCTGACCGTGTTCTTCATGATCTACGCGATCTCGGACCAGCTCGACGTCTTCCCATACCTGGACATCGACCTGGGCTCCGGCCGCACCATCGCCGCCGTGATCGGCGTGGCCTACGGCGCCTACCTCTGGTTCCTGGACCCCGCCACCCGGCGCAGCCGACGGAGGCGCACCCTCGATCCGAACCAGCCCGTGGTGATCTGAGGGCGCAGGAACCGTTCTGCGCGTCCCAGGGATCGATGACGGGGACGCCCAGGGGCATGGAGTCCCTAGACAGTGCGCGAGACGATCCATGTGCGAACGGCAAGGTCCCCGCGCCTGAACGTCCGCCGTGAGCGCGTGAGCCTACGGCAGCTCCGGTTGGTGACAGATATGCATGCCATCAGCGCGGATGGCGTGCATATCTGTCTCGAACCGCCTGCTCGCCGCGAGAAGAGGCTGAGCCGCGACATCGTCTGTCAACGATGTCGCGACTCAGGACAGAAGTGCCCCGGGAGGGATTCGAACCCCCGACCAAGAGATTAGAAGGCTCCTGCTCTATCCCCTGAGCTACCGAGGCGGGCGCGGAACAGCTTATCGAACAGCTCGCGCCGACCGTGCACCCTGCCTCCACAGCAACAAGATCCGGGCGTGTGCCTGCAGATGCCCCCAAATGCGTCGGCGCCGCCGCCGGGGTCGGGGCATGGCGGTCCAGTCTGAGCGGACTCCGGGGCGCTGCCCGCACGAGCAGGCTCCGGCGACCATCCGCCGAGCGGCTCGTCTCGGCCCTCACCATCAGGAGTTGCCATGTTCGACACCCTCACGGTCCGCGGCTTCGCCGCCACCAAGCCCGATCTCCGCAATCTTCCCGACGGCACTCCGGTGGCGTCGTTCCGCCTGGCCTCGACCCCGCGGCGCTTCGACACCGAGTCGAGCTCCTGGGTCGATGTGGGCCCCACCAACTGGTACACCGTGACCTGCTTCCGGCGGCTGGCGGGGAATGCCGCCTCGTCTCTGAAGGTCGGCGACGCCGTGCTCGTGATGGGCCGGCTGCGCCTTCGGCCCTGGACCACCAAGGAGGGTCAGGAGCGGCTGACCGTCGAGATCGACGCGACGGCCCTGGGCCCGGACCTGGCGATGGGCACTGCCACCTACAAGCGCTCCGGCGCCGGTTCCGACAGCTCGCGCGGCGAGGGCTCGGACGCCTCGCAGCACAGCGACGACTGGGGCGACGGGCCCCGCCCGGTCGACCCCATGACCGGCGAAATCCTCGACGGGAACGACGAGCACGACGGCCGCGACGGCTCCGGTTCCGATGCCGGGGGCAGCTCCGAGGACGCACATTCGTGGGAGGGCGATCCGCAGGAGCTGCTGGCCGGTGCCGGGCAGGGTTCCTCCTCCTGAGTCGGAGTGCGGACAGCAGCAGGTCCGTGCCGGGCCTGCAGGGCGCTCGCGGCGCCTCCCGCTCGGGTGCTCTCAGGGGCAGGGGGAGGCGCCGCCGGGGTGCGGAGCCCGGCCGAGGGGACTGGACCCTGGGCAGATGCTCAGGCGGTGTGGCTCCGGCTGTCGTCCCCGACGGGTAGCCTGGGGGCCATGGCTGAATTCATCTACACCATGAACAAGGCCCGCAAGAAGGTGGGCGACAAGGTCATCCTCGATGACGTCACGATGTCGTTCTACCCAGGCGCCAAGATCGGCGTCGTGGGTCCCAACGGCGCGGGCAAGTCCACCATCCTCAAGATCATGGCGGGGCTCGACGAGCCCTCCAACGGCGAGGCCCGTCTCTCGCCCGGCTACTCCGTGGGCATCCTCCAGCAGGAGCCCCCGCTGAACGAGGACAAGACCGTCCTCGGCAACGTGGAGGAGGGCGTCGGCGAGATCAAGGCCAAGCTCGACCGCTTCAACGCCATCTCCGAGGAGATGGCCCAGCCGGACGCGGACTTCGACGCCCTCATGGAGGAGATGGGATCCCTCCAGACGGACATCGACGCAGCAAACGCCTGGGATCTCGACTCCCAGCTCGCCCAGGCCATGGACGCCCTGCAGTGCCCTCCCGGCGACGCCGATGTGAAGAGCCTCTCCGGAGGTGAGCGCCGCCGCGTGGCGCTGTGCAAGCTGCTGCTGGAGAAGCCCGACCTGCTGCTGCTGGACGAGCCCACCAACCACCTGGACGCCGAGTCCGTGCTGTGGCTCGAGCAGCACCTGGCCGCCTACCACGGCGCCGTGCTGGCCGTGACCCACGACCGCTACTTCCTGGATCACGTGGCGGAGTGGATCTGCGAGGTCGACCGCGGCCGCCTGTACCCCTACGAGGGCAACTACTCCACGTACCTGGACACCAAGGCCAAGCGCATGGAGGTCCAGGGCAAGAAGGACGCCAAGCAGGCAAAGCGCCTCAAGGACGAGCTCGAGTGGGTGCGCTCCAACGCCAAGGGCCGCCAGACCAAGTCCAAGTCGCGTCTGGCGCGCTACGAGGAGATGGCTGCCGAGGCAGAGAAGACCCGGAAGCTGGACTTCGAGGAGATCCAGATCCCGCCCGGACCGCGTCTGGGCAACCTGGTCATCGAGGCCAAGGACCTGCAGAAGGGCTTCGGCGACCGCTCGCTGATCTCGGATCTGTCCTTCACCCTGCCCCGCAACGGCATCGTCGGCGTGATCGGCCCCAACGGCGTCGGCAAGTCCACGCTGTTCAAGACCATCGTGGGCAAGGAGCCGATCGACGGCGGCGAGCTGCGCATCGGCGACTCCGTGAAGATCTCCTACGTGGATCAGAATCGCGAGAACATCGACTCCGAGAAGTCGCTGTGGGAGGTCGTCTCCGACGGCCTGGACTACATCCACGTCGGCCAGGTCGAGATGCCCTCGCGCGCCTACGTCTCCGCGTTCGGCTTCAAGGGCCCGGACCAGCAGAAGAAGGCCGGCGTCCTCTCCGGCGGTGAGCGCAACCGCCTGAACCTGGCGCTGACCCTCAAGCAGGGAGGCAACCTCCTGCTGCTGGATGAGCCCACCAACGACCTCGACGTCGAGACCCTGGGCTCTCTGGAGAACGCGCTGCTCGACTTCCCGGGCTGCGCCGTGGTCATCTCTCACGACCGCTGGTTCCTGGACCGGGTCGCCACCCACATCCTGGCGTGGGAGGGCACCGAGGAGAACCCGGACAACTGGTACTGGTTCGAGGGCAACTTCGAGTCCTACGAGGAGAACAAGATCGAGCGCCTCGGCGAGGAGGCAGCCCGCCCGGGCCGCATGACCCACCGCCGCCTCACGCGCGACTGAGCTGCTCTGCCGCGGCCCTCGCACCGCGCCTCGAGGGCCCGTCGTCATCCTGCACCGGATGACGACGGGCCCTCGTCATCATGTGCGCTGGTTCGGATCAGCCGCGGCACCGCCCCTGACTCGGGCGCCCTGCAGGGTCTCGCGAGTCAGGAAGGCAAGCTGGGCGGTCTTGTCCGGAAGCCGGATCTGCGTGCCGAGCTCGAAGCCGGTGCGCTGCATCCTCCGCACCGCTCGCCAGTTCGAGGCATCGGGCTCGGCGACCACGCGCCGGGTAGCGGGGTCGGCGAAGAGGAACTGCGCCAGCGACTCCGCCAGGGCAGAGGTCAATCCGGGCTGCGGCCGCCGGGCCGGGGCGAGCAGCAGGTGCATGCCCAGATCCCCGGCCCGCGGCAGATAGGCCCCGCCGATGGGGTCGGCGTGCGGGTGATAGGTCTGCAGCAGCCCCAGGGGGCGGTCCTCGAGCTCGAGGACCCAGGCGTGGTGGCTGTCGGAGGCTGCGATCTCGGCGTAGATCGCCGAGACCGTCTCCGCTTCCAGTCCTCCCATGCCCCAGAAGACGGCGCGCGGTGAGCTGACCCAGCCGTGCAGCAGCTCGGCATCGGCCAGGGGATCCACCGGTCGCAGGCTCAGCAGGGGAGCATCGGCGCCGAACCCGGGGGCACCGGTGGACTCCTCTGCGGAAGCGCCGACCGGAGCCTCGGACGTGACCTGCGCGGCAGGGCGGCGCAGGTGCAGGCCTCCCAACGGGTGCGGACGGTCAGTGGACGCCGGAGCCCCAGGCGGCACCCACGGCAGCGCCTGATCGATCTCGCCTGCCGCCCACCGATCGAGCGGTCGCGAGCCCCGCTGGCCGCGGTCCACGGGGTCCGGGGTGATCCATGCCGAGGCGGCCGGGTGCGCCAGGTCCCACAGCACCCGCGCCGAGGGCACACGAGCGCAGCCCGCGCCCAGGCCCGGCAGCACGCCTGCGGCCAGCAGCGCATCGGAGTCCCCGCCGACGGGCACGGGAGCGAAGGGCAGCAGCTGGTCGCAGGCCCTCCACGGGGCGAAGGCGTGCTGCACTCCCCACGGGGAGCCGGACGGCCTGTCCAGCTGCGCCGCGAGCTCCTCGAGCGCCGCCTGGGCGCAGGGGCCGGGGTCCAGCCCCAGCCCCGGGCCGAGGGTGACGATCGACTCGAGGGCCAGCCCCACCCGAGGGGTGGTCCCGAGCAGGGGATCCCACAGGGGCGGCAGGCCCGTGGCGCCGCGCAGCGGCTCGAGCGCCGGATGGCCCGCGAGGTGCCGGGCCAGCAGATCCCGCCACTGGGCTGCGCGCGCGGCGACGACGGAGTCCGCGGCCATCTCCCCGTCCCACTCGAGCAGCTCCTGGCGCAGGGCCTCGACCTCCGATCCTGCAACGGGGCTGGACGAGCCGGCGGTGCGATCCGCGCAGGGGCCGGCGACGGGATCGACGGTCCCGCCGGCGTCGTCGTCGGAGTCCTTCTGCGCGTCAGCCGGAGCCAGCAGCGCGTGCACCAGACCCAGCAGGGACGACGAGCGCGTGTCCAGCTGGGCGCTGAGCAGGTCCTCCGCCGAGATCGCACCGCTGTCCCCGAGCGCCTGGCGCAGCAGGTGCTCTGCGCGCCGGGCGCGATGGGGAGGGGCACACCCCAGGACGGACCCGGCTGCGATGGGGTCCGGGGGCCGCTGATTGGCGCGGACGAGCAGGTCGTCGACGTCGCGGGGCTCGGGCAGCGGGCGCGCGGCCGCACCGATCACGGCGTGCACGCACCTGCCCGTCGTGTCGGCCGCGACCAGGTCGTTGACGGGCACCGCCCAGCTCTGTGCCGCGGCCAGGACATCGGCAGCGGTGCCGGCGCCGAGCAGAGTGCGGCAGGCGCTGAGGGCCGTGGCCGCAGAGCTTGGCGACAGCTGCTCGGCTGCCGTGCGCACGACCAGCACGGACGCGGTGCCGCCCTCGGGCAGGTCCGACAGCGCAGCCTCTCGCTCGCTGCTGCCGGGCAGGACCCGACCCTGGCGGCAGCGACGAATCACGCGCAGTGCGCCGGTGCTGTCCCGGAACCCGGACTCGATGAGAGGCTCACCGGTCTCCTGCTGGACCAGCTGCCCGCCACAGCGCACCACAGTGATCTCGGCGAGCTGCTCCGTCACGGCCATCGAGGCGGTGATCGCCCATGCCGCTGATTCCGTGCGCCCGAAGTGCGGGACGCCCGGCAGGCCCACCAGCGCCAAGCCCCGAACGCGCACACCGGGGCACGACAGGCACACCGGCTGGTAGGGCCCCGACTCCTCGACGATCCGGTGCGGATCAGCCGCGATCATCGGCGCGCCGGAGGCGCTGAGCCGCCCCGGGACCAGCCACGCATTGGATCCGGCCGTGCGGGGACTCTCCGCGTCCAGGGCGTCGAGCCACTGCGCTCCGAGCTGCCGGCGCACCCGGTCGCGCCACAGCTGCTCCGGCAGACTTCCCGCCAGCAGGTGAACGTCCAGGTGCACCGCGATCGGCGTCCATGGCTGCCAGGGCCGGGGCGGACGATGACCGAGGCCCAGGGACTGCACCTCGGGGCTTGCTGCCCAGGCCTGCGACAGCTGCGAGCTGACCCCGCGCGCGTAGCCGGCCAGGAACACGCGGTCCTGAGACCCAGCGGCCTCCCACCAGGACCGCGCCGTCTCCTCGATGCCGAGGGCGGCGCTGAGATGGTCGCCGTCGTCGTGCTCCGGGCCCAGCAGATGCCCGCTGCGGGATTCGGCCCGGGTGCGCAGGACCTCCAGCTGCCACACCCGGTCGCGGGCGGTCACGGCCCCGTGACCGAAGGCCAGCGCCTCGAGGTCGCGCGCCTGGACGTGCGGCACGCCGTGCGGGTCCCGGAACACGGCCCACCCGTCGCCGGAGAGCTCGCAGCCGTGCGGATCCGGATCGGTCATGGGCGGCTCGCCGCCTCGTCCCGGCACTCGACCTCGACGCCGGCCGGACTTCCGATCTCGTCCGAGGTGGGGCCGACGCCGCGGAACTGCGCCAGCGGATTGCGGATCCGCCCCACGAGGATCTGGGAGCCCAACGGGTCCGTGAGGCTCACCATGGACTGCGGGTCGCGCAGCTGGAGGCGGTTGAGGCACGAGTGGGCGAAGTCCTCGCGGAAGAGATCGTGTCCGCGCCACAGCTCGGGATGGGCAGCGCGGTGCTCGTCGAGGACCTCGGCGGCCAGACCCCAGAAGCGCTGCTCGTCCAGGACGCCGTCGTCGTGCAGCAGCGCACCCAGGTGGCGCAGCACGCCGTCCAGGACGTCGGTGTGCACGGACAGCTCCTGGGACTCCGGCTCGATCAGTGTGCGGATGCGCTCGATCTGCGGGGGCAGGGGCTGATCATCCATCACGGCGATCTCCTCGCCGAGGTCCTTCCAGAACGCGCCGACCGGCAGGCCGTCCTGCAGGCGCAGGATCACGTTCTCGCCATGGGGCATCAGCGCGATCGAGCGCGAGAGCACGAGATGCGCGACGGGCAGCAGGTAGACCTTCAGCAGAGCACGGATCCACGTCTCGGCATCGACCCCGCTGCGCTCGATCCAGGCGCGCGCCAGCGGCACGCCGTCGCGATCGGTGTGCAGGACCCCGGCGAGGCTGGCGGCCTGCTCCCCGGGGGCCACCCGAGCGACCGGGGATTCCCGCCACAGCGCGGCCAGCTGCTTGGTGTGATCGCTGCGCAGCCCCGAGCGGTGCTGGGCATCGCCCACCCATCCCACGGCGCTGCGCTCGCGCAGGACCTCCACGCCGCACTCCCTGAGGACGGGGTCGGCCGAGACGATGTCGTCGAGCCAGTCGCTGATGGCGGGCATGGCCTCCATGTAGGCCGGCGAGAGCCCGCGCAGGAAGCCCATCGAATGCACGCCCAGCGCGGTCTTGGCGTAGTCGCGGGCCGGATCGTCCATGTCCAGGAAGGTCCGCACGGACTGCTGGGCGCGCCAGCGGTGCTCGCTGGGGCCCACCAGGATCAGATCCCGGCGCAGGACGTCCGGCAGCATGCCGGGCAGGATCCGGTGCTCCCACTGCCAGGGGTGCAGGGGGATCGGCGTGTAGTCCTGCGGGTCCTCGCCCGCCTCCCGCACGGCAGCGCGGAAGCGCTCGCGCTCCGAGTCCAGCAGGTGAAGCTCCATGTGCTCGCGGTCGTCCATCTCGCGGCAGAGCGAGAGGACGCAGCCGCTGCGGCGGGCGGCGAGCCACACCAGCGGGGTCGGCTCCGGGGCCTCGGGCGCCCACCGCTCCTGCTGGGCGGCGCCGAAGCCGATCCGGCCGGAGCTGGCGACGAATCCGGGGTGGCCCTCGTGCAGATGCTGCTCGACGAGCTCCAGAGGGCTCGCGGCGAGCTCGCGTGAGCTCGGTGCGGGTCGGGCCTGACGCCGGGCGGAGGTGAGCTGCGTGGCGGAGAGGTCCTCCAGGTACAGCGGCAGCACCCGGTCGGTGAGCTCGAGGACCTCGCGCAGATCCAGGATCGCCTGCTGGGCGTCGAGATCGCGAGGCGCTGGGCTGGGGCGGCCATCGTCGTCCAGGCGCTGGATCGACGACGGATCCACTCGCCAGTGCTCCATCGGGTGGCGGCTCGCGCGGAAGCGCCAGCGCGGCGTGCCGGTGTGATCGTCCACGACCCAACCCTCCGCCTCCGGACGCGGCGCGAGGATGCGCTCGTGGGCGAACTCCGCGAACAGCTTGGCCAGGGTGAGCCGCTGCAGCTGCTCGGCGCCCTCGGCATCCAGGTTCGGGGCAGGCGTGGGTCCGGCGGAGCTCACGGTCTCGGCTCCGGTCAGGGCGGTCTCGGTCATCGGGGATCCTCCTCGCTCGCGGGATCGACGGTCAGGGTGCCGGCCGACGGGCGCTCGGAAGCCGAGGTGCCCTCGGACGTCTCGGGCGCTGCGTCGGCCGCGGTGCGCTCGCGCACGGACAGGCAGGCGGTCTTCTCCGGCAGCTCGAGGGGTCCGAGCTCTCGGAAGCCGGCGCTGCGGTTCACGGCGCGGATCGCATGGTTGGTCTCGTCCGGCTCCACGACGACGCGCTGGACGGACGGGTCGCTGAACAGCAGCCGCAGGGCCGCCGCCATGACGGCCGAGGACGTCCCGGGCACCGGATCCTGGGCCGGGGCCATGAAGAAGTGCAGCCCGACGTCGCCGTCGCGCACGCACCAGTGCTCGGCCAGCGGGCTGCGTGCGGGGTCGTAGGTCTCCACGAAGCCGCGCCGCACCGGATGCTCGGGATCCGAGGCCACGATCTCCTCGACGAGCCAGGCATCCATGTCATCGGCGCGCTCGATCGCCTCGAAGACCTCTCGGATCCGCTCGGGGCTTGCGCCGACGAGATCCCAGGCCCTGGCCCGAGGCCGGCTCAGCCACTCGTGCAGCGCGGCGCCGTCGCGCTGCGGGTCCACCGGACGCAGCATGAAGCGGCGCCCGTCGATCTCGGCGCAGAACGGCTGGGCCTCGGCGGTGCGGGGGCCCCAGTGCTGCTGGGGCAGGCGGCCGAAGCTCTGGAACATGGTCCGCCGCTCCGTCCGATACGGCTGCCGACCGGTGACGTGGCCCAGGACGATCGCATTGCGCAGCGCGCCCATGCCGAGATCCGGGGCGGTCAGGGCGTGGGTGTGCTCGGTGTGGTTGAGCACGTGCAGGGTGCCGTCGGAGCTGGCTCGGTGCCATCGGTCCGGGCTCAGGCGTCCTGCTCCGTCCAGGCTGAGCTGAGCGCGCACGGGCTCCAGCCACGGCAGGGGAGCAGGGGCGTAGCCGGTGCCGGCCACGACCGCGTCCGTCACGGTCTCGCGGCTGCGCCCGGTCTCGATCGAGCGCCAGGTCAGCAGCGTCCGGGTGTCGTGCGGGGCGGCGGCCACCAGCTCGGTCGCGGCCAGCAGCCGCACCGGGGCACGCCCGCCGGCCGCGCGGCGGACGTGCAGCGCCTCGTAGATCCGGGTGATCGTCTCTGCCGAGATGCCGCGGTGCAGCTGCGGCTGGGCGCGGTTGATCGCATCCCGCTGATCCTCCGGAAGGCCCCGGAAGTGATCCAGGTATTCGGGGGAGGTCAGCTCGAGCGACAGCTCGGAGTACTCCATGGGGTAGAAGCGCGGGGAGCGGGTCACCCAGTCCACGGCCGGGCCGCGGGGATCCTCGAGCAGATCGACGACGACCTCCGCGGCCGACTGCCCCGATCCCAGCACGGTGACATGATCCTGCCCGTGCAGCCGGTCCTGGTGGGCCAGGTAGTCGCCGGCGTGCAGGACCGCATCGCCCGCAGGATCCAGCGCCTTCGGCAGGGTGGGGATCGTGCCCGCCCCGACCACGAGGTGGCGGGTCCACCAGAGCTGCTCGAGACCGTCGTCGTCGCGGGAGCGGACCTGCCAGGCCCCGGAGCCGGACGGGCGACGGACCTCGAGGACGTCCTGGCCCCAGTGCAGTCCCGGGACGCGGGAGGCGGCCCAGCGGCAGTACGCGTTGTAGTCGCGTCGCAGCGGATAGAAGGACTCGCGCACGTAGAAGGAGTAGAGCTGCCCCGTCTCCTTGAGCCAGTTCAGGAACGAGTGCTCGGAGGTGGGATCGGCCATGGTCACCAGGTCCGCCAGGAAGGGGACCTGCAGCGTCGCGTCCTCGAGGAGCAGCCCGGGATGCCAGTCGAAGCCAGGTCTGCGGTCCAGGAAGGCGGCGCGCACGTCCGGCAGGGGATCGGCCAGGCAGGCCAGCCCCAGGCCGAAAGGCCCGAGGCCCACACACAGCAGGTCCAGCGGCTCGGCTGCGGAGCCCGTCTCGGCGGTGGAGCGCATGGTCATCGGATCCTCTCTGCGGTCTGGGCCATGTCGGGATGCGGCTGCGCAGCGCACTCGGCGAGCACGGCCTCCCCGGCCCGGTGGACGTCGTCCAGGACGGCGCGCAGGTCACTGAGCTGAGCGGCGGGGTTCAGCAGCGTGAGCTTGAGGCAGCGCTGACCATCGACCACGGTCTCGGCGACCGTGGAGGAGGCGTCGTCCCACACTCGGCGCCGCACTGGGCGCACGAGAGCCTGCGGTTCCGAGCCGTCCAGGGGCAGCCAGCGGAACAGCACCGTCGACAGCGACGGCTGCGCGATCAGCTCGAAGCGCGGATCGGCCGTGATCTCCCGGGCCGTCTCCTGGGCCAGGGCGCAGCAGCGATCGAAGAGCTCGCCGATCCGCTCCGGGCCCATGGCGCGCAGGGTCGTCCACAGCTTGAGCGCATCGAAGCGCCGCGTGGTCTGCAGGGAGCGGTCCACCTGGTTGGGCTCCGGGGTGTCGGCCGGATTCAGGTAGTCGGCGTGATGCGTGCAGTGCCGCAGCGTGCGGGGATCGCGCACGATCACGGCCGAGCAGGACACCGGCTGGAACCAGGACTTGTGGAAGTCGATGGTCACCGAATCGGCCTGCTCGATCCCCGCCAGGCGCTCCCGCTGAGTCGGCGAGGCCAGCAGCCCTCCGCCGTAGGCGGCGTCGACGTGCAGCCAGGTCCCGGCCTCGGCGCACAGCTGGGCGATCCGCTCGAGCGGGTCGATGGCACCGCGGTCCGTGGTCCCGGCGGTCGCCACGACGGCGGCCGGGACCAGGCCCTGGGCGCGCAGATCCTCCAGTGCGAGCTCGAGGGCCTCGGGAAGCATGCGGCCGTCGTCGTCGACGGGCACCTGGACCACGGCATCGTCGTCCAGGCCCAGGATGTGCGCTGCGGTGAGCACCGAGAAGTGGCTCTGCTCGGAGGCCAGCAGCCGCAGCCGAGCCGCGCGCACGGGCCGGGGCTCGGCTCGCGGGGTCGCCGCGGAGCGCTCGAGCGCCTCGTCTCGGGCAAGCATGAGCGCCTGCAGGGTCGAGGTCGTGCCGCCGGGGGTGAACATGCCGTCGGCGCCGTCGGAGAAGCCGATGCGCTGCGCGGTCCAGGCCAGCAGCCGCCGCTCGATCAGGGTGGCCGAGGTCGACTGGTCCCAGGTGTCCACCGAGGTGTTCACGATCGCGGCCATGGTCTCGGCGGCTACGGCGGGAACGGCCACCGGGCAGTTGAGGTGGGCGGCGGTGCGCGGCAGGTGGAACCACACGGCGTGACGCAGCCAGAGCTCGTCGAGCTCGCCGAGCGCCGAGTCGAGATCCCCGAGCGGCCGGTCGAGGTCGATCGGGTCGATCAGGGCGGCGAGGTCGTCGAATCCGGCGGGGGAGTGCGCTGCGCCGGCCTCGGCGAGGCGGGTCGAGGAGGTCAGTGCGGCGGAGGCGACGGCTTCGCGCAGCTGCGGGGCCGTGGCAGCGGCGAGCAGATCGCGCTGCGCGGATGCCGGGACGGCTGGGGGGCGGCAGATCGTGGAATCGGCGGGATCGGGGGCTGGGGGCATGGAGCAGACTGCCTTTCGCCGTGGTCCGCGAGGGGACCGGTGGGACACGGGCCGTCACGATCGGGGGACACGGGGTGTTCCTCCCGGCCGCAACGAACAGTGAGGTTAGCCTAATCTTCCTGAGTGGCGGCTCACTGCGAGCTGGCCGAACCGGCAGAACCCAGCGGGAGAGGGAGCATGGCGAGGATAGAGAGTGCCGTGGTGCGTGCCATGGGGTCGATGGAGACCAAGCTCACAGTTCTGGGGCGGGAGGAGATCGCGCCGTCGTACCTGCGGCTGGAGCTGGATGACGGCGGACTGCTGGCCCGCAGGGTCCCGCACCCGACCATGTGGTTGCGGCTGTGGTTCGCCGAGGGAGGCCGGGACCACCAGCGGGCCTACACCCTGGTGGATCCCGATGTCGACGCCGGCCGGTTCAGCCTGGAGTTCGCCCTGCACGAGGGCGCGGCCAGCGACTGGGCGCGCGAGTGCCGTCCCGGCGACACGATCCGAGCGTCGCTGCTGGGCAGCAAGCCGCCCTGGGAGCCCCGCGGTCGTCGCGCGCGGAAGGCCGTGGACCCCGACGTCCCGTTCAGCGGCCGGACGATCGTCATCGGCGACTCGGCAGCGCTGCCCGCGATGAACTCGCTGCTCGCATCGCTGGGCGAGGCTCCGGCAGAGGTCTGGCTCGAGCACAGGCTGCCCGAGGACCGGCAGCTGCCGCTGCACCTGGGGCCGACTGCGGAAGGCCACAGGGTGCACCGCAGCGACGAGAGCAGCGGGGTGCGCGCCGTCCTGGAGAGCCGCTGGTCGCAGCAGCCGCCGAGCCCGCAGGATCGCTACTGGATCGCGCTCGAGGCCCGCGACACCCGCGGGGTGTCGTCGATGCTGCGCGCTCACGGCGTGGGCCGCGAGGCCATCGAGGCCACGGCATATTGGAGGAGCGCATGAGCCGGGCGAGGACCGCGAGCACCCCGAGGGCCTCCGTCGCGCGGCCGCACGTGGCCGCAGGGCTGTGGAGCCTGCTCTGGGCGCTGTACACCACCCAGTTCATCGGGGCGTCGTTCATCAGCACCGGCCTCACCGGGATCCTGCGCAGCGGCGGGGTGGACCTGGCGATGCTGGGCCTGCTCCAGCTGCTCGGGCTGATCTGGCCGCTGAAGATCCTGTGGGCGCCGCTCGTGGACCGCTGGAGCCCCGCACGGGCGGCGGGCCATCATCGAGCCTGGCTGATCCTGCTGCAGTCGCTGATGGTCCTCAGCCTCCTGGGCCTGGCGCTGATCGGCGACCCAGTCGCCCAGCTGGGCCCGGTGGCCGTGCTCGCCGGGCTGTTCGTGCTGTTCTCCGCCACGCAGGACATCGCCGCCGACGCGCTGTCCGTGCGTCAGCTGCCCGAGGACCGGCACGATGAGGGCGCGGGAGTCCAGGTGGCCGCCAGCTACGTCGGCACGGTGATCGGCGGCGGGCTGGCGCTGGTCGTGCACGACCAGTGGGGCTGGCGCGCGGCCGTCGTGCTGCTGGTGCTGTGCACCGCTGCGGCCATGATCCCCGTGCTGCGCTGCCGGGAGCCGGAGCGCGAGGACCTCGCGCACGTCCGGTTGCGCCTGCGCGATGTCGTGGGCGTGCTGGCACAGCCGGGATCCCGGCTGTGGGGCCTGGGTGCCATCCCGCTGGTGGCCATGGGCTCGGCGGGCATGTGGTCGCTGGTGACCCCCATCCTCACCGACGCCGGCTGGTCGCTGAGCCGGATCGGGCTCACCACCTCCGTGCTGGCCTCGATCCCGGCCCTGGGTGCCGGCCTGCTGGCCGGGCGCCTGATGGGCCGATGGGGACGGGCTCCGATCATGGGTCTGGGGGCGGGCGTCCAGCTGCTGGGCGGTCTTCTCCTGCTGCCGCTCGTGCTCGGCTCAGGCGCCTCCGCGACCGCGGGGGCGGCAGCCGTCCTCGGCGCCTGCCTGATCCTGGCGGGCTACACCGTGGCGAACACCGGCATGTACGCCGTCAACCTGGATCTCTCGCGCCCCGACCATGCCGGGGCCGACTTCACGCTGCTGAGCAGCCTCAACATGCTCGCCGGGACGATCGGGGCCTGGGCCGGACTCACGGTCGCGGCGTTCACCGGCTACCCGATCTCCCTGCTCGTCGGCCTGGTCGTGGCCGCCGCCGGGATCCTCACCGCACAGCGGCATCAGCGGGTCTGGGGTCGAGCGGCAGGCCGCGGCTGAGCTCCCGTCTCCGGTACGGGAATCGACGCAGGTTCCGAGCGGATGCTGCCAGCCGAGTCGCGGCTGGCGAGCATCCGCTCCTTCCCCAGCCCTCGTCCTCAGTCCGCGAACTCGGGCAGTCGCATCATGCCCTCCTGCATGGTGGTGGCCACCAGGTTCCCATCGCGGTCGAACATGCGGCCCTCACCGAGCGCGCGGGCTCCGGAGGCCGACGGGGAGCTCTGCACGTAGAGCAGCCATTCGTCGGCGCGAGCCGGGCGATGCCACCACATGGCATGATCCAGCGAGGCCACGGACATGCCCTTCTGGGTCCACACCTTGCCGTGGCGGCGCAGCGCGGGCTCGAGCATCACGTAGTCGGAGACGTAGGCCAGTGCGGCCTGGTGCAGCTGAGGGTCATCGGGCAGGCGGCTGTGGGTGCGCACCCACACGGCGTTGAACGGCTGGCGATCCTCGTCCGGGGCCAGGTAGATCGGCTGGGTGATGTAGCGGATGTCGAACGGGCGCTCGATCACCGAGCGGGCCGCCGACAGCGGCACGCCCTCCAGCAGCGTCTCGGCGGTGGGCAGGGACTCCGGATCCGGCATGCCCTGCGGCATCCGGTCCTGGTGCTCCAGGCCCTCGGCGGGCTCCTGGAACGAGCAGATCCCGGAGAAGATCGTGCTGCCGGACTGGTAGGCATGCACGCGCCGGGTGGAGAACGAGCGGCCGTCGCGCATGCGTTCCACACCGAACGTGATCGGCTCGTCGATGTCTCCGGCGCGCAGGAAGTAGGCGTGCATCGAGTGGATGCGCCGCGACGGCTCCTCGACCGTCCTCCCCGCCGCGATGACGGACTGCGCCAGCACCTGGCCGCCGTAGACGGCCCGGCGCATGGCCGACAGGGTGCGTCCCACGAAGATGTCCTCGTGGGTGCGGGCCCCGCCGCCATCGGCCAGCTGGAGCATGTCGATCAGATCCTGCGTGCGACGGGCAGGATCCTTGGCGGGCACCTCCTGGGCCGAGGACCGCTGCGTCGGGGAGGACTGGGGCGCTGCGGAGGAGGGGCGGGCGTGCTCATCGGGGTGCTGGCTCATGGGCTCAACTCTAGGGGCGCGGGGCTGCGCAGCGGGTGCAGCGGCGGCGTCGGGCCCGTGTGCTTCCATGGATGGCATGACCACCCTGAGGATCCCCGTGCAGATGCGCTTCGGCGACATCGACTCCTACGGCCACGCCAACAACGTCATCCAGCTGCAGTACTTCGAGGAAGCGCGAGTGCGTCTCAGCGAGTCGACTCTGGAGGGCGTCCCCGGTGTGCCGGGGGGCGTGACGTTCCGGGAGCTCGTGGGGCAGCGCCTGACCGTGATCGGGCGCCAGGAGGTCGAGTACCTGGCGCAGCTGCACTACCGCATCTCCGACATCGAGGTGGAGGTGTGGGCCTCCCACATCGGCACGAGCTCCTACGTGCTCAACTACAGGCTCCAGGACGCGGGCGGCGGGACCGTCTACGCGATCGCCCAGTCCACGACCGTCGAGATCGACGCCAGGACCGGCCGCCCGGAGGCATTCGGCCCGGAGCAGCGCGCCTTCCTGGAGCACTGCAGCGGGGATCCGATCGTCTTCGGCCGCCGTCCGGCCGAGACCGCAGCCCAAGAGGGCTCGGGCGCTCAGGAGGCGTGAGATGGGACGTTCGTTGCGCCTGCGGGACCGGGAGTCCGTCGAGGACGTCGGCACGTACCTGAGCCGAGCCCGGGCGGTCGATGCCGAAGGAGCCGTGCGGTTCCAGGCCGTCGGCGGTGCCGTGGGGATCTGGACCTGCGCCCTGGCCAAGCAGGGGCTGCTCGACTCCACGCCCACGGTGCTCGGGCTGCGCACCGCCGGACTGTCCGAGGCCGCCGAGCTCGACGTCGTGGTGTCGCTGGCGGCCGTGCTGGACCGGATCCCGCGCGCGGATCAGGACGACACCCTGCTGGGCCTGCCGCCTCATGACGCCCACGCGGCCTGGGCTGGGATCTCGCCGTCGCTGTCGGGCTGGGAGACCGTTGCGGCAACCCCGGCCCCGGAGCTCGTGCGCGCGGCCCGCGACGGCATCGAGGAGGTCGCGCGCGCCGTGCCCACGGATTCCGGGCAGGAGATCGTCGACCGTGTGCGCTCGCAGGTCTGGGGCCGTGTCTCGGACTGGGGGAAGACCCCCGGCCGCGCCGTGGACGTGCCGGTCGGGGCGGCGTTCGCCGCCTGGTCCCTGGGCTTCCTGCGCGCCGACGACGACTCCGAGGTCCCGGTGGCCGTGCACGGCTCCTGGGCGCGGCTGGCGTGTCCCGGCGGGTTCGTGCTGATCCGCCGCTGAGGACGATCAGCCGGGGCTGTTGACGAGCGAGTGCGCCGCGCGCTCCAGGTAGTCCCACAGAACGCCCTCGTGCATGGGGGACAGCTCCAGCGTCTCCACGGCGGCGCGCATGTGCTTCAGCCAGGTGTCGCGGGCCCAGGTGTCCACCGTGAAGGGCATGTGCCGCATGCGCAGGCGCGGGTGGCCCCGCTCCTGCGAGTACGTGCTCGGCCCGCCCCAGTACTGCTCCAGGAACATCCGCAGCCGACGCTCGGCGGGACCCAGGTCCTGCTCCGGATACATGGAGCGGAAGCGCTCGTCCTCGGCCACCCGGGCGTAGAACTCGCGGGTGAGCTTGGCGAACGTCTCATGCCCGCCGATCTCGTCGTAGAACGACGAGCTGCGCGAAGACTCCGCGCTCTGCTCGCCGGAGCCTGAGACCGAGCCGGAGCTGCGCTGCGGGCGGCGCATGGCCGACAGCGGGCGGCCCACCGGGATCAGCCGCGCATCGGCAGGAGCCTCCGGCGCCGTCGGCTGCTGAGCGGGGTCGGGGACGGGCGCCGATACGTGCGGAGCCTGACCGGTCGAAGCCCCGTCGCCGGCTGCCTGCGGGGCCGCCTCGCCCGTCGAGGGATCCTCACGGTCGTCGGAGTCTCGGGGTGCGCTGGGCTCGGGCATGCTGGCCTCCTCGGGGTCGCCGGACACGGGGTCCTGTGCTGCAGGGTGCTGTGCTGCAGACAGCGTGGGGTCGGGGCGCGTCATTCCATGGTGGTGCGCGGTGCGGGCGTGCGCTTGGCGGCCTCGGCATCGGCAAGAGAGGTGAGATCGGGCTCGTGCACGCCGGGGGATGCCGGGTGGGCGGCGTCGACCTCCTGTGCGGCCACGGCCCGCACCACGCGGTCCCGACCCTCCAGGGCCAGGCGGCGCAGGCCGTTGAGGTCCTCGGGGATCTGAGCGATGAACTCATCGGCGGCATCCACCGTGGCCTGGACTGCCGTGCGGGGGAACAGGCCCACCGCGATCTGCTCGGCGAGCTCGTGCGAGCGCGTGCGGTAGATGTCGGTGACCTGCTCGAAGTAGCGCTGCGTGTAAGGGGCGAGCAGCTGCGGATCCTGGGTCTTGCGGAACCCGGCGATCGCGGCGGCCTGCAGCGAGTTGGGCATGGTGCCCTCCTCGACGACGGCCCGCCAGGTCTCGGCCTTGGCCTCCGGCGTGGGGATCGCGGCCCGGGCCGAGGAGGCCGAGATGGCCCCGTGCTCGGTGTTGTCCGCCTGCAGCGCGGCGTCGATGTCAGCGGCGCCGGCGCGGCCGCCCGCGGCCAGGCTGATCAGCAGCGACCAGCTCAGGTCGTCGTCGATCTCCAGGCCCTCGAGCCGGACCTGACCGGAGCGCAGCTGCTGGACCAGGTCCAGATGCTCCTCGGTCGAGGCGCGGCGGGCGAAGGCGCTGACGAACTGCAGCTGATGATCCGAGCCGGGTGCCGCCTTCTCGGCGAGCTCCCAGAGGCGGGTGGCGGCATCGTGGTCAGTCGCCTGGCGCGCTCCCGCAGCCACGTACGAGTCCAGGACCTGGTCCAGCCGGCGCAGCTGCAGGTTCACGGTGGTGGAGTCGGACTCCTGTCCGATGTTGTTCAGCACGGTGTCCACGTAGGCGCGGGCCGGGGTAACGCCGTCGTGCACGCCGTCCCAGGCGGCCTGCCACACGAGGGCGCGCGGCAGCGAGTCCGCGAAGTCCTTGAGGTGCTCGGCCGCGGTGTCCTGCGAGCACTCGTCCAGGCGGATCTTGGCGTAGGCCAGGTCGTCGTCGTTGAGCAGGATCAGGTCGGGGGCATCGCGCCCCACGAGCTCGGGGACCTCGGTGAGCGCGCCGTCGATGTCGAGCTCGTGGCGGTGGGTGCGCTGCAGCAGCCCGGTCGCGGAGTCGACGTCGTAGAACCCGACCGCAAGGCGGTGCGGGCGCAGGGTCGGCAGCTGCTCAGGGGCGGTCTGCTCGATCGCGAACGAGGTGATGACGCTGTCGTCGTCGCGCTCGACCCGAGGGATCAGGGTGTTGACCCCTGCGGTCTCCAGCCAGCGCTGGGACCAGTCCTTGAGATCGCGACCCGAGGCCTTCTCAAGCTCGACCAGCAGGTCCTTCAGCTCGGCATTGGCCCAGCCGTGGGCCTGGAAGTAGGTGCGCAGCCCGGCCATGAACTCCGGCTGGCCCACCCAGGCCACGAGCTGCTTGAGCACGGAGGCGCCCTTGGCGTAGGTGATGCCGTCGAAGTTGACGAGCACGTCCTCCAGATCGGCGATCTCGGCCTTGATCGGGTGCGTGGTGGGCAGCTGGTCCTGCTCGAAGCCCCACGACTTCTCCCCGGAGGCGAAGATCGTCCAGGCGCCCTCCACATCCGTGGCCTGTGCGCTGGCCAGGGTCGAGGCGTACTCGGCGAAGGACTCGTTGAGCCACAGGTCGTTCCACCAGCGCATGGTCACGAGATTGCCGAACCACATGTGCGCCAGCTCATGCAGGATCGTGATGACGCGGCGGTCGCGGCGGGCCTGCGTCGGCTTGGAGCGGAAGACGTAGGACTCCACGAAGGTCACAGCGCCCGCGTTCTCCATGGCCCCCGCGTTGAACTGCGGGACGTAGAGCTGGTCGTACTTCTCGAACGGGTACGGGGTGTCGAACTGGGCCTCGTAGAACTCGAAGCCCTGCTTGGTGATGCGGAACATCTCCTCGGCATCGACGTGGTCCATCAGCGACTTGCGGGCGAAGACGCCCAGCGGGATGGTGCGGCCGTCGCTGGAGGTCAGCTCGTCGCGCACGACCTCGTACGGGCCGGCCACGAGTGCGGTGATGTACGGCGGCAGCACGGGGGTGGGGGCGAAGGCCCAGGTGCCCTTGTCGCCTTCGACGACGGGCCCCGGGGTGGGCTGGTTCGACACGACCTTCCAGTGCGCCGGCGCGGTCACCGTGAAGGCGAAGCGGGACTTCAGGTCCGGCTGCTCGAACACCGGGAACATGCGCCGCGTGTCGGCGACCTCGAACTGCGAGTACAGGTAGACCTCGCCGTCGGCGGGGTCCACGAAGCGGTGCAGGCCCTCGCCGGTGTTCGTGTACTGCATGGTGGAGGCGATGACGAGCTCGTTGTCCTCGGCCAGCTCGGGCAGGAGGATGCGCACGCCGTCGGAGACCTCCGCCGGATCCAGCTCACGGCCGTTGAGGCGCACGGAGGACACGGAGGCCGTGAAGGCGTCGATGAAGCTGTCCGAACCCGTCTCCCGGCACGTGAAGCGGACGGTCGTGAGCGCCTCGAAGGTCTCGTCGCCGGTCGTCAGGTCCAGCACGACGTCGTAGGAGGCGACCTCGAGGGCGGCGGCGCGCTGGGCGGCCTCCGCGCGGGTCAGGTTCTTTCCGGGCACGGTCGGGTCCTTTCCGGACGGTTCTCCACTTGCGGTGCGGGCGGCGGCTCATCAGGGCATCTTCGCGCTGAGTGGGGGAGGGGCCTCCCGGGCGTTCTGCCCATGATGCCATGCGCCTCGCACGTCGCAGCAGGCGATTAGGCTGGGGCCGCATCTGGGGCGCGGTCCGTGCGCCCGTCGAGAACTCGAGGAGCTGAAACGCTAATGCGCGTGCACATCGCCACGGATCATGCCGGAATGGAGCTGTCCCAGTACCTGGTCGAACAGCTCTCGCAGCGCGGATTCGAGATGATCGATCACGGCCCCGAGGTCTATGACGCCCTGGATGACTACCCCTCTTTCTGCATCCACGCCGCGCAGGCTGTGATCGAGGACCGCCAGGCCGGGATGGACTCCCTGGGCATCGTGCTGGGCGGCTCCGGCAACGGCGAGCAGATGGCGGCCAACAAGGTCACCGGCATCCGCGCCGCGCTGGCCTGGTCGCTCGACACAGCCAAGCTGGCCCGGGAGCACAACGACGCCCAGGTCGTGGCGCTCGGGGGACGCCAGCACACCCAGGAGGAGGGCCTCGAGATCGTGCTCGCCTTCCTGAACGAGCCGTTCTCCGGCGACGAGCGCCACGTGCGCCGCATCGCCCAGATCGAGGAGTTCGAGCGCACCGGGAGGGTCGTCGGCCACTACGACGCCGTGACCGCCCGCGCCTATCGGGGCTGACCCGTGCCGGAAGGGCACTCGGCCCACCGCCTGGCCACTCAGCTCGGCGACGTCTTCGGCGGGCAGGCTCTGGTCGTGTCCAGTCCGCAGGGTCGCTTCTCCGACGGCGCGGCCATGCTCGACGGCCGGCGGCTGGTGTCCTCGCACGCTCACGGCAAGCAGCTGTTCCTGGAGCTGGCGGCCCCGGATGATCCCTCCGACGTCCTGATCATGCGCTCGCACCTGGGCATCTACGGCGCCTGGGGCTTCGCGGGAGATTCCGAGTTCTCCGCCGCCTCCAGCATCGGGGCTCCGCGCCGGCTGGGGGAGCGCGAGTCGGAGGACTCCCTCCAGTCCGTGGAGCACGATGACGACGGCCGCGTGATCCCCGATCCGCCCGTGGGCGCCGTGCGAGTGCGCCTGGTCGGAGACCACGGCTGGGCCGATCTGCGCGGACCCGCGCTGTGCACGGTGGAGAGCCCGGACGAAGCGGCTGCCGCTGAGGCGAAGCTCGGTCCCGATCCGCTGGATCCAGATGCCGACCCGGCTGCCTTCTGCGCGCGTGCGGCCCGCAGCCGTCGTCCGATCGCCGTGCTGCTCATGGAGCAGGACATGATCGCCGGCGTGGGCAACATCTTCCGCGCCGAGTCGCTGTTCCGTCAGGGCGTGGATCCGTTCCTGCCGGGGGCCTCGGCTTCCGAGGAGACGCTCGAGGCGCTGTGGAGCGAGAACGTGGAGCTCATGCGCACCGGCGTGCGACTGGGACGGATCATCACCACGGATCCGTCGGACCGCCCCGGGATCGACGAGGCCAAAGCATGGCCCGAGCAGGCCAACTATGTCTATGGCCGAGCCGGCCTGCCCTGCCGTCGCTGCGGCACGACGGTGCAGCGCCAGCAGCTGGCCGGGCGCGCGCTGTTCTGGTGCCCGAGCTGCCAGCCGCCGGTCTCACCCCGCTGAGGCCGCAGCAGCGCACGCGATCGATGCTGATCGGGTGCCGAAGTGCGGCCTGGACCACCGGTACGAGTGTGCGGTGCCGTCTCCTGGTGAGCTGATGACAGATCTGCAGCCCCTCAGCGCTGAGGGGCTGCAGATCTGTCACCAGCCGGCAGAGCGACGACGAGGGCCCCGGCGATCTGCTGATCGCCGGGGCCCTCGATTCTGGAGGGGATGACGGGAATCGAACCCGCGTAATCTGTTTGGAAGACAGAGGCTCTACCATTGAGCTACATCCCCGCGCATGCGTCGACGGCATCGGATCCGACGAGCACGAGCGACGATGAAACTACCCCACGCAGACCACCTCGGCAAACCGCGCGGAGCCCCCGCGGGTGCGGCATGACGGTGCGTGCGGCTAGACTCGTGCGATGTCCGCGCCCAGGCGCGGGCACCGCGGACGGTCAGCGGACCCCGCAGCGTGTGCCACCGGCTCCAGCCGGGTCCCTCCGGCAGCGCGCGGCCCGCACGCCCACGGGGTGTAGCGCAGTGGCTAGCGCGCCTGCTTTGGGAGCAGGAGATCGCAGGTTCGAGTCCTGTCACCCCGACGCCTGTCCCCGTCGCCGTGCTGTGCGCGGTGCACGAGGACGCCGTCCGTGCCTGCGGCCCAGTGACGGTCCGCAGGCCGAGCAGACATCGCATCATCACCGATCCGAATCCACTGAGGAGTGCATCGCCAGTGCAGAGCACCGTCGAGAAAGTCAGCCCCACCCAGGCCAAGATCGAGCTGGAGATCCCGTTCGCGGAGCTCAAGCCGTACCTCGATCGCACCTACAAGTCCCTGGCTGATCAGATCCAGGTGCCGGGCTTCCGCAAGGGCAAGGTCCCCTCGAAGCTGATCGAGCAGCGCGTGGGCTACGACTTCGTCGTGGAGAACGCCCTCCAGGAGGGCATGGACTCCTTCTTCCAGCAGGCCCTGGCGGAGAACGAGCTCACCCCGATCGCCCAGCCCAAGCTCGAGGTCACCCAGCAGCCCTCCTCCGAGGACCGCGAGGCGGACGTCAAGGCGACCGTCGACGTCACCGTGCGCCCGGAGATCGAGCTGCCTGAGTACAAGGGCCTGACCGTCGAGGTCGAGGCGCGTGACGCCGAGGACGCCGACGAGACCGAGGCCCTTGACGAGCTGCGCGGCCGCTTCGGCACCCTGAAGAGCATCGACCGCCCGGCCGCCGACGGCGACTTCGTGACCCTGGACCTCCAGGCACTGGTCGACGGCGAGGAGGTCGACGCCGCGAACGACCTGTCGTACCAGATCGGCTCGGGCAACATGCTCGAGGGCATGGACGAGGCCATCCTGGGCCTGTCCGCCGACGAGGACGCCACCTTCGAGACCAAGCTGGCCGGCGGCGAGCACTCCGGCGAGGACGCCACCGTCAAGGTCAAGGTCACCGCGGTCAAGGAGCGCGAGCTGCCCGAGGCCGACGACGACTTCGCCCAGATGGCCTCGGAGTTCGACACCATCGAGGAGCTGCGCGCCGACCTGAAGAAGCAGGCCGCCGACTCCGTGGTCGTCGATCAGGGCATCGAGGCCCGCGACAAGGTCCTCGACAAGCTCGTGGAGCTCGTCGAGATCGAGGTCCCGGAGTCCATCATCGAGGACCAGCTCGAGCAGCACTTCAACAACCCGAACGCCGAGGCCGGGCACGACACCCCGGAGCACCGCGACGAGGTCCGCGACAACGCCCGTGCGGCATTCCGCAACGAGATCATCCTGGACGCCGTCGCCGACGCCGAGGAGATCGGCGTGGAGCAGTCCGAGCTGATCGACTACATCGTCACCACGTCGCAGCAGTACGGCATGGACCCGAACCAGTTCGCCCAGATGCTCGACGGCTCCGGCCAGGCCGGGATGATGGTCGGCGAGGTCCGTCGTCGCAAGGCCCTGGCCAAGGTCCTCGAGTACGCGACCGTCTCCGACTCGAACGGCAAGCCCGTCGACCTGTCCGACTTCGTGAAGCCGGCCAACGAGACCGCGGAGGAGGCCTCCGAGGCCGCCGCCTCGGACGCTGCTGTCGAGGCCGACGAGATCGTCGAGCCGAACGACGGCAAGTGATCCGATCCCGGTGAGCGCCTCCTGAGGGAAGCCCGCCCCGGGCCCAGCGTACGGCGCCCCGTCCGATCGGACGGGGCGCCGTCGTCGTCGCGGGGATCCGCGGGCCCGCGACAGCCATCAGCGAACATTGCCGCCGAGCTCCCCGCGCGGCCCCGCCGCCGGATTAGTGTCGGAGGCAATCAGAACGACCCCGAGAAGAGGACGCACTCATGACTTCGTCGCAGCCGCGAATGGAGACCACGCCCGGCCCCATGGGCCAGGACGACTACGTCTACAACCGCCTGCTCCGCGAGCGCATCATCTGGCTCGGCTCGCAGGTCGAGGACCGCAACGCGAACCTGATCTGCTCGCAGATGCTCCTGCTGTCCGCGGAGGACCCCGAGGCGGACATCTACCTCTACATCAACTCCCCGGGCGGGTCGGTGACCGCCGGCATGGCGATCTACGACACCATCCAGCTCATCCCGAACGACGTCGTGACCGTGGCCACCGGCCTGGCCGCGTCCATGGGACAGTTCCTGCTGTCGTCGGGCACGCCCGGCAAGCGCTACGCCACGCCGAACACCCGCATCCTCATGCACCAGCCCTCGGGCGGCATGGGCGGCACGGCCTCGGACGTGCGCGTGCAGGCCGAGCTGATCATGGACATGAAGAAGCGCCTGGCCCAGCTCACGGCCGAGCAGACCGGTCAGAGCATCGAGAGGATCCTCGAGGACAACGACCGCGACAACTGGTTCACGGCGGAGCGGGGCCTGGAGTACGGCTTCTTCGACCACATCGCCGCGAACGCCTCGGGCGTCTCCGGGGGCGGCGGCACCCGCAAGGACACCGAGTCCTGAGCCCGCAGCCCACGCCCGCTGATCTTCCGAAGGAACCGAGGATGACTTCCATGCACAACCACCAGGCCATGGCCGCCGCCTACGGCGCCGGCTCCGCGGCATCCCACATGCCCTCCTCCCGCTACGTCCTGCCGGACTTCGAGGAGCGCACCCCCTACGGCTACCGCCGTCAGAACCCGTACACCAAGCTGTTCGAGGACCGCATCGTCTTCCTGGGCGTCCAGGTCGACGACGCCTCCGCCGACGACGTCATGGCGCAGCTGCTCGTGCTCGAGGCCCAGGACTCGGACCGCGACATCACCATGTACATCAACTCGCCGGGCGGCTCGTTCACGGCCATGACGGCCATCTACGACACCATGCAGTTCATCCGCCCCGAGATCCAGACCGTGTGCCTGGGCCAGGCGGCCTCGGCCGCCTCGGTGCTGCTGGCCGCCGGCACCCCGGGCAAGCGCCTGGCGCTGCCGAACGCCCGCGTGCTGATCCATCAGCCGGCCATGCAGGGCCAGGGCGGCGGACAGGCCTCGGACATCGAGATCCAGGCCAACGAGATCGTGCGCATGCGCTCGTGGCTCGAGGACACCATGGCGGTGCACACCGGCAAGTCCTCCGAGCAGATCAACCGCGACATCGAGCGCGACAAGATCCTCACGGCCGCAGAGGCCAAGGACTACGGGATCGTGGATCACGTCCTGGAGTCGCGCAAGGCGGTCAAGCCCAAGACCGTCACCCCGTGACACCACGGGATCGGCCGAAGGGGTGATCCTCCGGCGGGAGGGCGAGGCGCACGCAGGCGCCTCGCCCTCCCGCCGTCTCATCGCCTCGAGCCCCGGTCGGCCCATGACGGGCGCGGCGACGTCCGCCGAGCGGGCGGACACTCAGGCGCAGTCATGTTGTTGGGCGGGTCGTCGCCCCTCGCGTATCGTGGAATCGTCAGCGCCGACCGGCGCTCATCGTCGTGCGCCCGCACCCGGGGCGTCGGCAGCACCCGGCAGAAGGAGAGCCCCATGGCCCGCATCGGCGAGAGCGCTGACCTGCTCAAGTGCTCCTTCTGCGGCAAGTCCCAGAAGCAGGTCCGCAAGCTCATCGCGGGCCCCGGCGTCTACATCTGCGACGAGTGCATCGAGCTGTGCAACGAGATCATCGAGGAGGAGCTGACGGAGACCGTCGGCCAGGAGGACTCCTCGCTGCCCACGCCCCGTGAGATCTACGACCACCTCCAGCAGTTCGTGATCGGCCAGGACCCCGCCAAGCGGGCGCTGTCCGTGGCCGTCTACAACCACTACAAGCGGGTGCGCGCCTCCCAGGAGGGCCGCCCGCTCCAGCTGGCCACCGACGAGGGCGACGAGTCCGTCGAGATCGCCAAGTCCAACATCCTGCTGGTGGGCCCCACGGGCTCCGGCAAGACGTACCTGGCGCAGTCGCTGGCCCGCAAGCTCAACGTCCCGTTCGCCGTGGCGGACGCGACCTCGCTGACCGAGGCCGGCTACGTGGGCGAGGACGTCGAGAACATCCTGCTCAAGCTGATCCAGGCCGCCGACTTCGACATCAAGCGCGCCGAGTCCGGGATCATCTACATCGACGAGATCGACAAGATCTCCCGCAAGTCGGAGAACCCGTCGATCACCCGCGACGTCTCCGGAGAGGGCGTCCAGCAGGCGCTGCTGAAGATCCTCGAGGGCACCGTGGCCTCGGTGCCGCCGCAGGGCGGGCGCAAGCACCCCCAGCAGGAGTTCATCCAGATCGACACCACGAACGTCCTGTTCATCGTGGCGGGGGCGTTCGCCGGGCTCGACGAGATCGTGGAATCCCGCGCCGGCAAGACCTCGATCGGATTCGGCGCTCCGGTGGAGCAGATCCTCAACCCGCAGAAGGCCATGCACTCCGGCACCGTGCTGCCGGAGGACCTGCTGAAGTTCGGTCTGATCCCGGAGTTCATCGGCCGCCTGCCCATCATCGCTGCGCTGGACGAGCTGACCACCGAGGATCTCGTGCGCATCCTGCGCGAGCCCAAGAATGCACTGCTCAAGCAGTACCGCAAGATGTTCGAGCTCGACGGCGTGGAGCTCAGCTTCACCGACGAGGCCCTCACCGCGATCGCGCAGAAGGCGGACGAGCGCGGCACCGGCGCCCGCGGCCTGCGAGCCATCATGGAGGAGGTCCTGCTCCCCGTGATGTTCGATCTGCCCACTCTCGAGGGTGCGGCTCAGGTGATCGTCGAGGCCGAGTGCGTCACCGACGGCGTGGCGCCCCAGATCCTCATGGCCCCGGACGAGGAGTCCAAGTCCGCCTGAGCCTGAGCTGATGCCCGGTGCGCGGGGAGCGGACCCGGTCTCCGGATCGTGCAGCCGGCTCCCGGACGTCGACGAGCAGGCAAGCAGAGACACATGAGCAGGGCCCCGATCGCCGCGCGGTGATCGGGGCCCTGCTCTTCTGCGGACTGTCCTGCGCACAGGTGCTCAGCGGCTCAGGCGCTGCGCGTCGAGGCGGAGGGGTCCGCGCGTCGGGTGCGGTTCTTCCTGTGCTTGCGCAGCGCGCTCAGCGCGATGAGGAGCAGACCCGCGGCCGCCCAGCAGACGAGCACGATCAGCGCGTGAGTCATCCCTGTGCCGTCGAAGAAGGCCACTGAGCGCAATGCGGTGCCTGCGGCGCCGATCGGCAGCTGCTGTCCGATCGCGCCCCACGGCTGCGGCAGCCACTGCCAGCCGGTCGCCATGCCCGACAGAGGGTCGGCCACGAACATCATGAGGACCGCGCCCAGTGCCAGACCGGCACCGCCCAGCACGGACTGCAGCCCGGAGACGGCCAGGGAGATCGCCGCGATGCCCAGCGCGAGCACGCCGGCCAGGGCCCAGAAGTCGCCGTCGACCGCGTGCAGCCAGCTCTGCAGGACCCAGGTCACGGCCACGCCCGCCAGTGCCGAGAAGCCGATGATGCCGAGGGCGCGCACAGCGGGACGATTCCCGGACAGCATGGTGAAGGCCGCAGCGGAGATCATGCCGCCGAAGGCCAGCGGCAGGGCAAGCGTGCTCATGGCCGTCGCGTTCGGGTCGTCGTCGGTCAGCGGGGCGACGTCGCGCACGGTGACCTCCTGGGTCGGGGCCTGCTGGGGCTGGTCACTCGGGGCCTGCTGGCCCTGCGCCTGTCCGCCCTGAGCGGCAGTCTGATCGCCCTGCGCCGGAGCCTGCTGTTCCTGCCCCTGTGCCTGCTGCGCCTGGGCCTTCTGCTGCTCCTCCAGACCCGTGGCGATGCCGTCCATCATCGTGCCGTAGGGGGTGCCGGCTCCCGAGGCCTTGAGGATCTCGACACCCTGCTGTCCCACCGTCACGGCACCGATGGCCTCTCGATCGGCCACGGCCTGCTCAGCCTGCTCGGCGTCGTCGTACTCGGTGATCTCGAAGGCGCCGGGGGAGCGCTCCTCGAGCGCATCGGTGATCTGCTCGACGGCCGGGGCGGGACCGGCGACCGCCAGCGGCAGGTCCTCCGAGCCGGAGTTCAGGGCCGGTGAGCTGGGTCATGGCCGTGCGAGGATCATGAGGCGGCGTTCCGAGCGTCAGAGTGCTGCCAGCCGAGAAGATGACCACGGAAGGACCACCATGCGAGCCGATGCCCGAGCCAAGCGCGCTGCTCTGCAGACGGCCGGGGCTGAGCTGTTCGCCGAGCAGGGCACGGACGTCCCGCTCAGCGCGGTTGCGGTACGAGCGGGCGTGGGGATCGGCACCCTCTACCGCCATTTCCCCACGCGAGGGGAGCTCTACCTGGGGGTGATGGAGGCCGTCGTCGAGAAGGTCGAGGCGGCGGCCGCTGAGCTGGAGACGGCGTGGGATCAGGATCCCCGGGCCACGTGGCAGGCCGCCGCCGACGAGCTCGGGCGGCTGCGGATCGGCGCTCTGGTGGAAGGTGCCGACCCGCAGCGCAAGGCGGCGTTCGAGGAGGCGGGCTGGGACCGAGTGCTGCAGCTGCGGGACCGGCTCTTCGACCGGCTGGGCGCGCTGCTGCGTCGGGGCAAGGAGGCGGGGCTGGTGCGGGAGGACCTGAGCCCTGCGCAGTTCTACTTCGGCCTGGCGGTGGTCACCCGCCCGCTCCCGGAGACCGTGACGCAGACCATGCCCGTGGATCTGAGCTGGCTCGTGGGCGCCTACTTCCACGGTCTGCGTCCCTGAGGGGCGGGCAGGCTGCGCACACGCGGCGGGCGGTCGGATCCTGCACGTCATCACGCTGTCAGCGGACGCCTCGACCTGTGCCGTCCGTGCGTCATAGGTTGGGCAGCGATGGCCGGGTCCTGTTCCGGGTCGGCCGCCCCCGCACATGGCGGCACCTCGCCGCTGATCAAGGAGTGAGCATGTCTGACAAGGTGGACTTCTGGTTCGACCCCCTGTGCCCCTGGGCCTGGATGACCTCCCGGTGGATGGGCGAGGTCCAGCAGCGCCGCGATGTCGAGGTCGACTGGCGCATCATCTCCCTGGGCATCCTCAACGAGAACAACCCGGACAACCACCACCACGGCCACGACGAGTCGATGTGGATGGTCCGCGTGATCCAGGCTGCCGCGCAGGCCCACGGCGACGAGTACCGCAAGAAGCTCTACGACGCCATGGGAACCCGCTGGCACGTCCAGGGCTACGGCGACGAGAAGAAGCTGGTCGAGACCATCGCCGAGTCCCTCGAGGAGGTCGGCCTGCCGGCCGAGCTGATCGAGGCCAAGGACTCGACCGACTTCGACGCCGCCCTGCGCGAGTCCACCGAGGCGGCTCAGGCCGTCGCGGGCAAGGACATCGGCACCCCGTGCATCGCCGTGAACGGCACCGGCTTCTTCGGCCCTGTGTTCACCCCGGCTCCCAAGGGCGAGCAGGCGGCCGAGATCTGGGACGCCGCGCTGACCCTGTCGGGCTACTCGGGGTTCTACGAGCTCAAGCGCGGCCGCGAGAAGGGCCCGGACTTCAGCTGAGGCCTCCGGCCGCGCTCGCCGGGACTGCCCCGACGACGGCCGCCGTCACGCCCGCGGCTGACGAAGGCCGTGGTCGACGGGGCAGGCGTCGGCCAGTATCCGACGCAACTCGATGAGGCGCCGAGCAAGCACTACGGCCCCCGCACCGATCGGTGCGGGGGCCGTAGTGCTGTGCCAGCGGATCAGGCCTGCCCGGTCTCCTCCGGGGGAGCCAGCCGGACGTCGCCGACCAGCAGCAGGGCATCGCCCGTCTCGCCCTCCACGACGGTCAGCTCGCGTGCGTTGCCGGCGGCCTTCAGATCGCCCAGCCCGGCCTGCAGCTGCTCGACCTGGGCGGCCGGGGCCGTGATGGTCGCCGACAGCACCTCCGTGCGCTGCTTGACCTTGGCTTCGGACTTGGACTTGCGCAGCCCGGACAGTGCCACGCCCACGGCGGTGAGGATCTCGGGATCGGCCTGATCGGCCTGGCCCAGGGACTCGGCCGACGGCCACGGCGCGCGGTGCACGGAGCCTGCGCGCCACCACGACCAGACCTCCTCCGTGGCGAAGGGGATGAACGGGGCGAACAGCCGCAGCAGCGCATCCAGGGTGGTGGCCAGGGCGGCATGCACGGAGGCCTGCTGCTCGGGGCCCTGCGCGCCGTAGGCCCGGTCCTTCACGAGCTCGACGTAGTCGTCGGTGAACGACCAGAAGAACGACTCCACGAGCTGCAGCGCCCGGGCGTACTCATAGCCGGCCAGGGCCTTCGACGCCTGCTCCACGACCTCGCGCAGACGTGCCAGCAGGGCGCGGTCCAGGCCGTTGATGATCACCGACGGATCGGCACCGGCGGAAGCGGCTCCGGTGCCCAGCACCGAGGCCTCCGTGACCCCCTGGTTCAGCACGAACTTGGAGGCGTTGAGCAGCTTGATCGCCAGGCGACGGCCGATCTTCATCTGACCCTCGTCGTAGGCGGTGTCCGCGCCCAGGCGTGCGGAGGCCGCCCAGTAGCGCACGGCGTCGGCGCCGTACTTCTCCAGGACCTCGTTCGGCACGACCACGTTGCCCTTGGACTTGGACATCTTCTTGCGGTCCGGATCCAGGATCCAGCCCGACAGCGCGGTGTGGCGCCACGGCACGGAGCCGGCCAGGGTCTCGGCGCGCACGGCGGTCGAGAAGAGCCAGGTGCGGATGATGTCGTGGCCCTGCGGACGCAGGTCCATGGGGAACGTGGAGGCGTGCAGCTGCGGATCGGTCTCCCACCCCGTGGCGATCTGCGGCGTCAGCGACGAGGTCGCCCAGGTGTCGAGCACGTCCGGGTCGCCGGTGAAGCCGCCCGGGACGTCGCGCTGGTCCCCGGTGTACCCCGGGGCCGGCTGGGCGGCGGGATCGACCGGCAGCGCGGCCTCGTCGGGCAGCACGGGGGAGTCGTAGACCGGCTCGCCCTGGGCGTCCAGCGGGTACCAGACGGGGATCGGCACGCCGAAGAAGCGCTGGCGGGAGACCAGCCAGTCGCCGTTGAGCCCCTCGATCCAGTTCTCGTACCGGGAGCGCATGAACGACGGATGCCACTCGATCTCCCTGCCGCGCTCGATGAGCTTCTCGCGGCGAGAGGCGTCGCGGCCGCCGTTGCGGATGTACCACTGCCGGGAGGTCACGACCTCCAGGGGCTTGTCGCCCTTCTCGTAGAAGTTCACCGGGTGGGTGATCTTCTTCGGCTCGCCCTCGAGGTCGCCGGACTCCGTGAGCATCTCCACCACAGCCTGCTGAGCGGAGAACACGGTCTTGCCGGCCACGTTCGCGTAGCGCTCAGCCGGGGCGCCGTCGGCGATCCACGACGGCTGCTCGGCCAGGAAGCGGCCGTCGCGCCCGATCAGGGCGCGGGTGGGCAGCTCGAGCTCGCGCCACCAGGTGACGTCGGTGAGATCGCCGAACGTGCAGATCATGGCGATGCCGGAGCCCTTGTCCGGCTTGGCCAGGTGATGCGCCTTGACCTCGACCTCGACGTCGAACAGGGGCGAGCGCACGGTGGTGCCGAACAGCTCCTGGTAGCGCTCGTCGTCGGGGTGGGCCACCAGGGCCACGCAGGCCGGCAGCAGCTCGGGGCGGGTGGTCTCGATGAAGACCTTCTGCCCGTCCGGGCGGTGGAAGGCCACGCGGTGGTAGGCGCCCTCGCGCTCCTTGTCCTCGATCTCCGCCTGTGCCACGGCCGTGCGGAAGGTGACGTCCCACATGGTGGGGGCCTCGGCCATGTAGGCGTTGTCGGCCTGGAGGTCCTTCAGGAAGGCCAGCTGCGAGACGCGGCGCGAGTGGTCGTCGATCGTGCGGTAGGTCCGGGTCCAGTCGACCGACAGGCCCAGGGTGGCGAACAGGTGCTCGAAGACCTTCTCGTCCTCGACCGCCAGCTCCTCGCACAGCTCGATGAAGTTCTGGCGGGAGACCACGTCCCAGTCGCGCTGGTTCTTGGCAGGCTTCTCCGGCGGGCGGTAGCCCTCCACGTAGGCGTAAGAGGGATCGCAGCGCACCCCGTAGTAGTTCTGGACGCGGCGCTCGGTGGGCAGGCCGTTGTCGTCCCAGCCCAACGGGTAGAACACGTTCTTGCCGGTCATGCGCTGGTAGCGGGCGATGACGTCGGTCTGCGTGTAGGAGAACATGTGGCCCACGTGCAGCGAGCCGGAGGCCGTGGGCGGCGGGGTGTCGATCGAGTACACCTGCTCGCGCGGGGTGCCCTCCTGGAAGGCGTAGGTGCCCTGCTCGCGCCAGCGCTGCGAGTACTTCTCCTCGAGGCCCTCGAGGGCGGGCTTGTCCGGGACCGTGATCGTGGTGGGCGTGTCTGTGCCCTGAGTGTTGTCAGCCATGGGGACCAGTCTCCCATGGCTCGCCCTGCGTCTCAGCACCTCTCACTGCCCTGGCCAAGGGGAATACCCACCTGGCCCGAGCGGATCCCTCACCTGGCTCGAGTGGATCCCTAGTTGAGCAGTTGGGGTGAACAGCGCAACTGGGGATCCACTCGGCGGGAGTGTGCAGGAGGTCGTCGGGGAAGACTCAGGCGGCTGTCGGAGTGTCGAAGCCATTCCGTCACGCAAAGGCAACAAAAAAGGAGTAGACATGTTCCCCGACTGTCGAGAAGGCTTGCGACACGCATCGATCCGAACGGCTCGATCCGACGGCACGTCGTCGGCTCGGGCCCTCGAGCCAGCAGAGGAAGCTCATGCACCTTCAGCCCAAGGACCAGGAGAAGCTCCTGGTCGTCGTCGCCGCCGATCTGGCCAGACGCCGCCAGGCGCGCGGTCTCAAGCTGAACCACCCCGAGGCCGTCGCGATCCTCACCTACGAGCTGCTCGAGGGTGCCCGCGACGGGCGCACCGTCACCGACCTGATGAGCTGGGGCAGCACGATCCTCACGGCGGACGACGTCATGGAGGGCGTCCCCGGGATGATCCCGGACGTCCAGGTCGAAGCCACCTTCCCCGACGGCACGAAGCTCGTGACCGTCCACGACCCGATCCGCTGAAGGAGACCGTCATGCAGCCCGGAGAGTACGTCCTCGCCAGCGACCCCGTCGTGTGCAATCCCGGTCGGGAGGCCATCGAGCTCGAGGTCCTCAACAGGGGCGATCGGCCCATCCAGGTCGGCTCGCACTTCCACTTCGCCGAGACCAATCGGGCGCTCGACTTCGATCGCGAGGCCGCCCTGGGACGCCGCCTCGACATCCCCGCCGGCACCGCCGTGCGGCTGGAGCCCGGCGACTCGACGACCGTGAAGCTGATCCCGCTGGGCGGCGACCGCGTGGTCCACGGGTTCCGCGACCTGGTCGACGGCCGCCTGGATCCCCAGGAGGCCGCGGACGTCTCCCAGATCAGGTCCGAGGACTACTCGGGCAACCGGCGCCATGCTGCCGGGGACGCCCCGCAGCCGCTGCGCGAGCGCGCCGAGACCGACTACTCCAATGAGACGCGCTGAGCGCGAGAGGACCAGGACGACATGAGCTTCGAGCTGAGCCGCGAGCAGTACACGAGCCTCTACGGGCCCACGACCGGGGATGCGATCCGACTGGCGGACACCGAGCTGTTCGCGCAGATCGAGCAGGACCTGACCACGCCGGGCGAGGAAGCGGTGTTCGGCGGCGGCAAGGTGGTGCGCGACGGCATGGGCCAGAACGGGCAGCTGGTCCGCGACGTCGGCATCCCGGACACCGTGATCACCAACGTGGTGGTCATCGACTGGACCGGCATCTACAAGGCCGACGTGGCCCTGCGCGACGGGCACATCTTCAAGATCGGCAAGGCCGGCAACCCGGACACCATGGACGGCGTCGACATCATCATCGGCGTGGCCACGGACATCATCGCGGGCGAGGGCAAGATCCTCACGGCCGGCGGCATCGACACCCACGTGCACTTCATCAGCCCGGATCAGATCGAGACGGCGCTGGTCTCCGGCATCACGACCATGATCGGCGGCGGGACGGGCCCGGGGGAGTCGACCAAGGCCACCACGATCACGCCCGGCGCGTGGAACATCCACGGCATGCTGCGCTCCTTCGAGCACTTCCCCATGAACTTCGGGCTGCTCGGCAAGGGCCACGGCTCCGCGATCCAGCCCATGGCGGAGCAGATCCGCGCCGGTGCGATCGGGCTGAAGATCCACGAGGACTGGGGCGCCACGCCGTCGTCGATCAACACGGCCCTGGAGGTCGCCGACGAGTACGACGTCCAGGTCGCGATCCACACCGACACTCTCAACGAGGCCGGGTTCGTGGAGGACACCAAGGCGGCGATCGCCGGCAGGGTGATCCACACCTTCCACACCGAAGGCGCCGGCGGCGGGCACGCTCCCGACATCATCGAGCTCGCCTCGCAGCCGAACATCCTGCCGGCCTCGACCAACCCCACGCTGCCCTACACCCGCAATACGGTGGAGGAGCACCTGGACATGCTCATGGTGTGCCACCACCTGCGCGCGGACCTCCCGGAGGACGTCTCGTTCGCGGACTCCCGCATCCGCAAGGAGACCATCGCCGCGGAGGACGTGCTGCATGACATGGGCATCTTCTCCATGACCTCCTCCGACTCCCAGGCCATGGGGCGCGTGGGCGAGGTCGTGCTGCGCACCTGGCAGGTGGCCGATTCCATGAAGCGCCAGCGCGGCAAGCTGCCGGAGGACGAGGGGAGCACGGGCGACAACCACCGGATCAAGAGGTTCATCTCCAAGTACACGATCAACCCGGCGCTGGCGCAGGGGATCAGCGGATCGGTCGGCTCCGTCGAGGTCGGGAAGTTCGCGGATCTGGTGCTGTGGGAGCCGCAGTTCTTCGGGGTGAAGCCGGACATGATCCTCAAGGGCGGAACGATCGTGCACGGGGTCCTCGGCGACCCCAATGCCTCGATCCCCACGCCTCAGCCGCGCTGGTACCGCAAGGCCTTCGGCGCCTACGGCGATGCGGTCTCGGCCGGCTCGATCACGTTCCTGTCCCGTTCGGCGATCGAGCGGGGCGTGCCGCGCCAGCTGGGGCTGCGCAAGGTCGTGCGCGCCTGCTCCGACATCCGAACCCTGCGCAAGGCCGACCTGAAGTTCAACGGCCAGACGCCCGAGCTGGTCGTGGACCCGGAGACGTATCAGGTCTCCGTGGACGGCGAGGTCGTGACCTGCGAGCCGCAGACCGAGCTGCCCATGGCCCAGCGGTACTTCCTCTTCTGAGGTCGTGACCGTTCACCCTGCCCGCGGCGGACGCAGCGTCCGCCGCGGGCAGGACCGACGACGAGAGGAGTCGCGGCGATGATCGTGACCGAGCTGCTCGGCAGCATGAACGACGAGGCCGGGCGCGCCCTGGTGGGGCGGCGGCACGTCGAGCGCGTGGTCCTGGCGGACGAGGAGCTGTCCAAGCGCATCCAGCGCGTGCGCACCGACCACGACCGGGAGATCGGGCTGCGCCTGCCCCGCGGCAGCGCCGATCTGGGCGACGGCGACATCCTGGCCGTCGAGGGCGAGGAGGCCGACGGCAATGCCGTGGTGGTCTCGCTGCTGCCCACGGACGTCCTGGTGATCGCGGCGCGCAGCATCGTGGAGATGGCCTTCGCCGCGCACAGCCTGGGCAACCGGCACCTGCCGGCGCAGTTCTTCGACGCGCAGAGCCCGTACGGCGCCGAAGTCATGGTGGTGCGCTACGACCACACCGTCGAGGACTTCCTGGTGCATCACGGCATTCCGTTCGAGCGCCAGGAGAGGGTCATGCCCGAGCCCTTCCGCCACGCGGAGCACACGCACTAGATGAGAGCGGCACCGATCACCGCGGCGGCCTCCGGGCCGGATCCGCTGCTGAGCCTGATGCAGCTCACGGACTCGGCCCTGCCGACAGGCGCGTTCAGCCAGTCGCTGGGATTCGAGACCTACATGCAGCGGGGGCAGATCCACGACGAGGGCAGCTTCGCCGAGTGGCTGCAGATGTTCGCCGATCAGCAGCTGACCTACACGGATGCTCTGGCCATCCGCCTGGTCTACGCCGCGCGCGAGGTGGAGGAGGTCGTCGACCTGGACGAGCTGGCGACCGTCCAGGCGCTGCCGCAGCAGGTGCGCGACGGCGGCATCACCATGGGCCGTCGCCTGCTGAGCATCGGCGCGGCGTCCTATCCGGGACCGTGGACGCTGCACTGCGCGGCGGAGGTCGAGGCCGGACGCATGCAGGGCCATCAGGCCGTCGTCTGGGGAGTCCTCGCCCGCGAGCTGGGGCTCGATCAGGACACCGCCGTGGCGGCCCACGTCCAGGCCACGGCGACCTCTCTGACCCAGAACGCGGTGCGCGGCATCCCCCTGGGACAGAGCGCCGGGCAGCGCATCATCCGCGCTGCGCAGGACTGGACCCGCCGGGCCGTCGAGGTCTCCCGGGGACTGGAGCGCGAGGACCTGGGTGCGATCGCCCCGGGGCTGGAGATCGCGCAGATGCACCACGAGCGTCAGCGCGCTCGGCTCTTCATGAGCTGATGCGCTCGGCGCCGGGTGCGCTGACAAGACACGAAGCACACACAGCAACTGCAGAAGGAGAAACGATGGACCCCGTCATCATCGGCATCGGAGGCCCCGTGGGCGCCGGGAAGACCCAGCTGATCGAGCGCCTGACCCGTGCGATGAGCCAGGAGATCTCGATGGCCGCGATCACGAACGACATCTACACCATCGAGGACGCCAAGATCCTGGCGCGCGAGTCGGTGCTGCCGGAGGAGCGGATCATCGGCCTGGAGACGGGCGGCTGCCCGCACACGGCGATCCGCGAGGACACCTCCATGAACGAGGCCGCGATCGAGGAGCTCAAGCGGCGCCTGCCGGACGTGCGCCTCATCTTCGTGGAGTCCGGCGGAGACAACCTCTCGGCGACGTTCAGCCCCGAGCTGGTGGACTTCTCGATCTACATCGTCGACGTAGCCCAGGGCGAGAAGATCCCGCGCAAGGCGGGGCAGGGCATGATCAAGTCGGACCTGTTCGTGATCAACAAGACGGATCTCGCCCCGCACGTCGGCGCGGACCTGGAGGTCATGGAAGCCGATTCCAAGGTCTTCCGCAAGGACAAGCCCTTCGCGTTCACCAACCTGAAGACGGACGAGGGCCTGGATTCCGTCATGAGCTGGATCCGCTCCGACGTCCTGATGCTCGACCTTGACTGAGCAGGCTGCGGGCCCCTCGCAGGACGAGCAGTCGCCGAGCGCTCCGCCGACCGGGCAGCTGCGGCTTCGGATCGAGCAGCGCGACGGCCGCTCCTACGCGGCCCGGCAGTTCCACGACGGCGCGCTGCGGATCCTCAAGCCGCTGCACCTGGATGGCACCGGGCAGGTCTGCTACCCGGTGATCAACCCGGGTGGGGCGTACTTCGGTGCGGACCGCTACGAGCTCGAGCTCGAGGTGGGTCAGGACGCCTCGCTGCTGTCCACTACGCAGTCGGCGACCAAGGTGTATCGGACCCCGCAGGGCCCGGCGCGGCAGGACATGGAGGTCCGCCTGGGCCCCGGGGCGGTGCTCGAGCACCTGCCGGACCAGCTGATCGTCTATCGCGAGGGCTCCTACCGCCAGCGAACGCTCGTGCGGATGCACCCCACCGCGTCGCTGGTCATGGCCGAGATCATCACCCCGGGGTGGTCGCCGGACGGCGAGCCGTTCCGCTTCGACGAGGTGCGGCTGCGCACAGAGGTCCAGGCCGAGGACGACGAGCACCGGCGCCGGCTCGTCGTCGATCAGCTGCGCATGGTCCCCGACGCGACCCAGGCCATCACCGGCCCGGGGATGATGGAGGGCCGCAGCCACACGGGCCAGCTGCTGATCGCCGATCGGCGCCTGGACGACGAGCTGTACGAGCAGCTGGCCTCGTCCGTGGAGGACTCGGCGACGCTGTCCGGGATCACCCGCGGCGGCCTTCCCCATCCCGACGGCCTGCGGTGCGTCGCGATCCGCTCCCTGGCCGATTCCACGGGCGCGATCGCCGCGCTGCACCGCGGGGTCGTCGACCTGCTGCGGGCCCGTTGGCGCGATCAGCCCCCGCTCGACCTGCGGCGCCCGTGACGACCAGGCCCCGACCCTTCTGCTGCGTCCTGCCGACGCCATGCTGAGAGGCTTCACATGATGAACGCTGTCCGCACCGTGCTGTACGGGATCTCCCAGATCTTCTTCCTGCGCAGCGCTCCCGCCGGAGCGCTGCTGCTGATCGGCATCGCCGTGGCGAATCCCCGCACCGCGATCCTCGTGGTGATCGGCTGTGCCGTCCAGACGCTGGCCGCATGGGTCATCGGAGAGCGAGAGCTCGTCCGCGACGGGCTCATGGGCTACAACGGCGCCCTGGTCGGCGCAGCGGCCTCGCTGTCGACCATCCATCTCAACGAGACCGCGCTGTCCATCAACATGACAGTGGTCGGCGCGCTGGCCTGCATCCCGGCCCACCTGGTCCTCCGTGGCCTGTTCGACACGGACGCGCTGCGCCGCTTCGGACTGCCGGTCTCGACCGCGCCCTTCTGCCTCGTGGCGGGACTGCTCTTCGGCGTGCTGCAGCCGATCGTCGAGCCTGGCATCACGACGACCTCGGCCGGCGCCGTGCAGGGATCGCTGCTCGGGATGCTGAACCCCTTCGCCGAGGTCGTGCTCGCGGACGGCCTGGTCCCGGGGCTGGTGATCCTCGCGGCGCTGCTGGTGGGATCGCTGCGCGTGGGGCTGTGGGGGCTGTTCGGCTCGCTTCTCGCTCTGGTGCTCGGTCTCGTCCTCACCGGCGACATCGCTCCGGTGTCCACAGGTCTGATCGGCTACAGCGCCGTGCTCGTCGCGATCGCCCTGGGGGCGATCTTCTGCCCGGGACGCGGCCTGGTCCACCGGCTGGTCTGCGCGGCGATCGGCGTGGCCGCAGCCGTCGGGCTGCGCTGGGTGCTGGACCCCACCCCCATCCCCACCTACACCTGGCCGTTCCTGCTGGCCATGTGGGCCGTGCTGATCGCAGACGAGCTGCTCTCGCCGCAGCGGCGGCAGTTCTCGGACGCGTCGCCGAGCAGCGAACGTGCGCCCGCGTGAGCCGTCCTGCCGCTTCCGCTCCATCGTCCGAGTGGACATCCCGTTGCGCTGTTCAGCCCGACAGCGCAACGGGGCATCCACTCGATGCGGGGGAGACGAGGGACAGGGGCTCACGGTCTGCCGTGCCGTCTGAGATGCCCGACGAGGAGACAGAGATGACTGGTCGTCCGCCCACCGGTGGGCAACTGCACCCGCACCGACCAGCCCCTGGAAAGAGGCTCGACACGCACCGTCCGGAGGCCTGCGAGCACACCCCCGGACGTCGATTCAGGCCGGACAGCGGGCACGAGGTCCAGCGCCGGATCACCGACTACTGGGACCAGCGGGCGCGGGAGTACGACCGCCAGCAGCACCGCGAAGCACGCGTGGAGGCGGATCGGATCGCGTGGCGGGGGATCCTTGAGCAGGTGATGCCCGCTCAGCCCCAGGACGTGCTGGATCTGGGCACCGGCAGCGGCTACATGGCCCTGCAGCTGGCGCAGCTGGACCACCGCGTCACGGGGATCGACCTCTCGGAGGCCATGCTCGGTATCGCCCGGGACCGGGCTGCTGAGCTGGGCCTGGCGGTGGAGTTCGGCCTGGGAGATGCCGCCGAGCCTCCGGTGGCGCCCGGTTCCTTCGACGTCCTCGTCAGCAGGTACCTGCTGTGGACCCTGCGCTCGCCCGATGACGCCCTGCGTGCCTGGCGGCGCGCGCTGCGACCGTCGGGGCTGCTCGTCGCGGTCGACGGCCTGTGGTTCCCGCGGGGGATCGACGCGAACCCGACTCCAGGGTTTCGCGAGCACTACGACCCTGCCGTGCGCTCGGTGCTGCCGCTGGCCGAGGCCCGCAGCGTCGAGGAGCTCACTGAGCGGATCCGCGCCGCGGGCTTCCGGGACGTGCGGGTGCGTCTGCTCGAGCAGCTGTGGGAGCTGGACCGCGATCGAGGGGTCGTTCAGGGCCACGATCTGGTGCCCCAGCACCTCATCACGGCTCGGCCCTGAGGTGGGACGGCAGCGGATCGCGCGCTGCGGGATCGTCAGTACAGTGAAGGCTTCTGAAGCCGAAGGAGGGGCCGCATCGTGACGCAGGAGACGAGCCCGCCAGTCGCGGGCTCGCGGATCGGGCGGGTGCTCTCGCGCAGCCGCCGACGCGCGGTCCTGTGGATCATCGCCCTGGTGGCCGCGCTGTGCGCTGCGCTCGTGCTGGCGGTCGGCGTGGGCTCGGTGAGCATCGGGCCCGTGCGCGTGCTGGGTGTGCTCGTCGAGCATCTGACGGGGGTGGAGATAGGCCCCGGTGCCAGCGCCACGCAGGATGCGATCGTCTGGCAGGTCCGCGCCCCGCGCGTGGTGCTCGCGGCCTTCGTGGGGGCAGGGCTGGCGGTGTGCGGCATGGCCCTGCAGGCGATGGTGCGCAACATGCTGGCCGATCCTCAGCTGCTCGGCATCAGCTCCGGAGCCTCCTGCGGCGCGGCGGCCTCGATCCTCTTCGGGTTCACCCTGGGCGGCGGGGAGCACGCCCTGCAGGCCATGGCCTTCCTGGGCGCTCTGGGAGCCTCCGTGCTCGTCTACGCCACCGCCCGCTCCGGCGGCCGGCTGACCTCGGTTCGGCTCCTGCTGGCCGGGGTCGCGGTGGGCTACGCGCTCAACGCGCTGACGAGCTTCCTGATCTTCGCCAGCGGCAGCGCCGAGGGCACCCGCTCGGTCATGTTCTGGCTGCTGGGCTCGCTGTCGCTGGCGTCGTGGGGCACGCCGCTGGCCGCCGTCGTCGTCATCGCCTCGGTGACCGTGGTCGTGCTGAGCCTCCAGGGGCGGCGCCTGGACGCCCTGGCCCTGGGCGACGACACCGCGCACTCGCTGGGCGTGTCGCCGGAGCGCACGCGGGCCCTGCTGCTGGTGCTCGTCTCGCTGTGCATCGGGGTGCTGGTCGCGGCCTCGGGCAGCATCGGGTTCGTGGGGCTGATCATGCCGCACCTGGCCCGGCGACTGGTCGGCGCGGCTCACACCGCCGCCATTCCCGTGGCGGCCCTGCTGGGCGCTCTGCTGCTGAGCCTGGCGGATCTGGCCGCGCGCACCGTGCTGCAGCCCCAGGAGCTGCCCATCGGCATCATCACCGCGATGCTGGGCGCCCCCTTCCTCCTCCTCCTCATCCGACGCATGCGCGCCGGGTCCTCCTCTCGCTGATCGGAGCTCCATGCACTCGTCATCCCGTTCTCGCGCCCGCGTCCTGTCGGCAGCCGCCGTGCTGCCGGCGGCCGCACTTCTGCTCGGCAGCTGCTCCCAGGACCAGGCCTCCGAATCCGACGGAGGCGGCGGGCACTACCCGGTCACCGTGAACAGCTGCGGGGAGGACGTCACCTTCGAGCAGGAGCCGGAGCGGATCGTGCTGCTCAAGTCCGCGTCGGTGCCGGGGCTGCACGAGCTCGGTGTGCTCGACCGGGTCGAGGCCAAGGCCGGGGCCTATCCGCTGGAGTCCTACGACGAGACCACCCGCGAGGAGGTCGAGGCCATCCCTTCGCTGGGCGGCGACGTCGACTCGAGCGGGCATCTGAGCGTGTCCCAGGAGGCCGTCATGGCCCAGGAGCCGGACGTCGTGATGGGACAGGCGGAGAACCTTGATGCCTCCGCGCTGTCGTCGGTGGGGATCCCGCTGCTCGAGGAGCCGGCGCTGTGCCCAGGGGGCATCGAGGACCCCGGGTTCGACGACGTCTACGACCAGCTGCGGCTGTACGGGAAGGTCTTCGACCGCGAGGACGAGGCCGAAGAGAACATCGGCGAGCTCGAGGATCGTGTGGCGGCTGTCGAGGAGCAGGTCGACGGATCCGCCTCGGACCAGGAAGAGCCCCTGACCGCCGCGGTGCTCTACCCCACGGTCGGCGGCGGCACCACCTATGCCTACGGCGCCCACAGCATGGCCGCGCCGCAGCTGGAGGCCGCGGGTCTGGAGAACGTGTTCGCAGACCTCGACGAGCGCGTGGCCGAGGTGACTCCCGAGGAGCTGGCCGGGCGGGATCCCGACGTCCTGATCGTCCTCTACTCGGAGGGCGACCCTCAGGCCGTCGAGGACTCGATCTCGGACATCCCCGGCACCGACGGCATCTCCGCGGTCGTCGAGGACCGGATCCTGGCCATGCCGATGAACATGACGGAGCCGGCCACTCCGCAGGCAGTGGACGGTCTGGAGCGGATCGTGGAGGAGTTCCAGCAGTGATCGAGGGGACCGGGCTGTCCTTCTCCTACGGCCGGGGCCCCGCGGTGGACGGGATCGACGTGGTGTCGGTGCCCGAGCGACTCATGGGTCTGATCGGACCCAACGGCAGCGGCAAGTCGACGCTGCTGCGGCTTCTGCATGGTCGCCTGCGGCCGGCTTCCGGGCGGGTGACGGTCGACGGGCGCGATCTGGCCGGGATGAGCGCCAGGGACATCGCGCGCAGCATCGCGGTGGTCGTCCAGGAGCACGAGCCCGCGGTCGAGCTCAGCGCAGCGGAGATGGTCATGCTGGGGCGCCTGCCCCGCGGCGGGCTGGGCGGCCCGGCGGCCGCCGATCATGCGGCCGCGGAGTCCGCTCTGGAGCAGGTGGGCCTTCTCGCCCAGGCCGAGCGGCCGCTGTCGGCCATGTCCGGCGGCGAGCAGCAGCGGGTCATGATCGCCCGGGCCATGGCGCAGGAGACGGAGCACCTGCTGCTGGACGAGCCCACCAATCACCTGGACATCCGCTACCAGCACGAGGTGCTCTCCACGGTGCGGCAGCTGCGCCGCACGTCGATCGTGGTGCTGCACGACCTGAACCTGGCGGCGCAGTACTGCGATGAACTGGTGCTGCTGGACCACGGCCGGATCGCCGCCCGCGGGACGCCGGACGAGGTGCTGCGCGCCGAGGTCCTGGAGCCCGTCTACCGCATCGGCGTGCGGCGCTGGGACGACGACGGCATCCACCTCTCCTTCGGCCTCCGAGACTGACTCTCCCCGCCCCGTCCTGCCACCCCGCCGAGTGGATACTCAATTGCGCAATTCGGCCCTTCTGCGCAACTGGGCATCCACTCGGCCGGGGGGGCTGGAACGACGGCAGCGGAAAGTCCGGTTCGATCAGGCGATCAGGGGCCCGACCAGCAGCGCCAGACCCAGCAGCAGCCAGCCCACGGGGAAGATCCAGCACAGGACCTTGCCCGTCCGGTGGGCCACATTGAGCGTCCAGTTCGACGGCTGGTTCTGGACCATCAGCGGAAGCTCGGGGTCATCGACCAGACCCGGGATGCGCCATCGATGCAGGTCCTCTCGCGAGTGCTCGCCGAGGGGGATCTCGAGTGCGTCGAGCTCGCGCAGCACGTCAGCCCGGCTTCCGCGGAGGCAGGCGGCGGCGATCAGAGGCAGAGCCAGCATGGAGGCGCCCAGCAGCCAGGTACCGCGGATCTGCCCTGAGCCGTCTGCCCAGCCGGCCACGCTCGTCGCGCAGATCGCGGTGCCCAGCGGCAGCAGGGACCAGGCCACGGCGGCGGCGAGGCGGCGGTTCTGCACAGCCATGCGGATCAGCGGTCCCAGTCCATCGGCGAAGGGGTTCCGGGGACGAGGTCGGCCCACTGCGGTGACCAGCGTCGTCAGGCCCGAGGCGAACAGGACGCCGCTGGCCCCCAGCAGCGGGCCGACCAGCACCGAGCCTAGGGTCTTGGGCTCCCAGCGGGTGACCTGGCCGTCGGCGTCGGTGTGGGCGGCGACCTGCTCGGGGATCCGGTCCCACCATGCGGCGCACAGCAGCAGCGTCGCGACCAGCACCGCGGCCATGACCACGGAGGGCACCAGCGGCGAGGGCATGCCGTCGACGTGCAGCTCGTAGCCGCCCTCCTCGACCGTCCGCGCCCACTCGCCCTTCGGCAGGCCGTCGGAGTCCGCGGGGCGGTCCCGGGATGCTGGCAGGGCGGCGGATCGGTCGGAGCTCACCGCGCCATCCTCCCACCCCCCGCCGAGTGGATACTCAGTTGCGCTGTTCGCCCCGATAGCGCAACTGAGTATCCACTCGGCGGGAGGGGAGGGGCGCGTAGGGTCGGGGCATGACGCATGTGGAGATCAAGAAGGTCCGCGACGAGCCCTCCTCGGACGACGGCGACCGGCTGCTCGTCGACCGCATCTGGCCGCGCGGGGTGTCCAAGGCCGACGCCGAGCTCGACGGCCATCCCAAGGACGTGGCCCCCAGTACCGACCTGCGCAAGTGGTTCGACCACGACCCGAAGAAGTTCCAGGAGTTCGGCGACCGCTATCGCGCAGAGCTCGACGACAATGACGCAGCCCATGACCTCGCCGCCAAGCTGCGCGATGAGCGCCCCCAGCAGGTCACGCTGCTCTATGGCGCCAAGGACGACGAGCACAACCATGCGATCGTCCTGCGCGAGTGGCTGCGCGACCACCTCTGAGACCGCCGAGTGGATCCTGGGTTGCGCTGTTCGCTCCCTCTGCGCAACTCAGTGATCACTCGGCGAAGGGGGAGGGGCGGCGGGCGCGGCGGATCATGTCGATCAGCGCCGGGCGGTGGCCTCGAAGGTCCTCTGCGGTGACCCGCAGCTCCTGCCACCCTGCCGCCTCGGTGAGCCGACGCCGCAGGATGTCCTTGCGCAGCTGATCCCCGCGGGCATGATGCGGCCCCTCGACCTGCAGGCTCAGCCGATCCTCGTCATCGGCCAGATCGGGCCAGAAGCAGGATCCGTTCGGCGCGCTCACCTCCAGATCGGTGACCCAGCGGGTCTCCCCGAAGCGCTCGAGGCACAGGCGCGCCTCGGTCTCCAGCGCGGAGTCGACGGCCCCCGCCGTGCGCTGCAGGGCGCGCTTGATCCGAGCGACTCCGCGCACTCCCGGCAGCTCGCGCAGTTCTCGCTCGAGCTGCTCTCGAGACCTCAGTGCCGGCAGATCCTTCCGGATGCCGGTGGTGTGGGTGCAGATGATGCCGTCGAGCACGGCGACCAGGGCGTCGTCGTCGAGCAGCGGCCAGCGGCCCTGAGCGGCACCGGCCAGATCCACTGCGGTCCGCGCAGGGGAGGTGACGACGACGCCCTCGAACTCGATCAGCGGAGTCAGCCGGGGCAGCAGGCGGTGGGCGATGATCCCGGGAGATCGCATGAGCAGCTTGGGATCGGGGGAGACCAGGTGAATCGGCCAGGCCATGCGCAGCCGGTTCGGCACCCGCAGACCGAGCAGCGCCGCAGCCGTCACGTGACTGGCCGCCGCCCCGGGTTGGGCCTGGAGCATGGCAGGCAGCAGGCGGCGCAGCTCCCGGACATGGTCGGCTACCGCATCGCGCTGGCCGGCCTGCCAGACCCCGCGAGAGACCCGCACATAGGGCCCTCGTGTCAGCTGAGCGGGGCTGACCCCGGCGACGGCCGCCTGAGCGGTGGTGAAGGCGTGCTGGGACAGCGACTCCGGCACGACATGAGGCGGTTTTCCCATGGCCGCAACGGTGCCGCAGCGCGCCGCCGTCGTGGGGCCGGGATCGGACTCTGTGCAGTGCGCGTGGGGGCCGGCCTGTGCAGGGCAGCCCTGTGGAGCCGCTGCCCTCCCGCCCCCTCCCCGCCGAGTGGATGCTCAGTTGCGCTGTTGGGGCGAACAGCGCAACTGAGCATCCACTCGGCGGGGAGGGGAGAGGGGGACTCGGTGGGCGTGGATGTTCGGGCAGGGCGTCGGTAGCGTCAGGGACAGACAGGACGGGCGGTGCAGGTCGGGCCCGTCGACGCACAGCAGCGAAGGAGCGCAGGACATGGACGCAATGAAGACGAACGCCGCCGGACGCCAGATGGTCGCCGTGGTCACCGGGGCCTCGACCGGTATCGGCGAGGCCACCGCACGACGCCTGAGCGCCGACGGCTGGATCGTCTACGCCGTGGCGCGGCGCGCCGAGCGCCTGGAAGAGCTGGCTCAGCAGACCGGGGTGATCGCGGCGGCGACCGATCTCACCGTGCAGGAGCAGGTCGATGCCCTGCGCGATCGCGTGCTGAGCGAGCAGGGCACCCTGGACGCGCTGCTGAACATCTCCGGCGGCGCGCGCGGCACCGACCGGGTCGCGGATGCCAAGGACGAGGACTGGCAGTTCATGTACGACGTCAACGTCATGGGCACCATGCGCCTGATCCGCGCCTTCCTGCCGGCGCTGCGCGACAACGGCGAGGGCACTGTGCTCAACCTGACCTCGATCGCCGGCTGGCGGGCCTACGAGGGCGGCTCCGGCTACAACGCCGCCAAGTTCGCCGAGCGCGCCATGACCGAGGCGCTGCGCCTTGAGGAGGCCGAGAACAACCTGCGGGTGATCGAGGTGGCCCCGGGTCTGGTGCACACCGAGGAGTTCTCGCTGATGCGCCTGGGCGGGGATCAGGCGGCCGCGGACAAGGTCTACGCGGGGGTGGACAAGCCGCTGACGGCCGAGGACGTGGCCGAGGTCTGCGCCTTCTCGGTGAACCTGCCGCACCACGTGGACCTGGACACGATCACCGTGAAGCCGGTGGCCCAGGCCGCCCCGCACAAGATGATCCGGAGCAGCTGAGGAGCCTTCAGCGGGTGTATGCGGAGGAGCCTTCAGCGGGTGTAGGCGGTGCCGGTGACCTCGCAGCCGTCGTCCGAGTGGAAGGCCTGGACCTGGGAGAGGAAGGAGCCGGCGTCGGTGCCGTCGCAGGCGCTGTGGACGTTGGAGGCATAGGCGCCCACGCCGGCCAGGACGCTGAGCACCAGCAGGAAGGCGAGCACTGCGCTGAGCAGAGCTCGGCCGTTGAGAGCATCGGTCATGCGGGCACCTCCTGCACTGCTGTCTGCGACCCTCGGACGATCACTCCCTGCGATCGTCGCCCCCGGGGCGCGGTGCCGCCGCCTGCGGCACCTGTCGGTCGGCTGCGGCGCCCTCCGCTGCAGTGGGTCTGCCGGGCCCAGATGCGTGTCGAGGACAGCCTCCGGCGACGGACCACGAGACAACGTAGCGACCCGCACGAGGGCCGCGAGCCGATTCGAGGGGAAAACCGATAACGATCCGGTCACTGTGTGCCGATTAGTTGATCTGGGTCACACCTGGGGCGCGGCTGGGCGAGAGCCCTGTCACAGCAGGAGCTTCAGGACCCGAAGACCACCGTGCGGTCGCCGTTGAGGAAGATCCGCCCCTCGCAGTGCGCCTGGACGGCCCGGTGCAGGACGGTGCGCTCCACATCGGCTCCGGCCTGCACCAGGTCGTCCTTGGAGTGCCCGTGGTGCACGCGGGTCACGTCCTGCTCGATGATCGGACCCTCGTCGAGATCCGCGGTGACGTAGTGCGCGGTGGCCCCGATCATCTTCACGCCGCGGTCGTGGGCGCGCTGATACGGATTCGCGCCGATGAACGACGGCAGGAACGAGTGGTGGATGTTGATGATCGGGGTGGGGGCCTTCTGCAGGAACTCGTCCGAGAGGATGCGCATGTAGCGCGCCAGCACGATCAGGTCGACGTCCTCGCCGATCGCCTCGAGCACCGCCGCCTCGTGCTCCTGCTTGGACAGCCCCTCGTGCGGCACCACGACGAACGGGATGCCGTGGAACTCGCACAGCTGACGGTGGACGTCGTGATTGGCCACGACCTTCACGATCGACCCGCCGAGCTGCCCGTCCTGGGCCCTGCGGATCATCTCGTTGAGGCAGTGATCCGTCCGGGAGGCCAGCACCACGATGCGCTGCTGCGCCGGGTGCGGGCGGATCTCCACCTCGGCGTCGTCGATCGAGGCGGTCAGCCGCTCGCCCAGGCGCCGGAACTCATCGTCCTCGGCCGCGGGCGAGGCGAAGAGCCCGGAGGGTGCCTCGATGACCGCGCGCACGAAGAACGAGCCGTCGTTCGTGAACTGATCCAGCTGGTTGATGTTCAGACCCCGGTCAGCGAAGGCGGTCGTGATGATGGAGACCAGTCCGGTGCGGTCGGGGCAGGAGACGCGGACGATGCGCTGGAGCACGGCACTTCCTCGAGGGACGAGAGGCAGGGGAACGAAGGGATATCGTCCCACAGGCGCCCGCACGGCGCGGCCATCCCGACGTGCCGCAGGTGTGGGCCGTGGCCTATGATCGAAGGCAGAACGTGAGCACAGATCCGGCCATCACCGGGGAGCTCTTCGGAAGAACGGGGCCTGCGCCCTCAGTAGAACCGAACGGGTCGGGCCCGACACAGCCTCAGGAATCGAGCGGCTCGCCTGCTCCCGGACACGGGGGCGGCGGGCAAGCGAGGTGGTACCGCGTCGAAGACGGCCGTCACGCACGGCCACGGCGTCCTTGCAGCAGGGTCCCGCGGAGCATGGTCCGCGGGAACGAGGACGACGCACGACCAGGACGGACCACATGAGCGCACAGCATCCCCTGTATCCCAAGGCGAGCACCGGCGAGACCCGCGGCGTCCCCGCCTCTCCGCGCTTCCCGCAGATCGAGGAGCGGGTGCTCGAGTACTGGAAGCAGGACGGCACCTTCCAGGCCAGCATCGACCAGCGCCCGGCCGGCGAGAACGGCTCCAACGAGTTCGTCTTCTACGACGGCCCCCCGTTCGCCAACGGCCTGCCGCACTACGGCCACCTGCTCACCGGCTACGTCAAGGACCTCGTGGCCCGCTTCCAGACGCAGCAGGGCCGTCGCGTGGAGCGCCGCTTCGGCTGGGACACCCACGGCCTGCCCGCGGAGCTCGAGGCCATGAAGCAGCTCGGCATGACGGACAAGGCCGAGATCGAGGCCATGGGCATCGACCGCTTCAACGACGCCTGCCGCACCTCCGTGATGACGTACGCCTCCGAGTGGAAGGACTACGTCACCCGCCAGGCGCGCTGGGTCGACTTCGACAACGACTACAAGACCCTGAACCCCGACTACATGGAGTCGGTCATCGGCGCGTTCAAGGCCCTGGACGACAAGGGCCTGGTCTACAAGGGCTACCGCGTCCTGCCGTACTGCTGGAAGGACGAGACCCCTCTGTCCAACCACGAGCTGCGCATGGACGACGACGTCTACCAGGAGCGCACCGACCAGACGGTCACCGTGGCCTTCCGCCTGACCGGCGAGGTCCAGGACGAGACCGCCGGCGACCTCGATCTGGCCGCTCAGCTCGCCGGCGCCGAGGCCCTGGCCTGGACGACCACCCCCTGGACCCTGCCCACGAACCAGGCGCTCGCGGTCGGCCCGCAGATCTCCTACGTCCTGGTGCCGGGGCGCGGCGAGCTCGAGGGCCGCCGCTTCCTGCTGGCCCAGGACCTGCTGGGCGCCCACGCCGAGGCACTGGGCTTCGAGTCCGCCGAGAAGGCCGCGGCCGCCGTCGAGCGCACGCTGCAGGGCGCGCAGCTCAAGGGCCTGCGCTACGAGCCGCTGTGGGACTACCTGCGCGGCCTGCCGGGCACGGCCGTGGCGCTGGCCCCGGGGCAGTCGCTCGAGAACTCGTGGCAGATCATCGTGGCCGACTACGTCACCACGACCGACGGCACGGGCATCGTCCACCAGGCCCCGGCATACGGCGAGGACGACCAGATCGCGTGCGCCGCCCACGGCATCCCCGTGGTGCTCTCCGTCGACGAGTCCGGTGCCTTCTTCGGCTGGTTCGCCGACGGCTCCGTGCTGCCGGGCACCCCGCTGGGCCCGATCGCCGATCGCAACGTGTTCGACTCCGAGGTCTCGCGCACGATCATCCGCGATCTGCGCGAGCGCGGGCTGCTGGTGAAGCAGCAGTCCTACGCGCACTCCTATCCGCACTGCTGGCGCTGCCGCAACCCCCTGATCTACCGCGCGGTGGACTCCTGGTTCGTGGAGGTCACGCGCTTCAAGCAGCGCATGGTCGAGCTCAACCAGGACATCAACTGGATCCCGGGCAATGTGAAGGACGGGCAGTTCGGCAAGTGGCTCGAGAACGCCCGGGACTGGTCGATCTCGCGCAACCGCTACTGGGGCTCGCCCATCCCGGTGTGGGAGTCGGATGATCCGGCCCACCCGCGCCGCGACGTCTACGGCTCGCTGGCCGAGCTCGAGGCGGACTTCGGCCGTCTGCCGCGCAATGCCGAGGGCGAGGTGGACCTGCACCGGCCCTGGATCGACGAGCTGACGCGCCCCAACCCGGATCACCCGGAGGCCACCATGCGCCGGGTGCCCGAGGTCCTCGACGTGTGGTTCGACTCCGGGTCGATGCCCTATGCCCAGGTGCACTACCCGATGCAGAACCGCGAGTGGTTCGAGACCCACAACCCGGGCGACTTCATCGTCGAGTACATCGGGCAGACCCGCGGCTGGTTCTACACGCTGCACATCCTGGCCACGGCGCTGTTCGACCGCCCCGCCTTCCGCAATGTGATCTCCCACGGCATCGTGCTGGGCTCGGACGGGCAGAAGATGTCCAAGTCCCTGCGCAACTACCCGGATGTCTACGAGGTCCTGGACCGCGACGGCGCCGACGCCATGCGCTGGTTCCTGATGTCGAGCCCGATCCTGCGCGGTGGCAACCTGATCGTCACCGAGGAGGGCATCCGCGAGGCCGCCCGCCAGGTGCTGCTGCCGCTGTGGAGCACCTGGAACTTCTTCAGCCTCTACACGAACGCCGCCGACGGCGGGGCCGGCTACGACGCCCAGCCCCGGTACAGCTCCGATCACGTGATGGACCGCTACGTCCTGGCCCGCACCGGCGCCGCCGTGCGGGAGGTCGAGCGCCACCTGCAGGACTACGACGTCTGGGCCGCGGCCGAGGCGCTGCGCGCTCACATGGAGCTGGTGACCAACTGGTACGTGCGCCGCAGCCGCGATCGGTTCTTCGAGGAGGACCGCGAGGCCTTCGACGTCCTGTGGACCGTGCTCGAGACGACCGTGCGCATGGCGGCTCCGCTGCTGCCGCTGGTCAGCGAGGAGATCTGGCGCGGGCTGACCGGCGGGCGCTCCGTGCACCTGACGGACTGGCCCGACGCCGATCGGTTCCCCCGCTCCGCCGAGGACGAGCGCCTGGTCCAGCTCATGGAGACCACGCGTGCGGTGTGCTCGGCGGGCTCGTCGCTGCGCAAGGCGCACAGCCTGCGCGTGCGCCAGCCGCTGGCCGGCATGACAGTGGTCGTCCCGGACGGCCAGGCGCTGGCCGGCACGTTCGAGTCCATCGTGGCCGATGAGCTGAACCTCAAGTCGGTCGAGCTGCGCGACACCGCCAGCACGAGCCCCGCGGACTACGGCATCTCCCAGCAGCTCAAGGTTAACGCCCGCGCGGCGGGCCCGCGCCTGGGCAAGGGCGTGCAGGCCGTGATCAAGGCGGCCAAGGCGGGGGACTGGTCCACCGCCGAGGACGGCACCGTGACCGCCGGCGGCGTCGAGCTGGCCGAGGGCGAGTACGAGCTGCAGACCGTGGTGGGAGAGGACGCGGCGGCCGAGACCGCCGTGACCGTCCTGCCCGGCGGCGGGTTCCTGGTGCTCGACACCGCCCTGACCCCGCAGCTGCAGGCCGAGGGCGTGGCCCGCGACATGGTCCGCGCCGTGCAGCAGGCACGCAAGGACGCCGGGCTGCAGGTCTCCGACCGCATCCGCACCACGATCACGGACACCGCCGAGGTCGTCGCGGCCGTGCAGGAGAACAGCGAGCTCGTCTCTGGGGAGACACTGTCGGTCGAGCTCGAGCTGCTCGAGACCCCGGACCCGAAGCAGTCGGGCATCACGGTCGCCGTGGTGGCCTCGGCCGGATCGGAGGGCGCGCTGTGAGCATCGATCCCCCCGAGAAGAACGCTGGCGCAGCCGCCGAGGACGCCGACCTCGGCGCCTCGGCGCTGAGCCAGGACGACTCCGTGTGGGCCTCGCCGTCGGTGGGCTCCGTCGAGGATGTGTACCGGCAGCTGCTGGCCCGTGCCCCGGAATCTGCCATGGAACCGCGGACGGAGGCGGTCGAGCAGGCCGTCGAGCTGCTGGGCGATCCGCACCGGGCCGCCCCGGTCATCCACATCACGGGCACGAACGGCAAGACCTCCACGGCGCGCATCATCGAGGCGCTGCTGCTGTCCCAGGATCTGCGGGTGGGCCGCTACACGTCGCCGCACCTGGAGTCGGTGACCGAGCGCATCTGCCTGGATGGCTCCCCGGTGACCGAGGAGACCTTCGTGCGGGTCTTCGCCGAGATCGCCCCACTGATCTCGGTCGTGGACTCCGGCCTGGAGGCCGAGGGCAAGCAGAGGCTGACGTACTTCGAGCTGCTGACCGTGCTGGGGTTCGCGATCTTCGCCGACGCCCCCGTGGACATCGTCGTGCTCGAGGTGGGGCTGGGCGGGCAGTGGGATGCCACCAACGTGGCCGATGCCGCCGTCTCGGTCATCACGCCGATCGACCTGGATCACACCGAGCTGCTGGGCGACACGGTGGAGGACATCGCCCACGAGAAGGCCGGGATCCTCAAGCCCGAGGGCTTCCTGATCTCGGCGGCCCAGGTCCCGGAGGTCGCCGACATCCTGCTCGAGCGCGCGCAGGAGCTCGGGATCCCGTTCCGCTTCGAGGGCGTCGAGTTCGGCGTCACCGAGCGCACCCCGGGCGTCGGCGGGCAGCAGCTGTCCATCCGCGGCCTGGCCTCCGAGTACGAGGAGCTGCTGCTGCCTCTGCTCGGGGCGCACCAGGGCCAGAACGCGGCGGTGGCAGTGGCCGCCGTCGAGGCCTTCGTGGGCGGAGGGGAGCGCGCCCTGGATCTCGAGGTCGTGCGCGACGCCTTCGCCGCCGTCACCTCGCCCGGGCGGCTCGAGCTGATGCAGCCGTCGCCGCCGGTGATCCTGGACGCAGCCCACAACCCGCACGGGGCCCGGGCCAGCGCCGAGGGGCTCGTGGAGTCCTTCCACCCCGAGCGGCTCTACGCCGTGGTGGGGGTGCTCGCCGAGAAGGACGTCGACGGCGTCCTGCGGGCCCTGCACGACGGCTACGACCACGCCCGGACCCAGTGGTGGTTCACCCGCTCGAGCTCGCCGCGGGCCGTGGACCCCGAGCAGCTCGCGGAGGCCGCGATCGCCCTGGGCTTCGACGAGGCCGCCGTGCGCACCTCGTCGAGCATCGGCGAGGCTATCGAGGAGGCCCTGTCGGCCGCACGCGCGGAATCGGCCTCGGATTCCGAGGGCAAGGGCGAGTCCGCCGTGCTGGTCACCGGCTCCATCACCGTCGTGGGCGAGGCCCGCGAGATCCTGGGGAGGTGAGCGCCGTGGCGCAGAAGCAGCGCAGGCTCAGCCGCAAGCAGCAGCAGTGGCGCCCGGGGCAGCGCAAGAAGCCGTCCTCGGTCATGGTCATGTTCGGGGCCACCACGCTGCTCATGGAGGCCTTCGTCGTGTTCTTCGGCGGACTGGCGGCCTTCGGGATCTGGGGTGCTGGACACACCGGGCGCGTGCCCGTGCTGATCGGGGCCGCCGTGCTGGGGATCGTCTTCGTGGTCGGCTCCGGCACCGTGAGCCGTCCGTGGGGCCCGGCCTTCGGCTGGATCCTGCAGCTCGTGATGCTGGCCACCGGATTCGTGTTCCCGCCCATGTTCCTGGTGGGCGTGCTGTTCGTGCTGTGCTGGTGGTACTCGCTGCGCACCGGCCGGCGCCTGGACCGCGAGAAGCGGCAGCGCTACGAGGCCGAGCTCGAGTGGGATCGGCGCCACGGGCTGGGCTGACAGGCTCCGCAGCGACGGCGAGGGCGGCGACCGCATCACGCGGTCGCCGCCCTCGCCGTCTCGTCCGGGGAGCGGGATTGGACGTCAGTACGCGCCGCGCGCCGTGACCACGGCACGGACCGTCTTCACGAGGATCAGCAGGTCCTGGACCATCGACCACTGCTCGACGTACAGCAGGTCCAGGCGCACCGAGTCCTCCCAGGAGAGGTTGGAGCGGCCGGAGACCTGCCACAGCCCGGTCAGTCCGGGGCGCACCAGCAGACGGCCCCGGGTGGGGGTGTCGTAGGCGGCGACCTCGCGCGGCAGCGGAGGGCGCGGGCCCACCAGGGACATCTCGCCGCGCAGGATGTTGAGCAGCTGGGGCAGCTCGTCCAGGCTCGTGCGCCGCAGGAAGGCCCCGACGCGCGTCATGCGCGGGTCGTGCTCGAGCTTGAACAGACCCTCGCGGCCGAGCTGCTCGCGCAGCATGAGCTCCCCCAGGCGCTCCTCGGCGTCGACCACCATGGTGCGCAGCTTGAGGATCTGGAAGGAGCGGCCGTCGCGGCCCACGCGCTCCTGGCGGAACAGGGCCGGGCCGGGGCTGTCCAGGCGGATCAGCAAGCACAGCACGAGCAGCAGGGGAGCCACCAGGATCAGGCCGATCGCCGAGACCACGACATCGAAGATCCGCTTGGCGGCCACCCGCCAGCCGCTGTTCTCCGGAGCCGGGATCTGGATCATCGGCATGCCCGCCAGGGGCTGGTGCACCGTGTGCGGGGAGGTGATCCCCAGCAGCGAGGGCGCCATGACCAGGGTGATCCCGGCCTGGTGCAGGCCCCAGGTCAGCTCGCGCAGGGTCTGGCTGGGCAGCGGATCCGCCCCGGCCAGGGCCACGGCCTCGGCGTCGGTGGCGCGGGCCATGCGGATGATGCCCGGCACGTCCTGCCGACCGCGCAGGGCGGGCAGGTCATCGTCCCGGGGCGCAGCGCCGTCCGGGATGACCAGCCCGACCGGGCGGTAGCCGGCCGAATGGGTCCTGCGCATGGTCTGCCCGACCACGTGGGTCGCCTCGGCTGAGCCGACCAGCAGGACGCGTCGAAGCCCATGGCCCTGGGCGCGAGCCGCGTCCAGCCGGCGGCGCACGAACCGGCGCCCGAGCAGGAGCAGCAGCACACCCAGGGGGAACAGCGCGATCACGTAGCCGCGGGCCAGCTGCAGGAAGGCCAGGTAGCTGAGCGTGGTGACCAGGAGGTAGACCGCCACCGAGCCGTTGACGACAGCGCGGTACTCCTCCGACCCGGTGCCCAGCAGACGGATGCTGCGGGAGTCGGCCAGACCCAGGACGGCCCACCAGAGGCCCACGATGATCAGCGAGATCGCCGCGTAGGAATGGCCGTCGGGGCTGCTGGCGCCGGGCTGCGGGCCGAAGCGCAGCAGATGGCTCAGCACAGCGGCCGCAGACAGCGCGAGAAGATCCATGAGCCGCACGGCGCCCACGAGTCGGCTGTGCCAGGGCAGTCCGGGGGAGCCCTCAGCACCGCGGGGGTCGAAAGGACCCTGCGGTGTCGCGGCAGCGACGCTGTGGTCTGCGGAAGACTGCTTCAATGGAGGAACCTGCGGATCGCGTGGGGGGAATCGCGAGGGGACGGCGGGGGTGCGTCCGGAGCCGGTGGTGGGGGGCCGGCGTCCATGCGAATGCATTCAGCCTACGGCGGTTGCCCCCATGCGTCGCCTCATCAGGCAAGATAGTGGATCGCTCTTCAGGGGACAAAGCCTGTCCGAGGGCTGATCGCATGCAGCGAAGCGGGAGGGAGCCGGATGATCCGCGTGCTGGCAGTGTGCACGGGCAACGTGTGCCGTTCGCCATATCTGCAGGTCGTGCTGGGCTCAGCCCTCGAGCAGGCGGCCCCCGGCGGGTTCGAGGTGACCAGCACCGGCACCGGGGCGCTTGCGGGGGCACCGGCGGATCCCGGCACCCGGGTCGAGCTCGAACGGCGCGGACTCAGCGCCCAGGGCATTCGGGCCCGTCAGATGGCGGCGGCCGAGCTGGAGGCCTCCGATCTGGTCCTGACCGCCGAGCGCTCCCATGTGGAGCAGGTGCTCGAGCTCTCGCCGCGCATGCTCAAGCGGACGTTCACCCTGCCGGAGTTCGCGGCCCTGCTCGAGCAGCTGTCGGCCTCCGGCCCCGTCGAGTCCCTGCGTCCCGGGGCGGCCCCGCGCCGCACCGAGCAGCGCTGGCGTCGGCTCCCCGAGGTGCTCTCGGCGCGGCGCGCCCGGCTCGGCGAGCCTGCCCCGGAGATCGCGGATCCGTACCGTCGCGGGCAGGAGGCATTCCGCTCGATGGCCGCCGAGATCGACGACTCCGTCCGGCGCATCGTCGGCTGGGAGCGCTCCATGCGTGCGGAGCCTGGTGGGGGCGGGTTCACGCAGCCGTGAGGGAGCGGGTCAGCTCGAGAGCTGGGAGTCCCCCGAGCTCTCGAGCGCGCCGAGCTCGAGGAGGTCCTCGATCGCCCGGTGCACGAGCATCTCGGCGTCCTGCGGGGCCCCGGGGAGTCCGAGCAGCTCGGCCACGAGCTCGTCCCTGCTGCGCCAGCCGAGGCAGTCGAACCACAGCTGCGGTCCGAGGCCGACCAGGCAGTGGAAGTGCTCATCGCGCAGCAGCAGGAGCGTGGGCGACAGCGGGTCCGTGAGCATCACGGCGTCGTCCACGGGGACGCTGCGCAGCATGCCCGGTTCTGGGGGCGCAGCGTCCTCGAGTCGCAGCTGCTCGTGGGGCACGGGCTCCCAGGGGGCTCGTGCCGGCTCCGCGGCCTCGCCCACCGCCTCCTCGCCCCCCAGCAGGCGCTCGGCGAGCCCGAGCAGCTCATGCTGCTCGGAGTACTCCAGGGCCCAGGCGCCGCCCAGGCGCTCGAGGGTGCGGATCAGCAGGACGAGACCCCGGTCCATCCGCGACAGCGACGAGGTCTGGGGCACCAGGTGCTCGAGCGCCTCGAGCAGGGGCATCCTGCGCAGCCGGGGAGCGGAGCCGTCCGGCTCGCGTCGGCGCAGCAGCACGCCCAGGATGTGAAGCCTCGAGGGCACGGGCTCGAGCAGGCCGAGCTCATCCGGGCCGACCTGGTCCTTGGGGCGGCGGCCGTGCGGGCGCAGCACGGACAGCGGCTTGGGGAACGGGGAGATGCTCAGGGTGCTCGGCTCGATCACCGAGGTCTCATCGCTCAGGTAGCCGAAGCTGCGCCCGAGGGTCCCGGTCGCAGTGGTCTTGCCGGTGCCGCTGGGGGCGGCCAGCACCAGGGCCCGGCCGGAGCGGTCGGAGACGGCGGCCGCGTGGAGCATCAGCGACGTGCCCCGGCCGGCGTCGATGACGAGCCGGGCCGCCAGCTGGGAGAGCTCCTCGTGGAACGCGCTCCACAGCAGGCTCGAGGTCTCATCCTGCGTCGTGGGGCAGCTCAGGACCGGCTCGTGCCGCTGCGCATCTGCCGGGAGCTCGCGGAACCGGCTCCAGGCTCGCCGGAGCTGTGCCAGCTGCCGGCTTCCGAGGCCGTCGACGCGCAGCGCGGCCCCGTCGCCCAGATCGAGCGCGATCCGGTGCCCGGATCCCGACGAGCCTGCTCCGGGGACCCGCTGCATCTCAGGCCTGATCCGCGGCCGGGGTCTCGGTCTGGTTGTAGTAGTACGCGTTCGAGTACTGGCCGTAGTCCTTGGCAGCCGCTCCCTTGCGCGGTGCGCGGTTCACGACGGCGCCCAGCAGGGGAGCACTCAGGCTGCGCAGCCGCTCGACGGCCTTCTGGAGGTCGTCGAGGTTCGTGCGCCCGGCCTGGGCCACGAGGATCACGCCGTCGGAGCTGCGGGCGAGCACGGCGGCATCGGTCACGGGCAGGACGGGCGGGGTGTCCAGCAGCACGATGTGATCGCGGCTGAGCTCCTGGATCAGCTGGCGCATGGTGTCCGAGCCCAGCAGCTCGGAGGGGTTCGGGGGAGTGCGCCCGGCCGTGAGCACGAAGAGGTTCTCGCTGTCCGGGCCGGGCTGCAGGACCTCGTCGAGGGTGGCCGCCCCGCGCAGGACGTCGGTGAGCCCCGCTCCGCCGGGAACGCCGAAGAAGTGGTGCTGGACCGGGCGGCGCAGATCGGCGTCGATCACGATCGTGGACTCGCCGGCGGCGGCCAGCGCGGCTGCCAGGTTGGCGGTCACGGCGGACTTGCCCTCGCCGGAGATCGACGACGACACCACGATCGAGCGCGGCGGGTTGTCCACATTGGAGAAGGCCAGGTTGGTGCGCAGCATCCGCAGGGCCTCGGCCGTGGCCCAGCCGCGGGCGTCCTTGCGGGAGGTGCTCAGCGGGATGAGCTGGCGGCTGCTGCTCAGGCGGGAGTCCACGGGGACGGCGCCCAGCAGCGGCAGGCCGGTGCGCTTCTCGACGCCTTCGGAGGAGCGGATCTTGCGGTCGAAGGCGTGACGCAGGAACAGGTAGAGCAGCGAGATCACGATGCCGGCGGCCAAGCCGATCAGGAGGTTCTTCTTCAGATCGGGAGACGACGGCGCCGACGGCGGGGTCGCGCTGGACAGCGGAACGATCTGGACCAGGTTGCCGTCCACGATCGCCTGCTGGACCGCGAGCTCCTGATCCGTCAGCTCCTCGGCGTCCTCACCGGTGGGCACCTCCTGGCCCTGGGCCATGGCCGCCTCGATGGACCCCGCGTGCTCGGACAGCGCCTCGGCGTAGGTGTCGGCGACGACCACGGCGTCCTCGGGGGTGCTCGCCCGTCCGGTCACGTTGATCTCGGTCGTGCCCGGGGGGACGTCGGCGGAGACGCCGGCCACCTCGATGCCGCCCAGATCCTCCTGGGCGAGCTTCGCCACCTCCGGAGAGCCCACGGCTGCTCCGTAGGTCGCGGCCTTGGAGCCGGCGAGGCTCTGTGCGGCCTCGTAGTTGGCCAGGCTGGTCGCTCCGCCGGCGATGACCATGGCCTTCGAGGTGGCCGAATAGGTCTTGGGCATCAGCGCTGTGACGATGCCTGCGATCACGAGGCACGCGAGGATGATGCCGAGGATCACCTTCCAGTTCCGGATGAGGGTCCCCAGGCCTGCGCGCAGCTGATCCGCGATGGAGGGGGTGGCGTCCAGGTCTGGTGCGATGAGCGGCTGTGTCACGGAAGGCCTTCTGTGCGTGGGACGGCGCCGTGGCGGGCGGTATGCCGCGCACGGCTGCTCACCCGCCTCGACACCGAGAAGTACATGCGAGACTATATGATGGCGGCCTGATCAGTCGCAATGAGCGGCGCCCGGCCGGGCGATTCCGAGGTGAGCGACACCATATTCTTCTAAGGGGCTGAATGCGCATCGAGTCTGCGGCGGAGGTGCCTGTGACATGGCGCGACGCTGTGACGATCGTCATCCCCTTTTACGGCGATCCTGCGGAGACGCTGAATCTCGTCAGTCGACTGCGCAATTCCCCTGCCCCTGAGGTCGCGGAGATCGTGATCTCCGACGACTGCTCTCCGTCCCCCTTTCCGGGGACGCTTCCTGAGCGGGCGTCTGCCGCAGGTGCGCAGGCGGTGAGCGTGCGCGTCGTGCGCCGGGAGCGCAATGGCGGGTTCGGGGCCGCGGTCAACACGGGCCTGGAGCAGGTGCGCACGCCGCTGGCCCTGGTGCTCAACTCCGATCTGGAGATCGAGGCGGAGCAGATCTCCGAGCTCGTGGCGCAGGCCGCGCCCTGGCAGCCGGTCGTGGCCACCGCCCAGGTTCTCGGACCGCAGGGGACCGCCCAGTACTCCGGGAGGCATTTCCCCACGATCGGCCACCAGACGATCGAGTGGCTGACGCCGCTGGCGCGCTGGCGCCATCACCGGGTGCTGCACGAGGCCGTCGGACATGACATGCGGGCGGTCGAGAGCACCGAGCCGATCGCCGTGGACTGGGTCATGGGAGCGGTCATGCTGCTTCCGGTCGCGGAGGTCCGTGCGCTCGGCGGCTTCGACGAGGGCTTCCACATGAACAGCGAGGAGGTCGACCTCCAGCTGCGGCTGCGAAGGATCGGCGTGGCCTCCGTGGTGATCCCGTCGGTGCAGGCCGTGCATGTGGGAGGAGGCTCCTCCGATCCCCAGCGGCGCCGTCAGTGGCTCGTGGACTCCCGTTTCCGCTATGCCGGCAAGTGGGACAGGCCCCGCGTGCTGGCCGCTTCCCTGACCATTGCCTCGACGGCGAACTTCGCCGTGAACTGCCTGCGCCGAGCAGCGGGCACACCCGTGCGACCCATCTCCACCCTGCGCAGCGAGCTGCGCCTGATCCGTGAGGGGATCCGATGCGCCTGATGTCCGCACTCGCCGAGCTGCCGCCTCGCCTGGCCTGGCAGCGCGGTCGGGTGGCCTCCGAGCTCGTCTACCGACGCGGCTTCCGCGCCTGGGGCGATGGCTCCGTCATGGTCTCGCCGCGCAAGATCCAGGGCAGCGAGCGGATCAGCGTCGGCAGCGGCTGCGCGATCTACCCCGGGGCGTGGCTGGGGACCGAGCCCGGAGGCGAGCTGGAGATCGGCGACGACGCGTACCTGGGCCATGACGTGCACCTGCACGGCATCACGCGCACCGTCCTGGGCTCGGGCTGCATGCTCGCCGACGGGGTGCTGGTGACCTCCGCCGGACACGATCTGCACCGCGGCGGGGCGGTGACGCGCGGCGGCCCCATCACGATCGGGGACCGGGTGTTCATCGGCAGCCGGGCCATGGTCATCGCCTCCGTGACGATCGGCGACGACGCGGTGATCGGAGCGGGTGCGGTGGTGACTCGAGATGTCCCGGCCGGGGCCGTCGTGGGCGGAGTCCCCGCACGGGTCCTGGGCGGGGTCGCGGAACCGGTGCGCGCGCAGGGAGGCAGCGCATGAGGACGCTGATCGTCGCGCCGCGCTTCCACGGCTACGGCGCCTCGGTGGCTCGTGCCATGCAGCGGCTCGGCCACGAGGCGATCCTGCACAGCTACGACCTCCCCACCTCCTTCGCCATGCGGGTGCGCAACAAGGCGGTGCATGACCTCCCCGCCGCCCTGGTCCCGTCCGAGTGGCGCCGCGAGCCGTCCCGCCGCGCGGTCGAGCGGCTGCAGGCCGTGCGGCCGGATCGCGTTCTGGTGATCAAGGGCGATCTGCTCGACGATCGCTGGTGGGATGCGGTGCTGCGCAGCGGCGCCTCCGTGCTGACGTGGCTCTACGACGAGGTCGCGCGCATGGACTACACGTGGGAGCGGCTCGAGTCCATGCCTGCGATCGCCTCCTATTCGCCGCACGACGTCGGTGTCCTGCGGGAGCGGGGGATCACCGCGCACCATCTGCCCAACGCCTTCGACTCGCTGCTGGGATTCACGCCTCGCCAGGAGCCCGCCGTCTCGTTCATCGGGGCGCGCTACGACCAGCGCGTCCGCCTGCTGGTCGAAGCCCACCGGCTGGGCGTGCCCGTGCGCGTCTACGGGAGGGACTGGTCGCGGCGCCCGGCGGACATCGCCGCCACGCGGATGCTGCCGGTGCCCGGGCTGCCCACGGGGCCGCAGCTGGACCGCTCCGATGGCTATGGCGTCATGGCCGGCAGCCTCGCCTCGATCAACACGCACGCCCGGCAGGACGGGTTCACCATGCGCACCTTCGAGATCCCGGGGACCGGGGGGATCCAGCTGATCGATCGTCGCGACGTCGGTGAGTTCTACGCACCGGATCGGGAGGTGCTGGTCTTCGACGACGCCCAGCAGCTCGCCGAGCAGGTCGAGCGCGTCCGTCGCGATCCTGCCTGGGCGAAGGACCTGCGCGAAAGGGGCCGTCAGCGCACCCTGGCGGAGCACACGTTCGTGCACCGAGCGCAGCGGATGGAGGCGCTGTGGGTCTGAGGCATCCGCAGGACCTGGAGCAGTGGCGGCGCTGGCAGCGGCCCTCGGCCGCGCGTCGGGCGGTGGCCGCCGTGCGTCGCAAGGGTGCCCCTGAGCAGCGTCCGCAGCTGAGGGTCCTCGCCACCGGGCAGCGCCCGCGCTTCCTGGTGGCCCTGGACAGCGCCAATCCCTCAAGCCGCGCCTCGGTGCTCGAGCCTGCGCAGCTGCTGGAGCGCGGATCCGTGGCCTGCGTGGGCTCGACGCTGACTCTGGAGCAGGCAGGGCTCAGCGAGCATGCCGAGCAGCTGCCTGGCTGGGATCCGCAGGACCCGCTGTGGGCGGGGATCGAGCGCGTCCTGAGCGTTGGTGCGGGTCTGCCCGCCGGCGATGCGGTCTGCGACTGGGCTGTGCAGCGCGGCATCGAGTCGGTGGTGGTCCAGCACGGCCTGCTGACCCCGTGGGCGCCGCCGCTTCCCGCCGGGGCCACGCTGCTGTCGTTCACCGAGCAGGACGGGGCCTTCTGGGCCAGCGGCCGCAGCGACGTGACCGTGCGCCCCGTGGGCTCCCAGGCCCTGTGGAGCGCAGCGGCCGGTGCTCCGGCGGAGTCTGCCGAGCACGGCGAGCTCGTGTTCCTGGGGCAGATGCACGGCCGCGAGCTGCCCCGCAGGCAGATCGTGGGCCAGACCCTGGGGTTCCTGCGCAGGGAGCCGCAGACCGTCTACCGGCCGCATCCCTCGGAGAAGGACATCCTGAGCCGCGCGGTCCACGCCGGCATGCGCCGACGCGGCGTGCGCTTCCAGGACGCGTCCGTGCCGCTGGCGAGTGCGGAGGCGGACGTGGTCTCCGTGTTCTCCACCGGTGTGCTGGAGGCGGCTCAGCGCGGTCGCCGCGCGTGGGTCCACCACGACGACCCGCCGCCCTGGCTGGTCGAGTTCTGGGACCGCTACGGCCTGGCGCGCTGGGGCCAGGAGCCCACGCGGCCCGTGCGCTGGGCCGAGACCGAGCCGGCCCGCGCCGTGGCCGACTATCTGCGAGGAGGGACTCCATGACCATCCTGTGCGTGATCCCCGTGCGGGGAGGCTCCAAGGGAGTCCCCGGGAAGAACATCCGCGAGCTGGCGGGCCGCCCGCTGGTCGCCTGGACGATCCGCGCGGCGCTGGCCGCGCAGGAGGACCTGCGCGTGGTGGTCTCGACCGATGCGCCGCAGATCGCGGCGATCGTCCGTGAGCACGGCGCAGAGGTCCCCTTCCTGCGCCCGGATGAGCTGGCCCGCGACGAGACCCCCACCGAGCCGGTGATCCTCCATGCCCTGGCGGATCACCGCCGGAGACATGGGGAGCCCGAGGCCGTCATGCTGCTGCAGGCCACGAGCCCCCTGCGCCTCCCCGGCACCCTGGATCGAGCCGTGCGGCAGCTGCGGGAGCAGGGCGCCGACTCGCTGGTGGGAGCCGTGCCCGAGACGCCCTTCCTGTGGCGGCAGCCGGAGACCCCCGGCCAGGCTCCGAGTGCCGACTACGACGTCGAGCACCGGCTGCGCCGCCAGGACATGGCCCCGGCCGATCTGCGCTACCGCGAGAACGGCTCGCTCTACGTGACGCGTCCGTGGGTCTACGACGAGCACCACAACCGATTGGGCGGCCGGATCAGCCTCTTCGAGCTCGACCCCCTCGAGGGCGTGGACATCGATACCGAGCTCGACTTCCAGCTGGCCGAGCTGCAGGTCAGGGCCCACCGCGCCCGACTGGCAGACTGAGGGGCTCATCTCCCGCCCCATCCGCACCCCCCCCCCGAACCAAGGACCCCCCCGTGATCATCGAACGCCGCCTCACCCCGTACCTCGTCTTCCACGACGAGTCCGTCGTGGTCGCCCTGCGCAAGATGACGGGCAATGCGGAGCGGATCGTGTTCGTCGTCGACGGGACCGGGCAGCTGCTGGGCTCGCTGACCGACGGGGACTTCCGACGCTGGATCGTGGCCCACCCGGAGGCAGATCTGGAGGTCGCCGTCCAGCAGGTGGCCAATCCGCATCCGGCCACGGTCGGCCCGGAGGCCACCGAGGAGCAGATGCGCGCGGCGCTGCCCGCCGGCGCCAGCCACCTGCCGGTGCTGGATGAGCGCGGGCGGATCACGGCGATCGCGATCGACCGCCCGGCCGAGCTGCGCATCGGCGACCGGCGCATCGACGAGTCGAGCCCGGCCTATGTCATCGCCGAGATCGGCAACAACCATCAGGGCTCGGTCGAACAGGCCCGCCGCCTCGTCGATCTCGCCGCCGAGGCCGGCGCCGACGCCGTGAAGTTCCAGCTGCGCGACATGGACACTCTGTACCGGCAGTCCGGATCGACGTCGGCGGGGGAGGACCTGGGCGCGCAGTACACCCTGGATCTGCTGGCCAAGTACTCCCTGCCTGCCGAGCAGCTCTTCCGGGCCTTCGACCATGCCCGGGAGCATGGCATCCAGGTCCTGTGTACCCCGTGGGACGAGGCCAGCGTGACGGCTCTGGCGGACTACGGGCTCCCGGCGCTGAAGATCGCCTCGGCCGATCTCACGAACCACGGCCTGCTGCGCGCCGCCGGATCGCACGGGCTGCCGCTGATCCTTTCGACCGGCATGAGCCGGGAGGCCGAGATCCGCGAGTCCGCCGCTGTGGTGCGCTCGCTCGGGGTGCCCTTCGCGATGCTGCACTGCCAGTCGACGTACCCGGCGCCGTACAAGGACGTGAACCTGGCGTACATGGACCGCCTGGCCGAGATCACGGCAGTGCCGGTGGGCTACTCCGGGCACGAGCGCGGCTGGCACGTTCCCCTGGCAGCCGTGGCGCGCGGAGCCAAGATCATCGAGAAGCACTTCACCACGGACCGCGAGCTCGAGGGCTCGGATCACCGGGTATCTCTGCTGCCCGATGAGTTCCGGCAGATGATGAGCCAGATCCGAGATATCGAGCAGGCCATGGGCACAGCACGGGAGCGCACCGTCTCCACCGGCGAGGCCATGAACCGCACCAACCTGGCCAAGTCGCTCGTGGCCGCCGGACCCATCTGCGCCGGCCAGCGGCTGGGACAGGGGGACATCGAGGTCCGCAGTCCGGGCCGCGGCCTGCAGCCGGACCGGCTGAGCCAGCTCGTGGGCCGCACCGCGCACCGCGACATGGGCGCAGGCGACTTCTTCTTCGAGGGCGACCTGCTCGATGCCCCGGCCCGCGGACGCGACTACTCCTTCCGCCGCCCCTGGGGGCTTCCGGTGCGCTATCACGACGCGCTGTCGCTGCTCGAGTCCACGCACCCCGACTTCCTCGAGTTCCACTTCTCCTACAAGGACCTGGAGATCGACATCGATCAGGCGCTGCCGCAGCGACTGCCGATGGGCTTCACCACGCACCTGCCGGACCTGTTCGCCGGCGACTTCCTGGTGGATCTGTCCTCGCACGATCCCGAGCACTGGGAGCGCTCGATCGCCGAGGTCCAGCGAACGATCGATGTCACCCGTGCCCTGCGCGCCAGGTTCACCCAGGACCAGGACCCGATCATGGTGGTCACCATGGGCGGGTTCACCTCCGACGGGCACCTGTCCGCCGAGCGGCGAGCGGACAAGTACCAGCGCATCGCCGATGCGCTGAAGCGGCTGGACTCCTCGGGCGTGCGGATCGCCGCCCAGACGCTGCCGCCCTTCCCATGGCTGATGGGCGGACAGCAGTTCCACAACCTCTTCCTGGACCCGCAGGACACCGCGGACTTCGCCCGCAGCACGGGCACGGATCTGTGCCTGGACATCTCCCACACGCGTCTGGCGGCGACCTTCCTGGGGATCTCGTTCGCGGAGGCCGTCGAGACCCTGGCTCCGCTGAGCTCGCACCTGCACCTGGTCGACGGCACCGGCGTGGACGGCGAGGGCGTGCAGGTCGGCGAGGGCGATGTGGATTGGCCGGTGCTCGCCGAGCAGCTCGACCGGCTGGCTCCCGGCGTGAGCTTCATCCCCGAGATCTGGCAGGGCCACGTGGACGGCGGCGCCGGATTCTGGACCGCCCTGGAGCGCCTGGAGCCGCTGCTGTGAGCGCGCTTCCCAGCACCTCGCCCGATCCCCTCGTGCTGTGGGTCGTGCCCGTCGCCGATCTCGGCGGCGTGGCCCGGCATGTCCTGGACGCCCTGGGCCACGGTCTGCCGGGTCTGCGCGCCGTGCTGCTGTGCCCCGAAGGCCCGCTGGCCGAGCGAGCTCGTGAGACGGGCATCGCCGTGCTGACCGACGAGCTGGGACCGCAGGCCGGGCTGCAGCGCTCGGTGCGCAGCCTGCGCAGGGCGATCCGGAGGCTGCGTCCGCGCGCCGTGCACACGCACCTGGCCTATGCCGATCTCATGGGCGCCGTCGCGCTGGCGGCTGAGCGCAGCATCGCGCTGATCAGCACCGAGCACGGCATCGCCCCGGATCAGGCCCTGTACCAGTCGAGCCGGGTCCGGGCCTCGGCGGTGCGGGCGGCGCATCGGGCACGGCTGCGCCGGAGCGATCATCTGATCGCGGTCTCGGAGTCCACGCGCGCCGTCGTGCGCGAGATCTGGGATCCGAGCTGCCCGATCTCGGTGGTGCGCAACGGCGTGGACGTCGTGCGCGTCCGCCAGGCCGTCGGGCAGGCTCCCCGACAGAGGCTGGGGGAGGGCGTCCGCCTGCTCACCCTGTCCCGGCTGGCTCCCGAGAAGAACGTCAGTGCGCTGCTGCGCGCCATGCCGGCCGTGCTGGCGCGGGATCCGCAGGCCACCCTGACCGTGGCCGGCGACGGCCCGCTGCGCGAGACGCTGCAGCGGCTGTCGGCCACCCTGGGACTGGGTGAGGCGGTGCGCTTCGCCGGGCGCGTCGAGCCCTGGCCCGCGATGGCCGAGCACGATGTTCTGATCCAGCTCTCGGCCTGGGAGAATCTGAGCTACAGCCTGCTCGACGCCGCCGCCGCGGGCATGCCCGCCGTGGCCACCGATGTGGGCGGCAACGCGGAGATCCTGCCCGCGGAATCGCTGCTGGACCGGGCGGGAGCCGACGAGCTCGTCCACGCTCTCGAGCGCCTCGCGCAGAGTCCTGCGGTGGCGCAGACCCCGTCGGATGTGGAGCAGATGACGCAGGAGATCGCACATGTCGTGAAGGGAGCCCTGCGATGAGCACAGAGCCGATGCGCCGCACCCGCCGCGGCCCGCAGGAGTCCTCTGCGGCGCGGCGGAGCAGATCCGCAGGGGAAGCACCGTGGAGCAGCGCTCCGGCCCCAGCAGCGGTTCAGGCCCCTCCGGCGCCGCTGGCCTGGGGCTCGCCTGCCGAATACCTCCGGATGGCCATGGGGCGCTCCCCGATCGTCTTCCTGCTGGGCGCGCTGCTGTTCGTCGAGTCCCCCATGCCGGGGATCGCCATGAACCTGCCTGTCAGCGAGACCGTCATGGGCGTGCTGCTCGCAGGATCCCTGCTGCGCTCGGGGCGGCTGAGGGCCGCCGCTGTGCCCGTGGTCATGGTGCTGCTGGCGGCCGCCTACGTCTGGCTGCTGGCCGTCTCGATCACCTCCGACGTCGAATGGACTCGGCGCATGGTCCGCATCGGCATGCTCTTCGGCTTCGCCCTCATGCTGGCGACGGGGCGCGTTCCGCTGCGCCCGCTCATCTTCGGCATGGGTGTGGGACTGGTGATCAACGCCGTGCTCTTCTTCGCCGGTCTGGCTCCCGACAACTATCAGGGGGCGCTGTCGGGATACATCCTGGACAAGAACGTAGCCGGCTTCGTCTACGCGGTCGTGCCGCTCCTGGTGGTCGCCTTCATCCGCCACCCATGGGCGCGTGTGCTGGTCCTGCTGCTGGGGCTGGTGCTCGTATTCGAGACCGGCTCCCGCACGGGGCTGGCCGCGATGATCCTCGGCACAGCATGGATGGCTCTGGGCGGGCGAGGGGGTCCGGTGCTGCGCGCAGCGCTGCTGACGGCGTTCTACTTCGTCTTCATCTGGGCCGAGGAGAACCTCGCCTCGCTCGACGTGTTCGGCGACCGGACCGGCACCGACTGGTTCCGAGGCCGGATCGACGACGCAGCCTGGGCGAAGACCCAGCAGGCCATGCCGTGGGGCGAGGGAGCGGGCCAGGCGTTCGTGCTGCTGCCCCCGGAGCAGCAGCCGTTCTTCTTCCACAACTCCTACTGGGCGCTGATCGTGGAGGGCGGGCTGCCCCTGCTGGTGCTCATGCTGGCCGTGCTCGCGATCGGCGGCCTCGGCCTCGGAGCAGCCGGACGCAGGACCTGGGCGACCACGGCAGCACAGGCCTCCGTCCTCGTGATCCTTCTCGTCTCCTTCCGGCTCGGCGAGGTCTTCCTGACCGTCTATTCGATGGTCGCGCTGGGCGGGGCGATGGCCCTGTGGGAGCTGGAGCGGCGGCGGATGGCTCAGGAGAGGGCCCATGCCCGCAGCACCGGGGCAGCAGCCCCGTGAGCGCATCGAAGACGGCCATTCGACTCGTGGCCAATCAGGGCCGTGTCTCCGGCGGAGAGGTCATGCTGCTGCGTCTGGCGAGGCAGCTGCGTGAGCTCGGCCGGGAGGTCACGGTCGTGGCACCACGCTCGCCGTCGGAGACCGCCGAGCTGCTGGAGGATGCGGGATTCGCAGTGGAACGCCTTCCCGGTCGGTCGCGGCGCGCGTACATGCTGAGCCTGCGTCGGTGGCATCCCCGCTCGACGGTCGATGTGACGTGGTGCAACGGGCTTCTGCCCGCGGTCGCCCTGTCCGGGCGCGCCCGGCGGGTGCTGCACCTCCACCAGCTGCCTGCCGGGCCGCTGCAGGCGGTCCTGTCCAGGATCGCGCGTCTGGGAGCGGTGGCCACGGTGGTCCCCTCCGAGTGGATGTCCGAGCGTCTCCCGGGATCCACGCCGCTGCCGAACTGGGTCGAGGCTGCGCCGCAGGAAGCAGAGCCGCAGGGCTCGTCCCCGCGAGCCGAGGCCCCCCTGCGCGTCGGATTCCTCGGCCGATTGAGCCCGGACAAGGGCATCCTCGATCTGCTCCGGGCCGGCGAGCTGCTCGAGCAGGGTCGACCGGGCGGCATCGAGCTGCTGATCGCGGGGGACCGTCGCTTCGTGCCCTCGGCCCAGGCGGAGCAGATCCAGCGGCGCCTCGACGCTGCGGGCGAGCGTGTCCGGCTGCTGGGCTGGATCCCCAAGGAGGAGCTCTTCCAGCGGATCGACCTGCTGGCCGTGCCCTCCGACTGGTCGGAGGTCTTCGGCCTTGCCGCCGCCGAGGCCATGGCGGCCCGAGTGCCCGTGATCGTCTCCGATGCCGGTGCGCTGCCCGAGGTCGTGGGGAGGGACCACCCGCTCATCGCGCGAGCGGGGGACCCGGAGTCCCTCGCTGCGGCGATCCGGCGTGCCGAGCAGCTCGACGCAGAGGAGCTGGTCGGGACCCAGCACCAGCGCTGGGTCCAGCACTGGTCCCCGGAGGCCGGGCGGCGACGACTGCAGCGCTTCCTGATGGAGAGGGGAATCTGATGGACGCATCGACGACGAATCAGGGGACGCGGCCGGAGCTCAGCGTCGTGGTCCCGTCGCGCGGAGGAGCCCGCCGCCTTCCCCGCCTGCTCTCGGCGCTGGCCGAGCAGCAGAGCGCGCCGGACTTCGAGATCTGCGTGGTGCTCGACGGCGACGTCGACGGCTCGGAGGCGGTCCTGCGCGAGTGCGCCGATCGCTGGCCCGTCCTCGACCTGCACTGGGTGGTGTTCGCGCAGAACAGGGGCAGGTCGGCTGCCTTGAATGCCGGAGCGGAGGCGACGACAGGGCCGATCCTGATCCGTGCTGATGACGACCTGGAGCCGGGACCGCACTACATCCGGGATCACGCGGCCGCCCATGCGGCCGGGGACTGCGGGGTGATCGGCATGCAGCGCCACGTCCTGCCTCGAACGGCATATCAGCGCGTCTACGGAGATCGCGCGGACCTGCGCCATGCGGCCGAGGCCTACGCCCTGCCGCCCGAGAAGGTCTGGCGGCACTGGGCAGGCAGCGTGTCGGTCCCGCGGCACCTGCATGAGCGGATCGGCGGCTACAGCGAGGCCTATCGCCGCTACGGATGGGAGGATGTGGACTACGGATACCGTCTGCATCAGCTCGGTGTGCCGATCCGCTTCGCCCGGGAGCTGGAGACGAGGCACCACGCCGCGGCGACCACGACCCTCCTGAAGGCCCGGCGAGCCCTGCACTCCGGGGCCTCGCGGCAGATCTTCATCGCCCGGCACGGAGCCGAGGCGCTGGAGGGCGACCGTCCGCCGCGGGGGATATGGGGGGCGGCGGTGCGCCTGGTCGCCTCGGTCACCACCGAGCGGTCGCTGAGCGTGACGGCCCGGGCACTGGACCGAAGCATCGGGCGTCTGCCCCGGTGGCTGGCCATCAAGCTGATCGCGCTGCAGGTGGAGGCCGCCGCGGAGGCCGGTCGGCGACATCCCGCTCGCGCGACCGCTTCCTTCTGACATGATGACTATGCATCTGAAACAATCAAGCAGCGGACATCCCCCGGTCCGCTGTTCCCCCCCCGCCTCGCAGAGAGCCCCTGATGAGCCACTCGTTCGCCGATGAGACGCGCCGGCCCCCGCTGGCGATCGCTCACGACTACCTCACGCAGCGCGGCGGCGCCGAGCGCGTGGTGCTCGCCCTGCATCGCCTCTACCCGGAGGCGCCCATCTACACGCTGTTCTACGAGCCCGAGGCCACGTTCCCCGAATTCCGCGACGCCACCATCATCACCTCGCCCCTGAACTCGATCGGCGCGCTGCGTCGGGATCCGCGCAAGGCGCTGCCGCTGCTGCCGTGGGCGTGCTCGCGGATGCTCGTCGATGCCGATCAGGCGATCGTCTCGAGCTCGGGCTGGGCGCACGGCTTCCGCTTCACGGGCGAGACCGCCGTCTACTGCCACACCCCGGCGCGCTGGGTCCACCTGCTGCAGGACTACGTGGGAGGGCCCTGGTGGAGCTCTCCCAAGGGCGTGCTGGCACGGGCCATGCACCCGGTGCTCGAGCCCTGGGACCAGCGGGCGCAGGCCCGTCACGACGTCTACGTGGGCAATTCCACGGAGGTCCAGCACCGCATCTCCCGCGTCTACGACCGCGACGATGTGCAGCTGATCTTCCCCCCGCACTCCGTGCAGACGGAGGCCGTGCCTCTGGAGCCGATCGAGGGGGCCCAGCGGCTCGTGGCGCAGGGGGGCTTCCTGCTCTCCGTGGCACGGCTGCTGCCGTACAAGAACGTCGACGCCGTGATCCGAGCCACCGAGCAGCTGGATCTGCCGCTGCTGGTGGTCGGGCGCGGCCCGGAGGAGCAGCGGCTGCGGGCGCTGGCGGGGGACCGCGTGGTCTTCGCCCAGGACATCTCGGACGCGCAGCTGCGCTGGGCCTACGCCCATGCCTCGGCCCTGGTGGCGGCCAGCTTCGAGGACTTCGGCATCACGCCGCTGGAGGCCAGCGCATGGGGCCTTCCCACGGTGGCGCTGCGCGGAGGCGGCTATCTGGACACCATCCGGGAGGGCCTCAACGGGACCTTCGTGGAGCAGCCGTCTCCTGAGGCGCTGGCCGCCGGGATCCGCAGGGCGCTGGCGCGCGACTGGAACCTGAAGGCCATGCGCGATCACGCCGCGAAGTTCTCCGAGCGCCGGTTCATGGCCAGCATCCAGAGGCTGCTCGAGGCCGAGGAGTCCGTGGTCTGCCCGCTGCCGGAGCGCGGGGCATCCGCTGCTCGGCACCGGCATTCCTCCGTGGCCTGACCACGAGCGGTCCGTCGCCTGCTCCGGACGGAGCCGGTGCGACGGGGGCGCAGGGCATCAGTCCTGGCGCATGCCTTCCCTCGACGCCGGGATCAGCACACCGTCCGCGCCCAGAGCCTCGAGGAACCGCTCGATGTCCGGTTGGATGTCCTGCGGGTCCAGCGGTGCGCCCGCCGTCAGATCCTCGGCGATCCGTGCGGCCGTGACGCCTTCGTCCGCCGACGTCGAGGGGTGCGCCAGCCGTTCCAGCAGCGCGATCCAGATCAGGGCCGAGGACTGCTCGAGGATCCTGGGGATCTCGGCCTCGAGGTCCAGGAGATAGACCGTCGGCGCGTCTTCTGCCGTCTCCTCGTGAGGCTCGGACAGCCAGACGACGGTCGGCGCCGGTCGCCAGGACATCGGATGTGCGCGGGGAATCATCGGCGCAGACCCCTCTTCACCGCGCCGACGGCGGCCCCGAGCCGGTCGCGGTAGTCCGCCAGGTAATCCGTCAGGCGCGGCTCCCTCTCGAGCTGCATGCGCAGATGACCGCGATTCGGCACCAGCGTGCCCAGGGTGATGCTCGCCCGCTCTCGGAAGCCCTCCGCGGCGTGGATCCGGGCGCGCAGCAGGACGTCCCGTTCGGCGCCATCGCGCAGTGCGCGCCACAGCGCGACCTCCGCCTGCGCGGCGGGTGCGCTCTCGCCGGTGGCGACCACCCAGGGCGCTGCTGCCCGCAGCTCCAGCGCGCGGGCTCGGACCTCGGCCCATTCCTGGGGCGAGAGGCTCGAGCGGAGGTGGGCCGTGTCCGGCTGCCCCCTCGAGGTGTCGCGGGCGGCGTGGATGACGATCAGAGCCAGGTGGTCCAAGCGCCCCGGCACCGTGCAGGGCTGTCCGCCCATATCCGCTGTGGAGCGCTGGCTCCAGAGCCGCTCGAAGACGGCCTGGGGCGTGGGGCCGGTGCCCGGGATCAGCTGGTGGATGTCCGCGTAGCCCAGATGGCTGTGCCACAGGGAGGCCGCGTGCTGGAAGATCGACCCGTCCCGGTAGCTCGTGACCAGGTCCCAGCCGCGGGCCTGCAGGACCTGGATGGCTCGGGCGGCCTGGTCCGGGGGCACCAGGACGTCGGCGTCCGTGGAGGCTCGACCGGACACATAGGTGCCCTCCGGGGCGGTGTGCCCCTTGTGGTGCAGGGCTCGGATCCCCGCCTGTGCGAACAGGTGGGCGATCATCGCGTGGGCGAAGCGGACGCGGACCTCCATGGGGAGGGCGGAGCCGACGGCGGGCTCGGTCACCGGGCTCGCTCCGCTGCGTCGGGAGCGGAGGCGTCCTGGTGCTCGAGCAGGCCGAGCAGATAGCTGCCGTAGCCGCTCTTCACCAGGGGCTCGGCGCGCTCGCGCAGCGCGTCGTCGCTGAGCAGGCCCTGTCGCCAGGCGATCTCCTCGGGAGCCCCGACCTTGAGGCCCTGGCGGTTCTCCACGGTGCGGATGAAGTTGGAGGCGTCGTTGAGGTCCGAGAACGTGCCGGTGTCCAGCCAGGCGGTGCCGCGCGGCAGGATGTCGACGCTGAGGCGGCCCTGCTCCATGAAGATCCTGTTGACGTCGGTGATCTCGAGTTCCCCGCGGGCCGAGGGCCTGAGCGACTCGGCGATCGCGAGGACGTCGTTGTCGTAGAAGTACAGCCCGGGCACGGCGTAGGGGCTGCGGGGGAGGGGCGGCTTCTCCTCGAGGGAGACGGCGTGGCCGGCGTCGTCGAACTCGACCACGCCGTAGGCCGCGGGGTCGCTGACCCGATATCCGAAGATCGAGGCCCCCCGGACCTCCTGATGGCGACGCAGCTGCGTGCCCATGCCGGGGCCGTAGAAGATGTTGTCGCCCAGGATGAGTGCCACGGAGTCCTCGCCGATGTGCTCGCGCCCCAGCAGGAACGCCTGGGCCAGGCCGTCGGGGGAGGGCTGGACCTGGTAGCTCAGCCGGATGCCGAATCGGGAGCCGTCGCCGAGCAGGCGCTGGAAGGCCTCGGCATCCTGCGGTGTGGTGATGATGAGGATGTCCTGGATGCCCGCCAGCATCAGGGTGGACAGCGGGTAGTAGATCATCGGCTTGTCGTAGACGGGCATGAGCTGCTTGGAGATCCCGAGGGTGATGGGATGCAGCCGTGAGCCGGTCCCGCCGGCGAGGATGATGCCCTTCATGGGGACTATCCTAGGGCGAGACATGCATCCCATGCGATCGCATCGTTCTGGCTCCTGCAGCCGCATCCCCAACCCCCTTTCGGAGAAGCCTGTGCCCCCCAGCGATCAGTCCCGCCTCTCGGCCGGGTCGACCATCGCCGATCTGCGCGTGGTCTTCACCCTGGTGCCGTGGCGGATGCGCTGGCGGATCATCGCCATGGCGGTCGCCGCGCTGCTGGCGGCCATGCTGGATCTCGTGGCGGTCGCGGCCATGCTGCCGCTGACCCAGATGCTCACCGCCCCGGACCCGCTGCCGGGTGCGGTCGATCGGTTCCTGGTCCCGCTGGCGGGCACCGACCCTCGGCGGCTGCTGATCCTCACAGCGGTGGCCGTCGGCGCCGCCTTCCTGGTCAAGAACGTGGCCGTCATCGCCATCCGGTGGTGGAGCATCGGGCAGTCGAATCGGGCCAGCGCAGCCGTCCAGGCGGAGCTTCTGCGCCGCTACGCCGCCGCGCGCTACGTCGATCACCGCCTGCGCTCCAAGTCCGCGATGACCAACATGGTCGGCGGTGCCGTGCCCGCGGCGTTCTCCCTGGTGCTCTCGAGCTGGCTCGCGCTGCTGGTGGACCTGCTGTCCATCGTGCTGATGCTCGGGCTGCTCGTGGCCATGTCACCGATCGCAGCGGCTGCGGCCCTGGTCGTCTTCGGCGGCTTCGCCGTGCTGCTCTCCCGCTATCTCAAGCCCTGGTCGCTCAAGTTCGCCCATCGTGCCTTCGAGCTCGACCGCGACGCCATCGCCGCCCTGAATCCGGCGATCGAGGGCTTCCGGGAGACCAGGCTCTTCCAGCGCGAAGAGCTGTTCGTCGAGCGCTACCGCAGGAACAAGGAGGAGGCCGCCGGGCTGGCGCGCTTCCAGTCGGTGCTCATCGAGCTGCCGCGCTACCTGCTCGAGGTCGTCATGATCCTCGGCATCCTGCTGGTGGCGCTGCTGCTGTTCGGCCTGCAGGGCCCCGAGAGGGCCTTCGGCCTGCTGGCCGTGTTCGTCGCGGCTGCCATGCGCATCGTCCCGGCGCTGAACCGCGTGGTGGCCTCCAACAACCAGATCCATGCGGGCACCCCGGCTCTGCGCGAACTCGTGGCGGAGATCCGCACGCTCGAGCAGCAGGGGGCTGCTCGGCGCACGGGCGGTGACGTGGAGCTGGACCCCACCGCGCCGCTGCGCGTCCGCGATCTGGGCTTCCGCTTCCCGGACGGCAAGCGCCCTGTGCTGGAGGGCGTCAGCGTGGACATCCCGGCGGGATCGACCGTGGCACTGGTGGGCGGGTCGGGCGCAGGCAAGACGACGTTCGCCGACCTGCTGGCCGGACTGTACGAGCCCTCGACCGGCAGCCTCTGCGTGGGCGGCGTGGATCTGACGGAGCACCCGGGCGCATGGCTGCCGCGGGTGGCCATGGTCTCCCAGCGCGTCTACCTCTGGGACGCGAGCATCCGGGACCTGATCACCTTCGCCGCGCCTGCGGGAGAGATCGACGAGCGCCACCTGGCCGACGTGCTCGAGAAGGCCCGGCTCACGGAAGTGGTGGAGTCCCTGCCCCACGGGCTGGACACCACCGTGGGGGAGGCCGGCACACGCCTGTCAGGCGGTCAGACGCAGCGGCTGGGGATCGCCCGCGCCCTGTACTCGCGTCCGAGTGTGCTGATCCTGGACGAGGCCACCAGCGCCCTGGACAACGAGACCGAGCGGCAGATCACGGAGACCGTCGAGCAGCTGCACGGACAGCTGACGGTCATCGTGATCGCCCACCGCCTCTCGACCGTGAAGAACGCAGATCAGATCCTCTACTTCGCCGAGGGCCGGCTGCGCGCGAGCGGGACGATGTCCGAGCTGGTGGAGCGCGACCCCGACTTCGCGCACCTGGTCGAGCTCGGCCGGCTGGAGGTGGGCTGAGGCGATGGGGTCGAGACCGCTCGATGCTCTCAGGCCGCTTATCGCCCGCAGCCTGGGCCCCCTGCGGCGGCAGAGCCCCTCCGTGATCTGGGGTGCCGAGCCCATGAACGGCGGGAACTTCCTGTACCTGTGGCTCACCGCCTGGTCGCGCACTCGGCGCACCGGCAAGCGGTGGACGGTGCGCTTCAAGCCCAAGATGCGCCCCTGGCTCGAGGAGTTCCCCGGCCTGCGTGAGTGGACCGTCCAGGAGCACGAGGTCGGCCCCCTCCAGCGGCGCACCGTGGAATGGGGCCAGCAGGCCGGCTACGACTACCTGGTCCCGGAGATCCCGATGTTCGTGCGCGAGGTGCTGCTGCCGGGCTCGGGCTTCCCCGAACGTGTGGCAGCTGCAGTGCCGGATGCGGTCGTGGTCAACGTCCGCCGCGGGGACTACTACTCGGACGCGCTGAACCGCAGCCGCTACGGGATGGACATCGAGGCCTTCATCCGCGAGGCCGTGCGACGGATACCGAGCACTGCGCAGGAGCGGTTCGTGCTGGTCTCCGATGACCCTCCGTGGTGCATGGAGCACTTGGGCTTCCTGGCCGAGCGGGGGGCAGTGCAGGCCATGCCGCCGCCGCACGACATGTTCCAGGACCTCGCCCAGCTGGCCGCAGCAAGGACGCTGATCCTCACGAACTCCACGTTCTCCTACTGGGGCGGGTATCTGGCCACGAGCCGGCCCCCAGCGCAGCGCCCTCGTCAGATCCTCGCTCCGCTGTTCTTCACCCGGCAGTACAACCACGGCGACTCGCCGCTGCTGCTGCCGCAATGGACGGCGATCCCCGAGGATGAGTACCAGACTGACCCTGGACTCTGATCCCGCAGGACCCGCACTGGGCACACCCCCGAGCACCCCAGGAAGCACAGCCATGACGACCGTTCCCCCCGCTGATCGCGCCGCCGCACCGGCGGTGAGCGTGATCATCCCCGCCTACAACGCTGCCCGGACGCTTCCGCTGCAGCTCGAGGCGCTGGCTGCACAGGTCGATCCGCCGGCCTTCGAGGTCATCGTGGTCGACAACGGATCCAGCGATGACCTCGCTGCGGCGGTGCAGCCCTTCCTGGGCGGGCCCCTGGACCTGCGCGTGCTGCGAGCGGAGGCGCACCAGGGTGCGTCCTACGCGCGCAATGTCGGCATCGGTGCGGCGCGCGCCGAGCTGCTGATGTTCTGCGACGCCGACGACGCCGTCTCCGCCCGCTGGCTGGCCCAGGGAGCGGCTGCCTTCGAGACGGCGGATCTGTGGACCGGCATGGCCCACCTGCTGCCCCAGGGGGCCTTCGAGCATCCGCTGGAGGTCATCCGGGCCCGGTTCGACGTCGAGCCGTCGCAGGAGGACGCCGTCGTCGAGGTGCGGCAGGGAGACGGGCAGGCACTGCCCGTGCTCTTCGGCGGCGACTTCGGCGCACGGAGGGACCTGCTGCTGAGGCTCGGGGGATTCGATCAGTCCTTCCCGCTGGCAGGCGATGACAACGACCTGGCCTTCCGCGCACAGCGGGCCGGGGTGTCACTGCATTCGGCCGAACACCTCCGTGTCGGCTGCCGAGGGCACTGGTCGGCCTCCGATCAGCTGCGCATCGTCCGTCGATCCGCCCGGGCCCACTGCCTGCTGATGCAGCGCTACGATGCCTGGCCCGCCTCGCAGATGCCCCGCTGGCACACGGAGCTGCTGCGCTGTGCCGGAGCAGGACTGAAGATGCTGAGCCGGCGGCAGACGCCGGACTGGTTCGGGCTCATCCACAGGACGAGCATCGCCTGGGGCCTGGCCGAGGGCACCGTCCGGTACCGCTGGCTGAGGCGGATGCCCGACGCGCAGATCGGCGTCGGTCTGCAGGAGGCCGCAGCGCCGTCGATGGACATGCACCCGACCCCGGAGGATGAGGCGAGCAGATGAGGATCCCAGGACTGGCCGCGCTGCGGCGCGCGGCATGGGAGGCGGCTCTGACACCGATCGTGCCCAACACCCGTCGGCGCGATCTCCTCCAGCGCCTCGGCCTGGCCGGCGTGGCGGACGGAGTGCTGATCAGCGACGGCGTGGTGCTCGCCCCGCCGCGTCGGATCAGCATCGGCGAGGGCAGCTTCCTGAACCGGCAGGTGTTCGTGGACACGGAGGTCCATCTGGGGCGCCATGTCTTCGTGGGGCCGCGAGCCATGTTCGTCACCACCCGTCATCCCGTGGGCGGCCCGCAGCAGCGGGCCGCACCAGGGCACCCGGACCCGGTCCATGTGGGCGACGGCAGCTGGATCGGGGCCGGGGCGATCATCCTGCCCGGCGTCACGATCGGCTCCGGCTGCGTGATCGGCGCCGGAGCGGTCGTGACGAAGGATTGCGCGCTCGACGGGATGTATGTGGGCGTGCCCGCCCGTCGCGTCCGCGAGCTCCCCGACGATTCCCCGGAGGTGTCCGAATGAGTGCGCCCGAGGTCAGTGTGGTGATCCCCGCCCACGATGTCGCTGCCGTGATCGGAGAGCAGCTGGCGGCGCTCGCTGCCCAGCGCGGTGCACCGCGCTTCGAGATCGTGATCGCCGACAACGGGAGCTCGGATGGCCTGGCGGGAGCAGCCGCCGGCTTCCGCGAGGATCTCGACCTGCACATCGTGGATGCCTCAGCGCAGCACGGCGCGTCCTTCGCGCGGAACCGCGGGGCAGCTGTCGCCCGCGGGAGGATCCTTCTGTTCTGCGATGCCGATGACCTCGTCAGCGAGAACTGGGTCAGCGCGATGGCGGCTGCTGTGCAGGATGGGGGACGGTGCCTGGCCTCGAGCACCCTCCTGCATGAGGGGTTCAATGACTCAGCGGTGCTCGCAGCCTATGGGATCGGTTCCGATCTGCAGCGTCTGCAGGCGACGGATGAGCCGCCCACTGTGGCGGAGGAGGGATTCGCCGGCTATCTGCCCTCGGTGCCCGGATGCGGCTTCGGAATCCTGCGAAGCGATTACTGGGCTGTCAACGGCATGGATGCGGCGTACCCGGGCGGATCGGAGGAGACGGACTTCTCCTGGCGCTTCCTGGAGGCCGGCGGAACGATGCTCCGGGTGCCCGCTGCCACGATGCAGTACCGCCTGCGCTCCACCCCGCGGGCGCTGCTGCGTCAGCAGCGCATCCAGCAGCTGGCGCGCATCCTGCTGTGGATCCGGTTCCGGGACCGCGGCATGAACGGCCCCAGCGCCAAGGACTCGCTGCTGACCGTCGCACGCGAGGCACCGCGGCTGCTGCTCGCTCGAGACCGGGAGAGCAGGCTTCTGCACGCCCGGCTCCTGGGCGGGCACCTGGGAGCGCTGCAGGGGATGCTGCGCTATCGCATCCTGCGCCGCATCCCAGCCCGCCGGATCGGGGAAGGCCTCGAACCCGCCGCCTCCGCCTCATCCTCGAGTCCCGACTGACCACGGAAGGCCCTGCTCATCATGGAACTGCTCGTCACCGGCGGAGCCGGCTTCATCGGCTCCAACTTCGTCCACCACGTCCTGGAGGCCACCGCCCACGACGTCGTGGTGCTGGACAAGCTCACCTACGCCGGCGACCCGGCCTCCCTGGAGGGAGCCGATCCGCAGCGCATGCGCCTGGTCCAGGGCGATATCTGCGATGCCGAGCTGGTTGACGATCTGATGCGCCAGGCGGATGCCGTCGTGCACTTCGCGGCCGAATCGCATAACGACAACTCGCTGGCGGACCCGTCTCCGTTCATCAAGACCAACCTGGTCGGCACCTTCACCCTGCTGGAGTCCGCCCGCCGGCACGGCACCCGCTTCCACCACGTCTCCACGGACGAGGTCTACGGCGATCTGGCCCTGGACGATCCGGAGAAGTTCACCGAGACCACGCCGTACCGCCCCTCGAGTCCCTACTCGGCCTCGAAGGCCGGCTCGGATCACCTGGTGCGCGCGTGGGTGCGCTCCTTCGGTCTCGAGGCCACGCTGAGCAGCTGCTCGAACAACTACGGCCCGCATCAGCACGTGGAGAAGTTCATCCCGCGCCAGATCACCGAGCTGATCGACGGCCGCCCGCCGCGGCTCTACGGGCAGGGGCTCAACGTGCGCGACTGGATCCACACGCAGGACCACTCCTCGGCGGTGCTGCGGATCCTCGAGCGCGGGGAGATCGGCCGGACGTACCTGATCGGAGCGGACGGCGAGCGCAGCAACCTGGAGATCGCCCGGCTGCTGCTCGAGATCTTCGACCGGCCGGCCGAAGACCTCGAGTTCGTCCGCGACCGTCCCGGCCACGACCGCCGCTACGCGATCGACGCGACCGCTCTGCGCGAGGAGCTCGGCTGGACCCCGCGCTTCACCGATCTCCGCGCCGGGCTCGAGGCGACCGTGCAGTGGTACCGCGACAACGAGTCCTGGTGGCGCCCGCACAAGGCCGCCGTCGAGGCCGGCTACGCCCGGGAGGGGCAGTGACTGCGCACCCGGCCGAGCGCCGTGGAGCGCGTCGGGGCGCAGGGGGCGCGAGGCCATGAGCGAGCCGGAGCCAACGCCGAGGGACCTGCTGCGGCCGCTGCGGCGGATCAAGCACGGGCTGTGGCTGACCCGTCGGCGGCTGAAGCGGGCGCCTGATGCCGCCCGTCGGCACTGGGCAGCGCACATCGAGTACCGGTATGACCCGAGTGAGCATGAGCAGCACGTCGGCGACGTGGTGGTGCCCGCCTCCTCGACGTTCCAGATCGACCATCTCCGGTTCCCCCATGTGGAGCACGGGCCGCGCGGCGAGGCTCCGCGGGTCGTCTATGCGGCCTGGCTGGGCGCCAACGAGCTGACGGCCCCGCGCCGGACGGCCCTGCAGGTGATGCGGGAGGTCAACGCCGGGCTCGAGATCGCGCTGATCACGCTGGAGAACCTCGACGACGTCCTCGTCAAGGGCTCGCCGCTGCACCCTGCCTTCTCGTTCCTGAGCCCCGTACATCGCTCGGACTACCTCTGCTGCTACCTGATGCACCATCACGGGGGCGCCTACGCGGATCTCAAGGTCATGCGCCAGCCGTGGGCCCCGGTGCTCGAGAGGCTGAACTCGGCCGATCATCTGTGGGCCGCCGGACCGCATGAGATGAGCTCGCGGAACACGTGCCCCGCCATGGGCCCCCTCGGGAGGCAGCAGCGGCTCTACTACACGAGGACGGCCTTCCAGGCGGCCTTCGCCTTCAAGCCCGGCTCCAGCTGGACCGAGCAGTGGCTGTGCGAGGTCGAGCGGCGCCTGGACTACTTCCAGGGACTGCTCGCGCAGCACCCGGCCCAGGACCCGTACGGGTTGGAGGGCGACTACCCGGTACCGTGGAGCGCTCTGATGGGGCATGTGTTCTCGCCTCTGGCCCTGCGATACGCGCATCGCTTCGAGCCTTGGCCGCAGATGCACTTCGACTACACCGGCGGCGGCTACCGATGAGCCTCGCGGGGCAGCCGCCCTCCGTGTCCGTGCCATGGCTCTCTCTTCTGGAAAGGTCCCGCCCGTGAAGATCACCGAGACAGCGATCCCGGGACTGCTGATCGTGCAGCTCGACGTCCACGGCGACAGCCGCGGCTGGTTCAAGGAGAACTGGCAGCGGCAGAAGATGACCGAGGCCGGGCTGCCTGACATCCAACCGGTGCAGAACAACATCTCCTTCAACGGCGCGATCGGGACCACGCGCGGCCTGCACGCCGAGCCGTGGGAGAAGTACGTGTCCGTTGCGACCGGCCGGGTCTTCGGCGCGTGGGTCGACCTGCGCGAGGGGGAGAGCTTCGGCGCCGTCGTGACGCAGGAGATCGGACCGGACACCGCGGTCTTCGTCCCGCGGGGGGTGGCCAACGGCTTCCAGACCCTGGAGCCTTCGACCGCCTACACCTATCTGGTCACCGCGCACTGGTCGCCCGAGGCGCAGTCGCGCTACACGTTCCTGGACCTCGCCGACGAGACCGCGGCGATCGACTGGCCGGTCCCGCTCGAGCAGGCGGAGCTCTCGGACAAGGACCGCGAGCATCCGCGTCTGGCGCAGGTGGCACCGGTGCGGGCCTCGCCCGTGCTCATCCTCGGTGCCGCTGGGCAGCTCGGCCGTGCCCTGGTGGCGGCCTGCCGTCGTCGCGGGATCGCGCACCGGGCCCTGACCCGGGGCGAATGGGACATGGAGGACCCGGGCAGCTGGCCGCTCAGCGAGCTGGAGACCGCCCGCGCGGTGCTCAACGCGTCGGCGTTCACTGCGGTCGACGAGGCCGAGACCGCCGAGGGCCGCTCCCGAGCCTGGCAGGTCAACGCCACGGCCGTGGGCGCGCTTGCCGCCGCCTGCCGCGATCACGACGTCCCCCTGACGCACGTGTCGACCGACTACGTCTTCGACGGCTCCCTGCCGCTGGATCAGGAGCACGCCCCCGAGCACCCCGTGGCCCCGCTGTCCGTCTACGGCCAGTCCAAGGCGGCCGGGGAGGCCGCGGTGCGCACCTGGCCGAAGCACTGGATCGTGCGCACGAGCTGGGTGATCGGCGACGGCGCGAACTTCGTGCGGACCATGGCCTCGCTGGCCGAGCGGGGGATCGACCCCGCCGTCGTGGATGATCAGCACGGCCGTCTCACCTTCGCCGCCGACCTGGCCGAGGTCCTGCTGGACCTCGTGGTCGAGCAGGCCCCCTACGGCACCCGGCACGTCACCAACGCGGGACCGGCCATGAGCTGGTTCCAGGTGGCGCGCGCGGTCTTCGAGCTCACGGGCCACGACCCGCAGCGGGTGAGCCCCGTCAGCACGGCGGACTTCTTCCGGGACCGCCCCGGTGCGGCGCCGCGTCCCAGGAACTCCCTGCTGGGAGCCGAGGGCACCCTGCCTCAGGCGATGGAGAGCCTGAGCGCCTATACGCGCACGTTCAAGGAGCAGTCACGATGACCCACGGGCACGGCCGCGAGCAGGAGCTGTCCATCGGCCTGGTATCCGGCGGAGACGAGATCCGCTTCCGCTCCTACGTCAATCACCTGATCTATGCCCGGGAGCACGGTCTGGACTACCGGCTGGAGATCGGACTGGACGAGGGGATCGACAACCCCTTCCTCTATTCCACAGCCATCATCCGCCGTCACCTGGAGCACTACGACTGGCTGGTGTGGATCGACGACGACGCCTACTTCACGGACTTCGACTCCGACGGCATCCGCCGTCTTGCCCAGGACGCAGAGCAGGACGGGAAGTTCCTGGTCATCGCAGAAGGGCCCGAGGAGCCCAATGGCTTCTGGTCCCGCATCAACACGGGCGTCTTCCTGCTGCGCCGCGGCGACGACGCGAACAGGCTGCTGCGGCTCATGGAGGACGCCGAACTCGATGCCGTGCGCGAGTGGTGGGATCCGCAGCGCGATGGGCTGTTCACCGGCGGCGACCAGGACCAGATGTGGTGGGCCCTCTCCACGACCGATCTGCTCGAGCGCACGCAGATCGTCGGACACCGCGCGCTGAACTCCCGGGGCCACTACTACGAGGATTCCCTCTCGGACGCGCTGGTCATGCACTTCTGCGGCCACGGCGACAAGCCGCTGGGCGTCGTCCGCTTCGCGGAGCGCTTCGGGGTGGGGGAGGAGCTCGTGCCCGAGCACCTGCTGGATCGCTACAGCGTCCGCGTGCGCAGCCCGATGACCCGCCCGGAGCGGCTCGCACGCGCAGCTCGGGCGCGCGCCTGGTCGCGTGCCAAGCGCACCGTCCGCCCTCTGCTCAAGAGGGTCCCGGCCGCGGAGGCGCCACTGCGCCGACTCGTCGGGCGCTGAGGGCCGCTGGCGCCTCTGGATCGTGGACGACGTCCGTGCTCTGGCAGGCAGTGCCTCACAGCGCTCGCCGGACCTCGTCCCACAAGCGCGGCAGCCGCGGCCCCAGCGGCACCAGGCTCCCCCGGGGCCGCCATGCGATCTCCTGCGATGCCGTGCCCTGGAGCAGCGACTCCCATGCCCTGCCCAGCTCGTCGTCCGACAGTGCGCCCAGGGCTCGCCAGTGGTACCCCTTCTCGGCCGGCAGCTGCGTCAGTGCAAGGGCCGAGGCTCCGCCGCGGGCCTTGCGGACGAACTGCTCGTAGCTGCGCCAGGGGCGGTGCAGGATCCGCAGCGACGACTCGGATCTGCCCGGTCGGCTGACCTCGTGGTTGCCCATGGCCACCACGGCCCCGGGGAAGGGGCGGAAGGCGACCTTGTCGTCGTAGTGGGGGGTCCGATCCACCCGGAGCTCGTGCTCGGAGTCGGGGGAGGGGAACACGTTGTGCACCACGGCCCGGGCGATCGGAGCGCGTGCGGATGACAGCGTCTCGGCAAGAGTGCCCTCAGCGCCGTACCAGAGCTCGTCGGCGTCGAACGGGATGACCCACCTGGCACCCGCACGGGCCGCGGCATCGGCCAGCATCGTCATCTTGGCGGACTGCACGTAGGCCGGCTCCGCGTCCCGGGCCACCAGGACCTGAGGATGCTCGGTGGCCAGCTCGCGCAGGATCCGACCGGTGCCGTCCGTGGAGAGGTTGTCCGCTACGAGCACTCGCTCCACTCCCTGCTCGAGCAGATGCCGGATCGTCTCGGCCGCGACATCGGCCTCATCGCGGACCATGCCCACGGCCCACAGGCCCCGGTGAGCCGCCAGGGGCGGCAGGTCCAGACCCGCACGGGCGATCCGCAGCTGCTGGGCCAGTGCTCCGGTCCGGCGGCTGAGCAGGCTGCTTCCCACCAGCCCGGCGTCCCGGCGGGCCAGGAAGGCCCGGTGCTTGAGGCGGCGCAGCGGATCGGCGCTCATCGCGGCGGCACCAGCTGGCTCAGCTCCCGGGTGAGCTCCGGGGGCTCTGGCAGCCCCAGGACCTCGGACAGCGTGCGGAGACGATGCCGCCAGTCCAGACTCTGCCGGGCCAGCAGCTGCTGGGCTCGTGCCGAGCCCGGGGTCCACTGCGCGCTGAGCTCGGCAATGCGCTCGAGTCCGACGACCGGATCCGTGGGGGAGACCTCCGCCGTGGCCGTCTCCCACAGCAGCTGCGCGGCGCTGCTCGGCGCCGCCCCGACGACGACCGCGCCGGCCGCCAGCGCATCGGTCCAGCGGCCCGTGAGGTAGTCCCGCGTCGGGTGGGTGTAGGTCGCGGGGCTGACCAGGTTGGAGAACGCCAGCATGAAGCGCGTGCGCAGCAGTGCCGACCGCACCTGCTCATAGCTGCCGGCGGGGTCCGCAGGATCCAGCGGTGGGCGTCCCTCGAAGCGCAGCCCACGCGCTGAGGCCAGGCGCGCAATGGCGGCGTCGTCGTCCCAGGCTGAGGGCTGGCGTCCGACCCGCAGCAGATCGGTGCTCCGGCTGCCGTCCTGCAGCGGGAAGGCGAGGGTGTCGGCGCCCCAGGGCAGCACGGAGACGGCAGCATCCGTCAGCGTTGCCCACTCCTGGCGAAGTCCGGGGTCCGTGATGAACAGGTGATCGAAGTGCCGTCCGGTACGGGCGAAGCGCGCGATGCGCTCGGTCCAGAACGAGTCGATCACCCAGGCCGCGGTCGAGGCATAGCCGGGCAGCCAGTGCCGCATCCGCGCGGCCTGGGCCAGGTGCGCCGGATTCGGGGCGATGACCAGCAGACGACGCGAGGAGGCGGAGAGCAGCCGGGGGATCGCGGAGGCGCCGCGCTGCAGCGCCGTGGGGCGGGCGCGCTCATCGATGGTGATCAGCCGTGCGTCCAGCAGACGCGCGCTCAGCTGGACGAGGGCGTCCACCGGGCCCCACCCCTGGCCGCCGGCGCGCACGTGCAGCAGATCCAGCTCCAAGGCGCCGACCCTCCTCGCATCATCGTGGCCCCGAGTTCGGTGCCGCGGGGCTCGCCCGATTCTAGGGCGCGACCACCCGCGGCACCTGCCGCGAGCCGCAGCGAGTCCGGGTGACGTGGCCCTGATCACAGTCGCTGACGCGCTCTGCCGGGCCTGCTCGCCGCCTGCGAGAATCGAGAGGCCGTCATCGCCGCCGCCTTCTCCCAGAGGACACCCATGACCACAACCGTCCTGCCTGTGCCCGAGCTCGAGCCGACCGTGCAGCGGCTGCTCAGCGCGCTTCGACCCCTCCAGGACGACGCCGAGGCCGAGCGCACCCGCGAGACCGCCCGGCAGTGGCTGGCCGGCGACGCCCCCGTGCTGCAGCAGCGCCTGCTGGACTTCGCCCGGCGGGAGGACGCCGCCGGTCGCAGCTGGCTGTCGCGGGAGTGGCTGCGCGGCTACCTGCGCACGCGCGAGTCCCTGCCGCTGAGCACGAGCGTGGGCTTCCAGCTGGCCGACGAGCCCGGGACTCCCGGCCTCGACCGCGCAGCCCGGTTTATCCACCGCGCGGCCGCCGTCCACCTGCAGCAGCTGCGCGGTGAGACCCCGGTGGAGGTCAGCCCGCGCGGTGCGCACCTGTGCATGCAGCAGTGGGAGGCCCTGGGCGGCGGGCTGCGGCACCCGCAGGCGGGCATGGACGAGATCCGCCGGCCGCGGGTCGAGGCCGCCGACGCCGAGATCGGCATCCTCCACCGCGGGCACCTCCGAGTGCTGCCGATCGCCGATGCCGACGGCCAGCCCCGCAGCGCCGCCTGGATAGCGCAGGCGCTGCGCACGATCGTCGCCGCGCCGGGCGGAGCCCGGGACGAGCTGCCCTTCGGCGCGGTCTCCTGGCTGCCCGCCGACGACGCCGCCGAGATCCTCGAGGAGCTGCTGCAGGACTCGGCGAACGCGCGGACCTACGACCGGCTGTCCCGCTTGGTGTACACGGTGGACCTGCAGGAGCAGCAGCTCACGGATGAGCAGCACCTGCAGCACCTGGCCTTCGGCTTCCACGACGCCTGGGTGCGCAAGCCCATGTCCTACGAGATCGCGCTGCACGACTCCTTCACGGGCGTGCACGTGGAGCACAGCACGATCGACGGGGCCACGGTGCTGGCGGCCGTGGGCCGCATGCAGCAGGTCGAGATCCACGACGCCCCCGCCGCCGTTCCGGAGCTGGTCATCGAGGCCCCGGAGCTCGCCTGGTCGATGACTGCGGAGCAGGCCCGGCGCGTGCGCACCGGGCTGGAGGGCGTGTCTCAGGCCGCCGAGCCGCTGTCGGTGCGCCTCGTCACGGTGCCGCGCATGTCAGCACAGGAGCGCCCGTTCAAGATGAGCGACGACGCCGTCCAGCAGCTGATCTTCACGATCGCCCAGCAGCTGGCCTTCGGGCGGGTGCGCAGCGTCTACGAGTCGGTCGACGTCCGCGAGTTCCAGGCCGGGCGCACCGAGTGCCTGCGCCCGGTGACGGCCCAGGCCGTCGAGCTCGCGGCCGCCGCCGTGGAGGGCACCGCGACCCAGGAGCAGCTGCGCGCTGCGATCGAGGCGCACAAGGACTGGATCAAGGCGTGCAAGGCCGGGCACGGCCCGCAGCGCCACGTCACCGGCCTTCGGCTCATGGCGGATGAGGATCAGGTGCGGGAGGGGCTGCTCGGGGATCCATCGCTGGAGGCGCTATCGGAGGACTTCCTGTCGACCACCTCGGTGGGCGGGGCGCAGTCCATCGTGCGCTACGCCTTCGCCCCCACCTCCGCGGCCGGTCTCGGCATCGCCTACACCAAGGGCGAGCGCGAGTTCGAGTTCTGCCTCAGCTTCCGCGCCGACACGGCCGAGGACCCCGACGGCTTCGCCGAGGCGCTGGTCGAGGCCGCGCAGCTGCTGTGGTCCGTTGTCGGGACGCCCGCGCGCTGAAGCGAGCTCCGGGCCCCACTAGGCCGTGTTGATCAAGAGGTTTCGACCTCGGCTGGGTGAGCCTTGAACGGTGACGCGACAGGAGATCTCTGACGGGTTGTGGGCCGTGATAGAGCCGTTGATGCCGTCGACCACTGGCCGCTCGCGGCCGTGGACGGATCATCGGCTCGCTGTTGAGGGGATCGCGTGGAAATACCGGACTGGGGCGCCGTGGCGGGATGTGCCGGAGCGGTTCGGGAAGTGGAATTCGATCTACAAGAGGTTCAACCGGTGGGCTGAAGATGGCACGTGGGAGATGCTGCTGGCCGAGGTGCAGAAGCAGGCGGACGCTGCTGGGAAGATCGACTGGGTCGTCTCGATCGACTCGACCATCGCGCGTGTTCATCAGCACGGCGCGACCCTGAAGCGGGACACAGGGGGCTCTGCGGAATCACAAGAATCCGCGGTTCGAGCCGCCTGATCACGGGATCGGCCGCTCCCGGGGAGGGCTGACGACCAAGCTGCACCTGGTCTGCGACGGCCGTGGCCGGCCACTAGGCATGATGATCACCAGCGGGAACATCAACGACACCGCGATGATGACCGCCGTGCTCGAGAATGTCCGCGTTCCGCGCGCCGGGAAGGGCCGGCCTCGCACCCGTCCCGACCGCGTCCTGGCGGACAAGGGGTATCCATCGAAGGCGAACCGGGCCTGGCTGCGCGATCGGAGGATCGCGGCAACGATCCCGGAACGTAACGATCAGATCGCGCACCGCCGCAAGAAGCCGGGCCGACCGATCGACTTCGGCGATCAGCAGCAGGGGCGATACAAGGGCCGCAACGTCGTGGAGCGTTGCTTCAACCGACTCAAGCAGTGGCGCGGAATCGCGATGCGCTCCGACAAGCTCGCCCGCAACTATCGGGCCGCCGTCAGCCTCGCCGCGACGCTGATCTGGATCAAGACGGACCTGCCTCCTCCGGCCTGAGCACGGACCGGTGTCCGCGATGCTGACGGTGCCGTGATCAACTGTCAGATCGACACCACCCTGCACAGCGCGACCTGATGCGCCGGTGATTGCCAGCCGACATAGCAGGAGCGGGGCCCCGTCCTGCTTGCAGCCGTCCTCGAATCACAAGCATTGTTGATTGATTCCGTTTTTCGTTATATAACAGATCTGTGAATCATTTCGGTGCCCTGGGGGACGCCACTCGTCTGCGGATGGTGGAGCAGCTTGCCGAGGGTGATCGTACGGCCGGCGAGCTGAGCGCCGTAGTTCGTGAAGAGTTCGGAGTGAGTCAGCCCGCAGCGTCTCGGCATCTTCGCGTGCTGCGTGAGGTCGGCCTCGTACGTTCGCGCGTCGAGGGATCGCGTCGCATCTACAGCCTGGACCGCGACGGTGTCGAGGCCATCGGCGAGTGGGCGGACCGGCTGCGGCAGCTGTGGGGCGGTTCGCTCTCGGCGCTGGGCACCGAGATCGCGCGCGGTCAGCGTGACCGTCGCTATGAGTCGAAAGGAAGCCAGCAGTGAACATCGCCAGTCAGATCAACGAGGTTCTACGTCACGTCGAGTTCGACGACGAGCGGAACGTGATCACCCTGACCCAGACCTTCCCGACGACCCCTGACGACCTGTGGGACGCGTGCACGAATCCCGACCGCCTGGCGCGCTGGTTCGAGCCCCTGACCGGAGACCTGCGCCGGGGTGGTCGGTATCGCCTTTTGGACAGTGGCACGGTCGGCACGATCGAGACGTGCGAGGCGCCGCGCGCGTTGACGATAACGTGGGAGTACGAGGGCGAGGTCTCTCGCGTCACCGCGTCGATCGAAGGACATGGCACCGGGGCAGCCGCGCTCACCGTGCGTCACTTTGGAGAGAGCAACGACCACTGGCGCGAGTACGGTCCTGCTGCCGGCGGTGGCGGGTGGGACGCGGGGCTCCTGGGGCTCGCGCTTCATCTCGACGATCCGCGTGCTGACCTCGATGCCGTCAGCCGCATCATGGGGTCAGAAGAAGGTGCCGAGTTCGCTAGACGCGGGTCTGAAGAGTGGTCGCGGGCGCACCAGGAAGCGGGCGCTCCGAAGAGCGAAGCCGACGCTGCCGCTCGCGCTGCGCTGGCGCTCGATCGCGCCCAGTGGGAACCCGCCGACTGATCGGGTCTTGACGGATGGGATTCCTGGCCGTATCCGGTCTCAGACTCTTGATCAACACGGCCTAGCCTCGCCGATACGGCATCGGGATTTGGGAGACACGCTCTAGGTGCGCGTGGACCAGGATGCGGTGGACAGTGGACGGGGCGATCCCGAGTCGGCACGCCAACTGCACCGGCCCCTCCCTCAGGCGCAGCCGCAGATTGATGCAGCGCCGAGTGGTCTTCTGACTCGTCTTGTTCGGGGAGCGACGCGGCCGGGAAGACCGGTCTTGCCTGGATTCGCCGTCTCGCTAGCGGTCGGCCCAACGCTTGACGGTAGGCCAGGAGACTTGGAATCGGGCGGCGACCTCGCTGATCGGCCAACCGTCGTCAACAACCATGCGCGCGACGATCAGGCGATGCCGTGGGGTGAGCGCCGCGTTGGCGTGGGACATGACTGAGCCTTCCTGGGGGCATGTGCCGCCCAGGAAGGCCAGATGCCGCCGCGGGCGGCGAGATTGTTTGGGTGAAGTGAATCGCCCCGGGTTTGTTAGAGGCTCGCAAGTGCCGCGTCGGCGGGTGCCGGTGCGGGGTGGTTGTGATGGTAGGTGTCCTCGAGCTCGACGGGCGGGATCATGCCGATCTCGCCGTGAAGTCG
>NZ_BSQO01000006.1:0-126103 GCF_030268385.1 Kocuria sp. NBRC 114282 | reverse complement strand
TCTGCTCGATCGAGCCGTTCAATGGTTGTGTCGACGCAGGATCATCCGGATCGGTGATCCTGCCGCTGCGCCGCACCGGTTCGAACCGGCGGGCCGCTCGCGGCGACAGAGAAGAACATTACACACCCCCTGCGCCCCCCGCAAACCATCTGGGCCGTTTGTGCTGCACCCCACAGGAAGCCCTCATCCGCCGGCCGAGGACCACGACGAGGCCCCCGAGCCCCGCGGCAGACAGCCGCGGGCCTCGGGGGCCGAGCCAGGCGCGCACCCGCATGAAGGTGCCTTTCGGGTCACTCCCCCAGCACGACTCCCGCCATGTTCTTCTTGCCGCGCTTGAGCAGGGCGTACCGGCCGTGCAGCAGCTGCTCGTCCTCTAGCTGAGCCTCGATGCCCTGCACCTTCTGGTTGTTCACGGAGACGCCGCCCTCCTGGAGGGTGCGTCGCGCCTCGGAGCGGGTGGTCGACAGCCCCGTGGCCACGAGCAGGTCGATCAGCGCTCGATCCTCAGCACCCACGGTCGCAGAGGGGAGCTCCCCGATCACCGCGGCCAGGGTCTGCTCGTCCAGAGCGCCGAGGTCCCCCTTGCCGAACACGGCCTCGGAGGCCGCGATCGCCTGCTCGGTGGCCTGGGCCCCGTGCACCAGCACGGTGACATCCCACGCGAGCTGCTTCTGCGCCTCTCGGCGGAAGGGCTCCTCGGCGACCTTGCGCTCGAACTCGGCGATCTCCTGGCTGGTGCGGAAGGTGAAGACCTTGAGGCGGTCGAGCACATCGGCGTCGGCGGTGTTGAGCCAGAACTGGTAGAAGGCGTACGGCGAGGTCAGCTCGGGGTCCAGCCAGATGGCGTTGCCCTCGGACTTGCCGAACTTGGTGCCGTCCGAGTTGGTGATCAGCGGCGTGCCGATGGCCTGGACCGCGGTCCCCTCGACCTTGCGCACCAGCTCCGTGCCCGAGGTCAGGTTGCCCCACTGATCCGAGCCGCCGGTCTGCAGCATGCAGCCGTACTCGCGGTGCAGGTTCAGGAAGTCCATGCCCTGCAGGATCTGGTAGCTGAACTCGGTGTAGGAGATGCCCTCCTCCGAGTTCAGCCGCTTGGCCACGATCTCCTTCTTGATCATGGTGCCCACGCGGAAGTGCTTGCCGATGTCGCGCAGGAAGTCGATCGCCGACATCTCGCCGGTCCAGTCCATGTTGTTGACCATGCGAGCGGCGCTGTCGCCGTCGAAGGACAGGAAGCGCTCGATCTGCTCGCGCAGCTGCCCGACCCACTGCTCCACGACCTCGCGGGTGTTCAGCACCCGCTCCGAGGTCTGGCGGGGATCGCCGATCAGTCCGGTCGAGCCGCCGACGAGCCCCAGCGGACGGTGCCCCGCCAGCTGCAGCCGGCGCATGGTCAGCAGCTGCACCAGGTGCCCCAGGTGCAGCGAGGCCGCCGTGGGGTCGAAGCCGCAGTAGAACGTGATCGGCTCCCCGTCGAGCAGCTCCTGGAGGGCCGCCTGGTCCGTGGACACGTGCACGAGCCCGCGCCAGTTCAGCTCCTCCCAGATGCCCGGGAAGTCGGGGTCGTTGTGCTGGGCTGCCAGATCGATCGCGGTGGTGGGTGTCGGGGTCACGTCGGGGTACCTCTCGGGTTGCGGAAGCGGAAGGGGTTTCAGGCGCGGACGCCGTCGTAGCCGGCGGGCAGCGGGCCGGCCGAGACGGTGCGCAGCCTCTGGGTGGGACGGGTCATGGCCACGTACAGGGATCCGACGCCGCGGTACTCGTCGATGATCTCCTGCGGCTGCACGAGGACCACGGAGTCGAACTCCAGGCCCTTGGCATCCCACGTGGACAGCACGACGACCTGGTGCTCCAGCCGGCGCACACCCGCGCCCACCCTGCCGGGCAGGCGCTCGGAGAGATGCCGGCCGATGCCGCGCACGCGCTCCTCCGGGGCGATGACGGCCACGAGACCGCCCTGGACGACCTCGAGCTCCTCCTCGAGCTGGTCGTCGATCGCGCGCATGATCGCGGCGTCGTCGGCCTGAGCGGGCAGCTGCGCGATGATCGGCGGCTCCCCCTCGCGCACCGCCCGCGGAGCGGCCACGTGCTGACCGGCGGCGCGGGCGACGGCCGCGGCGACCGAGGCCACCGCCTCAGGCGTGCGGTAGTTGACGGTGAGCTCCTCCAGGCTGAAACGCTCCCCCACGAAGGGCGCCAGGGCCTCGCCCCAGGAGGCGGCGGCCGAGGCCGAGCCGGCCTGGGCGATATCGCCGACGACCGTGAACGACTTCATGGGGCATCGGCGCATGAGCACCCGCCACTGCATGGGCGTCAGCTCCTGCGCCTCATCCACCACGACGTGCCCGTAGGCCCAGGTCCGATCGGAGGTCGCGGCCTCGGCCGCGGTCATCCGGTGCTCCTGCTCCTCGTTGAACTCCGTGAGGTCGCTGGCGCTCACCACGCCGTCGACCCCGACGTCCTCGAGGGCCTGGCTCATGTTGTAGAGCGCCCGCTCGGCCATCTCGGTGGCCTTGGCGCGCTCCGCCTCACCGGTGCGGATCCGCACGCCGGCGTCCTCGAGGGTCCCCAGGCGCTCGGCGGCCTCGTCCAGCAGCGGGACGTCCGAGACGGTCAGCGCAGCGGCGGCCGGGCGCTCGAGCTGGTCCCGCTGGGCGGGGCTCAGGTGGCGGAAGGCCGAGTCGAGGTAGCGCCGCTTGGCGAAGAGCTGGCGCACCAGCGTCTCGGCCGACAGCGGCAGCCACAGCAGGTTCACGGCCCGGCGCACCTCGGGGGCCTGGCGCAGGTCCTCCACCAGGTAGGAGCGATCGATCGCGTTGCCGGAGGAGGCGTCGAGCTCCTCCCCCAGCTTCTCGGCGAGCTCGCGCAGGATGATCTTCACGAAGGTCGCGCGGGCCTCGTTGTGCGGCTTGCCCGTGCCCCTGGCCTTCTCCCGGGCCCGTCGGGCGAGCTGCCGGGTCAGCACCACGCGGTGCGAGTCCACGGTGAGCACGAGGTCGCGCTCGGGCAGCTTCTGCCGGTCCTTGACCGCCTGCTTGATGACGTCGACCATCTCCAGGCCTGCCTTGAGACCGGCGACCTCGCGGTCGCGCTCCGGCGCGCCGTGGATCCCGGGGAACAGATCGGCCAGCGACGACATCACCACGCCCGTCTCGCCCAGAGAGGGCAGCACGCGGTCGATGTACCACAGGAACGACGACGACGGCCCGACGAGCAGCACCCCTGACTTGCGCAGCCGCTCCCGGTGCTCGTAGAGCAGGAACGCCGCGCGGTGCAGGGCGACCGCGGTCTTGCCGGTGCCCGGACCGCCCTGGACCACGCGCACGCCCTGCAGAGGGGCCCGGATGATCCGGTCCTGCTCGGCCTGGATCGTGGCGACGATGTCCGTCATGCGACCCGTGCGCTTGGAGTTCAGCGCCGCCAGCAGAGCGCCTTCGCCCTGCAGGACGGACTCATCGTCGAGCAGCTCGGGGTCCAGGACGTCGTCCTCGATCGCCGAGACATGGCGTCCGTCGAGGATCAGGTGGCGACGGCGGCGCACGCCCATGGGGCTGCGACCCGTGGCCTGGTAGAACGCGGCGGCCTCGCGGGCGCGCCAGTCCACCAGGAGGCGTCGGTGGTCCTCCGTGGCCAGGCCGATGCGCCCGATGTAGCGCGTGGAGGCCTCTCCGGTCTCGGTGGTGTCCAGGCGTCCGAAGGCCAGCCGCTTGTCGACGGCCTCGAGCTGGGCGAGCCGATCCTCGTAGTGGGTGGCGAAGGCATCGCGCTCCGAGCGGGACTGATGTCCCGTGCCCATGTCCGTGCGGCGCACGCGCGCCAGCTCATCGGCCTTCTCGCGTCGCAGCTCGTCCAGGCGGTCGTAGAGCCCCGTGACGTAGCGCTGCTCGATCTCCAGCTGCTCGTCCAGTGCGCTGCCGTGGCCCTGCCCGCGGTCGTCGGGCAGGCCGGTCTCAGCACCGCTGCTCCTGGCGACATCCGTCATGTGCTCGTGCTCCTTGAAACGTCCGCCTCCCCGACCAGCCGCGATCGGGCAACCAGTCATGCTAATCCCCCGGGCATGAACAGGAGGTTGCCCGCAGCGCTTCATGTCGTCCGCCCTCAGCGGATCGCGGCGGGACCTCCCGGCTCTCAGACGCGATACAGGGCCCGGGTGCGGTGCCCGCCCAGCTTGCCTCGGCCGCGCTGGTCGGTCAGCTCCATCAGCAGCCCGAAGCCCGCGATGTGCAGTCCCGCGCGGTGCAGCAGCTTGGCACTCGCCTCGAGCGTGCCGCCGGTGGCCAGGATGTCGTCGACCACGAGCACGCGGGAACCGCGGGCGACGTCGTCGGTGTGGATCTCCAGCACGGCCGAGCCGTACTCGAGCTGGTAGCTCTCCCGGTAAGTCTCCCGGGGCAGCTTGCCCTCCTTGCGGATGGGGATCACGCCGGCGCCCGTGGCGCGCGAGACCGCACCGGCCAGCAGGAAGCCGCGCGCCTCGATGCCCGCCACGTACTCGAACTGCCCCCGGAAGGCCTCACCCAGGGCGTCCACGGCGCGGGCGAAGGCGGCCCCGTCGGCGAACAGCGGCGTCAGATCCCGGAAGAGGACCCCGGGCTCGGGGTAGTCCGGGATCTTTGCGCACAGCCGGTCGATCATCTCCTCGACCGATTCGGGTCGCGGGGCGGGCACGGGAGCAGGGCTGGGCTGAGTCACCCGGCCATGCTAGTGCCACCGCCGCGGGTGCGCCGCTTCTTGGGCGTCGCACGACGGTACGGGGAGACCGTGGGATCGCCCTGGGCGGCGAAGCGCCACGGGAACCGCTCCGTGCCGCCCTCCCCCGAGACCCCTGTGCGCGGGGTCGTCACGATCGTCCGCGGAGGGCTCCCCGGTGCGAGCACCAGATGCCGGCCGCCGTCTTCGTGCGCGCGGCCGCGCAGGGGCGCGCCGTCGTCCTGCAGGCCGAGCCCCAGGGCCTGGGCGAGGTTGCCCGGGCCACGGGCCAGGGAGACCGCCGCGGGCTCCGAGGCCCGCCGGGCGCTGCGACGGGCCACGGCCAGCTCCTGGCCCTCGACGACCTCGCCGGAGCGCAGCAGGCAACCGCCGGGGATGCCCTGCGGTCGGCACACCAGGTTCAGCGCATGATGCAGCCCGTAGGTGAAGTACACGTAGGCGTGACCGGCCGGGCCGAACATGGACGCATTGCGCGCGGTGCGCCCGTTGTAGGTGTGCGCTCCGGGGTCCGGCAGATCCGTGTCCGCGGGCCCGCCGTAGGCCTCGACCTCTGTGAGGCGCACGGTCACGCGGCCCTGCGGGGTGATGGTGGTGAGCAGGCACCCCAGCAGCAGCGGCGCGGCCTCCGGGGCCGGGCGCTGCAGCAGCTCGAGCAGCTGAGGGTCCAGATCAGCTGTTGCGCTCTCGTGCATCCGTCCGCTCAGGCCTGGACGACGGGTGCGCGGTTCTCGAAGGCCTCCAGAGCCGCCAGGCGCTCCTTCAGCGCCGCCAGCTGAGCGGCGACGGCGTCGGGACCGGTGCCGCCCTGCGAGGACCGCGAGCGCAGGGAGCCCTCCAGCGTCAGGACCTCGCGCACCTGCGGGGTGAGGCGCTCGTCGATGGCGGCGAAGTCCTCGTCGGTGAGGTCCCACAGCTCGATGTCGCGCTGCTCGCAGACCCGCACGGCGTCGCCGGAGATCTCGTGGGCGTCGCGGAAGGGCACGCCCTGGCGGACCAGCCACTCGGCGATGTCCGTGGCCAGCGCGAATCCGCGCGGTGCCAGCTCGGCCATGCGCTCGGTGTGGAAGCTCAACGTGGCGACCATGCCGGAGACGGCAGGCAGCAGGACCTCGAGCTGATCGATGGCGTCGAAGACCGGCTCCTTGTCCTCCTGCAGATCGCGGTTGTAGGCCAGCGGCAGGGCCTTGAGCGTGGCCAGCAGGCCCGTGAGATCGCCGATCAGGCGCCCCGCCTTGCCGCGGGCGAGCTCCGCCACGTCCGGGTTCTTCTTCTGCGGCATGATCGACGAGCCCGTGGAGAACGAGTCGTGCAGGGTCACGAAGGAGAACTCCTTGGTGGCCCAGGTGGTGATCTCCTCCGAGATGCGGGAGACGTCGACCGAGAGCATGGCGCAGATCCAGGCGAACTCGGCGTAGACGTCGCGCGAGGCGGTGCCGTCGATCGAGTTGTGGACCGCGGAGTCGAAACCGAGCTCCTGGGCCACGGCGTTCGGGTCCAGCCCGAGCGTGGACCCGGCGAGAGCGCCGGAGCCGTACGGGGAGACGGCCGCGCGGCGGTCCCAGTCCGCGAAGCGCTCGACGTCGCGGACCATGGCCCAGGCATGGGCCAGCAGGTGGTGCGAGAGCAGGATCGGCTGGGCGTGCTGCAGGTGCGTGCGCCCGGGCATGGGGGCGAACGGGTGCGCCTCAGCCTGCTGGACCAGCGCGCGGACGACGTCCAGCAGCTCCTTGGCAATGATCGAGGCGTGATCGCGCAGGTACATGCGCCCCTCGGTGGCGATCTGGTCGTTGCGCGAGCGGCCGGCACGCAGCTTGCCGCCCAGCTCCGGGCCGGCGCGCTCGATCAGCCCGCGCTCCAGGGAGCCGTGCACGTCCTCGTCCGACTCGGCAGGCCGATAGGCCCCGGATCGGACGTCTGCCTCGAGCTGATCGAGCGCCTCGATCATGCCCGCGAGCTCGTCGTCGGTGAGCAGGTCCACGGCGTGCAGCACGCGGGCGTGGGCGCGGGAGCCGGCGATGTCGTACGGAGCCAGGCGCCAGTCGAACTGCGTCGACTTGGACAGCGCCGCCAGGGCCTGATCCGGTCCGCCGGCGAAGCGGCCTCCCCACAGCGCGCCCTCGTTGGTCCCGTGCTTGACGTGCTCTGCCACTGGTGCTGCTCCTCGATCGCTTCCGTCTACTGGTCCCAGCTTAGGGCTGGAGGTGTGTGGGTTCGTCGTTCACTTGGTACGGGATGGGCGGTGGGCCCCTTCCTTGACTGCTTCGCTTGACGTCTGCGGAAGGGGCCCACCGCCCATCCCCCGCGCCGACGCCTCGCAGCCTCACGTCACCGAAGCAGGCCGTCGCAGCCTCCCGAGGGGCCGCGTGTGCAGGGCATCATCCGGTGAAGGTCTGCACACGGGGCTCCTCGCGAGGTCGTCGGGAGGGAGTCGCGGACGGGAGAAGGCGCGGCGGCCCCTCCTCCCGCAGACGTCAAGCGAAGCAGTCAAGGGAGGAGGGGCCGCCGCGCCCTCCGTGACGAGCCAGGATGCTCAGAGCCGAAGCCTCACCTGCCCTCTGCGGCCAGGCGCTGATCGCGCGCCGAAGCGACCTTCGAGGACATGCCGAACAGCTCGATGAAGCCGCGGGCCTGGGACTGGTCGAAGGAGTCGCCCTCGTCGTAGGTCGCCAGGTTGAAGTCGTACAGCGCGGTCTCCGAGCGACGGCCGGTGACGGTGGCCTTGCCGGCGTGCAGGGTCATGCGGATGTCGCCGTTGACGTAGCGCTGGGTGTCGTCGATGAAGGAGTCCAGGGACTTCTTCAGTGGGGAGAACCACTGGCCGTCGTAGACCAGCTCGGTCCAGCGCTGGCCGACGGTCTTCTTGAACCGGGCCTGCTCGCGCTCGACGGTGACGTTCTCGAGCTCCCGGTGCGCGGCGATCAGGGCCATGGCGCCGGGGGCCTCGTAGATCTCGCGGGACTTGATGCCCACCAGGCGGTCCTCGACGATGTCGATGCGGCCCACACCCTGGGCGCCGGCGCGGCGGTTCATCTCCTGGATGGCCTCGAGCGGGGTCACCGGGCGGCCGTCGATCGAGACGGGGATGCCCTGCTCGAAGCCGATGATGACCTCATCGGGCGCCGGCGGGAAGGCGGGATCGTCGGTGTAGTCGTAGACGTCCTTGGTGGGGCCGTTCCAGATGTCCTCGAGGAAGCCGGTCTCGATGGCGCGGCCCCACACGTTCTGGTCGATCGAGAAGGGGTTCTTCTTGGTCGTCACGATCGGCAGGTCATTGCGCTCGGCGTAGTCGATGGCCTTCTCGCGGGTCAGCGCCAGGTCGCGCACCGGGGCGATGCACTTGAGGTCCGGGCCCAGGGTCTGGATGCCGACCTCGAAGCGGACCTGGTCGTTGCCCTTGCCGGTGCAGCCGTGGGCGACGGTGGTGGCGCCGAACTGCTTGGCCGCATCCACCAGGTGCTTGACGATCACGGGGCGCGAGACGGCCGAGACCAGCGGGTAGGAGTCCATGTACAGGCCGTTGGCCTTCAGCGCCGGCATGCAGTACTGCTCGGCGAACTCGTCGCGGGCATCGGCGACCACGGCCTCCACGGCGCCGCAGTCCAGCGCGCGCTGGCGGATGGCCTCGAGGTCCTCGCCGCCCTGTCCGACGTCCACGGCCACGGCCACGACCTCGGCCCCGGTGGCCTCGCCGATCCAGCCGATGGCGACGGAGGTGTCCAGGCCGCCCGAGTAGGCGAGTACGACGCGCTCGGTCATGAGTGTCTCCTTGAGAGGTTCGATGCTTCAGGTCTTCTGTGCATGACTATACACAGCGTGTTGTATTTATGCATTGCCGGGGCGCGTCGGCAGGCGGGATACTGGGTGGTCGATCCCCGAGCACGACCGCGGGCGGCCTCTGACCGCCATCATCTCGCAGTCGGCGCCCCGACCCCGCCAAGGAGCACCATGTCCGAGCACAGCACGAGCCCATCCTCCCCCGACGCCGAAGGCCAGTCCCCGGCGGGAGCCTCACCTCAGACGGGGCAGGGCGCGCCGCAGCTCAGCGAGGAGGAGCTCGCCCTGCTGAACCAGATGTTCGACCTGGCCCGCGAGGGCAGCACCGATCAGCTGCGGCAGGCCCTGGAGGCGGGGGTGCCGGTGAACCTCACCAACGGCAAGGGCGACACCCTGCTGAACCTGGCCGCCTATCACGAGCACGAGGACACGGTCGCGATGCTGCTCGAGGCCGGCGCCGACACCGAGCGGGTCTCCGACATGGGCTTCACCGCCCTGATCTGCGCCGTGTTCCGCGGCAACGAGGCCATCACCCGACGCCTCCTCGAGGCAGGGGCCGGGCAGGACACCGGCTTCCAGCCGGCTCGGGCCGTGGCCCAGGAGTTCGGTCGCGAGAACGTGATCCCGCTGCTCGACGAGCACGCCTGAGCACGGCGGAAAGTGCGCTTCGGCCCGCCCCTGATCAGCTCGGGTCGATCTCCCGCTTGAGGATCTTGCCGGTCGAGCCCTTGGGCAGCGCGTCGACGACCTTGTAGGCCTGCGGGCGCTTGTAGCTGGCCAGCGACTGGCGCATGGTGGCGCGCAGCTGTTCGATCACCTCGGCCTCCTGCGCCCCGTCGCGCAGCACCAGGCAGGCCACGACCTGCTGGTCGGTGGTCGCCCCGCCGCGACCGACGACCGCGGCCTCCTCGACCCCGGGGTGCTCATAGATCAGCTCCTCGATCTCGCGCGGGTACACGTTGTAGCCGTTGCGCAGGATCGTGTCCTTCTTGCGATCGACGATCCAGAGTCGGTCGTCCTCGTCCTGACGCGCCATGTCCCCGGTGCGGAAGTACTCGCCGGCGAAGGCCGCCGCGGTGAGCTCGGGCTGCTTCCAGTACCCGGCCATGACATAGCGACCGGCCACCGCCAGCTCCCCGATCTCGCCGCGCGGCAGCTCACGGCCGTCGTCGTCGAGGATCGCCACGCGGGCCTCCTCCACGGGGGTGCCGATCGAGCCGGGGACGCGCTGGTCGACGGGCTGGTTGAACGCGACGACGGGCGAGGTCTCGGAGAGCCCGTAGCCCTCGTAGAGAGTGATCCCGAACAGCTGCTCGAACCGGCGCAGGACCTCGACCGGCAGGGCCGCTCCGCCGGAGAGCGCCGAATCCAGGCTCGGCAGCTCGAGCGGCTGTCGGGCCTGGACCTGGCACAGCGCCATGTGCATGGACGGCACGCCGATCACGCGGGTCACCCCGTGCTCGCCCAGCTGCTGCAGCACAGCGCGCGGCTGGAACGACGGGACCAGGCTGATGCAGGCCCCGACCGCCACCGGGGCGTTCAGGCACACCGTCTGGCCGAAGACGTGGAAGAACGGCAGCGCCCCCAGGATCACGTCCTCGGGCACGTAGCTGAACATGCGGGTGGTCATCCACGCGTTCGAGGTGACGTTGTCGTGCGTCAGGGCGGCGCCCTTGGGCTCGCCGGTAGTCCCGGAGGTGAACAGCAGCACCGCGAGGTCGTCGGCGGCGCGCTCGACCGGCTCCCGGACCTCGAGGTCTCTCGACGGCGCGGCGAGGGTCTGCTGATCCAGCAGGAGCAGGGGGACCGACGGCTCGAGCTCGGCGCAGGCCTGCTCGGCAGGTGCGCTCACCGCGTCGTGGACGACGACCGCGCTGAGCTCGGCCGTGCGGAACAGAGCGGTCAGCTCGCGAGCGCTGAGCAGCGGGCTGAGCGGGACGACGACGGCGCCCAGGCGCAGGATGGCGTAGTACGCGACCGGCATCTGCGGCGCGTTGGGCGCCACGAGGGCGACACGATCCCCCACGCCCACACCTGCCTCGTGCAGCCGCTGGGCGAACGCCGCGGACAGCGCGTCGAGCTGCCCGTAGCTGAGGCTCAGCTCCCCCAGGCGCAGGGCCGGGGACTCGGGGGCTCGGCGGGCGGAGTCGGTGAGCAGTGTCGCGAGGTTCGTCACGTATGGGGGCCTTCTGGCTCGGTGCGTCCGTCACCGGACGCAGGAGCGGGCCCGACGGCCCGGCTCCGTGCGAAAGGAGGTGCAGGTCCGATCCGGATCCGGGCGCTCGCGCGCGTCAGTCGCCTCCCGCCAGCCGCAGGAAGAACTCCGCCAGCTCGGCGCCCCCGGAGGGGTCGCGGCTGACGACCATGATCGAATCGTCCCCGGCGATGGTACCCAGGACGAGCTGGACAGCGGCCTGATCGATGATCGAGGCGAAGTACTGCGCGGCCCCCGGCGGGGTCTTGAGCATGACGAGGTTGCCGGAGGACTCGGCGGTGACCAGCAGCTCGCGGCACACACCGGCAAGGCGGGCGTCGGGTCCGGCGGAGCCGTCCGGTCCCGCGACCTCGCCGGAGGCCGGCGGCACGGCGTAGACCAGCGAGCCCGACGAGTCCCGCACGCGCACCGCCCCGACCTCGACGAGATCGCGCGAGAGCGTGGCCTGCGTGACCTGCAGGTCGTCGCGGGCCAGCAGCTCGGCGAGCTCGGCCTGCGAGTGCACGGAGCCGGAGCTGAGCAGGGCGACGATGCGCGCCTGGCGGGCGATCTTGGTGGCCGGGATGCTCATCAGCCCAGCTCCGGCAGGGTGATCTCGCCCGTCTCGAGGCTGTACTGCCCCGAGGCTGCCAGCAGCCAGACCATCAGCGCCTTCTGGGCGTGCAGCCGATTCTCGGCCTCCTGGAAGACCAGCGAGCGCGGGCCGTCGATGACCTCGGCCGAGACCTCGCTGCCGCGGTAGGCCGGCAGGCAGTGCATGAACACGGCCTCGGGGGCGGCCTGGTCCATGGCCGCGGTGTCGATCGAGTACGGGCGGAAGACCTCGGCGCGCGCGTCCTTCTGGTCCTCCTGGCCCATGGAGACCCAGGTGTCGGTGCAGACCACATCGGCCTCGGCGAGCGCCTGGGCGGGATCCTCGGTCACGAGCACCGAGCCGCCCGTGAGCTCGGCGAGCTCGCGCGCCCGGGCCACGATCGACTCCTCGGGCAGGTAGCCGGCCGGGCCCGCGACGCGCACGTGCATGCCGGCGGTGGCCATCCCCAGCAGGTACGAGTTGGCCATGTTGTTCGCGGCATCGCCCAGGTACGCGAAGCTGCGCCCGGCCAGCTCGCCGAAGTGCTCGCGGATCGTGAGCAGGTCGGCCAGGATCTGGCACGGGTGGTACTCGTCCGACAGTGCGTTGATCACCGGGACGTGGGAGTGCTGCGCCATCTCCTCGAGACCGGCCTGGTCGTACGTCCGCCACACGATCAGCCCCGCCATCCGGGAGATGACCCGGGCGGTGTCCGAGACCGACTCCTTGACCCCCAGCTGCGCCTCCCCCGGATTCACGACCAGGGGCGATCCCCCGAGATCCGCGATGCCCGTGGCGAACGAGTAGCGCGTGCGGGTGGAGGTCTTGTCGAAGATGACGGTCGCGGTCTGCGGCCCCGCCAGCGCGCGATGGCGCCACCGGTCGGCCTTGAGCTCGAGGGCCAGGTCCAGGACCTCCGCCTGCTCGGCGGGGCTCAGATCCGTGTCGCGAAGGAAGTGGCGTGGCATGAGGCGTCCTCTCGGAAGGAAGGTGGGGCCGACGGGCGGAGGCGGAAGGCTCAGGCGCCCGGAGCGCTGAGCACGGCCTCGCGGGCCGCGTCGAGGATGGAGGGCAGCGCCTCGAGCAGCTCGTCGGCCTGCTCTGCGCTGAGGATCAGCGGCGGGGCCAGGCGCAGCGTGAGCGGCCCCGGGGCATTGACGATGAATCCCGCGCGGCGGGCCGCCGCCACGACGGCCGGGGCCAGAGCGGCGGTCTGCGATGCCGAACGATCGATCGGCTCGAGGTCGATGCCGATCAGCAGCCCGTGGGCGCGGACCTCGGCGACGCCGTCGATCGCGCGCAGTCCGTCGGCCAGATGCTGACCCACCGAACGGACGTTCTGCAGGATCTGCTCGTCCTCGATCGTCGTGAGCGTGGCCAGACCGACCGCGGTGGCCAGCGGGTTGCCGCCGAAGGTCGTACCGTGCTGGCCAGGGCCGAGCAGACCGGAGGCGTGCTCGCCGAAGGTGATCATGGCCCCGATCGGGAAGCCTCCGCCCAGCCCCTTGGCCAGCGTCATGGCATCCGGGGCATCGGCACCCGAGAGCTCCGCCGAGCTGGCGAACCACTGCCCCGTGCGCCCGACGCCCGTCTGGACCTCGTCGACGATCAGCAGCGCCCCGTGCTCGCGGGTGAGCTGCCGAGCCCGGCGCAGCCATCCCTCGGGCAGCGGTCGCACGCCGGCCTCGCCGCGCACGGGCTCCACGATCAGGGCGCTGACGGTGTTGTCGACGGCGGCCTCCAGCGCCTCGAGCGTGGGAGCGAGGAACTCCACGCCGGTCGGCAGCGGCTCGAACGGCTCCCGGTAGGCCTTCTTGGCGGTCATGGCCAGCGAGCCGGCCGTGCGTCCGTGGAAGGAATCCTCCAGGGCCAGGATCCGCGTGCGGGGACCGTCCGGGCCGGGGACCTCGTGGCCCTGGCGGCGGGCCAGCTTGAAGGCGGCCTCATTGGCCTCCGAGCCGGAGTTCGCGAAGAAGACCCGCGAGCCCTCCGGCGCCCCGGTCAGCTCCAGCAGCTTCTTGGCCAGCTCGATCTGCTGCGGCGAGGTGAAGAAGTTGGAGATGTGGCCCAGGGCGGCCGCCTGCTCCGAGAGGGCGCGCACCCAGGCGGGGTGGGCGTGGCCCAGCGCGTTCACGGCGATCCCGCCCAGCAGATCCAGCAGGCGGTTGCCGTCGGCGTCCCACACGACAGCACCCTCACCGCGGGCGAGCACGGCCTGGGGCGGGCCGAAGACGTTCATCAGGTGCTGGGAGTACTGCTCGAGCAGGGCCTCCGCGGAGGCGTCCTGGGCAGAGTGCGTGCGGCTCATTCGGGGTCCTCCGTCGTGGTGGTCTCGGTCGGGGCGGTCTCCGCCGCGCCGACGGTCTGCGCGCTGCGTCCTGCGCCGGAGGAGCCCTGCGCGGCCTCCTCGCCGGTCGGGTGCTTCCCCGCACCGGATCCCAGGACGACGCGATCGATCTCCGCGGTGGCGACGCCGACCGGTTCCGGATGCCGGCGCAGAGGCCGCTCGGCTGCCGGCGCGGTGCCGTCGGGGCGGACCTCGGTGCCGATCCCCTCGTCCGTGAAGATCTCGAGCAGCACCGAGTGCGCCTCGCGCCCGTCGACGATCGTGGCCCGCGGGACCCCGCCCTCCACAGCGGTGAGCGCCGCCTCCATCTTGGGGATCATCCCGGACTGCAGGCTGGGCAGCAGCTCGCGCAGCTCGGAGTCGGTCAGCGACGAGATCAGCGAGCTGCGATCCGGCCAGTCCGAGTACAGGCCCTCGATATCGGTCAGCGCCACGAGCTTCTCCGCGCCCAGCGCCACGGCGACCGCGGCGGCTGCGGTGTCGGCGTTGATGTTGAGCACCTCGCCGGTGAAGCGGCCGTGGGCGTCGACCTCCGGGGAGATCGAGGAGATCACCGGGATGCGCCCGGCCTGGATCAGCTCGCGCAGCGGCTCGGGGTTCACGGAGACGATCTCGCCCACGTGCCCCAGGTCCACCTCCTGGCCGTCGACGACCGTCCCGCGGCGCACCGCGTTGAGCAGGGATGCGTCCTCCCCCGAGATCCCCACGGCGTACGGGCCGGTGGCATTGAGCAGGGAGACGAGCTCGCGCTGGACCTGGCCGGTGAGGACCATGCGGATGGCGTCGATCGCCTCGGCCGTGGTGACGCGCAGACCCCCGCGGAACTCGGACTCGATCCCCAGCCGCTCGAGCATGCGATTGATCTGCGGCCCTCCGCCGTGCACGACGACGGGGCAGATCCCCACCTCGCGCAGGAAGACCATGTCGGCGGCGAATGCCTGGCGCAGCGGCTCCGAGACCATGGCGTTGCCGCCGTACTTGAACACCATGACCGCCCCGGAGAAGCGGCTGATCCACGGCAGCGCCTCCATGAGCACGCCGGCCTTGGCGCGCGCGGCGGTGATGCGGTCGTTCGGTGCGGTCATCGGGTGTCTCCTGGGAGGGGTTCGGCTCGGGCGGCTTCAGGACGAGTACGCCGAGTTCTCCTCGACGTAGTCGTGGGTCAGGTCGTTGGTCCAGATCGTGGCCTCGTGCGCCCCGGCCTTCAGGTCGACGACGACCTCGACCTTTCGCGACGACGCCAGGTCCACGCCCTCCCGGGGGTCGCCGATCATCCCGCCGCGGCAGACCATGACGCCGTTGATGGAGACGTCGAGCTCGTCCGGATCGAACTCGGCATCGGTCGTGCCCACGGCCGAGAGGACCCGGCCCCAGTTGGGGTCGTTGCCGAAGACCGCGGTCTTGAACAGGTTCGAGCGGGCCACCGTGCGCGAGACCGTCTCGGCCTGGACCACGGAGGCGGCGCCCATGGTGGTGATCGCGATGTCGTGGGCGGCGCCCTCGGCATCGGTGATCAGCTGCTGGGCCAGGCTGTGGCACACGGCGCTCAGCGCACGGGTGAGCTCGAGCTCGTCGGGGCTGATGCCGGAGGCCCCCGAGGCCAGCAGGGTCACGGTGTCGTTGGTGGACATGCAGCCGTCGGAGTCGGCGCGGTCGAAGGTCACGGCGCAGGCCTCGCGCAGGCTGCGCTGCAGGACCTCCGGGCGGACCTCGGCGTCGGTGGTGAGCACCACGAGCATGGTGGCCAGTCCCGGGGCGAGCATGCCCGCGCCCTTGGCCATCCCGCCCACGCTCCAGCCCTCGGGGCTCGTGTGCGCGGCCTGCTTGGGCACGGTGTCGGTGGTCATGATCGCCCGGGCCGCGCGCAGCCCGGCCGCCTCATCCGCTGCGGAATCGGCCAGGACCTCGGGGATGCCGGCGCGCATCACGCCCATGGGCAGCTGCACGCCGATCAGTCCGGTGGAGCACACGACCACGTCGCCGGCGCCGACCTGAAGGCCCTCGGCGACCAGCTCGGCCGTTTCGTGCGAGGCCTGGAAGCCCTGCGGGCCCGTGCAGGCATTGGCTCCGCCGGAGTTGAGGGTCACCGCGCGGGCGGCGCCGTCGGCGACGACCTGGCGCGACCAGTGGACGGGAGCCGCGGCCACGCGGTTCGACGTGAACACAGCGGCGGCGGCCGCGCTGGGGCCGTCGTTGATCACGACGGCCAGGTCGTCGCCGCCGGAGGCCTTGAATCCGGCGGTCACGCCGCCGGCGCGGAATCCAGCGGCTGCGGTGACGCCGCGGGAGGTGTCGACGCTCAGCCCGGCCGCCGGGTCCTGGGAGGGGTGGACGGTGCTCACGGTGCGACTCCCTGCTGGGTCAGCCCGGTCTGCTCGGGCAGGCCCAGGGCGATGTTCATGGACTGCACGGCTCCGCCGGCCGTGCCCTTGACGAGGTTGTCCAGCGCGCAGCTGACGATCACGCGCCCCACGCGGGCATCGACGGCCGCCTGGATCTGGACGTGGTTCGAGCCCAGGACGGCCTGGGTGGTGGGCCACTGCCCCTCGGGCAGCAGATGGATGAAGGGCTCGTCGCGATAGGCCTCCTCCAGCGCCTCGCGCACGGACTGCGCACCGGCGCCCTCGGCGATCCGGGCCGTGGCGGTCGTGAGGATGCCGCGGGGCATAGGCGCCAGGGTGGGGGTGAACGAGACCGCGACGTCGCTGCGGCCCGAGGCCCAGCCCAGGCCCTGCTCGATCTCCGGGGTGTGCCGGTGCACGCCGCCCACGCCGTAGGGCGACATGCCGCCCATGACTTCCGCGGCCAGCAGGTGCGGCTTCAGCGATCGCCCCGCCCCCGAGGTGCCGGAGGCCGCCACGATCACGATGTCCTGCAGCTCGATCTGCCCGGCCGCGGCCAGCGGCGCCAGGGCCAGCTGGGAGCCGGTGGGATAGCACCCGGGGATCGCGATGCGGCTCGCTTTCGCCAGTCGGGTGCGCTGCCGGGTGCCGTCCGGGGCCACGATCATCTCGGGCAGGCCGTACGGCCAGGTCCCGGCGTGCGCCCTGCCGTAGAACTGCTCCCATGCCTCGGCGGATTCGAGCCGGTGATCGGCCGCGGCGTCGATCACGATGGTCGACTCGGGAAGCTGGGCCGCGATCTCGGCCGAGGCGCCGTGCGGCAGGGCGAGCACGACGATGTCGTGCCCGGCCAGCTGCTCGAGGCTCGAGTCCGTGATGATCCGATCGGCGAGCCCGTGCAGGTGCGGCTGCAGCGAGCCCAGCCGCTGACCGGCGCTGGAGTGCGCCGCGACGGCGCCGATCTCCACCTGGGGATGCTGCATCAGCAGACGAAGCACCTCTCCCCCGGCGTAGCCGCTGGCTCCTGAGACTGCTGCGGTGAAGGTCATGCGGACATCCTACGCAAGATTATGCAGGTATGTCGATATTTATGCACTCGGCGCGGCGGCGAAGACTAGGCTCGGTGGTCAGGAACGCACCGACCGGCGGCTTCCGTCCGCCCCGAGAGAAGGAGACCAGCATGCGCGCCATCACCCTCACGCAGCACGGGGGCCCGGAGGTCCTCACCGTCAGCGAGGTCGAGGATCCGGTCCCGGGACCCGGAGAGGTCCTGGTGCGCACCCGCCGCACCGGGGTCAACTTCATCGAGACCTACCAGCGCGAGGGCGTCTACGACGTCGAGCTGCCCTTCACCCCGGGCACCGAGGGAAGCGGCGAAGTCATCGCCCTGGGCGAGGGCGTCGACTCCCTGCAGGTCGGGCAGCGGATCACGACCTCGCAGGGCCGGGCCACCTACGCCGAGAAGTTCGTGGTCGATGCCGATCGCGTGGTGGTGGTGCCCGAGTCCGTCTCCGACGATGCCGCGGGCGCGCTGCCGCTGCAGGGCTTCACGGCCCACTATCTGACCCGCTCGACCTTCCCGGTCGGCCCGGAGACCACCGCCGTGATCACCGCCGCCGCCGGCGGCGTGGGCGGCGTCGCCATCCAGCTCATGAAGCGCCAGGGCGCCACCGTGATCGGGCTGACCTCGAGCCAGGAGAAGGCCGACACCGCCCGATCGCTGGGCGCCGATCATGTCCTGCCCTACGAGGGCTTCGCCGATGCCGTCGAGGAGATCACCGGCGGCCGCGGCGCCGACGTGGTCTACGACTCGGTGGGCAAGACGACCTTCGACGAGTCCCTGGCCGCCGTGCACCTGCGCGGCATGGTCGTGCTCTTCGGCGGGTCGTCCGGGCAGGTCCCCCCGTTCGACCTGCAGCGCCTCAACGCCATGGGCTCGCTGTACGTGACCCGCCCGTCGCTCAACGCCTACATGCACACCGAGGAGGAGCGGCAGTGGCGGGCCCGCGAGATGTTCGAGGCCATCGAGGACGGCCTGAAGATCCGCGTGGGCGGCACCTATTCCCTCGACGACGCCGCTCAGGCGCACCGCGACCTCGAATCCCGCAGGACCCAGGGGAAGCTGCTGCTGACCTTCTGAGTCGCCTTCGCAGACGACGGGGGGCCGTGGCGATTCCCGATCACCGCGGCCCCCGCCGCTGTCATATGCCGCTGCGACGTTCCGCTGCGGGTCGTCAATGCGAAAGGTGACTTGCCTCACCTCACGGAAAGTGATTTAGTCACTTTCATGCCGCACATCACATCCCTCTCCGAGCGCCTGGCGCAGTCGATCGTGGAGCACATCCATGCCTCGCAGTTGCAGCCCGGCGACTCCCTGGAGCCCTCCCGATCCCTCGCCGAGCGCTTCGAGGTCACCACGCCGACGATCCGGGAGGCCCTCCGGCGCCTGGAGGCCGCCCGCGTGGTCGAGATGCGCCACGGCAGCGGCGTCTACGTCGCCGATGGCCTGACCCGCTCGGTCATGAGCAACCCCCACCAGCCGCCGATCACCCTGCGCAGCATCCTCGAGCTGGCCGATGCCCGACTGTCCCTCGAGCCGCCTATCGCCGCCCGCGCGGCCGAGCACCGCACCCGCGAGGGTCTGAGCCTGCTGACCCAGTCAGCCTCCAATGCTCTCGTGGATCCGCCGCGAAGGGCCCGCCCCGCCCTGCACTTCCATACCCAGCTGGCTGCCTGCACGGGCAATCCGCTGCTCGAGCAAACCATCGAAGCCCTGTTGTCGCAGCGCATGGGCGAGCAGATGGAGATCCGCCTGCGCTTCGATGACCGCGAGCGCGACTATGCCGAGCACCTCGAGATCCTCGAGGCCGTGCGCTCGCGCGACGCCGATCGCGCCGCCGAGCTGACGCGCGCTCATCTGCAGGGCATTCGCGATGCCATCGCCACCTCGGCCCCTGCGGATCCGCAGGATGCTGACGGAGGCGAGCAGCGATGAGCCCCACAGCCACCCGCCTGGCGGAGATGACCTCCGCTGAGGCCGCAGCCAGCGCGCAGGCCGGCCGGATCGTCGTGCTGCCCGTGGGAGCCCTCGAGCAGCACGGTCCGGCCATGCCGCTCGGAACCGATACCTATCGCGCCGACGCCGTGGCCGAGCGTGTGGTCAGCAGGCTTCCGGACGACGCCGTGCTGGGCCCCACGCTGCCGATCGGCGTCTCTCCCCACCATCTCGGGTTCCCCGGCACGGTCAGCCTCACTACGCGGACCTTCACGGCGCTGGTCCGCGAGATCGCAGTGGGTCTGCACCGTCAGGGCTTCCACCGAATCCTGGTCGTGACCGGGCACGGCGGGAACAACGCCAGCCTCACGACGATCGCCCAGGACCTGCTGGCATCCGATCCCGATCTGGAGTTCGCCTGGACCCCGCTGACCTCTGTAGCCGCGGACATCGTGCGCTCCGCCGGAGTGAGCGCGGTGCACGGGCACTGCGGTGAGGCCGAGACCGCCCAGATGCTCGAGGTGGCACCCGACCTGGTGCGCCGCGATCTGCTCGAGCCTGGCCCCACGCGTCCCGAGGATCTCGACCCCCTCAGCGCCCTGGCCCGCAGCGTCTCCCATCCCACCCTGACCCGCTCCTGGGACGACTTGACGCCCAACGGCGTGCTTGGCGACCCCCGGCAGGCTACCGAGCAGCTCGGCGCCGAGCTGATCGAGACCATCACCGAGAGGATCTGCGACTTCCTGGGCCGCTGGGCTCAGCTCTGACGAGCCTCACGCTCCCTTTCCCCTGACCCACAGCAGCATCCGCAGGACCTAAGGACGGGCCGTCGTCGCGGCCCCGTCCGCGATCCTGTGCACCCTCATGCGTCCGAACAGGCCCCTCCAGAGCCTTCCGCCGACCGCGTACGCCGACCTCGCAGCCGTCTGCTTCGTCCTCTCAGCCCCATCAGCGAACAGGAGTTCCCTCATGTCCGGATCCCCCAGGATCGCCGCACGCGCCGCCGCCCTCGTGCTGCTGATCGGCATGTCCATGGCTCCCAGCGTCAGCGCGACGGGCTCGATCGACGGGCTCGACCCCCAGGACCTCCGACCCCAGCAGCCCCGCGCTCAGAGCGACATACCCGGATCCTCCGCCGGATGCGCGAAGGATCGGAGGGCCCCCTCCGAGCAGGAGACTGCCGCGGGCTCCCAGCCGGGCTCTGTTCGCAGCGGAGGGCTCGAGCGCACCTACATCCAGCACCTGCCTGAGGGCTACAGCGCCCAGAAGACCTGGCCCGTGGTCCTCGTCTTCCACGGCCGAGGCAGCACTGCCGCCGAGACCCAGGAGTTCTCGGGACTGGACCACCTGCCGGCCGTCGTCGTCTACGCCGACGGCGTCCCCGGGAGCCTCGAGGATCCACGCCAGGCTTGGGAGGGAGCCCCCTATTCGGCCGAAGGAGTCGATGACCTGGCCTTCGTAGACGACCTGCTCGATCAGCTCGAGGGAGATCTGTGTCTGGACACCTCACGGGTCTACGCGACCGGGAAGTCCAACGGCGCGGGCTTCGTCGGAATCCTGGCCTGCGAGCGCTCGCAGCGGATCACGGGAATCGCTCCAGTGGCCGGGGCCTTCTACGCGACCGGCCATCGGGAGTGCTCGCCGTCTCGTCCGGTGCCCGTGGTCGAGATGCACGGCACGGCTGACGCAACCATCCCCTACGACGGCGATCCGGCCCGAGGACTCCCGTCGATCCCCGGTTGGACGGCCGCCTGGGCCGAGCGCAATGGCTGCCGCGGCGCCGTCACGACGAGCTCCCCCGCCGCGGACATCGAGATCGACAGGCACCGAGGCTGCCACCGCGGAGCAGAAGTCACGCACGTGCGGGTGCAGGGAGGCGGCCATACCTGGCCAGGAGCCGACGCCTACTCGGGCGGAGGTGCCACGACCCACAGCGTCGAAGCCACCGACCTGCTCTGGAACACCCTGAATCACTACCGACTGCCGAGGTGAATCCATCATGACCACTGCCAATCTCTCCGAGCGACAGCGCGACGGCGACAAGCTGCCCCGCGTGCTGCGCATCCTGGGCGTCATCGAGCGAATCGGCAACGCCCTGCCCCATCCGTTCTGGCTGTTCTGGATCCTGGCCGCGATCTTGGCTGTCGTCAGCGCGATCATGTCCGCGTCGGGCGTCTCGGTGATCTCCCCCAGCGACGGCAAAGAGGTCGTCGTTCGCAATCTGCTGAGCGTCGAAGGCCTGTCCATGGCGCTGTCCACGGCCATCGGCAACTTCGCCGAATTCGGCCCGATGGCGACGATCGTCGTGGTCATGATGGGTGTTGCCGTGGCAGAGGGCACCGGGTTCCTGAACGGCCTGATGCGGGTCACGATCTCCCGGGTCCCTGCCTTCCTGGTCGTCTTCGCAGTTGCCTTCACGGGCACGATGTCCCACGTGGCAAGCGCCGCTGCTTACGCCATCCTGGTCCCGCTGGGGGCCGTGGCATTCCGCGCTGTCGGTCGATCCCCGATCCTGGGCATCGTCGTCGCCTACACCTCGATCGCCTCCGGCTACGATGCCAGCCCCATCCCGACTCCGAATGACGTGATCTTCGCAGGGATCACGACCGAGGCAGCCCAGATCATCGACCCGGAGGCCTACGTCTCCCCGCTGAGCAACTGGTTCTTCAACATCGCCTCGAGCTTGCTTCTAGCACTTGTGATCACACTCGTGACCAATCTCGTGCTGGCCCGCCGGCCAGACCTCGATCCGGATCCGGAAGCCGACGTGGACGAGACCTCGCTGCGCCTGAGCGGCAGGGAGACCAAGGCCATGATCATCGCAGTCCTGGCAGTGATCTCTGTGCTGATCGTGACGACCATTCTGCTTCTGCCTGCCAGCTCCCCGCTGCGCGGCGAGGGCGGGTCCTTGACGGACTCGCCGTTCCTGGATGGGATCGGCGTTCTGGTTGGTATGCTCTTCGCCCTGGCAGGCATGGTCTACGGCTGGCTCAGCGGCGAGATCACTGCGTGGGAAGACGTGCCGGCGATGATGACCTCGGGCGTGAAACAGATCGCCCCGGTCCTGGTCCTGTTCTTCGCGATCGCACAGTTCTTGGCCTACTTCGAGTGGTCATACATCGGCGACGTGATCGCGGTGGAGTCCGCTGCTCTGCTCGACTCCACCGGCATCCCCATCCCTGTCGTCTTCCTGCTGGTGCTGGGGCTGCTGTCCGTGGTGAACATCCTGATCACCAGCGGCTCGGCGATGTGGTCCATCACTGCCCCGGTGCTCGTGCCGATGCTCATGCTCGTGGAAGTCCCAGCGGAGACCACGCAGGCTCTGTTCCGAATCGCGGACTCGGGCTCAACGGCCGTGACACCCATGAGTCCCTACTTCGTCCTGGCCCTGGGGTTCCTGCAGCAGTACCGGCGATCAGCCGGGATCGGGACCCTGGCCTCCTATACATTGCCACTGGCGGTGTGCATGACCCTCTCCTGGACGCTGCTGTTCCTCGCCTGGTGGATGCTCGGGCTTCCCCTGGGGCCAGGTGCGCCCGTGCGCTGAGCCGACCTGCTCGCGACTGCGGGGCCGCACCCGACATCTGTCGTGGGTGCGGCCCCGCAGCTTCATGTTCGAAAGGCGCAGACCCTGATTCAGCGCAGGCTGCGCCGCCGCAGGATGACCCCGCCGGCGATGCCCAGACCCAGCACCAGCACCGAGGCCGCAGCCAACAGTCCGCCCCGGGTCTTCTGGGCGGACACGGTCTGATCCGTGACGCCGCCGCCGAGCGAGCCTGCTTCCGCGGTGGACAGGACCTGAAGCTCCCCGTCCTGCACGCCGAGCAGGACGTCGACCTCCTGGTCGAAGTCGTCCACGGAGGCGCCGCGGCCCTCGCCGCGGACCTCGACGGCCTCCCCAGGCTCCGGGGTGTAGAGGTCCTGCAGGCCGTTGTCGAAGCGCTGAGCCGAGATCTCCTCGTCGTCCGGCAGCGTGATCGCGTACTTGGGGTTGAAGGACTCCGAGTGCAGATCGTGCGTCATGTCGGTGTAGGTGCCGGTCACCGCGTAGGTCGAATTGGCCCAGCCCTGCAGCTGCCCCGCGCGCTGGAACGCCGAGTAGGAGGCGATCGCCAGCACCAGCGCCAAGATGATGCCCAGCACGACTGCGATCACGGGCAGCCAGGTGGCACGGGCCTCGACGGCCTCCTCGCGCTCGCCCGCACCGAGATCCTCGAGCGGATCTCCTTCGGGGTCGCCGTCCGTGCCCCCGCGCAGGGAGAAGGCGTCGCGGAACGCCGTGGACGCGCCGTCGCCGCGACGGCCGTTCTCCTGCAGCCGGCGGCTGCCTTCGGCTTCCCCGGCGGAGGGCCCGGGGGTGTTCTCAGTGCTCATGTGCTTCTCCTCCCCCGCCGGCGGGGGCCTGGCGAAGGGTGGTCATCGGTTGCTGGATGGTCTCCCGAGCTGCTCAGCCGCGCAGGCCGGCGCCGTGTCTCGACGCTGCGAGTTCGACGGCCGCCGTGCGAGCCTCGGAGGCCTCTTCGGCGGTCAGCGTGCGGTCGGGCGCCCGGAACCGCATGGCCAGGGCCACCGACTTCTTCCCGGTCTCGATGTGCTCGCCCTGGTAGACGTCGAAGACGCGGACGTCCTCGACGAGCTCGCCCGCGCCCTCCCGGATCGTGGCCATCAGCTCGGCAGCCGGCAGCGCGGCGTCCACCACGAGCGCGACGTCCTGCGTGGCCGGGGTCTGGACGCTCAACGGCTCGGCGGCGATCGCGCCGTCGCGGGCGGCCAGGATCGCCGACAGCTCCAGCTCCATGGCGCTCGTGCGCTCGGGCAGGCCCTGCTGAGCGACCAGCTGCGGGTGCAGCTCGCCGGCTGTGCCCACGAGGTCCCCGGAGGGAAGGCGCAGCACCGCCGTGCGCCCAGGGTGGAAGGCCTGATGGCGGCCCTGCTCCACGCTCAGGCGCACGCCCAGGACGTCGCCGACCAGACGCGCGATCTCGAGGGCGTCCCGCCAGCCCAGCGCTCGCGGGTCGGACCCCGGGGCCGCCGGGGCATCGTCGCCGGCGAAGACGGCTGCGATGTGCAGGGGCTGCTCCGGGATCCCGCTTCGCAGATCCGCCAGGACCTGCTCGGACGGGCGCTGACCGACCGGAGGGATGGATCCGGTGCCCAGCTGGGCACCGGGGCGGAAGACGAGTCCCGACTCGAAGAGCTGCAGATCGCGGAACCCGCGCGATCGGTTACGATGCAGGATCTCCAGCAGGCCGGGGAGCAGCGAAGCGCGCAGCACGCCGCGGGACTCGGCGATGGGATTGGCCAGGCGCACCGAGTCGACCTCGGTCCCGGGCTCGGGCGAGGCCCACAGCTGGTTGTCGGCCGGCGTGGTGAACGGGTAGGCGAGCACCTCGGTCAGGCCGGCGGCGGCCAGGGCGCTCAGCACGCGCCGGCGACCGGCCTGCTCGGCGCTCAGACCCCGTCCCGGAGGCGCGACGGGAAGCCGCGACGGGATCTTGTCGTAGCCGTCCAGGCGCGCGATCTCCTCCGCCAGGTCCTCGGGCTCGCGCAGATCGGGCCGCCACGACGGGGGCGTGACCAGCCAGCCGTCCTGCCCGGCGGCGCTGGGCTCCTCCTCGACCTCGACGGCCGGGCTCAGCGTCTCGAGCGTGCAGCCGATCTCGGTGAGCAGGGACTCCACGCGCTCTGCGGAGTAGTCCACGCCCACGCGCCGGGCGGGATAGTCCGCGTCCAGGCGGATGGTGACGGGCGCCTCCGCCTCCTCGACGCGGACGTCGCCGACCTCGGGTCCGGCGGTGCCGCCGGCGAGCTCGACGAGCAGCTGGACGGCGCGCTCGGCGGCGGCGGCCTGCAGCTGCGGGTCCACGCCGCGCTCGAAGCGCCGGGAGGCCTCGGAGGACAGGCGGTGGCGGCGCGCGGTGCGCGCGACCGACACGGGATCGAAGTGCGCAGCCTCGACCAGGACGTCGGTCGTGGAATCGCCGACCTCGGCGAACTCGCCGCCCATGGTCCCGGCCAGCCCGATGGGGCCGGTGGCGTCGGTGATCAGCAGGTCCTCGGGATCCAGCGCGCGCTGCTTGCCGTCCAGCGTGGTCAGCTGCTCGCCCTGACGGGCGCGGCGCACGGTGATCTGCTCGGCGACCCGAGACAGGTCGTAGAAGTGCAGCGGCTGGCCGAGCTCGAGCATCACGTAGTTCGAGATGTCCACGGGCAGGCTGATCGAGCGCATGCCCGCCAGGCGCAGACGGGTCGACATCCACACCGGAGTGGGCCGGGACGGGTCGATGCCGCGCACCACGCGGGTCGCGAAGCGCGTGCAGCCCTGCTCGCCGCGGATCGGCGCCTCGTCGGCCAGCACGACGGGGAACGCGTCTTCCGTCGGCGCGGGTGCAGCCTCGGACAGGGCGAGCGCCGGGTCCTCGAACGCAGCGCCGACGGCGTGGCAGTACTCGCGGGCCACACCACGCATGGACAGGGCGTAGCCGCGGTCCGGGGTGACGTTGATGTCGGCGGCGGACTCGTCGAGCTGCAGCACCTCGCGCACGTCCGTGCCCAGCTCGGGGTCCAGGCCGAGATCGCCGAGCACCAGGATGCCGTCGTGGTCCTCGCCGATGCCCAGCTCGCGCGCCGAGGCGATCATCCCCGCCGAGGTGTGGCCGTAGGTCTTGCGCGGGCTGATCCGGAAGTCGCCGGGCAGCACGGCACCGGGCAGGGTCACCACGACCTTGTCGCCGACCTCGAAGTTGTGCGCGCCGCAGACGATGCCCTGCACGCCGGAGGGCTCGATGCCCTCGCCGGTCAGGGTCTGCTGCTGGCCCTCCGGGACCACGCGCACGGAGCACCAGTTCACCGTCTTGCCGTTGGAGTGCTCCTCGGGCTCGCGGGACAGGACCTGCCCCACGACGATGGGCCCGGTGAGCTTATCGCCGGGGCGGATGACCTCCTCCTCCTCGAAGCCGACGGAGACCATGGTCTCCAGCAGCTGCTCGGCGGTGGCTTCCTCGGGCAGCGGCGCGAACTCGCGCAGCCAGGACAGCGGAACCCGCATCTCAGACCTCCATTCCGAAGTGCTGGCTGAATCGGATATCGCCCTCGACCATGTCGTGCATGTCGGGGACCCCGTTGCGGAACATCAGCGTGCGCTCGATGCCCATGCCGAAGGCGAAGCCCGAGTAGACCTCGGGGTCCACGCCGGCTGCGCGCAGGACGTTGGGGTGGACCATGCCGCAGCCGCCCCACTCGATCCAGCGCGGACCGCCCTGGGCCTGCGGGTGCCACACGTCCATCTCGGCGGAGGGCTCGGTGAACGGGAAGTAGTTGGGCCGCAGCCGGATCCGGGCATCGGGGCCGAAGATCTGGCGCGCGAAGTGCTCGAGCGTGCCCTTGAGATCGGCCATGGTCAGGCCCTTGTCGACGGCGAGGCCCTCTACCTGGTGGAACACGGGCGTGTGGGTCGCATCGAGCTCGTCGGTGCGGAAGACCCGCCCCGGGGCCACAACGTACACCGGCAGCTCACGGCTCAGCAGGGTGCGCATCTGGACCGGGGAGGTGTGGGTGCGCAGGACCAGGTGGGCCTCGGGCGGGTCCACGAAGAACGTGTCCTGCAGCTCGCGGGCGGGGTGGTCCGGCTTGAAGTTCAGGGAGTCGAAGTTGAACCACTCGGACTCGACCTCGGGGCCCTCGGCGACCTCCCAGCCCATGCCCACGAAGATGTCCTGCGCGGTCTCCATCATGGCGCTGATGGGGTGGCGCCCGCCCAGCCGGCGACGGCTGCTCGCGGCGGTGACGTCCACGGACTCCTCGACCAGGATGCGCTCGGCGCGCTCGGCTTCCAGCACCCCGGTGCGCACCGACAGCGCCTTGTTCACCCGGCCGCGGGCCTGGCCCATGAGCTTGCCCGCGGCGGCCTTCTGGGACTTTTCGAGCGAGCCGATGCGCCGGTTGGCCAGGGCCAGCGGCGAGCGATCGCCGGCGTGGGCCAGGCGCACCGCCTTGAGCTCGTCGAGATCCGCGGCGGCCTGGACAGCGTCCAGGGCCTCCTCCACGGCGCGGCCGACGGCCTGCTCATCCGTGGGATCGAACTCCGCGACGGTCGGGGTCTCGGCCTGACCGGTCGGGGTCTCGGCCTGGGCGGCGGCAGAGGGCGCCTGCTGAGGCCCGCCCTCCGGTGTGCTCTCAGACATGTGCGACAGGTGCCTTCGCTCTCGGGTTCGGTTCATCGGCCCGGCGCCAGAACGCGGGCGGTCCAAGTCTAGTCCCCGCAAGGCCCTCGTCCGGCCCCGGCACAGTGCCTGTGGGCGACTCGCATGGGTCGCCGGCCGCCTGCTCAGCCGGCCAGGTGACGTCGGATGCCGTCCAGGATCGGCAGGTCCGCGGGGATCCACGGCAGGGCCTCGGCCTCCTGGAGGCCCTCGATCGGCTCCGGGCCGATGCGCACCCAGCGCAGCTCGAGATGATCCGCGCCCTCGGGCTGACGGCCCGTGCCCAGGGCGTCGGCGTCCGCTTCCTGCTGCTCCGCGGCTCCGACGACGACGGCCGTCCACACGCGCATGGCGGCCGACTCGCTGAGCGGCCATCCCTGCCGATGGGGTCCGGGGACCTCCTCGAGCAGGCGGATCCGCACACCCAGCTCCTCCCGGCACTCCCGGTGCAGCGCCTCCTGGACCGTCTCCCCCGGCTCCTGCTTGCCTCCGGGCAGCTCCCACAGCCCGCGCAGGGACTCCGGATAGGCACGCTGGGCCGCGATCAGCCGCTGGGGCCGGTGCGGGTCGTCCAGCAGCGCGGCGGCCACGACCTGGGTGCGGAACGTGCGCTCGTCGTCGTGCCGCAGGCTCATGCGGCGCCCTCGGCGGTGCGGCGCTGAGCGCGGGCGGAGGCGTAGAGGCACAGGGTGGCCGCCGTCCCCACGTTGAGCGACTCGGCGGCCCCGTGCAGCGGCACCGCCACGCGGTGGGAGGCCAGGGCCTTCTCCTGCTCGGACAGCCCCTGCGCCTCATTGCCGAAGAGCCATGCCGTGGGGCGCGCCAGCTCGACAGCCGCCTCCCGGCCAGCTGCCGAAGCATCCTGCAGCTCATCCAGATCCAGGGCGCCGTAGCCGTCCGCGGCCAGCACCTGCAGCTCACCGCCTGCGGCATCGCTCACGGGGCGGCCGACCAGCTCGGCCGGATCCAGGCCGGTGAGCACGGGCAGATGGAACAGGGAGCCGGCGGTCGAGCGCACCACCTTGGGGTTGTGCAGGTCCACCGATCCGGCGGTGAGCACCACGGCATCGGCGCCGGCAGCATCAGCGGCGCGCAGCACGGTCCCGGCATTGCCGGGGTCCTGCACGCGGCACATGACCGCCACCAGGCGGGGCCGGCGCTCGGCGACCTGCGCCCAGGTCAGCTCGGGGATCCGGCACACCGCCAGCACGCCCTGCGGGTGCTCGGCATCCGACATGGCCGCAAGGACCTCGTCGGAGACCATGCGCACGAAGACCCGCGGGGAGCCCTCGGCCTGGAGCACGCGCTTGACGAGCTGATCGATGTCCGGGTGGCGCTGCAGCGCGCGCTCGGTGATGTAGAGGGCGTCGATCACCCCGTCCCGAGGTGCAGGCACGAGGGCGTCGAACTCCCCCAGGTGCGCGCGCAGGGCCTCGCGGACGCACTGCGGGCCCTCGGCGAGGAATCGACCGGCCCTGGAACGCGCAGAGCGCCTCGCCAGTCCCGCGACCGATCGCACCCGGTCGGAACCGGGATTGATCAGCGCGGAGTCGGCGAGGCGCTGCGCGATGCTCACGCTCGAAGCGGGATCAGGCCGCGTCGGAGCGCGGAGCGGAAGTGTCCGCGGGCAGGTTCTTCTTGGCGATCTCGACGAGCGCGTTGAACGCGGGGGCGTCGTTGACGGCCAGCTCGGCCAGCATGCGGCGGTCGACCTCGACCTCAGCGGCCTTCAGGCCCTGGATGAAGCGGTTGTAGGTCAGGCCCTGAGCGCGAGCGGCGGCGTTGATGCGCTGGATCCACAGCCGGCGGAAGTCGCCCTTGCGGGTGCGGCGGTGATCGTAGTTGTAGGTGTACGAGTGGAGGACCTGCTCCTTGGCCTTGCGGTACAGGCGCGAGCGCTGTCCGCGGTAGCCGGAGGCCATCTCCAGGGTCGTACGACGCTTCTTGTGGGCGTTGAGCGCCCTCTTCACACGTGCCACGTGTGTGCTCCTTCGGTGCGGGAGCGACTCGTCCCGGTCCTGGCCGGGGGTCGCTCGGTGTTCAGGGGTGCTGCGGCGAGACCGTCAGCGGATGTTCTGCGAGGTGCTTCGGCTCAGCGGCCGAGCATCTTCTTCACGACCTTGGCATCGCCCGGGGCCACGATCTTGTCGCCGGCGAGGCGGCGGGTCAGGCGCGAGGACTTGTGCTCGAGGTAGTGGCGGCGGTTGGCCTGCTGGCGCTTGACCTTGCCCGAACCCGTGATCTTGAAGCGCTTCTTGGCACCCGAGTGGGTCTTCATCTTCGGCATGGTGGGCCGTCTCCTTGCTGTCGGTCTCACCGCTGTCGCGGTGCGCCGCCTCTGGGGCGGCCTGGTCTGGGTCATCGGCTGGGTGATCCGACGACTCCGCGGTCACCGACCCGGTCCCGTCCAGCGGGACCGGGTCGAAGCTTTCATGTCAGGGCAGCGGGGTCACTGCCCCGGCTTGGGTCCGCCCGGCTTGGGCGCTCCACCGGGCTTGGGTCCGCCGCCCGGCTTGGGTGCGGGCCTGGGCGTCGATCCGGGGGTCGGGGCGCCCGACGGGCGCGGTGCCGAGGGTCGGCCCGGGCCGCCGGCCGGACGGGGCGAACCGCCCTGCCCGGAGCCCTGCGAGCTCGAGGCCGGACGCGGGGTCCCGGAGGTCGAGCGCGGGGGCCTGGACGAATCCGAGCCGGTGCGCGGACCCGACGAGGACGGACGACCGCCGCTGGGGCGCGAGGCGCCACCGGAGTCCGGGCGGCCCGACGAGGGCCGACCCGAGCCGCCGGAGGGACGGCCGCCGCGATCGGATCCGCGATCCGAGCCGCCGCGATCGTTCGAGCGGGGCCCGCCCTGGCGACCGCGACCGCCGCCGCGGGGCTCGCGCTTGTCTTCCTTGGGCAGCACGACGGGCGGCTGATCCTCGGAGACCTTCAGCGGCGGGGCGCCCTCGGGCACCTCGAACTTGGCCGAAGCCAGCGCGCGCAGCTCCTCGGGGATCGACTCCCCGATCGAGCTGCCGCCCACGGGCAGCGGGTTCTCGGCATCGCCGGTGGCCGGGGCGCCGGACTCACGAGCATCGCGCTCGCGATCGCGACGGGAGGACTTCACCTTCGAGGGAAGACGGCTCTCCTGATCGGACTCCGCCTCCTTGGCGCGGCGGGCAGCCGACTTGGCCTCGGACTTGGTCTTCAGCGGACCGAGGACCATGACCATGTTGCGGCCGTCCTGGCGCGGGCTGGACTCGACCTGGCCGAACTCCTCCAGGTCCTCGGCCAGCTTGCCGAGCAGGCGCACGCCCATCTCCGGACGCGACTGCTCGCGGCCGCGGAACTGGATCATGGCCTTGACCTTGTCGCCCTCGGTCAGGAAGCGCTTGGCGTGCCCGACCTTGGTCTCGTAGTCGTGGTCATCGATCTTCAGGCGGAACCGAACCTCCTTGAGGCTCGTGTTCGACTGGTTCTTGCGCGACTCGCGCGCCTTCACCGCCGCCTCATACTTGTACTTGCCGAAGTCCATCAGCTTGGCGACGGGCGGCTTGGCGGTGGGGGCGACCTCAACCAGATCCAAATCGGATTCACGGGCCAGTCGCATGGCGTCCTCGACGCGGACGATGCCGACCTGCTCGCCCGCCGGCCCGACAAGGCGGACCTCGGGGACGCGAATCTTCTCATTGATGCGTGGATCGCTGATGCTCTGCTCCTGAGATAGTCGTGCCGGTCTGATCCGGCGATCTGCGGCGACGGCCCCCGAACTGTGCTCGAGCTCCGCGCCCTGGTGCGGATGGCAACGAAAAAGCCTCCGCTGCCCAGGGCAAGCGGAGGCCGAGGCATCCGGATCGGCAACCACCGATCCCCCGCACGAACGGGGACGCCGTCAGCATCTCTGCTGGCACGGCGCGGACGCTGCTGCGTCGTCTTGACCCGGAGACCCTGTCGATCCTGAGATCGCGGTCAGCGCGGGTGGGAGTCACCTCCGCTTGCACACTGCCGAACATCATACACGAAAGCTTCTCCCCGGGACAGGATGACGCTGCGGCGGGCAGGATCCGGCCACGCGCGACATCCGGTGCCGAGGAATCGACGGATCGCCCAGGACGCCGATGCGTACACCGACCCTGCCTCGGCGCACACCCCGGCCGCATGACCGGTGCTGCTGCAACAGCGAGCCGACACCGCAGCCTCCACGCTGCCCCGAGGTCCGCCTCGACGGCCTCGGAAGCGTGACGTCGATCCAGCCGAGCCCATCGAGTGGCCCGCTGAAGTGCGTCTGAGATCGTGGGCGACTCGAGTGGCCTCGCAGCGTGCGCACGGAGGCCGACGAGCACACCACGAGGCCCCCCGATGGGGACGGGAACACCACGAGGCCCCTCGACGGGTCCATGTACATCCCAAGCCCGCTCGTCGGGACAGGACCACCGTCAAGCCAGTCGTCGGAATGGACGCACCGCGAGACCACGCGATCGGACGGGGATCGCCACGAAGCCACTCATCGGGACGGCGCGCACTGCCAGACCACTCGCGACCGGGACCACAGGGCTCCTCGCCCGGGCATGGAGCATCACGAGGCGGCTCGAGGATGCGGGCGTCCCGTGAGGGGCCGATTGCTCACCCCACCTCGATCCAGTGGCCGAGTCGTCACCGGTTCAGCGCGGAAACAGTGACGATCCGGCCAGTCGATGGCGGAACCGCTCGGACGGGGCTCGTGCGGGCAGGGGCAGGGGCCCGGGCCGGCTGAGCAAGCGTCGCCGACGTGATCGCCCGCAGCACCTAGGCTGGGGCCATGACTTCTCAGAGCACCTTCCGCTTCGACGGCGCCTCGGACGACGACGCCCGGGCCGCAGCGCAGCAGCCCGCCCAGGATTCCGCGCAGCCCGAGCATGCCGATCACGACCATGCCCAGGCGCCGCACGAGGGCAGCCCGCTGAGCCAGGAGGCCCTGGACGCCGTCACCCAGCAGGTCCGCGACATCGCCGAGGTCCCCGCGATCGAGGTCATCACGACGTCTGCGGTGCACCTCATGTCCGCCGCCGCCGTGAAGTGCGGCCTGGCCGAGGGCCCGGATGCCGAGGCGCTCAAGGACCTCGACGAGGCCCGCAAGCTGATCACGGCGCTGGCCGGCTTCGTCACCGCCGCAGCGCCGGAGATCGGCTCGCAGCACGCGGGCCCGCTGCGCGACGGCCTGCGCACGCTGCAGCTGGCCTTCCGCGAGGCGTCGACCTACCCGGACAAGCCCGGTCAGGGCCCCGGCGAGAAGTTCACGGGCCCCGTCTTCTCCTGAGCTGACCCGCCGGCTTCCTCAGATCTCGAGCGCCTCCAGCGCCACCTCGAGGCTGTCGACCTCCTCGGCCACCACGGTGTGCCGGGCGAGCCTGTCCTGGAAGGTCCGGACCAGGCCGTCGAGCTGCCCCTGGTCCAGTCCCGGCAGCAGCTCGAGCACGGCGGTCAGCTCCGGGCCCTCGCCCCCGCCGGGCAGCGATGCTCCGCCGTCGAGCGGGGTGTCCGCGCCGCGGCCCCGCCGCACGTGGGCCCCGGCCACACCGGGCAGTCCCAGGGCGGCATCGAGCACCGCCCGGGAGACCTCCGGCGAGTCGTAGCTCGGCGTCCACTCGATCCCCTGGGCGATCGCCCACAGCGCCGGGCGGCGCACCACGAAGGGCGCTTCCGAGCCGGGATTCAGCACGAGCATCTGGGCGCCGTCCTGGACGGCAGCCAGAGCAGCCCGCCGCGCATCGGCGGCCACCGGCCGCGCCTGGCGGTGCCACTGCGTGACCTCGACGTCCGAGCCGAAGACCGGCTGAACACTGCGACCGCTGCGAGAGGACAGCCGCACCAGCGCCATGTCCGCTTCCTTGTCGGCCACCAGCCCCTCGTCGGTGACGGTGCTGGCGGAGACCTCGGCGACCACCGGCACGAAGACCCGGGCGGCTGCGAGCGCGGCGACGACCTCCGCCTCATCGGCTTCTCCCCGCGAGCGCGCCGCCAGGGCCGACTCCAGCGCGGCGTCGACTGCGCCGCTGTCGCCCGGGAAGAGATGACCGTGACCGTGCTCCAGGTCGCGGCCCTGCCACGGCTGTCCCCCGGTGTCGGTCTGCCCGCCTGCCGAGCGCAGCTGCGCCTGGATGTGCGAGGGAAGCTCGCGCGCGGGCCCTCGCGGAGTCTGAGGGTCGTCGTTCGGCCGAGCACTGATCACGGGCTCAGACCTCCGGGCGTCCCGCGACATCCAGGGCCTGCTCGAGCGTGAAGCGCCCGGCATAGAGGGCCTTGCCCATGATCGCGCCCTCCACACCCGAGCTGACCAGGCGGCGCAGCGCGGCGATGTCCTCGAGCGAAGCGATGCCGCCGGAGGCCACGACGGGCTTGCCCGTGCGCTGCGCGACCTGCTGCAGCAGCTCGACATTCGGGCCCTTCAGCGTGCCGTCCTTGGTGACGTCGGTGACGACGTAGCGGGAGCAGCCGTCGGCCTCGAGGCGCTCGAGCACCTCCCACAGGTCCCCGCCCTCCTGGGTCCAGCCGCGGGCGGCCAGCGTGGTGCCGCGCACGTCCAGGCCCACGGCGATGACGTCTCCGTGCTCGGCGATGACCCGTCGGGTCCACTCGGGATCCTCGAGCGCGGCAGTGCCCAGATTGATCCGGGCCGGCTCGAGCGACAGCGCGCGCTCGAGGGAGGCGTCGTCGCGGATGCCTCCGGACATCTCGATCTTCAGCGACAGCGACCGGGCCACGGTCGTGAGGACGTCGATGTTGTCCCCGGTGCCGAATGCGGCATCCAGATCGACCAGGTGCAGCCACTCGGCCCCGGCGTCCTGCCAGGCCTGCGCGGCCTCCAGCGGATCGCCGTAGCCGGTCTCGGAGCCGGACTCCCCCTGGACGAGGCGCACGGCCTGGCCGTCGCGGACGTCCACCGCGGGCAGCAGCTCGAGGCGCGGGCCGGTCTGCTCGGCGTGGTTCGTGTTCTCGGTCATTGCTCTCCTCGATCGAATGCGGATGTCTCGGGGGGGGGGGGGGCGGCGCTCAGCCGCGGCTGCCTGTGTACCAGGCGAAGGCGCCGTAGATGATCAGGGCGGCGGCGATGACCCCCATGATCACGACGGTGTAGCGCGGGAAGCCCTGCTTGTGGAACGAGTAGGTGCCTCCGGCCATGAAGGCTCCCAGCGCCATGACGATGACGGCCCAGCTCATGCGTCGCTCTTCTCCTGACCAGCGGCCTGCGCGTCCCGCGCGGCGAGGGCCGCGTCCAGTCGGCCCGTGCGCGGCAGCGTCTCGAGCCAGTTGCGCAGCAGCTGGAGTCCCGCTTGGCCCGACTTCTCCGGGTGGAACTGCGTGGCGGACAGTGCCCCGTTCTCCACGGCGGCGATGAAGGGGCTTCCGTGGCGCGACCAGGTGACCTGCGGCGGGAGCATGTGCTCGCTGTTCTGCTCGAACTCCCACTTCAGCACGCCGAAGGAGTGCACGAAGTAGAAGCGCTCCCGCTCGATGCCGCGGAAGAGCACGCTGGACTCGGGCGGCTCGACCGTGTTCCAGCCCATGTGCGGGACGATCGGGGCGTCCAGGCGCTCGACCGTGCCCGGCCACTGGCCCAGGCCCTCGGTCTCCGTGCCGTGCTCCACGCCGCGCTCGAACAGGACCTGCAGCCCGACGCAGATGCCCAGGACCGGGCGCCCGCCCATGAGCCGGCGCTCGATCAGACGCACCGCGCCGATCTTGCGCAGGCCCTCGGCCACCGCCTCGTAGGCGCCCACTCCGGGAACCAGCAGGCCATCGGCGCCGGAGACCAGCTCCGGATCGCTCGTGAGCAGGACGCGGGCACCGGCCTCCTCGAGCGCACGGACGGCCGAGCGGACGTTGCCGGCACCATAGTCGAGCACGACCACGGACGGCGCCGACGAGGCCGGCTCCTGCGGCAGCGGCTCCCCCACCGTGTGCGGCGCGGGGATCGTGCGGCCCTTGTCGTCGACCGCGTCCTCCGGGCGGCGGATCACAGCGCGCCCTTGGTCGAGGGGATGCCGGTGACGCGCGGGTCCGGCTCGACGGCGGCGCGCAGCGCACGGGCCAGTGCCTTGAACTGGGCCTCGACGATGTGATGCGGATCCCGCCCGCGCACCAGCTCCATGTGCAGGCAGATCCCGGCGTGATGAGTCAGCGACTCGAAGACGTGCTGGGTCATGGAGCCGGTGAAGTGCCCGCCGATCAAGTGGTACTGCTGGCCCTCGGGCTCGCCGACGTGCACGCAGTACGGGCGCCCGGAGACGTCGACGACCGCGTGGGCCAGCGCCTCGTCCAGCGGCACGGAGGCCTCGCCGAAGCGGGCGATCCCGCGCTTGTCGCCGAGGGCGGTGCGCAGGCACTCGCCGATCACGATCGCGGTGTCCTCCACGACGTGGTGGACGTCGATGTGGGTGTCGCCGGTGGCCTGGACCGTCAGGTCGATCAGCGAGTGCTTGGACAGCGCCGTGAGCATGTGGTCGTAGAACGGCACGCTGGTCGAGATGGAGTGCTGGCCGGTGCCGTCCAGGTTCAGCTCGACGCGGATGCTGGATTCCGACGTCACGCGCTCGAGCGAGGCGGTGCGTGCGCCGTCGCTCGCTGCGGGGGTGGGCTGATCGCTCATGATGGGGCCTCCTGCGGCGGGATGGGATTCTGTGCCGGGCCGACGTGCGAGGGCGTCAGCGGCGGGCGGTTCAGCGGTTCGCGGGGTCCTGCTCTGTCTCGGAGTCCCTCGCAGCGGCGGACCGGTCCTCCAGGTGCGCGCGGACGCCGTCGAGGAACGCGGTGGTCTCCTCCTCGGTGCCGGCGGTGACGCGCAGGTGCCCGGGGATGCCGACGTCGCGGATCAGGACGCCTCGATCCAGCAGGTCCTGCCACAGGGCCGGGGCGTCGATGCCGCCGCCGAAGAACACGAAGTTGGAGTCCGATTCCGCCGGGTCCAGCTCCATCCGCTTGAGGTCATCGACGATCCGGTCGCGCTGCATGCGGATGTCGGCGACGTCGGCGAGCAGAGTCGTGCGATGGCGCAGCGCCGCCAGAGCGGTCGCCTGGGTCACCGCGGAGAGGTGATACGGCAGGCGCACCAGACGCACGGCATCGGCGATCTCCGGTGCGGCGGCGAAGTAGCCGATCCGCGCACCGGCCAGGGCGAAGGCCTTGGACATGGTGCGGCTGACGACCAGGCGCGGACGGCCTTCGAGCAGGCGCAGCGCGGTGCGCTCCGGGAAGCGGGAGAACTCGGCATAGGCCTCATCGACCACCACCACGGTGTTCGACTCCTCGCCGGCGCGGTAGACGGCATTGACGACGTCGTCCTCCAGCGCGGTGCCCGTGGGGTTGTTGGGCGAGCACAGCAGCACGATGCTCGGGCGGTGCTCGCGGACCTGTGCGGCGGCCGATTCGGCGCTGAGCGTGAAGTCCTCGGCGCGCGCGCCCGGGATGAACTCCGTGTTCGTGCCGGCCGAGAGCAGCGGGTACATGGAGTAGGACGGCACGAAGGCCAGCACACGACGACCGGGGCCGCCGAAGGCCTGCATGAGCTGCTGGAGGATCTCATTGGAGCCGTTGGCGGCCCAGATGTTGTCCTGGTCCAGGCCGTGGCCCAGGTATTCGGCCAGCTCGCGGCGCAGCTGCGTGAACTCGCGGTCCGGGTAGCGGTTGAGGGTTCCCACGACCCGCGAGACCTCGGCGACGATGGCGACCTGGACGTCCTGCGGCACCGGATGCGTGTTCTCGTTGGTGTTCAGGGCGATGGGGACGTCGATCTGCGGCGCCCCGTAGGGGGACTTGCCGCGCAGGTCGTGGCGCAGGGGAAGCGAGGCGAGCCGTTCGGCTCGCGTGGCGCCCTCGGTGCTGGGTGTCGCGCTCTGAGAAGTCACCAGGACAGTCTACGAGGCGCGGACGGGGCCTTCAGCATCCGACGGCGGCCGAACCCACCGTCCTCCGGCTCAGGCCGCGGGAACCAGCACCTGCTGGCCCGGGGAGACCTGGGCGGAGTCCAGCTCGTTGAGCTCGACGATCTGCAGGACGACGTCCCGGGTGTCGCGCTGCGGCTCGGCCTGCTGAGCGACCTCCCAGAGGCTCTGACCGGGCTGGACGGTCACGGAGTCGACCCCGGGGCCCTCAGCCGGCTCGGTTCCGGCGGTGACGTGGGAGGGTGCGATCAGCACGACCAGCAGTGCGGCCGCGGCCAGCACGCCGAGCATGGTCGGCAGGCCGATCAGCAGCAGCCGCCCGCGGCGGGTCAGGCGCATGGGCGAGGACGCGGATCGCGCCGGTGCGGAGGCCTCCGGCTCCTTCACGGCGGGCAGGGTCCGAGTCTGCGGTGCAGCGGCGCGACCGCCCGGAATGACGCGCAGAGCCGGACGGCGCCCCTCCGACTCCTTGAGCCGCGCAGCGGGGCGTCGGCGCAGGGCGGGCACGGCGGAGGAGAGCTCCTGCGCGAAGGCGCGGCCCCCGCTGCGCAGGGCGCTGACGAGGGGGATGCTGCCGGTGGAGGACGAGTGCGACAGGACAGCGGTGCTGATCACGGACATGGGATGCACTCCTTCTTGCCGAGGGACGGACGGTGACAGACGGTGCGGGTGGTGCGGGTGGTGGCCGCTCCCGTGTTCGAACCTGTGTCGGATTCGAGACCCGATCCCGGTTCTCGAATACATGTTCGAACTGCTTACGACCATTTCTAGCACCTGTGTACGACTCGTGTCGAGACACGATCGAACAGATGTTTGAAGGTGACGTCCGGCTCACGTAGCCTCAGCGGGAGGACTGTGCAGGTCGGAGGCCCTGGCGGGGCCTCGAGGACGAGTCAACGCAACCGCTCAGACAGCACAAGGCGGCCACGGCGCGGCGCGAGCGCGTCGCCGCGGCCCAGCACGCAGCGCACCCGGCGATCCGGAGGCGCCCATCGACGGAAGACGAGGACGGACATGGCAGCCAGCGGCACCGGTCGCACGCAGCGCGGCTCAGGCGGCACGGCCCGGGCGACGGGCTCCGAGTCCTCCCGGCGCAAGGGCCTGACCCCGCGGCAGCGCACGATCCTGGAGGTCATCCAGCGCGCCGTCGCCGCCCACGGCTATCCCCCGTCCATGCGCGAGATCGGCGACCTGGTGGGCCTGAAGTCCCTGTCGAGCGTGACCCACCAGCTCAATCAGCTCGAGCGGCAGGGCTACCTGCGCCGCGACCCCAAGCGCCCGCGCGCCCTCGAGGTCCTGGTGCCCCTGCATCTGCTCGGCGATCCCGAGGCGGAGGCCGCCTCCGCCGTCGCCGAGGCCCCGGCCGCTTCGGAGGCGCCGGAGCTGGACGACGACCTGCCGTCGATCGGCTCCGCGGACGTCTCGTTCGTGCCGCTCGTCGGCAGGATCGCCGCCGGCACCCCGATCACCGCCGAGCAGCAGGTCGAGGACCGCATGGCCCTGCCGCGCCAGCTCACCGGCCACGGCGAGCTGTTCATGCTGCGGGTCTCCGGCGACTCCATGATCGATGCCGCCATCTGCGACGGCGACTGGGTCGTGGTGCGCGCTCAGGCCACCGCCGAGAACGGGGAGATCGTGGCGGCCCTGCTGGACGACGAGGCCACGGTGAAGACCTTCCGCCAGCGCGACGGACACACCTGGCTGCTTCCTCAGAACTCGCAGTACGAGCCGATCCTGGGCGATCACGCCACGGTGATGGGCAAGGTCGTCTCGGTCCTGCGCAGCCTCTGAACACGCAGATCACCGCCATGACGAGCGGCTGAGGACGGATCCGTCCTCATCCGCTCGTCGCTCATCCCCTGCCGGTCACAGCAGCCCGATCCACTGCCAGTACGTGGCCGAGAACAGCAGGATGAGCAGATAGCCGGCGATCGTCAGCGGGATGCCGGTGCGCAGGAACTGCTGCGTGGTGAACGCGCCCGTGCCGTAGGCGAGCATGTTCTGCGGGGCGGAGATCGGCAGCAGGAATCCGAAGCAGATCAGGAACTGCATGATCAGCACGAAGCCCACGCCCTCGCCGGGCAGGTCCGGGATCGACACGGCCAGGGCGATGAACACCGGGATCAGCGCGCTCGACATGGACGTGGCCGAGGCGAATCCCAGGTGGATCAGGATCGTGAACGCGCCGACGATCGCGATGACCGCGAGCACCGGCAGACCCGTGATCCCGAGCCCGTCGAACACGGCCGCCGACAGCCATGCCGCCGCCCCGGTCTCCAGCAGCACGGATCCCAGCGAGATGCCGACCGCGAAGACCACGAGCGTCCCCCAGCTCACGAGCTCCTCCACGGTCTTCCAGGAGTAGACCCCGATGCGCGGCAGCAGCATGACGCCGATGGCGCACAGTGTCACGGTGGTGGCGTCGATGTCGTGCAGCGAGCCCTGGGTGGACCAGAAGGCCAGCAGGATGACGGCCACAGCCGCCAGGCGCTTCTCCGCCCCGGTCATGGGCCCGAGCTCCGTCAGGGACTTCTGGACGATCTCGCGGCCGCCCTCCAGACGGTCGATCTCGGGCTTGATGGTGGCCCGCATCACGAAGTAGAGCACCACGGACATCACCGCAGCCCAGGGAGCGCCGGCGGCGAACCACTGCGGCCAGGAAATCGTGGCCCCCATGGACTCCTGGATGAATCCGACGGCCACGAGGTTCTGGGCTGCGGCGGTCTGCACGCCGATGTTCCAGATCGAGATCGACTGCGCCGCGGTGATGACCATGAGCGCGCCCAGCCGGGACTCGGTCGGCAGCCCGAAGGCCGCGACCATGCCGATGAGGATCGGGACCACGGCCCCGGCCCGAGCGGTCGCCGACGGGACGAAGAAGGCCAGGACGATCGAGATGATGATCGCTCCGATGAGGATGCGGCTGGTCTTCTCCCCCGCGTACTTCATCACCACGAGCGCGATGCGCTTGTGCAGCCCGGTGGCCTGCATGCCCGCAGCCAGCGCCAGCGCCGCCGCCACGAGCGCCACCGCCGAGGAGCCGAAGCCGGCGAGGGCGTAGCCCAGGGCATCGCTGGTCCCCAGTGCCTCCCCCGAGCCGTCAGGTGCCGGCGAGGCCCCCACCAGCAGGGCCATGATCCCGATGATCATCACCGAGCTCACGGGGTACGACACGGCCTCGGTGACCCAGAGGATCACCGCGAAGGCCAGGATGCCCAGGGCCCGCTGGCCGGAGACGCTCAGCCCGTCCGGGGTCGGCATCAGCACGACGACGGCGAGCACGATGATCGCCAGCCCCAGCCACACCGGGCGCATGCTCAGGTGGGCCTTGCGGGAATGCGGTCCGCGGGACTTCTCGGAGCGCAGCTCGGCGGTGGCGCGCTCCTCCGAGCGGGCCTCCTGCCCTGCCTTGGCCCGTCGACGCGCCGCCGTCCGCAGCCGGGACGGATTCCCCCCCCCGTCCCCGCGAGATCTTCCCGCTGCGTCCGCGCCGCTGCGCGCATCGGCCATGATGAGCTCCTTCTTCGTCGATAGAGCGGACTCTTCTGATATCCAGAGTCACATGGATCGAAACGCAGTAGGTATGGATTGCGCGCGGTTGCCCCGGCCGGTTCAGTCCTGGCCGTGCAGCCGCTGCAGCGCCGAGTGGACGGTCTTCCGGTCGGTCGTCGTCCACAGCGGAGGCAGGCTGGCGCGCAGGAACCCGCCGTAGCGCGCCGTGGCGATCCGCGAGTCCAGCACCGCCACCACGCCGCGATCGCTCGTGGAGCGGATCAGTCGACCCGCTCCCTGGGCCAGGCGCACAGCGGCGTGTGTCGCCGAGATCGCCATGAACCCGTTGCCTCCGCTGTCGGCGACCGCGCGGGTGCGCGCCGTGGACAGCGGATCATCCGGTCGCGGGAACGGGATGCGGTCGATCAGCACCAGACGGCAGGAGTCGCCGGGCACGTCGACTCCCTGCCACAGCCCCATGGTCCCGAACAGCGACGTGTCCGGCTCCTCGGCGAACTGGGAGACGAGCGCGCTGAGCGTGGACTCGCCCTGGCACAGGATCGACAGGCCGGTTCGCTCGCGCATCACCTCCGCGGCCTCCTCCGCCGCTCGGCGCGAGGAGAACAGCCCGAGGGCTCCCCCGCCGGAGGCTTCGAGCAGATCCTGGATCTCCTGCAGCATCCCGTCGGAGAGCTGACGCCCGGGCTTGTCCAGGTGCTTCGCCATGTAGAGGATGCCCTGGCGCGGGTAGTCGAAGGGGCTGCCGACGTCGATGCCGTCCCACTTCGGTGCGCCGGAGCCCTTGAGTCCCAGATCGCCGGCCACGGCGTCGAAGGACTCGCCCACCGTCAGGGTAGCCGAGGTCAGCACGACCGTGCGGCCCTCGAACAGGCCCTCGCGCAGGCGCCCGCCCACGTTCAGCGGCGCGATGCTGAGGGTCGCCGGATCGGAGTCATCGGCCGGGACGTAGCCGCGGCCGGGCTCCCAGCCGCCCTGGCGCGACAGCCACATCACCTCGCGCGCCTCGTGCGCGCCGAGCAGCCGCTCCGCGAGCTCGAGGGTCTCGCTCAGCCGCGATCGCGTCATCTGCCGGCCGCCGTCGGTGTCGCGCCCGCCGTCCTTGGACTCTGGCTTGGTCTCCGACAGCGCGGTGCGTGCGGCCTCGCGGATGCGGGCGACAGCCGCCGACATCGGCTCGGTCAGCCCCCTGGCCAGCAGCTCGGCCGGCACGCCTTCGAGGGCCTTCTCGAGATCGTCCGCCCCGGAGGCCAGCTCCTCGTGCTTGGCGGTGGTGTGCTTGCGCACGGAGGCGGCCACCGAGCGCACCGTGGCCGCGGACATGGCTCCAGAGACGGCTCCCGTCACCCGGTCTCGCAACTCGTGGGCCTCGTCGACCACCACGACGTCGTGCTCGGGCAGGACCTGGATGGATTCGAAGGCGTTGATCGCCAGCAGGGCGTGATTGGTGATGATGATGTCGGCCTCGGCCGCCCGGGCCTTGGCGAGCTCGGCGAAGCAGCTCTCCACGAGCGGGCAGCTGCGGCCCAGGCACTCGCGCGCGGAGACGGAGACCTGCCGCCAGGCGGCGTCGGTGACGCCCGGGGTGACGTCGTCCCGGTCGCCGGTATCGGTGACCTCCGCCCATTCGCGCAGGCGCTTGACCTCCAGCCCGAGCCGTCCGGCGCGGGAACTCGATGCGGCCGGGGGATGCGGGCCGTCGTCGGGCATGGCGAACAGGGCGCCGCCCTCGTCCTCGGGATAGCCGCCCTCGATCTTGTGCAGGCAGGCGTAGTTGCTGCGGCCCTTGAGCAGCGCGACCTCGAGGTCCTCCGGCAGCTCCTCCGACAGGACGTCGAGCAGGCGGGGGACGTCTCGGCCGACCACCTGGGACTGCAGCGCGAGCGTGGCGGTGGCGACCACCACGGGGCGCTCGGCCGTGCGCGCGTGCTGGACCAGCGGGGTCAGGTAGGCCAGCGACTTGCCGGTGCCCGTGCCGGCCTGGACCAGCAGGTGGCGGTTCAGCTCGAGGGCCTCGGCGACCTTGCCCGCCATCAGGCGCTGGCCGTCGCGGCGCTGACCCCCCAGGGCCTCGACGGCCGTGTCCAGAAGGTGCAGCGCGTCGGCTCCGCCGGGCAGCGACTCCGGGCGGACGTCCACGACGGGGCGTCCGGAGGCATCCCGGAATCCCGTGCTGGCCCCCTCCACGCTCAGCGCGCCTCGGCGCCGGAGGCGGCCTGCTCAGCGGAGCCGGCGTCTGCTGCGTCCGAGGCCGCGGCGTCCGTGCCGTCGCCGGGCACGCCCTGCCCGAACTGCTGGGCGTCCTGCCACACATAGCGCTGCAGCTCGCCGGCCAGGTCCTCGCGCACCTTCACGAGCAGGTGCGTGCCCTCGCCCAGGTACTCGGTGCGCAGGATCTCGGCGTCCCAGCCGTGCAGCCGCGAGACGATGTCGCCGTCGGTGAACGGGACCAGCAGGTCCAGCACGTGATCGGGGCGCGGGATCGCCTCGGAGATGCGCTGCTTGAGCTCGTCGATGCCCTCGCCCGTGCGGGCCGAGACGACGACGACGTCGCGGTGGGTGTTGCGCATCCGCTGCACCACGAACGGGTCGGCCGCATCGGCCTTGTTCAGCGCGATGATCTCCGGCAGGTCGAGGGCGTCGATATCCGCGAGGACCTCGTGGACCGCGCGGATCTGCCCCTCGGGATCCGGGTGCGAGGCGTCCACGACGTGGACGATCACATCCGAGTCGGCGACCTCCTCGAGGGTCGAGCGGAAGGCCTCGACGAGCTGCGTGGGCAGCGAGCGCACGAAGCCGACCGTGTCCGAGAGCGTGTAGCCGATGCCGTCCGGAGTCTCGGCCTTGCGGACCGTGGGATCCAGAGTGGCGAACAGGGCGTTCTCCACGAGCACTCCTGCATCCGTGAGCCGGTTGAGCAGCGAGGACTTGCCCGCGTTCGTGTACCCGGCGATCGCGACCGAGGGCACCGAGTTGCGACGGCGGTTCAGCCTCTTGGCCTCGCGCGAGGGCTTCATGGCGGCGATCTCGCGACGCAGCTTGGCCATGCGTGCGCGGATCCGGCGGCGGTCCATCTCGATCTTGGTCTCACCGGGACCGCGCGAGCCGATGCCCTCGCCGCCCGCGGCGCGACCGCCCGCCTGGCGGGAGAGGCTCTCGCCCCAGCCGCGCAGGCGCGGGAGCATGTACTCGAGCTGGGCCAGCTCGACCTGGGCCTTGCCCTCCTTGGACTTGGCGTGCTGGGCGAAGATGTCAAGGATCAGTCCGGTCCGGTCGATGACCTTGACCTTGACGACGTCCTCCAGGGCGCGGCGCTGCGACGGGGCCAGCTCCTCGTCCACGACGACGGTGTCCGCCCCCGTGGCCGCCACGATGTCCTTGAGCTCCAGGGCCTTGCCCGAGCCCAGATAGGTGGCCGGATCCGGGTTCGTGCGGCGCTGGATGATGCCGTCGAGGACCTCGGAGCCGGCGGTCTCGGCCAGGGCCGCGAGCTCGCGCAGGGAGTTCTCCGCCTCGGAGGCCGGGCCGGTGGTCCACAGCCCGGCGAGCACGACCTTCTCCAGGCGCAGCTCGCGGTACTCGACCTCGGTGATGTCCTCGAGCTCGGTGGACAGGTTGGCCACGCGGCGCAGCGACTGCCGCTCGGACAGCTCCATCTGGGCGCCGTCGAAGTCGGTGTGCACGCTCCGGTCCGCGAGCTCGCGGGCGCGTCCGCTCAGGACATCGCGGCGCCCGCCGCCTGCCGGAGCTCCCTCGGCAGCCTCCTGGGAGGTCCCTGCCTCCGAGCCGGAATCGTCGGGGGCGGACCGGTCGTCCCGGTCCCGGCGCTGCTGGGCGCGCGAGAGCACCCGAGCGACGACGTCCTCGAGCTGCTGATCGGTGGGCGTGGTGCCGGTGGGCTCGGCACCGCTGTCGGGGATGTGGGTCATGGATCCTTTTCGGGTGGTCTGACACGCCGTGTGCGGGCTCGGGGAAGGAGGCCGCAGAGGCTCGATCAAGGGTACAGCGCAGCACGGACGCGGTTTGTTCCGCGACGGCGCCTGTGCAGGGGATCCGGGGCCGCCGTCGGGAGCGGCCGGGCCGCGAGCCCATCGCCCGGCGACCTACCATGGTCCCCATGTCCGAGACCCCTGGCGCCCACTACTTCACGACTCCGCAGGACGAGGAGCGCCGCTCGCGGATCCGGGTGCAGCTGCGCGGCCGGGAGGTCTCCGTCGAGACCGCCGGCGGGGTGTTCTCCCCCAAGGGCCTGGACAAGGGCACCGCGATCCTGCTCGACGAGGTCCCCGATCCGACGGGCGCCGAGCTGCTGGACCTGGGCTGCGGCTGGGGCCCGGTGGCGATCGCCATGGCTCAGGCTGGACAGCCGGGGGCACGGGTGACGGCCGTGGACGTCAACGACCGTTCCCTGGGTCTGACCCGCGACAACGCGGCGGCCCTGGGTCTGACGGGCGTGGAGGCTCTGCGCCCCCAGGACGTCCCCGACGACCGCCGGTTCGACACGATCTGGTCGAACCCGCCGATCCGCATCGGCAAGCAGGCGCTGCACGAGCTGCTGCTGCTGTGGCTGCCGCGCCTGGCCTCCGGCGGCACCGCCTGGCTGGTGGTGCAGAAGAACCTGGGTGCGGACACCCTGCAGTCCTGGCTCGCCACCGCGCTGCCTGAGGCCGCCGAGGGGCCCTGGGAGGTCCGGCGCACGGCGACCGCCAAGGGCTTCCGGATCCTCGCCGTCACCCGGGGCTGATCACTCCAGCTGGCGGCCGCCGCACCGGAGGACTCCAGCAATACCCCGGGACGCTGCTCGTCGAGCCGTGTCCAGGGCAGATTCGGCCGCCCGTGCAACCCGCTGAGGGCGCCTCAGGCGAAGACGCCGCGCGCCACGATCTCTGCCGGTCCGGCCAGCACCACATGCTCGGCGCCGTCCGGCCCGGGCACGAAGGTCGCCGAGACGATGCCGCCGGGCACCTGGACCAGGTACTCATCGGGTGCCGAGGCCCCCGCCCAGAACCGCGTCGCGGCCGCGGCGGCGCAGGCCCCGGTGCCGCAGGACTGGGTCTCCCCCACCCCGCGCTCGTGGACGCGCATGCGCAGCCGGCCGATGCCGTCGCCCTCGTCGTCGGCCGGGACCACGAACTCCACATTGGTGCCGTCGGGAGGCGTGGGGCTCACCTCCGGCTGGGTCCACAGCTGCAGGTGATCGAGCTTCTCGCCCTCGGCCAGCGCCACCACGGTGTGCGGGTTGCCCATGGTGATCGAGACCCCCGGACGAGGGACCTTCAGGCCCTGGGCCGTCACGACGGCGTCGGAGCCCCGCTCGCGCGCCCGGTCGCCGTCGATGAATCCCCACGGCCCCATGTCCACTGCGAAGCCGTCGGGCGTGGCGGCGACCGTCTTGAGGCCGCCGCGGGTGCCGATGCGCAGCATGGCGCCCTCCCCCAGATCCACCAGTCCCTGCTGCAGCAGCGCCCGGACGAACACGCGCACGCCGTTGCCGCACATCTCGGCGATCGAGCCGTCGCCGTTGCGGTAGTCCATGAACCACTCGGCCGACGGGTCCTGCTCGAGCAGCTCGCGGCCCTCGGGCAGCGCCGAGGAGCGGATGAGGCGGATGAAGCCGTCGCCGCCGATGCCCTGGTGGCGGTCGCAGGCCCGTCGGACCACGTCATCGCCCAGCAGCAGCTGCCCGTCCGGGTCCACCACGAGCACGAAGTCATTGCCCGTGCCGTGGCCCTTGAGGAACTCCATCCCGCTGAGCTCGCCGAAGACCGACGGGGCCTCCTGCGCGGAAGCGGTCTCGGTGGTGGTCTCGGAAGTCACGGGGTCGTCCTCCTGGGTCGGTGTGCGGGCGTCCACCCCAGCATGCTAGTCCGCGCTGAGGATCCGCTGGGCCTGCTCCACGAGGTCCTCGGCACCGGCCTCGAGCCAGTGCACGCGCTGATCGCCGCGGAACCAGGTGAGCTGGCGTCGGGCGAACTGGCGGGTGGCCACGGTCGTGGCCTCGATGGCCTGTGCGCGATCGGTGCGCCCGAGCACGACGTCGGCGAACTGCGGATAGCCCAGCGCACGACCTGCGGTGGGGCTCTCGAGCAGTCCGAGCGGCAGCAGGCGCGCGACCTCGCCCTCCAGACCGGCCTCGGCCATGGCCTGCACGCGATCGGCCAGGCGCTGATGCAGCACGGCGCGATCGGTGTCCAGACCGATCTGCACGGCAGGCTGGTGATACGTGCGCGTGGGCATGAACGACGTGAACGGCCGCCCGGTGACCTCCAGGACCTCGAGCGCCCGGATGAGGCGGCGGTCGTCGTGCACGCGCTGGGCGGAGGCAGGATCGGCCTCCTGCAGCCGTCGGCGCAGCGGCCCCTCGCCGTGGTCCTGCAGCTCCTGCATCAGGCGAGCGCGGACCTGCGGGTCGGTGCCGGGGAACTCGATCTCATCGAGCGCGGCGCGCACGTAGAGGCCCGAGCCGCCCACCAGGATCGGCACGCGACGGCGCGAGCGGATGTCCTCGAAGCACTCCCGGGCTGCGCGCTGGAAGCGGGCCACCGAGGCCTCCTGGTGCACGTCCAGGATGTCCAGGAGATGGTGCGGGACCCCCCGGCGCTGAGCCTCCGTGACCTTGGCGGTGCCGATGTCCATGCCTCGGTAGAACTGCATGGAGTCGGCGTTGACGACCTCCCCGTCCAGGCGCTGGGCCAGGGCGATCGCCAGGTCCGACTTGCCGGTCCCGGTGGGCCCGACGATCCCGACGACCGGCATCTGGCCCGCCGGGACCTGAGGCGCTGCGCTCACGCTCCGCGCACGGGCAGTGACGGCATGCCGAGGCTCACCGCACCGCCCGCGCCGCCGGCGGCACCGCCGCTCGGCGCTGCGCAGGAGGCGGCCTGCTCGCGCTCCCAGGCATCCCCGCCGCGCGAGCGGCGCAGCCGGTACTGGCCTGGCTGCGGATCGGCGATCAGGTGATAGGCGGCCGCCCGGGTCACGGGCACGGTCACGAAGTCACCCGGGCGCGGGGCCTGCTCGCCCTCGGGCACCGAGAAGTGGACTAGGCGCTGGTCGGGTGCGCGCCCCGAGAGGCGGTGGGTGGCCTCGGACTTGCGCCCCGTGTCCGCGGTGACCAGCAGCTCGAGGGTGCGGCCCACCAGCTGCTCGTTCTCCTCGGCGGCGATCCGGTCCTGCAGGGCCACCAGGCGCTCGTAGCGGTGCTGGACGACCTCCTTGGGCAGCTGGTCCTCGCGCTCTCCTGCCGGAGTGCCCGGGCGCACGGAGTACTGGAAGGTGAAGGCCGAGGAGAACCGGGAGCGCTCGACGACGTCGAGAGTGTCCTGGAAGTCCTCCTCGGTCTCACCAGGGAAGCCCACGATGATGTCGGTGGTGATCGCAGCGTGCGGGATCTGCTCGCGGACCTTCTCCAGGATCCGCAGGAACCTGGCGGAGCGGTAGGACCGGCGCATGTCCTTGAGCACCCGATCCGACCCGGACTGCAGCGGCATGTGCAGCTGCGGCATGACATTGGGGGTCTCGGCCATGGCGTCGATGACGTCGTCGGTGAAGGCGGCCGGATGCGGGGAGGTGAAGCGCACGCGCTCCAGCCCCTCGATCTGCCCGCAGGCGCGCAGCAGCTTGGAGAAGGCCTGGCGGTCGCCGAAGGAGACGCCGTAGGAGTTCACGTTCTGCCCCAGCAGGGTGACCTCGACCGCGCCCTGATCCACGAGCGCCTGGACCTCGGCCAGGATGTCGCCGGGCCGACGGTCCTCCTCCTTGCCGCGCAGCAACGGCACGATGCAGAACGTGCACGTGTTGTTGCAGCCCACCGAGATCGAGACCCAGCCCGCGTAGGCCTGGTCCCGCTTGGTCGGCAGCGCCGACGGGAAGGTCTCCAGCGACTCGAGGATCTCGATCTGCGCGTCCTCGTTGTGCCGAGCGCGCTCGAGCAGGGTCGGCAGGGAGCCGATGTTGTGGGTTCCGAACACGACGTCGACGACCGGAGAGGTCTCCAGGATCCGATCCTGGTCCTTCTGCGCCAGGCATCCGCCCACAGCCACCTGCATGCGCTCGTTGCGCTTCTTGGGTCCGACGAGCTGGGAGAGGTTGCCGTAGAGCTTGTTGTCGGCGTTCTCGCGCACCGCGCAGGTGTTGAACACGATGAGATCCGGCTCGTCCTCCGGCTGGGCGGGGACGTAGCCGGCGGTCTCGAGCATCCCGGAGATCCGCTCGGAGTCGTGGACGTTCATCTGGCAGCCGAAGGTGCGCACCTCATAGGAGCGCGGCGCCTCGAGCACGGGGATCTCGGGGGCGAGCGTGGAGGGGCCGGTCTGGGCGGTATCGAGGCGGGGAGTCACGCGACAAGGATAGTGAGCCGGTCAAATCTCCCGCTCCCCCGTTGCACCCGAGCCGAGGCCCTCCTCCTCAGAGGCTCTCCGGCTCCTCGAGCAGGCCGTCATCGCCGGCGCCGTGGTCGTCCAGCACGCCGCGCACGACCTCGAAGGCCAGCCCCGGGGCGTAGCCCTTGCGCGCCAGGGCGGAGACCATGCGGCGGATGAGCTTCTGCTTGGCCTCGCGATCTGCCAGCTGCGCCTGAAGCGCCGGACCCGACGGCAGCTTGCGGCGCGTGAGCTCCACGGCATCCGCCCGCTCGTCGTCATCGGTGCGCTGGGCGAGGGCCTGCTCGACGAGGTCCCGGTCCACGCCCTTGCGCTGCAGCTCCATGCGCAGGGCCGGGCGGGCCAGCTTGCGGGTCTCCGCCCGCTGCCGGACGTAGGACTGCGCGAAGGCCTGATCGTCCACGAGCTCGACCTGCTCGAAGCGATCGAGCACCGCCCGTGCCACGGACTCCGGGATGTCCTTGTCCGCGAGCTTGTCCTCGAGCTGCTGGCGCGACTTGGCCGAGGCGGTGAGCTGGCGCAGCACGATGGCGCGCGCCGTCTCATGCAGCTGCTCCTGCTGCTCAGCGGCCTCCGTGGGATCCGAGGGCATGTCGCGGTCGCTGCGCACGGCACGCCCCATGCGGCGGGCGCGCTGCTGGGCTCTGAGACGGCGGCGGTCGTAGTCCGACTCGCCGAGCTCATCCGCCAGCGTGTCCTGCGGCAGCTGGTCGCTGTCCTGCACGGGCAGGTCGTCTGGGTCCACGAAAATCGGCGCTCCTGAGCTGTGTCTCTGGTCTGCAGGGTCTCTGGCCCGTGCGATCTCCGGTCAGATGGGTCTCTGGCCCGTGCGATCTCCGGTCAGCGGGCTGGGGCCTGGCGCAGCACCGTCATCGCGCTGTGGACAGGCACGAGCTCGGATCTGAGGCGAGCAGCCCCCGCTGCCCGAGCGGGCGGCGGGGGCTGGCTCAGCGCATCAGGTCGGCAGCCGCTCAGAAGGCGGCGTCCGCCGGGGCCTTCTCGGAGTCGCCGCCCAGCGGGGCATCGATGCCCGCGGTGGCGATCGCCTCCTGGTCGACCTCCTCGTTCGGGTCCTCGACGATGCCGAGCTTGACCAGCAGGCGCTGCTCGATCTCCTCGGCCAGCTCCGGGTTGTCCTTGAGGAACCGGCGCGAGTTCTCCTTGCCCTGTCCGAGCTGGTCGCCCTCGTACGTGTACCAGGCGCCGGACTTCTTGACGATGCCCTGCTCCACGCCCAGGTCGATCAGGCCGCCCTCGGTGGAGATGCCCTGGCCGTAGAGGATGTCGAACTCGGCCTGCTTGAACGGCGGGGCCATCTTGTTCTTGACGATCTTGGCGCGGGTGCGGTTGCCCACGGGGTTCGCACCGTCCTTGAGGGTCTCGATGCGGCGCACGTCCACGCGCACGGAGGCGTAGAACTTCAGCGCCTTGCCGCCCGTGGTGGTCTCCGGCGAGCCGAACATGACGCCGATCTTCTCGCGCAGCTGGTTGATGAAGATCGCGGTGGTGTTCGAATTGGACAGGCGACCGGTGATCTTGCGCAGCGCCTGCGACATCAGGCGGGCCTGCAGGCCCACGTGCGAATCGCCCATCTCACCCTCGATCTCCGCCTTGGGCACCAGCGCCGCCACGGAGTCCACCACGACGATGTCGATCGAGCCGGAGCCGACCAGCATGTCCATGATCTCGAGCGCCTGCTCGCCGGTGTCCGGCTGGGAGACCAGGAGGTTGTCGATGTCCACGCCGAGCTTCTGGGCGTAGACCGGGTCCAGGGCGTGCTCGGCATCGATGAAGGCCGCGATGCCGCCGGCGCGCTGGACGCTGGCCACCGCGTGCAGGGCCACCGTGGTCTTGCCGGAGGACTCCGGGCCGTAGATCTCCACGACGCGTCCGCGCGGGAAGCCGCCGGTGCCGAGGGCCACGTCCAGGGCGATCGAGCCGGTGGGGATGACCTCCACCTTCTGCGCCGGGCGCTCGCCCAGCTTCATGACCGAGCCCTTGCCGTAGCTCTTGTCGATCTGGGCCAGGACGGTCTCGAGCGCCTGCTCGCGGTCCGAGCCGCCGGAGGCAGCCGAAGCTGCGGACTTCTTGGGAGCCATCATTCACCTCGCGTGGATCGTGGGGGCGGGTCCGCTCGATGAGGGGCCCGACGGTGCTGCTGCGCACCAACGTATGGACGGGGTCCGACAGCACAAGACGGACCGTGGGGGCTGCCGATCAGCCGTCCCGAAGGGGCCTGCGACCAGCAGCTGTGGAGCCTGCGGGGCCCGCCGGCGCCGCCTCAGCACACCGAGATGCGGCCGGAGGCGGCGACCCTGCGGGCGCAGGCCCCACGATAGCCGATTCGAACACCTCTTCGAATGCAGCGGACCTGCGCGTGTCGCGACGGGTCCGCTTCAGGAGCGCGGCTCCCGGTCCGGTCCCCACTGCCGGGACTCGGGGACCTGCTGCTCGCGGCACAGCGCGAACCAGACGAGCTTGGGATCCTCGCCGTCGGCCAGTGCCTGCTCGGCGGTTCGGTGGCCGAGCTCCCCCAGCACGGTGTCGCGCACCAGGATCCGGCCCTGCGCCTGTCCGAACTCGTGGACGACCATCTCGTTGAACCTGCTCACGCGCATGCGGGCGATCGCTCCTCTTCAGATCGGATCCGAGCCGGACAGCCGACGGGTCCGGCACGGCGCAGGGCCCGGCGCCGTTGTCGGCACCGGGCCCTGCAGCTGGTCATGGGGCGGCGACCAGTCGGGTCGCCGCGGGAGGCGCTGGGCCTCAGGAGGCCTGGACGGTCCCCGCGAAGCTCGAGCCGAACTCCTCGTGCAGCTCCGCCGGCACCGTGTCCGGGGCGAAGTTGCCCTCGAGCTCGGCGATGTGATCGGCGACCTCGCGCAGCATGGCCGACACGGGGATGTCGAGTGCGGCGCAGATCGAGGCGAGCAGCTCGGAGGACGCCTCCTTCTGCCCGCGCTCCACCTCCGACAGGTAGCCGAGCGAGACGCGCGCGGAGTGCGAGACCTCGCGCAGAGTGCGGCCCTGCCGCTGACGGATCGAGCGCAGGACCTCACCGATCTCCTGACGCAGCACGACGGGACGGGGCTCAGCGGCCTCCGTCTTCCGCGCCGAAGTCTGGTCCATGTCCTTCCAGCGAATGATTCCGTTGACGGACACAGGGGTCTTGGTGGTGGTGATGATGTGGCTCCTCGGTCGTGCAGAGGACGAGGCCTCCGCGTTGTCCGAACCGGTCGCTGACCGGGCCCGGATGGCCCTCTCTGGGCCGTCGGTGGGTGCAACCGCCGACAGGACTCCATTGTTCCGTGCTCGACGGCCGTTCGGCTAGGAGTTCACTGGGAGGCGCCCAGGATCTCCACGAGCATCTCCAGGGCGGCCCGCACGCTCAGGCGGCGGATCTGCTCCCGATCGCCCTCGAGCCGCAGCAGCCGGGAGCTGAGCCCGCGAGGACCGGCGGCACCGAGCCACACCGTCCCCACGGGCTGCCCGTCGTGCGGCTCCGGCCCGGCCACTCCGGTGGTGGACACGGCGACGTCGATGCCCAGCGCGGTCCGCGCGCCGGAAGCCATCGCCTCGGCCACCTCGGCGCTGACGGCCCCGGTGCGCTCGAGCAGCTGCGCCTCCACGCCCAGCACCCGCTGCTTGACCGCGTGCGAGTAGGACACGACCGAGCCCTCGAAGGCCGCCGAGGCCCCGGGGACGGAGACGATCGCGGCGGCCAGGGCGCCCCCGGTCAGCGACTCGGCGGTGCCCAGGCTCAGCCCGGCCGCCGAGGCCGCGCGCACCGCACGGGAGGCCAGCGATTCGACGGTCTCCTCGGCCAGAGCCTCATCGGCCCCCGACGGACGCGCGCCGTCCGCGGCGGTGCCGCTCGTCGTGTTCGCCGTGTCCACGGGCGATTCCCTGGGGTCGCTCATCAGCTGTTGTCCACGGGCTTGCCGGCCGCCAGGCAATCGCGGCGCAGCTGGTACGCCTTCACCAGGTAGTCCACGCCGGTGACCACGGTGACGATCGTGGCCAGGCCCATGAAGAACCAGCCGATCCAGGGCCACCACTGACCCACCACGGGAACGAGCGGGATGAGCAGGAACAGCAGCGCGATGGTCTGCAGGACGGTCTTGAGCTTGCCGCCCTTCGAGGCGGCCATCACGCCGTAGCGGATCACGGCGAAGCGCATGACGGTGATGCCCCACTCGCGGACCAGGATCACGATCGTGACCCACCACCACAGCTCGCCCATGGCCGACAGGACGATGAACGCGGCCCCCGTGAGCAGCTTGTCCGCGATCGGATCGGCGATCTTGCCGAACGAGGTGATCAGCCCGCGGGCGCGGGCGATGTCGCCGTCGAGCTTGTCGGTGAACATGGCCAGGCCGAACACGCCCACGGCCGCCCAGCGCCACCCCAGCGAGGCCTCGCCGAACGAGCCGCCTAGCACGGCGAACCACACGAAGAACGGGACCATGACGATCCGCAGCGTGGTCAGCGCATTGGGCAGGTTCCAGTTGGACGGAGCGGGGCGTCCGCCCTGATCGGCCGCTGCGGTCATGAAGTGCTCCTGTCCTGCGGCGCGCGATGCGCCGCGTCGGTCTGCGTGCGATGAGGCCTCCGGCGCGTCGTCGTCGCGGACGGCACAGCGCCGGAGGCTCGGCTCAGCGGCCGGTGAGCTGCCAGGCGTCCTGGCTGGACTCCTCGTCCGCGTCGTCGTGGTACTCGGCGGCGGCCTCGACGTCCGAGTCGTCCAGGGCGTCGACGCCGGAGGACGCGATCTCACCGGAGCCGCCGGTGCCCTGATGCGGATGCGCCGGGGCGGGCTCGGCCGCGGTGGGGGGCTCCTCGCCGCGGATGACGGCCAGGGTGGCGGCCAGGTCGTCCGGACCCACCAGGACGTCGCGGGCCTTGGAGCCCTCCGACGGGCCCACCACCCCGCGGGACTCCATCAGGTCCATGAGCCGTCCGGCCTTGGCGAAGCCCACGCGCAGCTTGCGCTGCAGCATGGAGGTCGAGCCGAACTGCGTGGTGACCACGAGCTCGACCGCCTGCAGCAGGACGTCCAGATCGTCCCCGATGTCCTCGTCGATCTGCTTCTTGGGCTGCTCCTGGATGACGTCGTCGCGGTAGTGCGTCTGCATCTGCGACTTCACGTGCTCGACGACGTCGTGGATCTCGGACTCCGCGACCCACGCGCCCTGCACGCGCATGGGCTTGGAGGCGCCCATAGGCAGGAACAGGGCGTCGCCCTGTCCGATCAGCTTCTCCGCACCGGGCTGGTCCAGGACCACGCGGGAATCCGTGACCGAGGAGGTCGCGAACGCCATGCGCGAGGGCACGTTGGCCTTGATCAGGCCCGTGACCACATCCACCGACGGGCGCTGGGTGGCCAGCACCAGGTGGATGCCGGCCGCGCGCGCCAGCTGGGTGATGCGCACGATCGAGTCCTCGACATCGCGAGGAGCGACCATCATCAGGTCCGCGAGCTCGTCCACGATCACCAGCAGGTAGGGGTACGGGCGGATGACGCGCTTGGAGCCCGGCTCGGGCTGGACCTTGCCCGCGCGCACGCCCTTGTTGAAGTCGTCGATGTGCTTGTAGCCGTAGCGCGAGAGGTCGTCGTAGCGGGCATCCATCTCCCGCACGACCCACTGCAGCGCCTCGGCGGCCTTCTTGGGGTTCGTGATGATCGGGGTGATCAGGTGCGGCACGCCCTCGTAGGCGGTCAGCTCCACGCGCTTGGGGTCGACCATCACCAGGCGGACCTCATCCGGGGTGGCCCGCATGAGCAGCGAGACGATCATGGAGTTCACGAACGACGACTTGCCCGCGCCGGTGGCACCGGCCACGAGCATGTGCGGCATCTTGGCCAGGTTCGCCACGACGAAGCCGCCCTCGACGTCCTTGCCCACGCCCATGACCATGGGGTGATCGTTCTTGCGCGCGGCCTGCGAGCGCAGGACGTCGCCCAGGGCGACGGTCTCGCGGTCGGTGTTCGGGATCTCGATGCCGATGGCGGACTTGCCGGGGATCGGCGAGAGGATGCGCACGTCCGCCGAGGCGACCGCATAGGAGATGTTCTTGGACAGCGCCGTGACGCGCTCGACCTTGGTGCCGGCACCCAGCTCGATCTCGTAGCGGGTGACCGTGGGGCCTCGGGAGAACCCGGTGACCTCGGCGTCGACCTTGAACTGCTCCAGCACGCTGGTCAGCGCGGCCACGACGGCGTCGTTGGCCTCCGAGCGCTCCTTGGACGGCGGGCCCAGCACGAGCGAGGACGGGTCCGGAAGCGTGTAGGCGACATCGCCCTCGAGCTGCAGCTGCTCGGTGCGCGCCGGGATGGGCTCGACCGGAGTCTCCGCCCGGCGCACGACCGCTCGGCCCATGACGGGCTCGTGCTCGTCGAGGCCCTGGTCGTCCACGAGCGCGGAGGAGCCGGAGCCGGCCACGGTGTCCGAGGCGGCGGAGGCCGCCGCGCCGCCGGGCTCGAGTCCCTGCTCCGCCAGCAGTCTGCGCGCGGCCTCCTGATCGCGGGTGGGGCGCTTCTGCCCCGGACGCGGGCGCTCCTCCTGGGAAGCGGCAGCCGCGGCCGAGGAATCCTCCTGGGGGCTCGGCGCCTCTCCGGACTCGACGTCGTAGACGAAGCTCTCGCCCGTGTCCCGCGCCGCTGGGCGACGGCTCGAACGTCGGGGCTGCTGCTCGGCCTCCTGCCCCTCGGGACCGTCCGGCAGCACGGCCGTCTCGAAGGCCTCGTCGCCGTGGTAGGAGTCCAGCTCGGCTCGGCGCTGCGCGTCCTGCTTCTCCTGCCGCTTGCGAGCTCGGCGGGCCGCACGGGACTCGGGCTCGGACTGGCGGTCATCGAGGTAGGAGCGGTCGTGCTCCTGCGCCGAGAGGTCGGTGCCCGCACGCCTGTGGGGCTCCGACTCCCCCACCAGAGTCCGCCAGGCTGCGCCCAGGCGCGGGCCGATCTGCGACAGCGGGGTCCCGGTGATGATCAGGACGCAGATCGCCAGCAGCAGCGCGCAGACGATCGCGGCGCCCAAGGGCGTGATGACCCCGCCCAGCGGGCCGGCCATCAGGTAGCCGATGGCTCCGCCGGCGGTGAGGCGGGCCTGGAAGGAATCCGCGACGCCCGGCGAGCCGCCCAGCACGTGGGCGATCCCGCTGGCCGCCAGCAGCGCCAGGCTCAGGCCCAGCGCGATCCGGTTGTTCGGCGGGGTGGGCGCGGGACGGCGGAAGATCCGCAGGGCGAAGCCGCCCAGAGCCAGCGGCAGCACGAGAGCCGCCCAGCCGATCAGCCCGGCGACCACCACGTGGATGCCCGAGGCGGCGGCACCCAGCACGGGCACGCCGGAGTCGTAGAGGCTCCACCACTCGACCACGGCGATCGCCGCGGCCAGGCACAGCAGCACCAGGGCCCCGCCGTCGCGACGGTCCTGGGGCTCCATATCGGTGCGCACGGTGCCGATGCGGCGCACGGCGCCGCCGACCAGGTGGGCGCACCACAGCCAGAGCCCGAGGAGGGCATCGAGGATGCGCTCGCCGGCGCCGGGGCCTGCTGCGCGGGAGCTGGAGGACGTGGCGCGGGGGGACTTGGAGGATCCGCTCTTGGGCCTGGAGCCAGAGCCGCGCGACGTCGAGGCGCCCTTGCGGGCGGGGGAAGTACGAGTCGCCATGGCCCCCAGGGTAGTCGACGGCCCGCAGACGATGGCTCGTCTGCGGGCCGCGGTGTGGCCTGACCGCCCGGTGATCACGGGGCGGCGGCCGGGATCAGCTCCGGTCCGCCTCCAGCACGACCGGGACGATCATGGGCTTGCGGCGCAGCTTGCGCCCCACCCACGGGCCGATCGTGCGGCGCACCGTCTGCTGCAGCTGGTGCGTGGTGTGCTCGCGCTTGTCCTTGAGGGCGTCCTCGATCGCGGCGGTGATCTTGGGCTTGATCTCGTCGAACACGCGATCGTTCTCGGCCACGCCGCGGGCGTGGACGTCCGGGCCGGTGACGACGGACTTGGACTTGCGGTCGATCACGACGACGATCGAGACGAAGCCCTCCTCGCCGAGCACGATGCGGTCCTGGAGGTCGTCCTCGGTGATCATGCCCACCGACGAGCCGTCGACGTAGACGAACTTGATGTCGCGGCGACCGGCGATGCGCGCTCGGCCCTGCTTCATATCCACGCTGGTGCCGTTCTCGATCAGCAGCACGTTCTCCGGCGGCACGCCGGTGGCCTCGGCGAGCTCGCCGTTGGCCATGAGGTGGCGGACCTCGCCGTGCACCGGCATGACCTGCTCGGGCTCGACGATGTTGTAGCAGTACAGCAGCTCGCCTGCCGAGGCGTGCCCGGAGACGTGGACCTTGGCGTTGGACTTGTGCACCACATGAGCGCCCATGCGCATGAGGCTGTTGATGATGCGGAACACGGAGTTCTCGTTGCCCGGGATCAGCGACGAGGCGAGGATGACGGTGTCGCCCTCCTGCAGCTGCACCCGGTGATCGCCGCGGGCCATGCGCGACAGCGCCGCCATGGGCTCGCCCTGGGAGCCGGTGCACATCACGACGATGTCGTCGTCGCGGTAGTTGTCGATCTTCTTCTGATCGACCAGCACGCCCTTGGGCACGTCCAGGTAGCCGAGCTCCTCGGCGATGCCCATGTTGCGCACCATGGACCGGCCCATCAGCACGACCTTGCGGTTGGCCGCGACGGCGGCGTCGAGCACCTGCTGCACGCGGTGGACGTGCGAGGAGAACGACGCGACGACGACCTTCTGGGTCGACTTGGCGATGACGCCGGAGAGCACCGGCCCGATGTCCTTCTCGGTGGGCGTGAAGCCCGGGACCTCGGCGTTGGTCGAGTCGGTCAGGAACAGGTCCACGCCCTCCTCTCCCAGGCGGGCGAAGTGGCGCAGGTCGGTGATGCGGCCGTCGAGAGGAAGCTGGTCCATCTTGAAGTCGCCCGTGTGCAGCACCGTGCCGCCCTTGGTCCGCATGAAAACGGCCAGGGCGTCCGGGATGGAGTGGTTCACGGCGACGAACTCGCACTCGAACTCGCCCAGCTTCTCCACCTGGCCCTCGCGGACGGTGAGCATGAACGGCTTGATGCGGTGCTCCTGCAGCTTGGCCTCGACCAGGGCCAGGGTCAGCTGCGAGCCGAGCAGGGGGATGTCCGGGCGGCGCTTGAGCAGGTACGGGATCGCGCCGATGTGGTCCTCGTGGCCGTGCGTCAGCACGACCGCGACGACGTCGTCCAGGCGGTCCTCGATCTGGGAGATGTCCGGCAGGATCAGATCCACGCCGGGCTGGTGCTCCTCGGGGAAGAGCACGCCGCAGTCGACGATCAGCAGCTGGCCGTTGATCTCGAACACGGTCATGTTGCGTCCGACCTCGCCCAGGCCGCCCAGCGGGGTGACTCGCAGGGTGTCCTTGGACAGGGACGGCGGTGCCTTCAGGTCTTCGATCCAGTGGACCATGTGACCCCTTTCATGTGCGGTTGTCAGCGCGATCTCGCGCTGCTGGTCATTCAGTTGTTCATGTCATGGGTCCGCGCTCCGCCGCCCGAGGACGGGGCGGTGCGGAGCGCGGTTCGCCGACAGGCTGCGCCGTCGACTCGCTGCAGCGCAGCGGCAGGCACGGCTCAGGCGCCGATCGTGTCCTGGACGACGCTGCCCTCCAGGTCAGCGCGCATGACGGCGAGCTCGTCCTGGGTGGCCTCGACGTACGGCAGGCGCACGGTGTGCCCGGGCAGCACGCCCTGCCAGTGCAGGATCTGCTTGGCGGCCACTGCGCCGGGCACGTGGGTCATGGTCGCGCGGACCACGGGCTCCAGCTCGTAGGCCAGGCCGCGGGCCGTGGCCAGGTCATCGCTGCGCATGGCATCGATCATCCGGCGGAAGCGCGGGGTGTCCACGTGCGAGGTCACGCCGACCAGGCCCACGGCGCCGATGGCCATCCACGGGACGGTCAGGCCGTCGTCGCCGGAGTAGAACAGCAGATCGGACTCGGCCATGACGCGCGTGGCCTCCGTGAGATCCGCCTTGGCGTCCTTGACCGCGACGATTCTGGGGTGCTCGCCCAGCCGGATCAGCGTGTCCGCCGACAGTGGAATGCCCGTGCGGCCGGGGATGTCGTAGAGCATGATCGGCAGCTCGACGGAGTCGGCGACCTTCTCGAAATGCGCGACGACGCCGGCCTGCGTGGGCTTGTTGTAGTACGGGGTGACGATCAGCAGCCCGTCCATGCCGGCCTTCTGGGCCTGCTCGGACAGGTGCATGGTGTGCGCGGTGTCGTTGGACCCCGCACCGGCCACCAGGGCGGCCCGATCGCCGACGGCCTCGCGCACGGCGCGGAAGACCGCCTCGTGCTCGTCATCCGTCATGGTCGAGTACTCCCCGGTGGTGCCGCCGACCACCAGGCCGTCGCAGCCCTGGTCCACCAGGCGCTGCGCGAGCGCTGCGGTGGAGTCCAGATCCACGGAACCATCGGCGCGGAACGGAGTCACCATGGCGGTGAGCAGGGTTCCGAACAGGGGCTTGTCGTGGTGCGCACTCATGCGACCACCCTACCGTCTCCGTCAGTCACCGGTGCTGGCAGGGCCGCGCGGGGCGCGCCCTCGCGACAGAGCCACGGCATCGCGCATGCACCGGCGTGCGCGCGCAGTGTCCCCCGAGGCGCTGTAGGCCAGGCCGAGCCGGTACCAGCTTCGCCAGTCCCCGGGCGCGGCTTCGGCCTCCTGCGCCCAGCGCTCGAAGTCCTTGTCTGCGGCCTCGCGCACGATCCGCCCGCTGGGGCGCCGCGGCAGGTCCTCGGGCAGTCCGCCCTCCGCCTCCAGACGACGGCCGAGGCCCTCTAGCCGGGATCCGAAGACGACCTCGCGGACCAGCGCCCACACGCCGAGCACGGGCAGGACGATCATCCCGACGGCGAGCAGCTTGGAGACCAGCACGTCCGAGCTCAGCAGGATCCACGCCCGCTGCAGGCTCAGTCCCAGATACAGGGCCAGCAGCGCTGCCATGATCGCGGCCAGCGCCTTGCCCTGGGCGCGAGCCTCGAGCAGCGTGAACACGCCCGCGAAGGCCACGACCACCAGGATCCAGACCTTGGACGCGCTCGGCAGCGGGAGCAGCAGCAGGCTCAGCAGCGCTGCGGCGAGCACCACCCAGCCCAGCCGCCGCAGCGGACTCCGCGACTGCCGGACGCCCTCAGCGCTCACGCGTCCAGATCCAGGTAGCCGTCGAGCCCGTGGGTCAGCCCCGGGCGCTGCCCGACGGTGCGCACGCCCAGCAGCACGCCGGACATGAAGGACACGCGGTCGAACGAGTCGTGGCGGATGCTCAGCTGCTCCCCCACGGAGCCCAGCAGCGTCTCCTGGTGCGCGACCAGTCCGCGCAGGCGCACCGAGTGGACGTGGATGCCGTCCACGACGCCCCCGCGAGCGCCCGTGGGATCGGTCTGGGTGGCATCCGGGGAGACGGGCACACCGGCCTCCTCCCGCTCGGCGGCCATCAGCGCGGCCGTCCGCGCCGCGGTGCCCGACGGGGCGTCGACCTTGTCCGGGTGGTGCAGCTCCACGATCTCTGCCGATTCGAAGAACCGAGCCGCCTGAGCCGAGAAGCGCATGGCCAGCACCGCGCCGATCGAGAAGTTCGGGGCGATCAGCACGCCCACCTCCGGGTGCTCGCCCAGCAGCTGCTCCAGGCGGGCCAGTTTCTCGTCGTCCCATCCGGTCGTGCCCACGACGCAGTGGATGCCGTGCTCCACGCCGAAGCGGACGTTGTCCTCCGAGGCCGCGGGCACCGTCAGGTCGATCAGGACCTCCGCCTGCGCATCCACGAGCCCCTGCAGGCTGTCGCTGTGATCGATGGCCGCCACGAGGTCCAGTCCCTCGGCGGCCTCGACGGCCTTCACGGCCTCCGAGCCCATGCGCCCGTGGGCGCCCAGGACGGCCACGCGCAGTCCGCTCGCAGTGTTCTCGCTCATGCTGTGCTCCTTCGCTGCGCCGCCGATCGGCGGCTCGGATGGTGATCGTCCCGCATGCCGTGCGGGCGGGCGCCTGCCCGGGGGCTCACTGCCCGTCGGGGGGCTGCACGACCTGCACGACGGCGGGGCCCTCCGCGAGCTCAGCGGCCAGGCGCTGGACGTCCTGCGCGGTCACGGAGCGGACCCGGTTCATGGTCTCCTCGAGATCCACGAACTCGCCGATGCCCAGCTCCGCCGAGCCCAGGCGGCTCATGCGCGAACCGGAGTCCTCCAGCGCCATGACGGTCCCGCCGGCCAGCTGCCCGACGACCTTGGCCAGCTCGCGCTCCCCCGGGCCGTCGGCGGCCAGCTCCTGGAGCTGGGCCTGCATCAGCTCCAGCACCTCGTCGGTGCGCGCGGGCGCGCAGCCGGCGTACATCCCGAAGTATCCCGCATCCGAGTAGGAGCCGGAGAAGGAGAACGTGCTGTAGGCCAGCCCGCGCTTCTCCCGGATCTCCTGGAACAGCCGCGACGACATGCCCCCGCCCAGCGCGGCGTTGAGCACGGTCATGACGTAACGGCGCTCGTCGCCGGTGACCAGGCCGGGGCGCCCGATCACCACATTGGACTGCTCGACCGGGCGGTGCAGCAGGTGACGGCCCCACTCGGGGCTCAGCTGTGCCAGGCCGTCGGGCTGCCCCGAACGACGGGCCCGCGGACGGCCGGGAGCCTCGGGGTCCCAGCCGGCGCGGGCCAGGCGCTCGCGCACCTCCTCGACCACGCGGTCGTGATCCAGGCCGCCGGCGGCGGTGACCACGAGGTTCTCCGGGCGGTAGTGCTCCTGCCAGTGCTCGAGCACGCGCTGGCGGGCCACCCCGGTGATCTCCTCGGGCGTGCCCCCGATGGGGCGCGAGAGCGGATTGCCGTGCAGAACGTGCTCGACGAAGTGCTCGAAGGCCACGTCCGTGGGGTCGTCCTGGTCCATGGCCAGCTCCTCGAGGATGACCCCGCGCTCGCGCTCGAGCTCATCGGTCTCCAGCAGCGGCGCGGTGACCATGTCCGCGAGGACGTCGATCGCCATGGGCAGGTCCTCGGAGAGCACCCGCGCGTAGTAGCACGTGGACTCCTTGGCTGTGGCGGCGTTCGACTCGCCGCCGACCTCGTCGAAGGCCTCCGCGATCTGCAGCGCGCTGCGCCGGGCGGTCCCCTTGAACAGCAGGTGCTCGAGGAAGTGCGTGGAGCCCAGGTGACCTGGCTGCTCGTCGCGCGAGCCCACCCCCACCCAGAAGCCCACGGAGGCAGAGAGCAGCCCAGGCATGGACTCGGTGAGGATCCGCACGCCGTTGGGCAGGACGGTGCGGCGCACGGCGGCACCACCGTCGCCGGACCAGACCAGCTCGGGCGAGTGCGTACCGGCGGGGTCCTGCGGGCGCAGCTCCAGCGCGTACGACATGTGGGGGCTCGACTCCTGACGGCGATGAGGGATGGCCCCGGGGGCCGCAGCCGCGGCTCCTCTCGGGAACCCGTCGAGTCTAGGACCAGGCTCTCGGGGCGGCCAACTGCCGGCTCAGCCCTCGATCTCGGTCCGGGACCCCGATCTGGGGGCCCGGATGAACAGGGAGAGCACCAGGGCGATGCCCACCAGCCCGGCACTGGTGAGGAAGGCCGACAGGACCTCTCCGGGCCGGGCCCGGCGGATCTGCCGAAGCGCGAACAGCACCAGCGCCACGGCCCCGACGCCCGTCACGCTCAGCGCGACGACCGCGGCCGAGCCGCCGGCGAGGATCTGCCCGATCGAGCTCAGGCCGTAGATCAGGCCCCCGAAGGCCAGGACGGAGAGCACCACGGAGACCACATCCAGCGGCAGACGGCGCGGGGTCCCCACATTGCGCAGCCTGGCCAGGCCCAGCAGGCCCGAGGCGGCCACCAGGGTCATGGTCACCGCCATCATCAGGGGCAGCACCACGGCCGTGCCCGCGCCCTGGAAGAGCCGCCCGAGCAGCAGGACCCCGAACCACGGCGCCAGCGCGGCCAGCAGGGTGCCGAGCAGGAACGCGGCGACGGCGACGATGAAGACCGGCCGGGTCGAGAACCGCTCGAGCATCCAGCCCGTGGTGGGCATGACGACGGCCATCGTCAGCATGAAACCGGTGAGCAGCCACTGGGCGGTGGCCGCGGAGACGTGGAACTCGCCCATGATCGCCGGCAGGGCCACGGCCACCGTGGTCTCGTTGAGCATCATCACGAAGGCGGTGGACAGCAGGACGACGAGGACGCCCGCCACGGAGGCCGATTCCGCCGCGCCGCTGGCCCCGTCCTGAGGCGGACGGCTGTCTGAGGTGTGTGCGGACAAGGCATTCGCTGTCACGTGCGGAAGGCGCCGACAAGGGGAGACGGCCCGTTGCCTCAGCATCAGGCCCGCCTCGACCGTACCCCGGATCCCGAGTCCGCACGCCACCCGGAGACATGCCTCCCGCGAGGGGCTCAGACGGGTCGGACCCCGCATCCACGGCGGATGCGGGGCCCGGGGCCTCGTGCGGCTCAGGTGCGAGCCGGTGGAGGGATCACTCGGCGGCGGAGTCCTCGTCCGCCTCCGCGGCGGCGTCGTCGGCCACGACCGGCGAGAGCGAGAGCTTGCCGCGATCATCGACCTTGGTGATCTCGACCTGGACCTGCTGGCCCACGCCCACGACGTCCTCGACGTCGTTGACGCGCTTGCCGTCGTTGAGCTTGCGCAGCTCGGTGACGTGCAGGAGGCCGTCGCGGCCCGGGGTCAGCGAGACGAAGGCGCCGAAGGTCGTGGTCTTCACGACCGTGCCCAGGTAGCGCTCCCCCACCTCGGGGACCTGCGGGTTGGCGATCGCGTTGATAGCCGAGCGCGCGGCCTCGGCCGAGGGGCCGTCCACGGCGCCGATGAACACGGTGCCGTCGTCCTCGATGGAGATGTCCGCGCCGGTGTCCTCCTGGATCTGGTTGATCATCTTGCCCTTGGGGCCGATGACCTCGCCGATCTTGGAGACGGGCACGTTGACCGTGATGATCCGCGGGGCGTAGTCGGACATCTCGTCCGGTGCATCGATCGCGGAGGCGATCACGTTGAGGATGGCCAGGCGGGCATCGCGGGCCTGGGCCAGGGCGGCGCCCAGGACCTCGGCGTCGATGCCGTCGAGCTTGGTGTCCAGCTGGATGGCCGTGACGAACTCGGAGGTGCCGGCGACCTTGAAGTCCATGTCGCCGAGCGCGTCCTCCGCGCCCAGGATGTCGGTCAGCGCGACGCTGGCCGGCTTGCCGTCGACCTCGCCGGTGATCAGGCCCATGGCGATGCCGGCCACGGGGGCGCGCAGCGGCACGCCGGCGTTGAGCAGCGACAGGGTCGAGGCGCAGACCGAGCCCATGGAGGTCGAGCCGTTGGAGCTCAGGGCCTCGGAGACCTGGCGGATCGCGTAGGGGAACTCCTCGCGCGACGGGATCACGGGGGCCAGTGCGCGCTCGGCCAGAGCGCCGTGGCCGATCTCGCGGCGCTTGGGCGAGCCCACGCGGCCGGTCTCTCCGGTGGAGTACGGCGGGAAGTTGTAGTGGTGCATGTAGCGCTTGGACTTCACCGGCGACAGCGAGTCGATCTGCTGCTCGAGCTTGAGCATGTTCAGCGTGGTGACGCCCATGATCTGGGTCTCGCCGCGCTGGAAGATCGCCGAGCCATGCACGCGCGGCAGGATCTCCACCATGGCGGTCAGCTCGCGGATGTCGCGGGGGCCGCGGCCGTCGATGCGCACGTTCTCGGAGAGCACGCGCTGGCGCACGGTGTGCTTGGTCAGGGCCTGGTAGGCGTCGTTGACCTCGTCGGCGCGCTCGGCGAAGGGCTTGCCCTCACCGGTCAGCTCCTCCAGGACGGACTGGTGCAGGGCGTCGGTGGCGTCCTCGCGCTCCTGCTTGCCGGCGATCGAGTAGGCCTCCACCAGGCGCTGGCCCACGGCGTCCTTGACGGCCTGGGCGACGTCGTCGCCGTGGCCGCCGAAGCGCGGCAGCTCCATCTCGGGCTTGCCGGCGCGGGCCTTGAGGTCCGACTGGGCCTGGCACAGGGCCTTGATGAAGGGCTTTGCGGCATCGAGGCCCTCGGCCACGATCTCCTCGGTGGGCGCCACGGCGCCCTGGCCCTTGATGAGCTCCCACGAGCGGTCGGTGGCTTCGGCCTCGACCATCATGATCGCGACGTCCTCGGTGCCATCGGCCTTGGTGACCACGCGGCCGGCCACGGCCATGTCGAACACGGCGTTCTCGAGCTGGGAGTGCTTGGGGAAGCAGACCCACTGGTGGGTGCCGTCGGCCGCGGCCATCAGGGCCAGGCGCACGCCGCCGACCGGGCCGCCGAAGGGCAGGCCGGACAGGGTCGTGGACATCGACGCGGCGTTGATCGCGATGGTGTTGTAGATCTCGTCGGGGTCGATCGCCAGCACAGTCACGACGACCTGGACCTCGTTGCGGATGCCCTTCTGGAAGGCGGGGCGCAGCGGGCGGTCGATCAGGCGGCAGGCCAGCACGGCGTCGGTCGAGGGACGGCCCTCGCGGCGGAAGAACGAGCCGGGGATGCGTCCGTCGGCGTACATGCGCTCTTCCACGTCCACGGTCAGCGGGAAGAAGTCGAAGCCCTCGCGGGGCTTCTTGCCCACCGCGGTGGTGGACAGCAGGGTGGTGTCATCGTCGATGGACACCAGAGTGGAGCCGGCTGCCTGCTGCGCGAGCAGACCGGTCTCGAAGCGCACGACGCGCTGGCCGTAGCGGCCGTTGTCGATGACGGCTTCGGCGGACTGGATCTCGGGACCCTCCAAGGGCCACCTTCCTTTCGTCGCGATCGTCTCCACGATCGGGGTGATCTGGCAGTGTCCGATCCGCCCCGCTCGCACGGCGCACGGTCTTCGATCGAAGTCCACGGCCGCGGCAGCGAGGCTGCGGGGATTCCGTGGACCACTGTCGAGGACCGGGACGCGGGCGGCGTGCGGGCCGGATCGACGAGGACGGCTGGAGCCGTCCGTCGCGGATGCCCTGCGGACCCATCCGTGGGCCCCGGGGCTTGTTCGTGCAGACCCAGCCTGACAGGTCCGCGACGCGCGGACCAGCATTGAGGGGCTGCGAGTGTTCGTCCGGACGCTCAGCCGGTGGGCGGGCGTCGGCGGCGGATGTGGCGGGATCCGCGCCCGTAGACCACGAGCGGGACCGCCGCGAGCTGCGTGGCGGCCCCGCCCGAGGCAAGGGTCAGAATGCGATCAGCGGCGCAGGCCGAGACGCTGGATCAGCGAGCGGTAGCGCTCGATGTCCGTGTTCTGCAGGTAGGTCAGCATGCGACGACGGCGACCGACCATGGCCATGAGGCCGCGGCGGGTGTGGTGGTCGTGCTTGTGCGACTTGAGGTGCTCGGTCAGATCCGAGATCCGGCGAGTCAGGACCGCGACCTGGACCTCGGGCGAACCGGTGTCGCCCTCGTGGGTCGCGTACTCCTCGATGATGGACTGCTTGACAGCTGCGTCGAGTGCCATGTGTGAACTCCTTCGGGGTCCAGTGCCGTGCGTCCCGGCTGCGAAGGTGATCGCGCCGGGGCAGGAGCTCGCACGAGAGGATCGTGCGGACTCAGGGGCCCGTCCGCCACGGACTGCAGGCGGACCGCCGATCATGGTAGCAGGCGCGCGCCACACGGGCTGTGAGGCGGACGATGTCCGGGGACAGTGCAAGACTGGAGGGCGAACCCCTCCGGGCCCGTTCCGCTGCGGCCCCGGCGCACCGTCCCGAGCAGTGAGGAGTGGGCCCATGACCGAGTCCGCAGACAGCCGCGAGTCCGAGACCACGCAGATCGATCCGGCCCTGGCCGACCAGGTGGGCGTCTCCGAGCGCCGCCACACCCTCAACGACGGCCACCAGCTGCCGCAGATCGGCATGGGCACCTACCCCATGGACGACGCCGATGCCGAGGTCGGCGTCTACGAGGGCATCAACCGGGGCTTCCGCCTGATCGACACCGCCGTGAACTACGGCAACGAGATCGGCGTGGGCCGCGGCATCGCCCTGGCCGGGCTGCCCCGCGACGAGGTCTTCGTGACCACCAAGATCCCCGGCCGCGATCAGGGCGACGAGGCCACGGTGCGCGCCAGCGTGGAGGGCTCGCTCGAGCGGCTGGGCCTGGACCGCCTGGACCTGCTGCTGATCCACTGGCCCAATCCCCAGCAGGACAAGTACGTGCAGACCTTCCGGACCATGCTCGCCCTGCGCGAGGAGGGCCTGGTCCGCTCGGTCGGCGTCTCCAACTTCACCCCGGCCCACGTGGATCGCCTGATCGCCGAGACCGGCGAGACCCCGGCGGTCAACCAGGTCGAGCTGCACCCGCAGTACCAGCAGGAGGCCCTGCGCGCCCACCACCACGACAAGCGGATCCTGGTGCAGGCCTGGTCGCCGCTGGGGCGCAAGACCGACATCCTCGACCACGAGTGGCTCGCCGAGATCGCCGGGCAGGTCAACCGCACCCCGGCCCAGGTCATCCTGCGCTGGGAGATCCAGTCCGCGGTGCTGCCGATCCCCAAGTCCTCGAACCCCAAGCGCATGGCCGAGAACCTCGACGTCTTCGGCTGGGAGCTCAGCGATCAGCAGATGGAGCGCATCCGCCTGCTGCACACCGGTCTCTCCGGCTCGGGCTTCGACCCGGACGAGCACGAGGAGATGTGAGTCGGGCGCGCTGACCGCGCGCTCCGCCTGATGGACTGAGGGCCGCCCGGGGACTCCCCCGGGCGGCCCTCAGTCCGTCTCTGCCTCTGGTCGTTCAGGCGGCGGCGCCTGCAGCGCGCCGTCAGGGGGCGACGTCGGCCATGCCCTCCGGGTGCTGGGCCAGGATCTTGCGGGTGTTCTCCACGTCCAGGCTCATCTGCTGCACGAGCTTCTCCACGCCCTCGTAGGCCACCATGCCTCGCAGGCGGGCGATGAACTCCACGATGACCTCCTGGCCGTAGAGGTCGAAGTCCTCCACCCGCTCGCGGGGCCGGTCGATCACGTGCGCCTCGACCACCCGGGAGACGCCCTCGAATGTGGGGTTGGAGCCCACCGAGACCGCCACCGGCCAGCGCTGTCCGGAGGCGTCGGTGAGCCAGCCGGCGTAGACGCCGTCGGCGGGGATGTAGCCGTCGGAGTCCGGGGCGAGGTTGGCCGTGGGGAAGCCGAGCTCGCGACCGCGCGCGGCGCCGTGGACCACGGTGCCGCGCATGCGGTGCGGACGACCCAGCAGGCGTGCGGCATCCTCGACGTCGCCGGCGATGAGGCGCTCGCGGATCCAGGTCGAGGAGATCCGCCGGTCCTCAGGATCGTGGTCGGTGTCCTCCTGCGAGGAGACGGGGCCGTCGACCCCGACCAGCGGGAGGTTCGTGGTGCGCAGCTGGGCCGGCACAGTGCCGCAGCACTCGAGATCCTCGACCACGACGACGTCGAAGCCGTGCTCGGCGCCGAAGCGGCGCAGGGCGGAGACATCGCCCTGATTGCCGCGCCCGAACCGGGCGTCGGCGCCCACGACCACGCAGCAGGCGCGCAGCCCGCGCAGCAGGTACCGCCTCATGAACTCGAGCGGGTCCTGCGAGGCGAAGGCGAGGTCGTAGTGCTGGACGAGCACAGCGTCCACGCCGAGCTGCTCCATGGCATCGAGCTTGTCCGAGGTGCCCATGATCTGGCCCCGGTACTGATCCGGGCGGTGCACCAGGGCCGGGTGCGGGTCGAAGGTCAGCACGACCGAGCTGGCGCCCTCGCGCTGTGCGCGCTCGACGACCATCCCCAGGACCTCCTGGTGCCCGCGATGGACGCCGTCGAAGTTCCCGACGGTGACCACGCAGGGCCCGAGGTCCTCGGGAAGCTCGGACAGGTCGTGCAAGCGATGCAACGGGTCTCCTCGGCAGGCGCGGCGTCGTCCGTCAGGACGACGTCCGCGATGCGGATCTGGGCGGTCGGACGGTGGTGGGCTCAGCGGATCGCGGGCTGCGGATGGGGCCGGCGGGCCTCATCCGGACGGGCACCGCTCGGCACTCGCTCAAGGGTAGTCGCTGACACCGACTCCCCGGCGGGTCGGATGCCTCAGGCCGGTGCCGGGCCGCCCCAGGGCTCGGACGGGCTGCGGTCATCGGCATCGGTCAAGGTCGCGATCCAGGTGTCGCGCAGCTGGCCCCGCTGCTCCATGTAACCGCGGACCAGAACGGGCGTGGAGAAACCGAGCTTCCAGGCGAGCTTGCGCGAGGCCCAGTTGCCATCGAAGGCCAGCCAGTGCAGGTGCGTGAGCCCCATGGTGCCGAACGCGTGCTCGATCACCAGGCGGCAGGCCGCCTCGGCGGAACCCGTGCCGCGGGCATGCGGGCCGAAGTTCAGGCCGATGTCCGCTGCACCGGCGCGCAGCCGGCACAGCTCGATCGTCCCGAGGAAGCGGCCCTGGGGATCCTCGGCAGCCCAGTTGATCGCCGATCGGGCCTTCAGCGCGCCCGGCACGTACTCCCGGATGTACCACAGCGCCGACTCCACGCCGTAGGGCTCGGGAACGGTCGTCCAGCGCACAGCCACCGGGTCCTGGCAGTTCGCGGTCAGAGCCTCGGCGTCGGCGGGGGTCAGCTCCCGCAGGGTGAGGGCCCCGTCGGTGAGCCGCGGGACGCTGAGCCCCTGGCTGGTGCTGGCGGCGGTGTCGTCGGTGCTCATGCGCGGTCTCCTGCGGTCTCGGTGGAGCGGTCGGTGAGGGGGCGGGTGCGGCGCAGCCAGATCAGCCCCACGATCGGCAGCAGCAGCGGGATATAGCCGTAGCCCTGGCCGAAGTGCGACCAGACGGTCTCATCGGCGAACAGCTCCGGGGCGGCGAAGGTCATCGCGCCGATGCCGAGCACGCCGATGAGCTCCACCAGCACGGCACCCGTGGCGATCCGATGCCAGCCAGGCCCGGTCTTCGCCAGCGCCACTGCGGCCACCACGTAGACGGTCGCGGAGAACAGCGAGAGCAGGTAGGCCAGCGGAGCGACGTCGAACTGGGTGAGGATCTGATACAGCGAGCGCACTCCGGCCGACAACGAGAAGATCCCGTAGACCACGATGATCACCCGGCCCAAGCCCGAGGACTTCGGGTCGGTGCGCCGTGCGCCCTCCCGCGGCCCGAAGCGCGACTGCAGTCGCCCGGGAGGCTCCGGCTCGGAGCCGGCGGAGCGCGGGCTCTCAGGGTCGGTGTGCTGCATGGCGTCCTCTCGACTCACTGGTAGTACCAGATGAAGTTCATCCGGTACACCATCACGATGATCGTGGGGCCCGTGGCCGCCAGGATCCAGTTGGACCAGCTCGAGCGCTCCACGAGCGACCAGATGAAGGTGCCCGCCGGGATCAGCAGCGCCGTCAGCAGGTAGCCCCAGTACTCGAGCGCCGAGCCCGAGGCCGCCGGACCGAGGATCCCCAGGAAGATCGAGCCGATCAGGTAGACGAGCAGGAAGGCCTCCAGCACGAGCACGGAGCCCTGCGTGGCATCTCCCGGGGGCCGCTTGCGCAGCGCCTCCACGGCGCAGATCAGCGTCGAGAGGCCGCCCAGGACCACCGAGGCCCAGAACCACCCGTCATATCCCCACAGCATCCGTGTCTTCTCTGCTTCCTGTCCTGCGGCCGCCGTGGCGACCGGTCCGTTCTCAGCCCTGCGCCTGGAAGACCAGGACCGACTTGGCGGTGCGCTCCTCGGCGTGTCCGCGGTCCTCGAGCAGGGCCACCACGTGGCCCTGCGGATCGAAGCCTGCGGTGAGCTCCCCCGGTCCGGTGCCGGTGGGTCCGATGCGCTTGCCCTGCCCGATCTCCACCGATTGCTGCGCGGTGAGCTCACGGGCCGGGAACATGGCCCGGGCCGCCTGGTCGAGCGAGGTGGACGGCACCGTTGCTCCCCCGGCGACGATCCCGGTGAGCGCCTCCAGCTCCCGGGCCTGCTCGAGGCCCAGGGCGCCCACGCGGGTGCGGCGCAGCGCGCTGAGGTGACCGCCGATCCCCAGGGCCTCGCCGAGATCGCGGGCGATCGCCCGGATGTAGGTCCCCGACGAGACGTCCAGGACGGCGTCGAGCTCCAGGGCATCGCGGTCCCGGCGGATCTCCGTCACGTCGAAGCGCGAGACCGTGATCGGCCGCGCCTCGAGGGCGACCTCTTCCCCCGCGCGCACGCGGGCGTAGGAGCGCTTGCCGTCCACCTTGATCGCCGAGACCGCGGACGGGACCTGCTCCAGGTCTCCGGTCAGCTCGGCGACGGCCGCGCGGATCTGCTCGTCCGTGACGGCCGCGACGGCGCTCGGATCCGCGGTGCCGGTGAGCTCGCCCTCGGCGTCCTCGGTGACGGTGGTGGCGCCCAGGCGAATGGTGGCCTCGTAGGTCTTGTCCGCGCCCACCAGGTGGGTCAGCAGCTTGGTCCCGCGCCCGACGCCCACGATCAGCACACCGGTGGCCATGGGGTCCAGAGTCCCGGCGTGGCCGACCTTGCGCGTCCCGCACAGCCGGCGCATCCGCCCGACGACGTCGTGGCTGGTCCAGCCCTTCGGCTTGTCCACGACCACGAGTCCCTCGGGCACGGTCAGCGAGGGATCGGGGCGCGGCGTCTGCGCGCTGCGCCCCGATCCGCCCGCCTGCGGCTCAGCGCTCACGAGTGCCGCTGGGATCCTCGTCGTCGGCCTCAGCGGCCGCGGACTGGGCGTCGTCGGCCTCGTCCGTGCGGTAGGAGTTCTCGCCGTTGGCGTAGGTGGCCCCGGCCGCGGAGGCGGCGACAGCCGCGTCCTTCTCCTTGGCCCGGCGCAGGACGTCCTCCAGGTTGGAGGCCGCCTCCGGGATCTCATCGGCCACGAACTCGAGCGTGGGCGTGAGCCGGGCGGTGATGTTCTTGCCGACCTCGGCGCGCAGGATGCCCTTGGCGGACTCGAGGGCACGGGCCGAATCGGCCTTCTCCTCGGCGCTGCCGTAGACCGTGTAGTAGACGGTCGCGTGCTGCAGGTCGTTGGTCACGCGGGCGTCGGTGACGGTCACGAAGCCCAGGCGCGGGTCCTTGACCCGGCGCTCCAGAGCCTTCGCCACGATCACCTTGACGCGGTCGGCCATGCGGGAAGCCCGCTGTGCATCGGCCATGATCTCTCCCGTTCTCGCGCGCGGACCCGCGGGTCCGTGCGCTGCAGTGCAGTGTCAGGGGCGGCACCGAGGCGGTGCCGGAGCGTGCGGCCCGCACCGCGGGTCCGACCCGTCCGCCCGAGGGCGGCTGCGGAACGGACCCAGCGATGCGGGCCGCACGAGGGATCGACGACGATCAGGCGCGGGGCTTCTCCTGCATCTCCCACGTCTCGATGACGTCGCCTTCCTTGATGTCGTTGAACGACCCCAGGCCGATGCCGCACTCGTAGCCCTCGCGGACCTCGGTCGCGTCGTCCTTGAAGCGGCGCAGCGACTCGATGGTCAGGCCCTCCTTGACGACGTTGCCGTCGCGCACCAGGCGGGCCTTCGCGTTGCGGCGGATGAGCCCCTCGGTGACGTACGAGCCGGCGATCGAGCCCCACTTGGAGGACTTGAACACCTCGCGGACCTCGGCCTTGCCGAGATCCACCTCCTCGTACTCCGGCTTGAGCATGCCCTTCAGGGCCGCCTCGACGTCGTCGATGGCGTTGTAGATCACCGAGTAGAACTTCATCTCGACGCCCTCGCGGTCGGCGAGCTCGGTGACGCGCTCGGCCGGTCGGACGTTGAAGCCGATGATCACGGCGTTGTCGACCGTGGCCAGGTTGACGTCGTTCTGCGTGATCGCACCCACACCGCGGTGGATGACGCGCAGCTGGACCTCGTCCGGAGCCACCTCGATCTTCAGCAGCGAGTCCTCGAGCGCCTCGACGGCACCGGAGACATCGCCCTTGATGATGAGGTTGAGCGTGTCGATCTTGCCCTCGGCCACGACCTGGTCGAACGACTCGAGCGTGACGCGCTTGCGGCGCTTGGCCAGCAGGGCGTTGCGATCGGCCGCCTGGCGCTTCTCCGCGATCTGGCGAGCGGTGCGCTCATCCTCGGTCGCGATGAAGGTGTCGCCGGCGCGCGGCACCGTGGACAGGCCGAGCACCTGCACCGGACGGGAGGGACCTGCCTCCTCGACCGCGGCGCCGGTCTCGTCGAACATGGCGCGGACGCGGCCGTGAGCCCCGCCGGCGACGATCGAGTCGCCCACGCGCAGGGTGCCCGACTGGACCAGGACGGTGCAGACCGCGCCGCGGCCCTTGTCCAGGTTGGCCTCGATGGCCACGCCGCGGGCGTCCTTGTTCGGGTTCGCCTGCAGCTCCAGGGCGCCGTCGGCCGTCAGCACGATCGACTCGAGCAGCTCGTCGATGTTCTGGGACTGGCGGGCGGAGACGTCGACGAACATGGTGTCGCCGCCGTACTCCTCCGGCACCAGGCCGTACTCGGCCAGCTGACCGCGGATCTTCTCCGGGTTCGCCTCGGGCTTGTCGATCTTGTTGACCGCGACCACGATCGGCACGTTCGCCGCCTGGGCGTGGTTCAGGGCCTCGACCGTCTGCGGCATGACGCCGTCGTCGGCGGCCACCACGAGCAGGGCGATGTCCGTGACCTGCGCACCGCGGGCACGCATGGCGGTGAACGCCTCGTGACCCGGGGTGTCGATGAAGGTCAGCGCGCGATCCTCGCCGTCGACCTCCTGGGACACCTGGTAGGCGCCGATGTGCTGGGTGATGCCGCCGGCCTCGCCCTCGATCACGCGGGTGTTGCGGATGGCATCCAGCAGTCGGGTCTTGCCGTGGTCGACGTGGCCCATGACGGTCACGACAGGAGGACGCTTCTCGAGCTGCTCCTCGCCCTCGGCGGCCTGCTCGGCCTCGAGGTCGATGTCGAAGGACTCGAAGAGCTCGCGCTCCTCGTCCTCCGGGGAGACGATCTGGATGACGTAGCCCAGCTCGGCGCCCAGCGCCTCGAAGGTCTCCTCATCCAGCGACTGGGTCTGCGTGGCCATCTCACCGAGGTGGATGAGCACGGTGACCAGCGAGGCCGGGTTCGCGTCGATCTTCTCCGCGAAGTCCATCAGCGAGGCACCGCGGCGCAGGCGCACCACAGTATTGCCGTCGCCGTGCGGCACCGAGACGCCGCCGACCTTGGGAGCATTCATCTGCTCCAGCTCCTGGCGCTTGGCGCGCTTCGACTTGCGGCCCTTGCGCGAAGGACCGCCGCGGCCGAAGGCGCCCTGCGTGGCGCCGCGACCGCCGCGACCGGGGCCGCCGCCGGGACGGAAGCCGCCGCCCGGACCGCCGCCGGGTCCACCGGGACCGCCGCGTCGACCGCCGCCGGCACCGCCGCCGCGGGCCGGACGGGTGCCGACCGGAGCAACGTTGCTGGTGTGGCCCGGCATCATGTTCGGGCTGGGGCGCGGACCGCCCGGACGGGGACCGCCTGCACCGGCACCCTGGCCGGGGCGCGGGGCGCCCGGACGAGGTGCACCGGGGCGAGGACCGCCCTGACCCGGACGCGGGGCGCCAGGACGGGGACCGCCCTGAGCGGCCTGGCCGGGGCGCTGCGTGCCCATGCCCTGCTGGGCGGCGAACGGGTTGTTGCCCGGACGCGGGCCGCCCTGCGAGCGGGCGGGGCGCTGCGCCCCGCCGGCCTGCTTGGGCGTGAACGGGTTGTTGCCCGGGCGGGGACCGCCCGGCTTGGGAGCCGCGCTGCCCGGCTTGGGGGCGGGCTTGCTCGGGGCCTCGGGTGCGGGAGCCTGCTCGGCCGAGGGCTTCTCGGCGGCGGGCTTCTCCGGCTGGGCCGCGGCCGGCTCGGACTCGGCGGCAGGCGCCGGCGGCGCCTGCTCAGCAGGCTTGGCCTGCTCCTCGGTCTTCTGCTCGGGCTGCGCGGTCTGACCGGCGGTCGCCGGCGTGGGAACCGACTGTCCGGGCTTCGGTGCGGAGGACGCGCCGGGCTTGGCGCCGCCTGCCGGCTTGGCACCGGCCAAGGACGGCTTGGCGGCGGGGTTGGAGGTCTCGGCCTTGGCCGAGCCCTCCTTCTCGCCCTTCTTCGCCAGCGCGGCCTTGGCCTGCGGCGACTCCTTTAGCTTCTTGGCGACCGGGGGCTCCACGGTCGAGGACGCGCCCCGGACGAACTCGCCCAGCTCCTGCAGGGCCGAGATCGCCTCCTTGGACGTCATCCCGAGCTCCTTGGCGAGCTCGTGAACTCTCTGCTTAGCCACTTCTCTCCTGTCCCGGCCCGCGCTCGTGACAGGAGGCGGACCGACTAACGGTCTGTCGGAGACCCTCCGAGTCGCTCGGACCGTAGGAGGGCATCCATTGCCGAGTGCGCTGGGGCACTCATCGTTCGGCACTCATCGGATGTCCATCAGCTTCTTGCTCGCTTCCCCATCAAGTGCATCCTGTGTCCTCAGTCCCATGCCGTGCGGGATGAGGTCATCTTCCGGCCGCAGTGCGGACTGCGGCGGTCGTGCTGGTGCTGCCGTCCCGATCACCCTGGAGGATCTGCTCGATCAGCAGCGCCTCGTCCTGGATCGGAACGGATCGCCGGAAGGCCCGATTGAAGGCTCTCCGTCGAAGGGCCCTGTCCGCGCATTCGCGCGAAGGGTGCAGCCACGCTCCGCGGCCTCCGAGCCGACGCGCGGGATCAGGAACCACGACGGGCTCCTGCTCTCCTGCGACGAGGCTCAGACGCACGAGCCGGTCCTGGCCGACGACCTCGCGGCAGCCGATGCAGGTGCGCTGCGGAACGTGTCCCACGTGTGTACGCACCTCTTCCTGCCGGATCCGCGAGGGCCGAGCGCTCCTGCTGGAGGCGGGCACGGCTGCGGCTGGACCGACGACCATCCTACTCCTCCCGGGACGCCCACGCAGTATCGCCGCGCACAGCGCACTCCGGGCCGGCCCGGACGGCCGGAGGGATCGGGACCATCCGATGCCCGGAGGCTGTCCTCTCCCGTGCCGTCGAGCCGGGCGCAGCGGAGGCCGGGCCTCGCGATCCGCTCAGGCCTCGCGGCGCTGGCGGTCGTCCGACTCCGAGAGGATGTCGATCCGCCATCCGGTCAGCTTGGCTGCGAGGCGGGCGTTCTGCCCCTCCTTGCCAATGGCCAGCGACAGCTTGCTGTCGGGGACCACAGCGCGGGCCGAGCGGCCGCGCTCGTCGAGCACGTCCACACGCACCACGCTCGCCGGCGACAGCGCGGCGGCGATGAAGCGGGCGGGGTCGCCCGACCAGTCGACGATGTCGATGTTCTCGCCGCCGAGCTCGTTCATCACCGCGCGCACGCGGGTGCCCATCTCGCCGATGCACGCGCCCTTGGCGTTGATCCCCTGAGTGTTGGCCACGACCGCCATCTTCGTGCGGTGGCCGGCCTCGCGGGCGATCGCCATGATCTCGACGTCGCCCTGGGCGATCTCCGGGACCTCGAACTCGAAGAGGCGGCGCACCAGGTCCGGGTGGGAGCGCGACAGGGTGATCGACGGCCCCTTGGGACCGCGCTTGGCCTCCACGACGAAGGCGCGGATCCGGCTGCCGTGGGTGTACTTCTCGCCGGGAACCTGCTCGTGCGGGGGCAGGACGCCCTCCACGGTGCCCAGATCGATCTGGATCATCTGGGGGTTGCGGCCCTGCTGGATCTGCCCGGAGACGATCTCGCCCTCACGGCCCTTGAAGTGGCCCAGCACGGTGTCGTCCTCGACGTCGCGCAGCTTCTGCACGATCACGCTGCGAGCCGTGGAGGCGGCGATGCGCCCGAAGCCGGAGGGGGTGTCGTCGAACTCGCCCACCCGGTTGCCGTCCTCGTCGACCTCGGCGGCCCAGATGGTCACGCGACCGGTCTTGGTGTCCAGCTCCGCGCGGGCGTCCTTGATGGCCCCGGGCGAGCGCTGGTAGGCGAGCACGAGCGCCTGCTCGATGGTGGGGATCAGCAGATCCAGCGGGATGTCGCTCTCGCGCTCCAGCATGCGCAGGGCGCTCATATCGATGTCCATCGAGGGGCCTTTCCGGATCGAGCCGATCGGGCTCCCCGCCGCGCGAGGACCCCGAGTGCGACGACAGCGCACCGTCCGGTGGGACGGAACGCTGTTCGCGGGTCTATGACGGCGCTGCGCGGGTGCCTGCGAAGGGTGCTCGAGGCCCTCGGCGCCGCCGGTGTCAGCCAGGCAGTCTACACCGGTGCGCTCACCACCGCCCCGGCGGGACGAGCAGCTCAGTCCTCGACGCGGACCCGGGCCTGCTTGATCTGCGACAGGTCCCAGGTCTCCGGGTCCTGCAGCTTGATGGGCATGCCCTTCTTGACCTGGGTGCTGCGCTGCAGGGTGACCTGCTCGCCCTGGACCTCCAGCACGCGGGCCTCGAAGCTGCGCCCGTGCGTGGTGCGATCCACCGGCTGCACGTCCACGAGCCGGCCGATCGAGCGCCGCCAGTGCCGCGGGCGCTCCAGCGCGCGGGCGGCCCCGGGCGAGGAGACCTGGAGCTCGTAGGCGGGACCGTCGACCGGATCCGCGCGGTCGAGCTCCTCCGAGACGGCCTGCGATGCGCGGGCGATGTCCTCCATGTCGACGCCGTCGGTGCGGTCCTCCGGCAGATCGACCAGGACCTGCACGATCCGCTGGGAGCCCGAGCCCTCCACCTCGACGTCCTCCAGGAACAGGCCCTGAGCCTCGACGACGGGGCTCAGCAGCTCCTGCAGCTTGGCCGCCAGCGGGTCCTGGGCGGGGTGCTCGCTCACGATGTCCTCCTGCGTCTTGGGGTAGTCGGTGCGGGACCGGCCGCGTTCGGGCAGCTTCTCCGCATCCCGCTCCCGGCACGCGGGCCGAGTCCGAGCCGCCGAGAGCGCTTGTGCGCACGAGCGTAGCGGCTGGCTGGGACAGCCCGACCCACCGCCGCCCCCGGGTGCGACCTACCATGGGCGCACATGAGCCCGAGCGGGATGCCCCGTCTGAGCAGCAAGGAGCCTCCCGGCATGAAGCTGACCTCCCGCGGCCGAGCCGCCGCGATCGTCGCGGCGGCTCTGGTCGTGATCCTTCTGGCGGTGCTGATCTGGCGACTGGGCCCGGGGCGTCCCGCCGACGACGGGGAGATCGCCGTGGCACAGGTCTACCGGGACACCGAGCAGCTGCTGGACTCGGAGGGCCTCGACGAGCTTCCCCAGGCGCAGCAGGACGAGCTGCGAGCGGAGCTGCAGGACCAGCTCGACGCGCTGCAGCCCTCCCAGCGCGCGCTCGAGGCCGCCGACGAGCAGGGGGCGCCCGTGGGCGTGAGCCAGGCCGACTACGTCCCCGGCCTGCCAGGCGCCTTCCTGTCCAGTGCTCGGATGATCGTCCACGGCCCGTCCGCAGCGCCCGAGCAGCAGGTCGTCCTCAGCTCGATCGCCGCCCATCGCGCCGCCACGGCCCTGGAGCTCGGCGCCGATGCGAAGAAGGTCGAGCGCGCCGTCCCCGAGCTCACCGGTGACGACGCCCTGCCGGCCGCGCAGGACGGCCAGGACCCGGCGCCGACGGCCGCGGGAGAGTCGCCGCATCCCGAGCTGGCCCTGGCCCGCCAGCTCGGACAGGCCAGGGACGCAGCCCGGACCTGGTCGCACCTGCCGTCCCACCAGAGGCCGGACTCCTCAGCTTGGGCAGAGGCCCTGCTGCCGGTCCAGGACAGCGACTGGCTCGCCGCCCTCGAGCAGCGCCACCCGTCCGTGATCGACGGCTCCCCCGGCATGCCCGAGGGCTTCCGCGACGATCCGGATGCCGCCCGCGACCGGCTCATGGACCAGCTCCAGGACACCGCCCTGGCCCAGGTCGCCGCGGCATCCGATCCCCAGGCCCAGGAGCTCGACTCCCCCTCCCCCGACCCCGGCACTGCGGTGCTCATGCGCCTGGCCATCGCCCGGGCGCAGGACGACCAGCCCGTGGGGCCGCTGCCCGGTCTTCAGGACTGAGGCCGCACCGCAGCAGATCGCGAAGGGGCCCGAGCCGTGCGGCTCGGGCCCCTTCGTCATGGGTGCGACGGACTCAGCGGTCGATCTCGGCCAGGACCTCCGCGACGACGTCCTCGCGGCGGATCTCGCGTGAATCGCTCGTGGCCCGATCCTTGATCTCGAGCAGGCCATCGGCCAGCCCGCGGCCGATCACGAGCATGCTCGGCACGCCGAGCAGCTCGAAGTCGCCGAAGCGCACGCCCGGGGAGACCTTCTTCCGGTCGTCGAACAGCACCCTGACGCCCGCCTCCTCGAGCTGGGCGACGATCTGCTCGGCCGCCTCGGCGGCGTCCTCGCCCTTGCCCGTGGGGACCACGTGGATGTCCGCCGGGGCCAGGTGGCGCGGCCAGATGATGCCCTTGTCGTCGTGGTTCGACTCCACGAGCGCGGCCACCGCGCGGGTGACGCCGAAGCCGTAGGAGCCCATGGTCACCACGACCTGCTTGCCGTTCTGGTCCAGGACCTTCAGCCCCAGGGACTCGGCGTACTTGCGCCCGAGCTGGAACACATGGCCCATCTCGATGCCCCGAGCGGCCTCCAGCGGCCCGGAGCCGTCCGGGGCCGGGTCGCCGGGCAGCACCTCGGCGCACTCGACCGTGCCGTCCCAGGTGAAGTCGCGGCCGGCCACGAGGTCGTAGACGTGTCGGTCGGCGATGTTCGCACCGGTGAGCCAGCGCGAGCCCGGGACCACGCGGGGATCCACGTAGTAGGGCAGCCCGGTGGTCGACTTCACGCCCAGCAGCGGCTCCTCCATGTTCAGGCCCGGACCCAGGTAGCCCTTGACGATCTGCGGGTGCTTGGCCAGATCGGCCTCCGTGGCCTGCTCGACCTCGACCTCTCCCCCGACGCCGATCAGGGCGCCGATCCCGGCCTCGACGCGCTTGAGATCCACGCCGCGATCGCCCGGCAGCCCGATGACCACGAGGCGCCGCTCGCCCTCTGGGGTGGTAACGGCGAGCACGACGTTCTTCAGCGTCTCAGCGGCCGACCAGGGGCCGTCGTCCTTGGGGTGCATCTCGTCGGAGCGCTGCACAAGGGTCTCGATGGTGGCGGAGTCCGGCGTGTGCTCCACATGCGCCTCCGGCTGGCCCTCGAGCGGCAGGGAGTCCGGCACCACGGTGGTCACGGCCTCGACGTTGGCCGCGTAGCCGCCCGGCGAGCGCACGAAGGTGTCCTCGCCGATGGGCGTGGGGTGCAGGAACTCCTCCGAGCGCGAGCCGCCCATGGCCCCGGATGTGGCGGCGACGGCCACGACGGGCAGCCCGAGCCGGTCGAAGAGCCGGACATAGGCCTCGCGGTGCAGGCGGTAGGACTCCTCCAGGCCGGCGTCGTCGATGTCGAAGGAGTACGAGTCCTTCATGATGAACTCGCGCGAGCGGATGAGCCCGGCCCGGGGGCGGGCCTCATCGCGGTACTTGGTCTGGATCTGGTACAGCCGCACCGGCAGGTCCTTGTACGACGAGTACAGGTCCTTGACCAGGAGGGTGAACATCTCCTCGTGCGTGGGCGCCAGCAGGTAGTCCGCGTCCTTGCGGTCCTTGAGGCGGAAGAGGTTGTCGCCGTAGTCCTCCCAGCGGCCGGTCGCCTCGTAGGGCTCGCGCGGCAGCAGGGCCGGGAAGTGGACCTCCTGGGCCCCGATCCCGGCCATCTCCTCGCGGACGATCTCCTCGACCTTCCGCAGAACGCTCAGCCCCAGCGGAAGCCATGTGTAGATCCCCGGCGCGGCTCGGCGGATCAGCCCGGCGCGGACCATCAGACGATGGCTGGCGACCTCGGCATCGACCGGGTCTTCGCGCAGGGTGCGCAGGAACAGGGAGGAGAGGCGCAGTGCCACAGGCGCTCCGTTTCACAGGTCGTCACGTTCGGCACCGCCGATGAGCGGCGCCCTTCCGGCGGTGCGCGGTGCCGTCAGCATTGACGTCCGGGTCCGGATCCCGCCCATCCTAGCCCCGACGGCCCGCTTCCGCGGGCGTCCGGACAGCGCGCTGTGAGGCCCCGCAGCACCACGATCCGGGACAGGGCGGGAACGACGACGGCCCGAGGAGCACCTGGCGCTGCAGGTGCTCCTCGGGCCGTCGAGCCGGTGCGGCTCCCGTCAGGGGCCGGACGCTCCGGAGGCTGCGACTCAGCCTTCGGAGAGGGCGGTCGCGACCTCCTCGAGCAGCGCGGCATTGTCCGGGGCGGGATCGCCCTCGATCTGCCCCGTGTCGACCACCGTGATCACGGTGTTGCCATAGGCCATTCCGGCAGTGGAGATGGACTCGCCCTCTATCTCCACGGTGGCCTCGTAGGCGCTGTCGGCACCCTCGACCTCGAGATCCGAGGTGGACAGCTCAGCGGATTCGGAGGTGCCGTCCGCAGTGACCTCGACCTCGCCGCAGCCATCGGCGGCGTCGCGGTCGGCCTGCAGGGCGTCCTCTGCGGCGGCGGCGTCATCGAAGGTCTCGGCCGAGACCATCAGGGAGCCCTCCTGATCCACAGCCAGGACGCCGTCCGTGTCATGGACTCCGCCCAGCAGGGCGTTCAGGAACGGGTCCTGGCAGCTGGCGGGCGAGACGGCAAAGTCCTCCCCGAAAGCCTCCAGCAGATCTTCCTCCGGATCGGTGCCGGTGGAGGCGAGCTGGTCGGCGGTGATCGCCATGAGCTGGGCGCCGTTGATCTGCGTGGACAGGCTGCTGAGCAGGTCGGAGTCCGAGAGGTCCTCCGGGGCCTCGCCGGAAGCGGCAGAGCTCGAGGAGGAGTCCGGGGACTCGGATTCGTCCTCGGAGGCCGATGCGTCGTCCGAGGCGGACTCGTCCTCTGAAGCCGACTCGTCGTCCGACGACTCCTCGTCGGTGGACTCCGCACTCTCCTCCGAGGCCTCGGTCGTCTCCTCGGGGGCGCTCGACTCGGGGGCCGAGCTCTCCTCGGAGGACGACGAGCTGTCGTCCCCGCCCTCGTCGTCGGTGGACTGGACGCAGCCGGTCAGCGCGAGCGCCGCGATGGCGGTGCCGGCGAAGAGGGCGCGGAAGCGAAGCTGTGCTGCCATGGGGGTTTCAGCCTTTCGTGGGTCCGGACGACGAGCGCCGGAGGCGAGCTCAAGGATGCGGGATCTGCCCGACGAGGCGCCGCTATGACGGATGACACCTCATGGGATCACTATCGCACATTCGCGCACGCGCGTCGGCAATGTTTCTTCAGCGCCGCGCCCCACGCTCACCCCGCAGCCTCTGCTCCACCTGGCCGTCGACATCCGAGCTGCGCACCGTCCGCTCGACGACAGCCGCACCCGCAAGCGTCGCGCGGGTGCGGTCGTCGTGCTGCAAAGCCGTCACGGTCAGGACTCCGAGTCGGAGGCCTCCGCAGATGCCTCATCCGAGGCGCCCTCCGACGGCTCGGCCGGACCCTCGACGAAGGTGGGTGCGATCTCCTCGAGCATCGAGGTGTAGTCGGTCGGCTCGGCGCTCTCCTCACCGCCCATGCCCGCGCTGGGATCCGAGATCGAGATGACGACGTTGCCGACGCTCATCATGGCGGTCGAGGTCGTGCTGGTCTGCCCCTGGGCCTCGACCTCGGCGTCCTGCGAGATGGCCGCGCCGGCACCCTCCACATCGATCTCCTCGGTGGTGGTCTTGATCCCCATCTCCTCGCCCATGAGGGTCATGGTGACGTCGCCGCAGTCCTTGTAGGCGTCACGCAGGCCGTTGACGTGGTCGTCGGCCGCCTCCTTGGAGTCCATGGGGTAGGCCGTGATGGAGACGCCGTCAGCAGTGGCGCCCATGACCGAATCCTTCATGACGTCCTCGAGCATGCCGCCCGTCAGCTGCCCCAGGAGCGGATCCTGGCACTCGGCCGGATCGATCTCGGCCTCCTCGAGGATGCCCTCCATCATGGAGATGCCCTCCTGGCTCATGTCCTCGCCCACGGCATCTGCCGCCGGAGTGACATTCGACAGCTCCTCGCCGTCGACCGTGGAGGCCGCCAGCGTGGACTCGACCTGCTCGGTCGTGTAGTCGGTGGGAGCCTCAGGCGCGGCGCTCTCCTCGCCGCCCGAGGAGTCGTCTCCCCCGCCGCCGCCGGCGCAGCCGGTGAGGGCGAGTGCCGCGATGGCGGTGCCTGCGAAGAGAGTGCGGAAGCGAAGCGATGCTGCCATGGGAGGTCCCAGCCTTTCGACGGCTCCGGGCGACGAGCGCCGGAGAAGAGCTTCATGGATGCGGGCGACGGCCGCCCTGAGGTGCGTGTGATGCGCGCCACCTCATGTTGATAACTATCGCACACGCAACAGCCCCCGCCGGAATGTTTCACCGGCGGGGGCTGTATGAATTCGAAAGGAAAAGCGTCGAGGCGGCTGCCCCGTCCTCGGGATCAGGACTGCGAGGCGGTCTCGAACAGGAACTGCATGCCCTCGAGACCATCCTTGGTCTCCTGGCTCTGCGAGCTGCTGAGGCTGGAGACATCGGGGACGGAGTCGCCGCCGCCCTGGCCGCATCCGGTGAGGGCGAGCGCCGCGATGGCGGTGCCCGCGAAGAGGGTGCGGAAGCGCAGCTGCTGGGCCATGGTGTGAGGGCTTTTCGCAGGCTCGCCGTTCGACGGGTGCGCTCGGGGAGCGCAGACGAGCGAGTCGGGACGAGCTGCTCGGCGTCGAATGCCGGGAGCAACAAAAACTATTGCGAACCTGCCGCGCGAACCGGCACTCCGGCCTCAGAAGAGCACGGTCGCGAAGGTCCCGTGCCGCTGGAATCCCACCCGCTCGTACGTCCGCAGCGCGGCGGTGTTGTAGTCGTTGACGTAGAGGCTCACGGCCTGGAAGCGCTGCAGCGCCTGCTCCACGACGGCGGCCATGCAGGGAGCCGCCAGCCCCCTGCCCCGCAGCTCGGGGCGCACCCACACGCCCTGGATCTGGCAGACATCGCCCGCCGCGGCGCCGAGATCCGCCTTGAAGTCCACCCGACCGTCGCGCATCAGCACGAAGGTGCGCTGCCGGGCCAGCAGCTGCTGGACGCGGCGGACATAGGACTCCCTGCCCTCCACGTACGGGGAGAAGCCGACCTCCTCTTCGAACATGGCCGCACTGGCCGGCAGCACGGCTTCGATCTCGCCGGGACGCCCCAGGCGCACCTCGGGATGCCCTTCGACCGCAGGGGCCTGATCGATGCTCAGCAGCGGCTGGCACTGCCGGATGGCGAACGGCTCGCGCCAGCGGCGCTGCACCGCTGCCCATAGCGCCAGGACGTCGTCGCGGGGGCCGAAGAAGGAGGCTCGGGCCTGGCGCGCGCCGACCAGGTGCGCGCCGACGGCCTCCGCCCCTCCCTCCCCCAGATGAACGGGGACCACGTTGGAGCCGACCCAGCAGGCGCCCGAGAGCTCGAGCGAGCGCCCCGCTGCGCCGGGGCGGGGACGATGACCGCGTGCGAGTCCGACGACCGGCTGCGTCGCGCGGGAGGGCACGTCGCGCAGCTGCGCCACGTGCTCGGCGACGAACACCGAGGAGATCGGATCCTGTCCGAGGAGCCGGTCGAGCTCCGAGCGCGGAACGGCGTGGGGCGGGACGAGCCGCGTCTGCGCGTTCGAGAAGAGCTTCACCCGACGGTGACGGTGGGCGAGGCGCCGGACTCCTCGTCCTCCTCCAGGCCCATCTCCTCTGCGACGCGGTTGGCCTCGGTGATTAGGGTCTCCACGATCTGATCCTCCGGGACGGTGCGGATGACCTCGCCCTTCACGAAGATCTGGCCCTTGCCGTTGCCGGAGGCCACGCCCAGATCGGCCTCGCGCGCCTCACCGGGACCGTTGACGACGCAGCCCATGACGGCCACCCGCAGCGGCACCGTCAGGTCCTTGAGCCCCTCGGTGACGTCGTCGGCCAGCTTGTAGACATCCACCTGGGCCCGCCCGCACGACGGGCAGGAGACGATCTCGAGCTTCTTGGGACGCAGGCCCAGCGACTGCAGGATCTGGGCGCCGACCTTGACCTCCTCGACCGGAGGAGCCGACAGCGAGACGCGGATCGTGTCGCCGATGCCCTGGGAGAGCAGGGCGCCGAAGGCCGTGGCGGACTTGATGGTGCCCTGGAACGCCGGACCGGCCTCCGTCACGCCCAGGTGGAGGGGCCAGTCGCCGCGCTCGGCCAGCAGCTGGTAGGCGCGCACCATGGTCACGGGGTCGTTGTGCTTGACCGAGATCTTGAAGTCGTGGAAGTCGTGCTCCTCGAACAGCGAGGCCTCCCACTGCGCGGACTCGGCCAGCGCTTCCGGGGTGGCCTTGCCGTACTTCTCCATGAGGCGCCTGTCGAGCGAGCCCGCGTTCACGCCGATGCGGATCGAGACGCCGGCGTCCTTGGCCGCACGGGCGATCTCGCCGACCTGGTCGTCGAACTTGCGGATGTTGCCCGGATTCACACGCACTCCGGCGCAGCCTGCGTCGATCGCGGCGAAGACGTACTTGGGCTGGAAGTGGATGTCCGCGATCACCGGGATCGGGGACTTCATGGCGATGATCGGCAGCGCGTCGGCGTCGTCCTGGGACGGGCAGGCCACGCGCACGATGTCACAGCCGGCGGCGTTGAGCTCGGCGATCTGCTGCAGCGTGCCGTTGATGTCGGTGGTGGGCGTGGTGGTCATGGACTGCACGCTCACCGGGGAGTCCGAGCCCACACCCACCGAGCCCACGCGGATCTGCCGGGTCTTGCGGCGAGGCGAGAGGACGGGAAGGGGTGCGGCGGGCATGCCCAGGCTGACCGGACTCACAGTTGGCTCCTGATTGCGTCGAGGATGGATCGGCCTCCATTGTGCCCCAGCGGTCAACCCGGTTCGTCCGCGGAGTGAGCCACGGCTCATGCCTGACTGCGGCGCCTCAGAGCAGCTGCACCGGCTCAATCAGATCTGCCAGCACCAGCACCGCGGTCATTGCGAGCATGGTCAGCGAGACGGCGTAGGTCATCGGCAGCAGCCGCAGCGGATCGAACGGCCCGGGGTCCCTGCGGCCCAGCACGCGCGCGGCGGTGCGGCGGATCCGCTCCCACAGCGCACCGGCGATGTGCCCGCCGTCCAAGGGCAGCAGCGGGATGAGGTTGAAGGCGAACAGGGCCAGGTTCACCGACCCCACCAGCCCCACCAGGGTGGCGGTCTTCTCCCGCAGCTCGAGCTGATCCGTGCTGGCGACCTCACCGGAGATCCGCCCCACGCCCACGACGGACATGGGCCCCTCCGGATCGCGCGGGGCGTCCGTGAAGGTCGACACGGCCACGTTCCACACGTTGACCGGCAGCCGGATGAGCCCGCCGGCCACGCGCTCCAGACCGTTCAGCACCTCCCCCGGCACCGCGCTGATCGGCTGCGGGGTCAGCTCGGTGAGCGATGAGGCACCGATGAATCCCACGTCCTGCATGACGTAGCGCCCGTCCTCCACGATCGGGGCACCGGTGGAGTCGACGGCCGGACGCGAGGTCTCCACCGGAGTGATCGTGGTCGAAGCGCGCTCGCCGTCGCGGTCGTAGACGACCTCGATCGGCTGGCCGGCCCCCTCCCGGACGATCTCGGTGAGCTCGTCCCAGGACTCGACCCGGCTGCCGCCCAGGGACACGACGACATCTCCGGGGCGCAGCCCCGCCGCGTGCGCCGGAGCCGCGGGGTCGTCCTGCGCGCACTCCCCCTCGGAGGCCGGTGCGGACTGGGAGGCGGCGGCCGGGTCCACGGCCTGCACGCAGCGGCTCACCGTGGCCAGCGTGGTGGTGGGCTGCTGGGAGCCGAAGCCCGTGACGAGCACCGTGATGCACACGATCGCGATCAGCAGGTTCATGATCGGCCCGCCGAGCATGATCACGATGCGCTTCCACACCGGCAGGCGATAGAAGGCCCGGTCCTCGTCCCCCGGCAGGAGCTGGGCCGCTGCCACGGATCGGGTCTGCGACGTCATCTGCTGCATGACCCCGGTGGAGTCCACGCCGGCTCGGTGGCCGGCCACCGGCGGATACATGCCGACCATGGCCACGTAGCCGCCCAGGGGGACGGCCTTGATCCCGTACTCCGTCTCCCCGCGCACCCGCGAGAACAGCGTGGGCCCGAAGCCCACCATGTACTGCATCACCCGCACCCGGAACAGCTTGGCGGGCAGCAGGTGTCCCACCTCGTGCAGGGCGATTGAGGCGATGAGGGCCAGGGCTGCCAGCAGGACGCCGAGGACGAAGATCAGGACGCTCACGCGCATATCCCACCACACCGGCAGGACGGCACAGCGGTTGCCTCGCCCTTGGGCTTCCGTGGGCTTCGCCCGTCGTCGTGGTCCCTCAGGACGGGGCCCGGGGAAAGATGAGGATCACGACGGCGGGCGCGGGTCCGGCTCCCCTGGAGGAAGCCGGGCCCGCGCCCGTGAGGCGGTGCCGCTGACGGGTCAGCGGCGCATGATCCTGCGCGCCATGGCGTTGCCGACGAACTGCACGGTCTGCACCAGGACGATGATGACCGCGACCGCAGCCCAGGTGACCTCGTCGTTGAAGCGCTGGTAGCCCAGCCGCAGCGCGAAGTCGCCCAGACCGCCAGCGCCGATGGCACCGGCCATGGCGGACATGTCGGTCACACCGATGACCAGGAACGTGTAGCCGAGCACCAGAGGGCCCAGGGCCTCCGGCAGGATCACCGTGGTGATGATCCGGAACCGCGAGACGCCCATGGAGCGAGCCGCCTCGATCACACCGGGCTCCACCGACATGAGGTTCTGCTCGACGATGCGCGCGACCGCGAACAGGGCGGCGATCGTCATGGCGAAGATCGCGGCGTTCTGCCCGAGCCTGGTCCCGATCACCGTCTCCGTCAGCGGGCCGAGGGCCGCCAGCAGGATGATGAACGGGATCGGCCGCACGAAGTTCACGATCAGGTTGATCGCGGTGTTCAGCGGGCGGTTCGCATAGATGCCGCCCGGACGCGTGACGTACAGCGCGACGCCGAAGACGAGGCCCAGGAACCCCGCGATGATCATGGTCACCACGACCATGTAGAGGGTCTCGCCGATGGACGTCAGCAGCTGAGGGCCGAGAACGGACCAGTTGGTCATGCCGACACCTCCTTCACGGTCGTGGCCTCTGCAAGCCGGGCGATCGTGTCCTCCACGGCCTGCGGCTCGCCCAGCAGCTCGACGGTCAGGGAGCCGAAGGACTGCTCCTGCAGCACCGACACCCCGCCGAACACGATCCTGAAGCCCACGCCGCGCTCAGCGGCGGCGCGGCTGAGCACCGTGCCGACATCGACGCCCTCGCGGATCTCCATGACCACCAGGCGGCCGTCGTGGCGCGCGCGCAGGTGCGCGAGCTCCTCGGCGTCCGGCTCGGCGTGGACGACGGTGGAGACGAAGCGACGGGTCGTGGGCGACTGCCCGGCCGAGAAGATCTGGGCCGTGGGGCCCATCTCGACCACGCGTCCGCTGTCCATGACCGCGACGCGATCGGCGATCGAGCGCACCACGTCCATCTCGTGGGTGATCAGCACGACCGTGATCCCGAACTCCCGGTTGGCCCGGCGCAGCAGCGCCAGCACCTCCTGGGTGGTCTCCGGGTCCAGTGCGGAGGTGGACTCGTCGGCCAGCAGGATCTTGGGGTTGGCAGCCAGCGCCCGGGCGATGCCCACGCGCTGCTTCTGCCCGCCCGAGAGCTGCTCGGGGTAGTTGCCCGCCCGCTCAGAGAGCCCGACGAACTCGAGCAGCTCCTTCACGCGCGCCCTGCGATCGGCCGCCGACCAGCCCGCCTGCTTCAGCGGGTACTCGACGTTGCCGGCCACGGAGCGCGACGTGAACAGGTTGAACTGCTGGAAGATCATGCCGATGTCGCGACGGATCGGGGCCAGCTGATTCTCGGTGCGGCCGTCGACCCGGCGGCCGTCGACCTCGACGACGCCGGAGGTCACCGGCTCCAGGCCGTTGATCAGGCGCACGAGCGTGGACTTGCCGGCACCCGAGTAGCCGATCACGCCGAAGATCTCGCCTCGGCGGATGTCGAGGGTGACATCGTCGACTGCGGTCACGTCCCGCTTGGTCCTGCCCTTGCCCGTGGTGAAGGACTTGGTGACGCCGTCGAAGCGCACGATCGCCTCGGTCTCGGGCCCGGGCCGACGCCGCTGCGTGTCAGCGGCCTCGGCCACCGGCTCGCTGCCGGGGTGGAACTGCTCGGCCGGGGTCACTTCTGGAGGTCCTCCTCGTAATCGGAGAGGACCTGCTCCAGCTCCTCCTGCGAGAGGTCCATGGTCACCGCGGTGCCCTTGCTGTCCTCCTTCTCGGCCTCCTCGACCTCCGGGGTGTGGAAGAGATCGGCGACCTTGTGGAGGGTCTCGTCGTCCTTGTTGGCCTCGGTGGTGGCGAACAGGTTCACGTACGGACGGGCGTTCTCGTTCTCGGCGCCGTCGGAGGCCAGGGCCGAATCGGGATCGATGTCGCCGCGGGCCAGGAAGTCGTTGTTGATGACGGAGCCGGCCACGGAGTCCAGAGACAGCACGGTCTGCTCGGCCGAGACCGGGGTGACGGAGACCTTCGAGGCCTCGGTGTCGATGTCCGACTCGGTCGGGGCGGTGGTGTCCGAGGTGAACTCGACCAGGCCGTTGGCCTGCAGCAGCAGCAGCGCGCGCGACTGGTTGATCGAGTCGTTGGGGATGGCGATCTCGTCGCCGTCCTGGATGTCCTCGAGCGACTCGTACTTGTTGGAGTACAGGCCCAGCGGGTAGATCGAGGTCGAGGCGATCGGGGTGATGCTCTCCCCGGAGCTGTTGTTGTAGTCCGCCAGGTACGCGATGTGCTGGAACCAGTTCATGTCGACGTCGCCGGAGACGGTCGCCGGGTTGACCTGGCTGTACTCGGAGAGCTCGACCAGCTCGACGGTGATGCCCTCCTCCTCGGCCTTCTCCACGAGGGCCTCGTTCACGGGGGTGGTGCCGACGACGCCGATCTTGATGACCCCGTCGTCGTAGGGGGCCTCATCGGAGTCGCCGCCGCCGCCGCAGCCGGCGAGGGTCAGGCCGAGGACTGTGGTCATGGCCAGGGCGGAGAGACGGTGTGCGCGCATGGGAGGGGTTGCCTTTCGTTCAGCGAGCTGTCCGATCCCATCGGGGTGACCGGCGGCGCTGAACGTCAGGCGTGCGCATCGATGCTGCGCACGAACCCAAATCCGTGCTTGCCGCGGTGCGGAACCGGAGCCGGATGGTCATCTGGGGCACCCCACCACGGTGAGAGGGTTGCCGTCCGGCCAGCCAGAGCTTCGCGCCGGATCTCGTCATCCGGCGCAGATCCTAGCATCTGAGTCCGGTGCGGGCGAGCCCCCCACGAGGCCTGGCACGGGCTCTGGCTCAGGCACCGACTGCACGTCGGCCGCGTCCCGGCTCATCGACGCCTCTGCCTCACCAGCTCATCAGCGCGGGAGCGAGCCCAGGCCTCGGCTGCCAGCACCGATTCGAGGCTCAGCTCGTCGACGGGCTCATGCTCCCGCACGACTTCGGCCACGAGCTCGACGATCTCCAGGAAGCGCAGGCGCCCGGCGTGGAAGGCCAGGACCGCCTGCTCGTTCGCGGCGTTGAACACGGCAGGGCCGGTGGGCCCTGAAGCCGCCGCCTCCTTGAGCAGACGCACCGCTGGGAAGGCCTCCTCATCCAGCGGCTCGAAGCTCCAGATCGCCGCCTGAGTCCAGTCGCACGGCGAGGCGGCGCCCGGGACCCGATGCGGCCAGCCGAGGCCCAGCGCGATCGGCAGGCGCATGTCCGGCGGGGAGGCCTGAGCCATGGTGGAGCCGTCCACGAACTGCACCATCGAGTGCACGACGGACTGCGGGTGCACCACCACGTCGATGCGCTCCAAGGGGATGTCGAAGAGCAGGTGGGCCTCGAGGACCTCGAGGGCCTTGTTGACCATGGTCGAGGAGTTCGTGGTCACCATCAGCCCCATGTCCCAGGTGGGATGGGCCAGGGCGTCCTGCGGGCGCACGTCCCGCAGGGAATCGCGCGAGCGCCCGCGGAAGGGTCCGCCGGAGGCCGTCAGCACGAGCCGATCGACCTCTGCCGACGCGCCGCTGCGCAGCGCCTGGGCCAGGGCTGAGTGCTCGGAGTCCACGGGGATCAGCGGGTCGTCGTGCGGGGAGGCCTGCGCGGCCCGGCGCACCAGCTCACCGCCGGCGATCAGCGACTCCTTGTTGGCCAGGGCCAGCAGCTTGCCGGCCTCCAGGGCGGCAAGGGTGGGGGCCAGCCCGATCGAGCCGGTGATGCCGTTGAGGACGAGATCGGCCTCCGGCGCTCGCGCCGCCTGCACGGCGGCCTTCGATCCCGCGAGGATCTGCGGGGAATAGTCCTCCCCCAGCGCCAGGACCCGCGAGGCGATCATGCGCTCGAGCAGCGCCGCGTCCTGGACATCGCCGGACGTCGCCACGAGCGGGGCCCGGGTCTCGACGGCCTGCTCCGCGAGCAGCTCGAGGTTCGACGAGCCGGCCGCCAGGGCCACCACCCGGAATGGGGCCTGCTGATCGGCCGACGCCGCGGCGGTGCGCACGACGTCGAGCGCCTGCGTGCCGATGGAGCCGGTCGAGCCCAGGATGCAGATGCGGCGCTGGGACTCGGCCCACAGGGGAGCCTCGGGGGCGGGACGCTGTTCGCTGGAGATCTCGGACATGGCTCCAGTATGCCGACCTGCCTCCAGCGCTGCCGGAGCGCGTTGGACGCGCCCCCCTTCCGCGCACGCCCCCTGGCCCGGAGGAGACGAAGCGCCCCGCCCCTCTCGACGAGGGACGGGGCGCTTGCAGGTGCTGCGGAACGCGTCGGCTCAGCGCTCGACGGCACCGCCGCGGCTGCCCTTGGTGAGGGCGCCGTAGATGAACAGCACGACGAGCGCGCCGATGATGGCGAGCACGATCGAGCCGATGGACAGGGTGCTGCCGGCCGGGTGCAGGCCCGGGATGACCATGGCGATCAGGCCGCCGACGAAGGCGCCGATGATGCCCAGGATGATGGTCATCACGATGCCGCCGCCCTGCTTGCCGGGCATGATGAGCTTGGCGATGGCGCCGGCGATGATGCCGAGAACCAGCCAGGCGATGATGGATCCGATCATGGTGCTTCTCCTCTTCTGGGACGCCAGTGCGACGTCCCTGAACTGGGGGTCGAGTGCTCAGACTGCTGAGCATCTCCTCGAGAGTAGCCCCTGAGCGGCTCGGGGGGAGCATCCTCGCCCCGAGCCGCTGAGGCGTCTCTCACACTTCTCTCAGATGCACTTGTGCATCGAATCGCCCCAGGTCAGCCCCGAGATGATCCGAGAGCCGCGCAGCTCAGTGATCGACCGGGGGCTCGGCCCCGACTCCCGTCATGGAGCGGACCTCCATCTCGGCCTGCTTCTCGCGGTTCTCGCGGCGGCGCTCCGTGAGCGAGCCGATGATGGCCAGCAGGAAGCCGACCGGGATCGAGACGATGCCCGGGTTGGTCAGCGGGAACCAGGCGAAGTCGGCGCTGGCGATCATTGAGGTCTCCGCCCCGGACATCACCGGGGAGAAGATGATCAGCACGACCGCGGTGATCAGGCCGCCGTACATGGACCACACCGCGCCGCGGGTGGTGAAGCGCTTCCAGTACAGCGAGAACAGGATCGTGGGCAGGTTCGCCGAGGCCGCGACCGCGAAGGCCAGGGCCACCAGGAAGGCGACGTTCTGCCCCTGCGCACCGATCCCGCCCAGGACGGCCACGACGCCGATCACGACCACGGTGATCTTGCCGACCCGCAGCTCCTCCTTGCCGGTGGCCTTGCCCTTCTTGAGCACGTTGCCGTAGATGTCGTGGGCGAACGACGCCGATGCCGTGATGGCCAGACCCGCCACGACCGCCAGGATCGTGGCGAAGGCGACGGCTGAGATGAACCCGAGCAGCAGGGATCCGCCGAGCTCGTAGGCCAGCAGCGGCGCCGCCGAGTTCACTCCGCCCGGAGCCGCCGCGATGCGGTCGGCGCCGATCAGGGCCGCGGCCGCATAGCCGAGCACCAGGGTGAAGAGGTAGAAGGTGCCGATCAGCACGATGGCCCAGACCACCGACTTGCGGGCCTCCTTGGCCGTGGGGACCGTGTAGAAGCGCATCAGCACGTGGGGCAGGCCCGCCGCGCCGAGCACCAGGGCCAGGCCGAGGGAGACGAAGTCGAGCTTGGTGACCTCGCTGAGCCCGTAGCGCAGCCCGGGCTCCAGGATCGCGTGGTCGCCTGCGGTGTCCACGGCTCCCCCGAGCAGGCCGGAGAAGCTGAAGCCGAACAGCGCCAGTGCCCACACCGTCATGACCGCCACGCCGGCGACCAGCAGGCAGGCCTTGATGATCTGCACCCACGTGGTGCCCTTCATGCCGCCGATCAGCACGTAGGCGATCATCAGGACGCCCACGGCCAGGATCACCACGGACTGCCCGGTGCGGGAGGTCACCCCCAGCAGCAGGGATACGAGCGCACCCGCGCCTGCCATCTGCGCCAGGAGGTAGAAGAGCGTGACGCTGAGAGTGGAGATCGACGCCGCCATGCGCACGGGGGTCTGGCGCAGGCGGAAGGACAGGACGTCCGCCATCGTGAACTTGCCCGTGTTGCGCAGCGGCTCGGCGATCAGCAGCAGAGCCACGAGCCAGGCCACGAAGAACCCGATCGAGTACAAGAAGCCGTCGTAGCCCTGCACGGCGATCGCGCCCACGATGCCGAGGAACGACGCCGCCGAGAGGTAGTCGCCGGCGATCGCCAGGCCGTTCTGGGTGCCGGTGAAGGAGCGGCCTCCGGCGAAGTAGTCGGCCGCGCTCTGCGTGGACTTCGAGGCGCGGATGACGACGACCAGGGTCACCGCCACGAAGGCCAGGAAGATCGACATGTTGATCCAGGGCGATCCGACCGTGCTCGAGGAGGTCTCCGCCAGGGAGATCTGGGGGCTCATGGGTTCAGGCCTCCTGTCCGGTGCTGCGGGAGCGGGAGGCGAAGTCGCCGGCCTCGAGATCGGCGCGGATGTCCTGCGCCTGGCTGTCGAGGTTCTTGTTCGCGAAGACCACGTAGGCCGCGGTGATGCCGAAGGTCGTCACGAACTGCAGCAGGCCCAGGATCACTCCGAGGTTCACGTTGCCGAGCACCTCGCGGCCCATGAAGGACGGCGCGTAGATGGACAGCAGGACGTAGAGGAAGAACCAGACGAGGAAGAACACGGTCATGGGGAACACGAAGCGGCGGTGCGTGCTGCGCAGGGACTGGAACTGAAGCGAAGCCTGGGCCGCCATGAAGTCCTCTGCCGTCGGCTCCGCGATGCGGGGCTGGTCGGTCACGGGGATCCTCTCGATGAAGAGTCGACGTGAGCTCTGTTACTCACAGGTGTGACACACACCATAATCAGCGATCTTCAAGGTTGAGGGCGCCACTCCGAGAAATGGCATCGAGTTGCCAAGACTTCCCCCGGCCGGCGCTCAGTCCAGGATCAGCACCAGGTCCACGAGGGCGTCCAGGAAGGCATCGACCTGGTTCTCCTCGTACACGTCCTGGCCGTAGGCGGGGTCGAACACCGCGCGGCGGATCATGTCGGCATCCGGGGCCTGCTGGCGATCGATCTCGGTGAGCACCGTCTCGCACAGCTCATCGACCTGTCGGGCGCTGTAGCCACGGGTCGAGGCCGACGACGGGGCGCGGAAGCGGTGTCCGCTCGGACGGCGGAGCCGGCCGTAGATCTGCTCGAGCCGTCGGTCCATGCCGTCGTCCCAGGCCTGGGGGCCGTCCTCCGCCTGACGGCGCCGGGCATGGGCTGCGGCCGCACGGTCCTCGAGCCGATCGATCGCCGCGTCGACCTCGGCGGGGATGTAGCCGCCGCGCTGACGCCGGAAGGTCGCGGTGCGCAGCGTCTCGGGCTCAGGAAGCACGCTGTCGTCGGGCTCGTCATCCCCGGGGCCCGAGCCGAGCAGCGGGAGCAGCAAGGCGTCGACGTCGGCGACGCGGTAGCCCCACGAGCGCGAGGCGACCCGCCCCAGGCCCTCCTGCGGCGCCTGTGCGCCTGCGGTCCCCTCGGCGTCAGGGGTGTCGGCTGCGGTGCTCATGACGGATCAGCCTCCTTGGCCGAGCCTGCCGACCGCGACCAGCAGCTCGAAGACCACGTAGCCCACCGGGATCGCGAAGAGGATCGAGTCGATGCGGTCCATGACCCCGCCGTGGCCGGGAAGGAGGTCGCCCATGTCCTTCACCCCGAGCTCGCGCTTGACCATGGACTCGGAGAAGTCGCCGAGTGCGGAGACGATGACGAGGAAGAAGGCCAGGACGGTGCTGTGCCACCAGGGGACGTCGAGCATGAGCGCGCCCAGCACCGTGCCGAGGATGAGGGAGCCCAGCATGGACCCGGCGAAGCCCTCCCAGGTCTTCTTGGGGCTGATCCGCGGTGCCATGGGGTGCTTGCCCCACAGCACGCCGGCGATGTATCCGAAGGTGTCGTTGCCGACCGCCATGAGGATCACGAGCAGGACCTTGGCGGGGCCCTCCGGGGTGTGGAACAGCAGGACCGCCAGCGAGATCAGCAGGCCCGCCCAGGTCACCGCGAACAGCGACGACATCACGGACAGGACCATGCCGTCGGTCCGCCCGAAGACGCGGCAGAGGATCACGACGGTGCAGACCAGGATCAGCGCGATGATCAGCGCCTCGGACCCGCCGACGAAGGCGGCCAGCGGCAGCACGGCCGCGCCCACGGCGGCGGGAGCGCGAGGCACCTTGATGCCGCCGCGGGCCAGGGCGCCGCAGACCTCCCACACGCCCAGGCCCGCGGCCGCGGCGGCCAGGAGGGCGACCACCGGCGGCACCAGGAACAGGCCGACGAGGAGCACGACGATCAGCCCCGCGCCCACTCCGATCGCGGCAGGCAGATTGCGGCCTGCGCGGGAGGTCTTCTGGGCGGGGGCGGACGACGGCTCTTCGACGACGGTGGGCATCAGACCTTCAGCAGCTCTGCTTCCTTGTTCTTGGCCGCGGTGTCGATCTGCTCCGAGGCCTTCTTGGTCAGGGCGTCGAGCTCCTTCTCGGCGCGCTTGCCCTCGTCCTCGCCGATCTCCCCGTCCTTGACGAGCTTCTCGATGGCCTCCTTGGCCGTGCGGCGGATGCTGCGCACCGAGATGCGGCCGTCCTCGGCCTTCGAGTGCACGATCTTGACGTAGTCGCGGCGGCGCTCCTCCGTCAGCTCCGGCATGACCACGCGGATCACGTTGCCGTCGTTGGCCGGGTTGGCGCCGACGTCCGAGTTGCGCAGCGCCTTCTCGATCTCCCCCAGGGCGGAGCGGTCGTAGGGCGTGATGAGCAGCGTGCGGGCCTCCGGGTTCTGGAAGGACGCCAGCTGGTTCAGCGGCGTGGGGGCGCCGTAGTACTCGACCGTCACGTTGGCGAACAGGGAGGGGTTCGCCCGTCCGGTGCGAATGGCGGCGAACTCGTCAGCGGCGTGCGCGACGGCCTTGTCCATGCCGGTCTTGGCTTCGTTGTGGATCTCGTCGATCACTTCAAGCTCCTTGCGTGGTCTGCGGGATCGGTGCGAGGTCCGGACCGATCAGGTGGGCAGCGCGGCTGCGGGCACTGAGGCCCAGTCTAGCGAGGCGAGTGCACACGCCGCGGGACGACGGCGGCTCAGACGGTGATGAGGGTGCCCATGTCCTCGCCCAGGATCGCGCGCGTGACACTGCCCTCGCCCTGCATGCCGAACACGCGCATGGACACGTTGTTGTCCCGGCACAGCGAGAACGCGGTCTGATCCATCACGCGGATGTTGCGGGTGATGGCCTCGTCGTAGGTCAGCGACTCCAGGCGCACCGCCGAGGGGTCCACGTTGGGGTCGGCGGTGTAGACGCCGTCCACGCCGTTCTTGCCCATCAGGACCTCGTCGGCCTCGATCTCCAGGGCGCGCTGGGCGGCGACGGTGTCCGTGGAGAAGTAGGGCAGGCCGGCTCCGGCGCCGAAGATCACCACGCGGTCCTTCTCCATGTGCCGGATCGCCCGCCGCGGGATGTAGGCCTCTGCGACCTGCTCCATGGAGATGGCCGACTGGACGCGGGTGTCCACGCCGCACTGCTCCAGGAAGTCCTGCAGCGCCAGGCAGTTCATCACGGTGCCGAGCATGCCCATGTAGTCGGCGCGCGAGCGGTCCATGCCTGCCTGGGAGAGCTCTGCCCCGCGGAAGAAGTTGCCTCCGCCGACGACGATCGAGGTCTCGACCTGTCCGACCGTGGCGGCGATCTGCTCGGCGATGTTGCGCACCACCGAGGTGTCCACGCCCACGCGGCCGCCGCCGAACACCTCGCCGGAGAGCTTCAGCAGGATGCGGCGACGCTGCCCTCGTTCCCCCGGGCTCGTGGCCGAGCGATCGGTCTCGCGATCTGCGCGCAGCGCTCCGTCGCGGATCTCCGAGGGGGTGGTGGTGGGCATGGTGCCTCCTGGCAGTCGCTGACGTGCCCCGCGGCGATGGGCGAGGCCGCGGGCGCCGCGGCCGTGTCACGGCCGCTGGGCACGGACCAGCATAGCGGCCAGCTCGGATCTGCTCTGCGGCACGGACCGGGCTCCCCCTGCACGGCGAGCTCGGTCGACGGGAAGCAACGGCGCAGACCAGGCCGGAGGCAGGCTCCGCAGACGACGAAGCGCCCCCGCCCGGTCCCGTGAGGGGCGCGAGCGGGGGCGCTTGTGCGCTGAAGCGCTGCGGATCAGGCGCCGACGCGGAAGCGGGCGAACGCCTTGGGGGTCGCACCGGCGGCCTTCAGGACGGCGCCGACGGACTGCTTGGCGTCCTTGGCGAAGTCCTGGTCGACCAGCACGTTCTCCTTGTAGAAGCCGTTGAGGCGGCCCTCGACGATCTTGGGGAGGATCTGCTCCGGCTTGCCCTCGGCCTTGGCGGTCTCCTCGGCCACGCGGCGCTCGTTCTCGACGGTCTCCGCCGGGACGTCCTCGCGGGTGAGGAAGTTCGGGGAGAGCGCAGCGATGTGCACGGCGACGTCGTGAGCGGCCGTCTCGGCCTCGGCGCCCTGGCCGTCCACGGCCAGCAGCACGCCGACCTGGGCCGGGAGGTCCTTGGAGGTGCGGTGCAGGTACAGCTCCACCAGCGGGGCCTCGACCCTGGCGATGCGGCGCACGACGACCTTCTCGCCGAGCAGCGCGCCGGTCTCGGTCACCAGGTCGGAGACCTTCTGACCGTCGACCTCGGCGGCCAGCAGGGTGTCCAGATCCTGGGCGTCGACGGCGACGGCGGCGTCCATGACCTTCTCGCCGAAGGCCACGAACGGCTCGGCCTTGGCCACGAAGTCGGTCTCCGAGTTGACCTCGACGAGGTAGCCCTTCTGGCCCTCGATGCGGCCGACGACGATGCCCTCGGCGGTCGCGCGGCCCTCGCGCTTGGAGACGCCCTTGAGACCCTTCACGCGGATGATCTCGAGCGCCTTCTGCTGATCGCCGTCAGCCTCGTCGAGGGCCTTCTTGACGTCCAGCATGCCGGCGCCGGTGCGCTCGCGCAGTTCCTTGATGTCCTTGGCGGTGTAGTTCGCCATGTGAGCTCCTTGATCGATCGTCGCCCTGTGCAGACCGTCGACGGTCCGCTCCGGGCGTGCTCCGCTCCCGATGATGCGGGATCGGAGCGAATGTCAGGTGAACAGCGGGCGGGATCGTCTCCGCCCGCGGGCTCCGTCCGGCGCCGGCGAGGGCGCCGGACGGAGAGAGGATCAGCTCTCGGTGGACTCGGCGGCCGGGGTCTCGGCGGTCTCCGCCTCAGCGGCCGGAGCCTCGGTCTGCTCGCCGGCGGCGGCGACCTTGGCGGACTCGGCGGCCGACTCGGCGGACTTCTCAGCCTCGGCAGCGGCGTTGTGCTGCTCGAGCAGCTCGCGCTCCCACTCGGCCATGGGCTCCTCGGGAGCCTCCGAGCCGCCCTTGGCACCGCCGCGGGCCAGCAGGCCCTCGGCGACGGCGTCGGCGACCACGCGGGTCAGCAGGTTCACGGAGCGGATGGCGTCGTCGTTGCCCGGGATCGGGAACGTGACCTCATCCGGATCGCAGTTGGTGTCCAGGATCGCGACGACCGGGATGCCGAGCTTCTGCGCCTCGTCGATGGCGAGGTGCTCCTTCTTGGTGTCCACGACCCAGACCATGGAGGGGGTCTTGGACAGGTTGCGGATGCCGCCCAGGGTGCGCTCCAGCTTCTCCGCCTCGCGGCGCATGAGCAGGAGCTCCTTCTTGGTGTACTGCGAGCCGGCGACGTCGTCGAAGTCGATCTGCTCGAGCTCCTTCATGCGGTCGATCCGCTTGGAGACCGTGGAGAAGTTGGTGAGCATGCCGCCGAGCCAGCGGTGGTTCACGTAGGGCATGTTCACGCGGGTCGCCTGCTCGGCGATGGTCTCCTGCGCCTGCTTCTTGGTGCCGACGAACAGGATGGTGCCGCCGTGGGCGACCGTGGACTTGACGGCCTCGAACGCGCGGTCGATGTAGGCCAGCGAGCCCTGGAGGTCGATGATGTAGATGCCGTTGCGCTCGGTGAGGATGAAGCGCTTCATCTTCGGGTTCCAGCGACGGGTCTGGTGGCCGAAGTGGACGCCGTTGTCGAGCAGCTGGCGCATGGTGACGACAGACATGTCGTGCTCCTTCATTTCTGCGCTCGCGCACCCCTGGTCCGGGCATGCGGAGCGCCGTCTGCGGTTGGTCGACGTGTCCGCCGGGTCGGCGGATCGTCCCTGGCGCACCGCGTGGAGCGGCCCCGGGAACCGGGGATTGCTCTCCGTCCGCCGCCTGCGACCGGGAGGCCGAGGACCGTGGCGGGCGGGTCGGGTCTGCGAGAGGACGGAGCCTGACGGATCCCGACGACGATGCGCGCGAAGTCAGTGCCCAGCGCCGCCGCCGGTGCCTGATTCAGGCATGCGGACGGCGCAGGTGGTGACACTGCGGAACCAGGGTACTACATGAACCGCGTCATGACGGGCCAGGCGCGGGGACTCCACAGGCGCCTGACCGGGCCGTGACGCGGGGCTCGAGGCTCCGCTGCATCCCCAGTAGGAGCCGCGCTGCCGCGATCCACCGCATCCTGCCCGCATGAACGCACTCGCCTCCCGCGCCACCGCTTCCGCCGGCCCCGAGCAGCCCTCGCCGTCCCCCATGGCCCGACGATCGCACAGCACGCTGCTGGTCGCGGCTGCGGTGCTGGTCAGCTGGGCGCTGTCCGCTCCGGCGACTCCCCCATCGGCACATGCCGCCTCCGGCCAGGCTGTCCGAGCTGCGGCGATCTCCACCGCGCTGCCGCTGGTCCCGGGCTCCCTCGATGCCGCCGATCAGCACCTGCTGGCCGCCGTGCACGGGACCTGGCAGTGGCCCGTGACCATCCAGCCCAGGGTGGTCCGCGACTTCGATCCGCCGTCCGAGCGATGGCTGGCTGGGCACCGAGGCGCGGATCTGACCGTCGGCCTCGACGGCGAGATCCTGGCTCCGGCGGACGGGCGCGTCAGCCATGTGGGCACGGTCGTGGACCGGGCGACCATCACCATCGATCACGGCGACGGCCTGCGCTCGAGCTTTGAGCCGGTCGAATCGGATCTGAAGAAGGGCGATCGCGTGCGCAAGGGACAGGTCATCGGCGTGCTCTCCGGCCGCAATCACTGTCTCACCACAGTGCGGGCCTGCGTGCACTGGGGCGTGCGCCTGGACGACGATTACGTCCATCCCCTGCCGTTCGTGGGGGCCCAGCGACCGTCGGTCCTGCTGCCCCTGCCATAGGCCGCGTCTGCCGCGCGAAGCGCCCCGAGCCAGGGTGCTCGGGGCGCTGAGGTTCGCTGCGTAGGGCGGGCGGGGCTTGAACCCGCGACCCAAGGATTATGAGTCCTCTGCTCTGACCAGCTGAGCTACCGCCCCTCGTCCGCCACGGGCGCCTGCACTGCGGTGCGGGCGCGAGGACGACGACTCGACAGTCTAGTCGAGCCGTCGGGTTGGGCCTGATCAGTCGCCCGATCCCGGGCCCGAAGCCGGCGGGACGATCGGGAGGGGTCCGGTCTGCGGCCAGGACCCCAGCAGCAGATCCGGGTCCACGCCGCGGTAGAGCTGCTCGAAGACATCGATCGTGGCCGAGAAGCTGTGCTCGGCGACCATCCTCCTGCTCGCCGCTCCCATCTCGCGGCGCTGGTCCTCCGGCAGCTCGAGGAGCCGCAGCAGGAGCCTGCCCAGCTGCTCGTGATCGCCGGGCGGGAACAGCCAGCCGTTGACGCCCTCGTCCACCAGGTGCGGAAGGGCGCGCGCATCGGCGAGCAGCACCGGAGAGGAGGCCGCCATGGCCTCGAGGGACACGAGGGACTGCAGCTCGGCGGTGCCGGGCTGGCAGAAGGCATCGGCGCGCAGGTAGGCCACCCGCAGCTCCTCATCGGAGACGAATCCCCGGAAGACGGTTCGATCCGCGATGCCCAGCTGCTGCGCCAGCTCGGCCAGCCGGTCGTACTCACCGCCCTGGCCCACGATCTCCACGCCGACGTCGCTGCGATCCGCGATGCTCGCCACGGCCCGCAGCAGGACGTCGATGTGCTTCTCCGGGTCCAGCCGCCCGACGAACAGGACGGTCGGGCGGTCCCGCGGAGGCAGGACCTCCCCGGGCTTGAGGTCGTACTGGGCGGCGTCGATCCCGTTGGACAGCGCATGCATGGGGAAGTCGAAGCCGTTGGCTCGCATGGACTCCACAGCCAGCGGGGTGGGTGCCGTGACGACGTCGCAGCGGCAGAAGACCGAGGCCATATCCCGCCACGAGAACCTGCGGTACAGGCGTCGGAGCGGGTCCGGCAGCGGGAGGTACTGCTCGATGTTCTGCGGGATGAAGTGGTTGGTGCCGATCAGGCGGATGCCGCGCGACTGAGCCTCCTTGGCGAAGTACCTGCCCAGGATGTAGTGGCACTCGATATGCACCACGTCAGGGCGCAGCTCGTCCATCAGCCGAGAGATCTCGCCCCGCACCTCCCACGGGAAGCACAGGTGGAACGTGTCGTAGGTGAAGGCGGTGTGCGAGCGGAAGCGATGCTCGGTGACCGCGCCGTCCATCCGGGTCATGGTCCGTCCCTTGCTGGGACGCGGTGCGGCGATGTGGACGTCGTGGCCCCTGCCCGCCATGGCCTGCGCCAGGCGGTGGGAGAACTGCGACGAGCCGTTGATGTCCGGCGGGTAGGTCTCCGCCACCACCAGGACCCGAAGGCGCCCGTCGACAGGCTCCGGCACACCGTCCAGCGGGAGCTCCGGGAGCATGTAGTCATCCCGGATCACCCCGCGGGGGTCCTGGGGCGGCTGCGGATCTGCCGGGGAAGGGCTCACGGAGAATCGACTCCCGAAGGGTTGAGGGTCAGGGCGGGGTCCGCGGTCCGTCGGGCCAGGACCTCGGGGTGGAACTGGGACATCACGAAGACGCCGCTGATCGAGGCTGCGGCGCACACCATCAGCAGCACCGCGGGACCGGGACCGAAGTCGGGCCCGGCCTCGCCGAGCACCGACAGGCCGATCAGCACGCCCACCATGGGGTCGACGACCGTCAGTCCAGCCATCACGAGCTCCGGCGGTCCACTGGCGTAGGCGGACTGCACGAGCCAGCCTCCCACAGCGGCGGCCACCAGCAGGCCTGCGACGTTCACCGGGTCGATGCTCTGCCACCACGGGCCGTCGCCGATGCGCAGCTGCGCGGTGATGATCTTCATCTCCAGAGCCACGAAGCCGTAGAGCGTGCCGGCCGAGACGAGCAGCATCAGCGCGCGCCCTCTGTGCCGCAGGAGGAGCAGGGCCAGCGCGACGACGAGCAGCACCACCGCCAGGATCACCGTCACGGCGGTGCCGGCGCGGTGAGTGATGCGAAGGGCCGGATCCGTGAAGCGGACGGCGCTGAGCACGAACAGCGCCGCTCCCCCGGCGCACAGACCGAGCGCGCGCCAGGTCGCGGCATTGATCGTCAGGCCCGCGTGACGGCAGTGCAGCAGGGTGACCAGGGCCAGGCCCAACACGCCCACGGGCTGGACGACGCTCACCGGAGCCAGGCTCAGCGCGGTCACGTTGAGGGCTGTTCCGAGGCCCAGGCAGATCAGGCCGGTCGCCCAGCGAGGGGAGCGCAGCAGGCCGAGCATGATCGGAAGCGTGAGCTTCCCATCAGCGGCGCCGGCCACGACCGCGATCGACTGCAGATGCGTCCCGAGGGCCATGAAGACCGCCGACAGCACGGCGAGTGCCAGGGCGCACCAGACCATGCGGGGACCTCCAGCCCTCTGCTTGCGGCTTCCGTGCGACGAGCCGTGAAGGCGCGTCGCAGCCCCGGACCGGTGGGTGCGGGACGAACACTGCCCGCCAGTGTAGGGACGATGCACGCTGGTGCGTCGGATCCGCACCGCTCGCCCAGTACCGCATGAGCAGACTCACAGTCGGCTCACCGCCGTGTGCGGATCGGCCGCCGCCCGGGCGTCGACCTCGGGCGAGCCCCTCGAGGCATCCTCGCATGACGTGCCCGACTCAGACCCGGACAGTCCGAAGGCCCGGCCCCCTTGCGGGAGCCGGGCCTTCGGACGGGGACCTGGCGCCTTGCGACGGCAGGAAACGGATCAGCGGCGGATGAGCCGGATCAGCAGGACCAGGAACGCAGTGCCGGCTGCGGCGGCGACGCCCATCGGCGCCGCACGGCCGCCGAGGGCCTCCTCCTTGGCCGCCTTCTTGAGGTCGACGCCCGAGGCGGAGCTGCGGGTGCGGTCCACGAAGCCCTTGGTGGTGGACTGGACCTTGTTCTTGCGGCCCTCGACGTCGTCGCGCAGCTCCTTGAGCCGGTCGCGACGGACCTTCAGGCGCTGACGCAGCTGAGCCTCGGTGGGCGCGGGCGGCGCGGTGGCTGCCTCGTCGGCCTTCTTGCGCTTCTCCTCGGCCTTGCGCTCCTTGGCCTCGGCCTCCTCGCGGCGCACACGGGCCTCGGTGTAGGCCGAGCCCTCCTTGACGACGCCGAGGTCGTACTTCAGGCCGCGGATGGTCTGGACCGGGTTGATCGGCATGGCCTTCTTGATCTGCAGGAAGCCGATCAGGCCCAGGATCGCGAGGACCACCAGGAAGAAGGCGGCCACGATCAGCGCCGAGAGCCACAGGGGCATGACGGTCGCCAGGCCGGCGATCGCCGCGGCGACCAGCGCGATGACGAGCAGAGCACCGAAGGCCAGCGCGGCGCCGAGCAGCGCGGCAGCCTTGCCGAGGCTGACGCCCTTGTCCTTGAGCTCGAGCTTGAGAAGTGCCAGCTCATCCTGGAGCTGACGGGGAAGAAGCTTGCCGAAGACCTTCACGACATCCGCTATGGGTGCCGAACCCGTCTCGGCCGAACGGCCCTGATCAGAGCCCGCCGCGTGGGACATTCCCGCCTCCGTGGGGGTATCGATGGTTCATGGGCAGTGGCCACTCGGACACCGCAGTGCGCGAACAAAGTATCACTGCTGACAAGCCGATCCGATGCGCCGCGCGCGAGACCCGCCCGAGCGGCAGATCCACAGTGACGAACGCCCCGCATATGTTTAGATGCAAAGTAATATACACTTGCGACCAGGCGATTCGCGTCCGCAGCCAGGGAAAATCACCCCAAATTAACGTTGCGGTAACCGAGCGGTCTTGCCCCTCCCCGGAGCCCACCCTAGAGTCATCCGCGTTACTCAACCGTGATCTTCAGTCGCCCGCGACGCTGAGCATCGGACGAGGTGACACGGAACCCGTCAGCACCACAGCGATCTGGCCCGCCGGCAGGTTCCCGACCGCTTCCCCACGGTCCTCGGACCAGGTCATAAGAGCCCCGGCTCGGATACCGATGCCCCCCCCTTCAGGAAGTTGCAGCACCACATGAGATCTCCCCGCGCCCTCAGCGTCGCAGCCACCGTCGCAGTCACCGGCGGCACCCTCGCAACCCTCGGCGCGGTTCCCGCGCAGGCCGCGCCCGAATCCGACTGGGACAAGCTCGCGCAGTGCGAGTCGAGCGGCAACTGGGCCATCGACTCGGGCAACGGCTTCTACGGCGGCCTGCAGTTCACCCAGTCGACCTGGTCCTCGTTCGGCGGCACGGGCCAGCCGCAGGACGCCAGCCGCGAGCAGCAGATCGCCGTGGCCGAGAACGTCCTGGCAGGGCAGGGCTGGGGCGCCTGGCCCGCCTGCTCCTCCCGTCTGGGCCTGAGCAGCGCAGCCGAGCCCGTCGCCAACCCGATGGCGGCCGGCCCCGCCTCGACCTCCTCGTCCTCGGCCGAGGCCTCGACCGACTCCGCAGCCGTCGGCACGGCGGTCTCCACGCAGTCCGTGGGCCCCCGCCCCACGGGTCCCATCGACTTCCGCGACGTCACCGACGCCTACTGGGCCTCCGCCGACATCGACTGGGCGTCCTCGACCGGAGTCATCGTCGGCCACCACGACGGCACCTACCGCCCCGACGCCGATGTCACCCGCGCCGACTTCCTGACCATGCTCTACCGGCTCGCCGGTCAGCCCGAGGCCGATCTCAGCGTCCTCGAGGGCTACACCGACAGCTCCGACCACCACCAGAAGCGTGCACTGGCCTGGGCCGTCGAGGAGGGCCTGATCAACGGCTGGGGCGACGGCACCCTGCGTCCGGACGCCCCGGTGGACTCCACCGCCCTGGGCCTGATCCTGCACCGCTCGGCCGGCGCACCGGCCCACACCGCCCCGGAGACCAGCCGCTTCCAGGACGTCTCCGCCTCGCAGGCCGGATACACCGAGCTGGACTGGCTGCACGACGAGGACGTCCTGCCGGACACCGACGGCCGACTGGGCGTCGGGGACGGCATCACCCGCGCAGAGGCCGTCTCCGTGCTCAACGCGGCGGTCGCCGCCGGTGTCGTCGCCGACGACACGGAGCAGACTCCCTGGGGCTCCGTCGGCGCAGCTTCGGGCTCCGGCTACGAGACCTCGGCCCAGGCCCAGGCTCAGGCGGCCTCGAACGACGACACCACGGCCATCGACGTGCAGTCGATCACCGACGGTGCCTCCAGCGCCGACGGCAAGGCCATCGTCGAGACCGCCATGCGCGGTCTTGGCGGCAACTACGTCTGGGGCGGCACCGCGTACAAGAACTGGGACTGCTCCGGCTTCACGCAGTGGGTGTACGCCCAGAACGGGGTCTCCATCCCCCGCGTGACCTGGCAGCAGTTCGGCGCCGCGCAGAAGACCTCGACCCCGCAGGTCGGCGACCTGGTCTCCCAGAACAACGGCTCCCACGTGGGCATCTACCTGGGCGACGGTCTCATGATCTCAGCCCTGAACCCGGACCAGGGCACCCTGGTCCACCCGGTGAACGCCATGAAGGTGGACGGCTTCTACACCTTCCTCTGACCCGCCTGCTCGAAGGGCCCGGCCTCTCGCTGAACTGGTGAGGGACCGGGCCCTTCGTCCTGTGCCGAGGGCTCTCTCCGCACTTCCCCTCCGTCCAGACGGCTCGCGATCCGCCCGACGACTCCCCGCCATGAGCGTCGGCGCACGCGCAGGGGCCCTCGGGGACGTATTCTGTGCAGGACACTCGCAGCACCCCCTAGACCCGCAGGAACGCCCACCGTGCCTCAGCCCCAAGACCACGCCGGCTCGACCGACGATCAGCCTCGCGTCCCCTGGGCGCGCCGCAGCGCCGCAGCGCTCGGCTGGGTGATCGGCTTCGCCGTCGCCATCGGACTGGTAGTCGCCGCCGTCATGATCCCCACGGCGTTCGTGGTCAACACCGCCTCGGCTGACGACGGCGCCTCGGACGATGCCTCGGCCATGACCGAGGAGACCGAGCTGCCGGACGAGGCCATGCAGAAGGTCACGCTTGAGGCCGCCGCCAGCTCCGGCGGGTCGGTCGAGTGGGAGGTCGACGGCCAGGTCGAGACCGAGGAATTCAGCGACAGCTGGTCCAAGAAGATCGAGATCCCGTCGGGCAGCTGGCCCCGCCTGGTGGTCACGGGCGACACGAAGGACAGCGACCTGTCCCTCGAGTGCTCGATCAAGCTCGACGACGAGATCGTGTTCGAGCACAAGGGCACCGATTCCTCGAAGACCGCGTCCTGCAGCGTCTTCGTCTGATCACTCCCGGCATCAGTCCTGCGGGCGGCCCAGCCCCCGCTCCAGCGCCGCGGTGACCTCGCGGTCCAGCGGCACCGGGCGGCCGTCGAGCTCGATCACCGGCACCGCGCGCCGCCCGCTCGACAGCAGCCACAGGGCATCGCAGTCCGAGAGCTCGGCAGCCGGAAGCGCACGAGACTCCAGCGGCATCCCCAGCTCCGACAGAACCGCGGCAGCGCGGGTCACCGTGGTACCCCGCAGAATCCCGTGCTCCTGCGGCGGCGTGATCATCCGCCGCCCTCGACGCACCAGCACGGAGGCCGTGGTGGCCTCGAGCACGAATCCGTCGGTGCTCACGAACACGGCGTCATCCGCCCCGCGGCGCCGCGCCTCCCGAGCTGCCGCCGCGTGGATCGCATAGGACAACGTCTTCACGCCGGTGAGCAGCCAGGGGGCCTCTCGTCCAGCATCCGAGCGCATGCCGCGATCGAGCAGGACCACTCGCACTCCGTCGCGGCGCTGGTCGGACAGATCCGCAGCAGGGGCGGCAGTGACCCAGGCCGTGGGCTCGGAGGCGCCCTCCGGGCCGCGGGTCACCACGATCCGCACGGTCGTCTCCCCCGCTCCGGCCGTTTCGAGGGCGCGGCGCACGCCTGCCTCCACGACGGCGCCCGAGATCTCCGGCAGCTCCAGGCGGTCGGCAGAGCGGGCCAGTCGCTGCAGATGCGCCGGCAGATCCACGGGGTCTGCGTCGTAGGCCGTGAGGGATTCGAACACGCCGTCGCCGCGGGAGACGCCGCGGTCCTCGACCCGCAGGGCCGGTGCCTCAGCGGGCAGCGGATGGAGGCACTCGCTCACGGGACGCCCTGCCGCCGCGCGGGCGCTCACGGGGTGCAGGACGACCAGCGCCTCGATCGGGCTCATGCTCCGCCTCTCGACTGCGGGACTGACGGGGTGATCCGCCCCACGCTACCGCGCGGCGTCCGAGTCAGGTCGCATACTGGGGAGCCGACGGCGATGTCCGGTCCACGGGCCCGAACACCCTGCCGAGCCATCAGATCTCACCGACCGCCTTCTGCGAAGGAGTGCCATGTCCCCGCTGTCCGCCTTCCGCCGCCGCATCCCGGCGCCCGACGGGATGTCCTGGCCGCACGTCGTGATCATCGGCGGCGGGTTCGCCGGAGCCAATGCCGCGCTCGAGCTGCGGGATGCGCGCGTTCGCGTGACCCTGATCGATCGCAACATCTACAAGACCTTTCAGCCCCTGCTGTACCAGGTGGCCACCGGCGGCCTGAACCCCGGCGACGTCACCATGGTGCTGCGCGGGCTGTCACGGAAGGCCCCCAACCTCCGCGTGCGCCAGGGCGACGTGGTGGGCGTGGATCCGCAGCGCCGCATCGTGTCCGTCGAGGACGGCGGTGCGCAGACGCAGCAGATCTCCTTCGACCACCTGATCATTGCCAACGGCATCTCGGCCAACTACTTCGGCACCACGGGGGCACGACGCCACGCCATGCCCATGTACACCCGCCAGGACGCCACGGCCATCCGCGATCGGATCTTCGCAGAGCTCGAGCGCTCGACCCGCTCCGATCCCGATGACTTCCTGCACGTCTCGATCGTCGGCGGCGGAGCCACGGGCGTGGAGGTCGCCGGTGCTCTGGCCGACTTCCGCCGCGACGAGCTGATGACCATGTACCCGGAGCTCGACGAGCGCGTCCTGCAGATCCGGATCCTGCAGCGCGGCAAGGACATCCTCAAGCAGTTCGAGGACCAGAAGCTGCGCGACTACGCGGCCGACGAGCTGCGCGAGCGCGGCGTGGAGCTCAGCACCGGCCAGGGGGTCAAGGCCGTCGGCTATGACTTCGTGGTGCTGGCCGATGACACCGTGCTGGAATCGGACATCACGATCTGGGCCGCCGGCACCGGCCCGGAGAAGCGGGTCTCCGAATGGGGCCTGCCCGTCACGGGCCGCGGTGCGCTCGCCGTCGAGGAGACCCTGCAGGTCAAGGGCCATCCGGGCATCTACGCCGCAGGAGACATCGCTTCGCTCGACGAGCCCCTGGCCCAGCTCGCACAGCCGGCCATCCAGACCGGCGTCCATGCTGCGCGCATGGTCCGCGCCGAGGTCGAGGGCCAGCCGCTGCGGCCGTTCCACTACACCAACCTGGGCGAGGCGGCCACGATCGGACGACGCGCTGCGATCGTGGTCGCCCCCGGCGAGGTCGCGATCACCGGCACCGCCGGATGGTTCGCCTGGCTGGGGATCCACGTCATGAAGCTCATGGGCGGACGCAATCGCCGCGCCGTGACCATGAACCTGATCTCCCTCTACGCCGCCCGCAGCCGGCACCAGCCGAATCCGGTCACCGGCAACGTCGATTCCATGCGCGCCGCCGCGGAGTTCACCGAGCACTCGAACAGGCGGAGGTTCGGGCCGGGACACCTGGGCTGAGCCCCGGCCGGCGGGCCCGTCCGCTCGGACGCTCAGGGCCCGCCGAGGGCATCGGCGGGCTCGATCCCATGCCGCGAGCGCAACCGCTCGAGCAGACCGCGGCGCACGATCGGCCATTCCGCGGCGGTGATCGAGAAGACGACGGTGTCGCGCAGCGAGCCGTCGTCCATGAGCTGATGGCTGCGCAGCACGCCGTCCTGCTTGGCCCCCAGTGCGGCGATCGCGGCCCGGGATTGCCGGTTGTGCCAGTGCGTGCGGAACTCGACCGCGATGCAGTCCAGGTCCTCGAAGGCACGGGCCAGCATCAGCAGCTTGATCTGCGGGTTGACCCCTGTCCCCTGCACGCTGCGGGCCAGCCAGGTGGAGCCGATCTCCAGGCGCCGATGCTCGGACTCGATGTGCATGAACGTGGTCATCCCGACCGCACGGCCGTCGGCATCGAGCACGGCCCACGGGACCATGGAGCCCTCGGCGTGCTGGCGGTGGCGCAGCGCGATCTCCTCGGCCACGGACGCTGGTTCGGCAGCCGGGATGCGGGTGTACCACAGCGACTGCATGCCTTTCTGGCCGGCGGCGGCCGCCAGGTCCTCGGCATGCCTGTCGGACAGCGGGACGAGGGAGGCCAGCGGGCCTCGCAGCGCCGGGATGCTCAGGAAGTCGTCCATGGGCGTCAGCTTAGGCCCGGGCGTCGACTCCGCTACGGGGCTGTGGGGACCTCACCGCTGGAGGTGCTTGGCCCGGGGCTGCTCCGCGCGGTGGCGCACCACCGGCTCGCCGGTCAGCGGGGAGACCCGCACCGGCTTGAATCCGAGCAGCAGCAGTCCTGCCAGCGTGGCAGCGGCCAGCGCGATGGCACCGGCCGCGATCGCGGGAACGGCGCCGTCGCTGAAGCCGTCCGGGGTCAGCTCGCCGCCTGCGGTCGTGAACACAGCCGACAGCCCCGCGATGCCCAGGGCCACGCCGATCTCACGGGCCGTCGAACTCGTTCCGGAGGCCACGGCCTGGTCCTCCGGGACGATCCCCTCCAGCACGAGCGCGATCCAGACCAGGCTGGCCGTCATGCAGGCCAGCCCGGCCACGATCGCCGGGCGCACGCCGATCCTGGGCGTGATGAGCCCAGTCAGCGGAGGCATGGTCCTCACACCGGCCTCCAGAGCCGTGGCGCCCTGGGCGACCTGCGGGAGCTGGATGAGGATGAACACCGATCCGAAGATTCCCGGCGAGAACAGCACGCCCACCACGTTGGCCACACGGCTTCTTGAGCATCTACCGCCTGCTGCGCGTCGAGATCGGGCTCTCAGCGCAGCGCACGGAGACGCTGTTGGCACGCGGGATGCTGATCAACACCCTGCTCAGCCTGCGGCTGCCGGACCTGGTGGAGACCGACCAGGACGCGAGCACGCTGCTGCGCTGCATCTTCCGCGACACGTTCGACGACGTCGTGGCCACGGCCTCGCAGCGCGCTCCGCTGCCGGAGGCCCACCGCTCCGCGGAGACCTCCGACTGAACCCAGCGACGCCGGTGAGCGCTGGCGGGAGTCAGCCCGAATGGGCGGCCAGGGCCCAGATCCGCTCACCGACCAGCCACAGGCCCATGGCGACCCTGGCGATGCCCGTGATGCGGCTGATGATGCCGGCGGCCGAGGGCTGGCCGGTGAGCAGTCGTCGGGAGGCCATGCCCAGGAAGACGTTGAAGACCGCCGCCATCGCGGCCCAGGTGAGCCCGAGCGCCGCCAACTGCATCCACAGCGGCAGGGGGCGCCGCCGCGGTGACGAACTGCGGGAGGAAAGTCGCGAAGAACACGAGCGACTTGGCGGTCAGGGCGATCGGCACGGAGGCGATCAGCGGGCCGAACCCCGCGGCCAGCACGAAGGCCACCACGACGTAGCCGGTGCTGAGCCCGAGGACCGGAGCGGCCACCGCGCCGCCGCGCCCCGTTCCGCCTGGAGCACGCCGGGCGCCTACGCCGCAGGAATGTTGCTCATCACACCGTCCGTCAGCAGACCCTGCCCCTCCCCGCTGCCGATCATTCAGTTCCAGATATTGGACCCCGGCGTGTGATCTACGTAACGTTCAAGGTGTCCCGATGCCTACCGCGTCGTCAGGACCGCAGGCCGATCCGATCCGTCCAACGACCGCAGCATCACCCGGCGAGGAAGACAGAGGTGCACTGTGCAGTACCACCATCACGGATACGTCGCCCATGATCCGCTCGTGAAGGAGCCGGCCGGCACAGGAGTCGATCGGCCGACGGACCTGCCGGACACCATGGACGTGCTCATCGTGGGCGCGGGACCGGCCGGGATCATCCAGGCCGCCCAGCTCTCGCGCTACCCCGGCATCAGCACGCGGATCATCGACTCCCGCCCGGGCCGCCTGGAGGTAGGCCGCGCCGACGGACTCTGGGCCCGAAGCAGCGAGACCTTCCAGGCCTACGGCTTCTTCGATCGCATCAACGCCGAGGCGCACCGGCTGGTCGATGTGCACTTCTGGGGGCCCGATCCCGAGGATCCCAGCCGGATCATGCGCGGCGTGCGAGCCGAGGACCCGCCCTCGGGCGTGAGCGAGTTCCCGTTCCTGATCGTCAACCAGGCACGGGTCATCGACTACTTCGCCGAGTACGCCGAGCGCGGCCCGGCCAGGATCACGCCCGACTACGGCTATGAGTTCCTGGAGCTGGAGGTGGACGAGTCCCAGGAGCATCCGGTCAAGGTGCTGCTGCGCGATCCCCAGGGCCGCGAGCGCACGGTGCGCGCCAAGTACGTCATCGGCAACGACGGAGCCCGCAGCCGGGTGCGCGACTGCACGGACATCGAGGTCGAGAAGGACCCGTCCGCTCACGCCTGGGCGGTGATGGACGTGCTGGCCGAGACCGACTTCCCGGACATCCGCCAGAAGTGCGCGATCCTCTCCGACAAGGACGGCTCGATCCTGCTGATCCCCCGTGAGGGCGGCTTCCTGTTCCGCTTCTACGTGTCCCTGGGCGACATCGACGACAGCAACCGTGAGCAGCTGCGCGCCACGACCGTCGAGGAGGCGGCCGAGCGCGCCAACCGGATCCTGCACCCGTACTCGATCGAGGTGAAGGAGGTGACCTGGTACAGCGTCTACGAGGTGCGCCACACGGTCGCCAAGAAGTTCGACGACGTCCCCGTGGACCGGATCGGCGCCCAGCTCCCCCGGGTGTTCATCGCCGGCGACGCCTGCCACACCCACAGCGCCAAGGCGGGTCAGGGCATGAATGTCTCCATGCAGGACGGCTGGAACCTGGCCTGGAAGCTGGGTCAGGTGCTCGAGGGCCGCAGCGATCCCTCTCTGCTGACCACGTACTCGGCCGAGCGGCAGCAGATCGCGGAGAACCTCATCGCGTTCGACAAGGAATGGTCATCCATGATGTCCAAGCGCCCGGAGGAGCTCGAGGACCCCGAGGAGATCGGGCGCTTCTACGCCGAGAACGCTGAGTTCCCCAACGGCTTCGCCACGCAGTACCCGGCGTCCTCGATCATCGGCCAGGACACCCACCAGCAGCTGGCCGCCGGCTTCCCGATCGGCAAGCGCTTCCACTCCGCGCCCGTGCGCAGGGTGGCCGACACCTCCCCGCGGGAGCTGGGGCACCTGTTCGAGGCCGATGGCCGGTGGCGCCTGTACGCGTTCGCGGACCAGGACGGCTCGGCCGTCCTGGAGCTGGCCGAATGGCTGGAGGGCTCCGAGGACTCGCCCGTGCGCCGCTTCACGCCGCAGGGCTCCGATCTGAACAGCGTGTTCGACGCCAAGGTGATCTACCAGCAGCCGTACACGGAGATCGAGCTGGCCGATGTCCCGTCGCTGTTCCTGCCGAAGGTCGGCCCGTACGGGCTCACCGATCGCGAGGAGGTCTTCGCCGCCGATCAGGACGCCGACATCTTCGACCTGCGGCAGGTGGACCGCGCGGGCGCACTGGTCATCCAGCGCCCGGACATGTACGTGGCCCACGTCCTGCCGCTGAGCGCCCGGGAGGAGATCACCGAGTTCTTCGCGCAGAACATGGTGGTTCCGGCGACCTGATCCGTCGCTGAGCACGACAGCGCCCCGGCCGCCGTACGGCGGTCGGGGCGCTGTCCTTCAGGCTCGGGGATGCTCCACGGCACCGAGGCGGGCGCTCACTCCACCGGCTCGAGCTCGCTCTCCACGACCCACTTGTGGTTCGTCATCTCCATGCCGTCCATCGTCATGTCGACCATGTAGACGGTCTCGTCGGTGGAGCTGTCGATGGTGGCCTCGGCACCCTCCATGCCCTCCATGTGATCTGCCTGGAGCACGACCTCGGTGCCGTCGGCCAGCGGTGCCTCGCCCGGGTCCTGCAGCTCCTCGTGCACGACCCACTTGTGGTCCTCCACGGGCTCGCCGCCATCGGTCGGGGTGTAGGACACGGCATAGGTGGTCGTGTCGAAGGCCCCGGAGACGGTGGCCTCCGCGCCCTCCATGCCGGGCATGTGATCGGCAGTGACCCGGACCGTGTCCCCCACGGCGAAGGTCGGGTCCGACGCCTCCTGGATGCCCTCGGGCGCAGGCCCGCCGTCAGGATTGTGGGCGTGCCCGCCCTCCTCGGAGTGGCCCTCGTGCGCGTTGTCGGAGGCTGCGCCCGAGGACTCCGAGGTCGACGACGCAGCGGCCGAGTGGCCCTCGTGGCCGCCTCCGGCGCTCTGGTCCTCTTCACCGGTGCCGCACGCGCTCAACAGCAGCAGCCCTGCCGCTGCTGCAGCGGCCGCGCCGGTGGTCCTGAAGGTCCTGTTCATGTGATCGATCTCCTCTGATTCTTGAGTTGCCGTGCTGGATAGCGGGCCTTGCGGCCCTGTGGGGAGGGCGTCAGCCCTGGCGTGAGGCCCACTGCACGGACGCCTCCGGCGAGAGGTCCAGTCCGCGCAGGGTCTGGGCGTTGAGCGCGACCACCACGGTCGAGGCGCCCATGAGCAGCGCGCCCACGGCCATGGGCATCACGAAGCCGATCGGGGCGAGCACACCGGCGGCCAGCGGCACCGAGATGAGGTTGTAGCCGGCGGCCCACCAGAGGTTCTGCACCATCTTCCGGTAAGACGCCTTGGACAGCCGGACCACGGAGACCACCGAGCGCGGATCGTCCGAGGCCAGCACGATCCCGGCCGAGGCCATCGCCACGTCCGTGCCCGCGCCGATGGCCAGACCGACATCCGCCTGAGCCAGGGCGGGGGCGTCGTTCACACCATCGCCGACCATGGCGACCCTTCGGCCCTTCGACTGCAGATCGCTGACGCGCTCGTTCTTGTCCTCGGGGCGCACCTGCGCCTCGATGCGGTCGATCCCGAGCTCTCGACCCACGGCATCGGCCACATTCTGGGCGTCACCGGTGAGCATGGCGGTCTCGATGCCCAGATCATGCAGGGCCTCGATCGCCTCGCGAGCGGCCGGTCGGACCTCGTCGGCCAGAGCGAGCGCGCCGATCGTGCGGCCGTCGCGCAGCACGTGCAGCACGGTGCGGCCGTCGCGGTCCCACTGCTCGGAGGGCAGCGCCTGTGCGCCGGTCTGCTCGAGCAGCCCGGGCCCGCCCACACGGATCTGCGTGCCGTCGACGACCGCGGACACGCCGATCGCCGTGGAGCTGTCGTGCTCGGAGGCCTGCGGAACCTGCAGCCCGCGCTGCTCGGCGGCAGCGGCAATGGCTCGGGCCAGGGGGTGCTGGCTGCGGGCCTCTGCGGCAGCTGCCAGCGCGATGAGGCGGCCCACGTCGAGCCCGTCGGCGTCGTCGGCCAGCTGAGTCTCCAGCAGAGCCGGCTCGCCGCGGGTCAGCGTTCCGGTCTTGTCGAAGACGACCGTGTCGATCCCGCGCATGGCCTCCAGTGCGCCCCGGTCGGTGACCAGCACGCCCTGACGGGCGGCCCGGCCGGTCGAGATGGACACGACCAGCGGGATCGCCAGGCCCAGGGCGTGCGGGCAGGCGATGACCAGCACCGTGACCACGCGGGTCAGGGCCATGTCCGGGGTGCCGACGATCATCCAGACCACCGCGGTGATCACCGCGGCCCCCAGGGCGAACCAGAACAGCAGCGCCGCGGCACGGTCGGCCAGGCGCTGCGCGCGGGTCGACGACGACTGCGCCTGCTCGACCAGACGGCGGATGCCGGCCAGAGCGGTGTCCTCGCCGATCTCGGTGACCTCGAGGGTCAGGGGCCGGTCGGTGGCCACGGTCCCGGCCACGACCCGCTCGCCCTCACCACGGGACACCGGGGTGGACTCGCCGGTGACCATGGACTCGTCGACGTCTGCCTGGCCGTCGATGACGCGGCCGTCGGCCGGGATGCGTCCACCCGGGCGAACGACCACGCGGTCCCCCACGCTGAGCTCCGAGGGCGCGACGGTGCGCGTGGAGCCGTCGTCCTGGAGCAGCTCGGCCTCGTCGGGCAGCAGTGCGGCCAGCTCATCGAGAGCGCTGGAGGTCCGCGCCAGGGAGGCCATCTCGACCCAGTGGCCCAGCAGCATGATGACCACCAGCATCGCCAGCTCCCACCAGAACTCGAGCTGCGGGTCCAGCAGGCCCAGGTGGCTTCCCCACGAGGCCAGGAAGGCCACGGTGATGCCCAGGGCGATCAGGGTCATCATGCCGGGGCTGCGCTGCTTGATCTCGTCGACCGCGCCCGTCAGGAACGGGCGGCCGGTCCAGACGTAGAGCACGGTGCCCAGGATCGCCGGGATCCAGGCGATGACAGGGCTGTCCGGCAGGTCGTAGCCCACCAGATGCGCGAAGGCCCCGCTGAGCAGGACCGTGGGGATCGCCAGGACCACCGAGATCCAGAACAGGCGGCGGAACATGGCCACATGGTCGTGATGACCGCCGTGACCTCCATGTCCCCCGTGGCCTTCATGGCCGCCATGGTCCTGGTGGTCATGCTCCTCGTGCGCGGCCGGATGACCGTGCTGCTGATGCTGTGAGTGCGTCGTTTCCACTATTCCTCCTACACATGACTATACCCCCATGGGGTATTAGATCCAATCGACCGGCGCACCCGCCCCCAGCGGCACCGGCTCCGCCGAGCCGCCCCGTCGGCCGCCTGTCGACGAGCAGGAGAACGAGGCCAACCTCGGCGGCCAGACGCACTGGTCCTTCGGCGACATGTCCCTGGTGGACTCCCCCTTGCAGCGCCGCCTGGGAGTCCGCGACTCCTTCGAACTCGCCTGGCAGGACTGGCAGGGCTCCGAGGGCTGAGACCGCCTGGAGGTCGAGCAGCCCGAGGACGAATAGGCTCGGCAGTGGGGACGCGCATACGTCGAGTTCGCAGCCGATGACAAGCTCCCGTGGCTGAAGGAGCAGTGCGTGAAGTTCACCCCGCTCGTGGGCTGGGTCGAGCGAGGCGACCTCACCGCACGCGGCCACGGCAACTCCGTGCCGAGGTTCCACGTACCTGGGGCACCGGCACAGGCATCTCCGACCCGTTCGTCGCCAAGGCCCGGGCGGCTGCCGAATCAGGTCTGGTGCGCTTCGCCTTCCGGCATCAGGTCGACGGCCTCCTGTTCGACGGCGACCAGGTCACCGGCGTGTCGGGACCGTGCTGGAGCCGGATGCCGCCCGCCGCGGTGCGCCGTCCAGCCGCAGTCCCGTCGGCAGCTTCGAGCTTCGCGCCCAGGCCGTCGTCATCGCCATCGGCGGCAATCACGAGCAGGTGCGCAAGTGGTGGCCCTCGCGCCTGGGCACGCCGCCGCAGAAGATGATCACCGGCGTCCCGGAGTACGTGGACGGACGCATGCGGGACATCGCGACCGATCAGGGCGTCCGGCTCGTGAACCGGGATCGGATGTGGCACTACAGGGAGGGCCTGCAGAACTGGGACCCCGTCTGGCCCGATCACGCGATCCGGATCCTCCCCGGTCCGTCGTCGGTCTGGCTTGATGCGCGGGCACCAGCTGCCCGCCCCGGGCCGGTGCAGGACTTCATGGCTCACGGCGACGAGTTCGTCATCGCGGACACCCTGCCCGAGCTCGTCGATGGGATGAACGCCCTCACCGGAGACGACCTCCTGGAGCTCACCGAGGTCGAGGACATCCCCCGAGCACGGGATCACGAGATGACCAACCCGTATTCGAAGGACGCCCAGGCCATGGGCATCCGCAGCAGCCGGCGCTACCTGGGCGACAAGATCACCCGCATCGCCAAGCCGCACCGGATCCTCGACCCCGCCCACGGCCCCCTGATCGCCGTTCGCCGGTGGATCGTCACCCGCAAGACCCTCGGCGGGATCCAGACCGATCTCGCTGGCCGGGCCATGCGCGCCGATGGACAGCCCATCCCCGGGCTGTACGCGGCAGGCGAGGCGGCCGGCTTCGGCGGCGGCGGTGCCCACGGCTACAACGCACTGGAGGGCACCTTCCTGGGCGGGTGCCTCTTCACAGATAGGACGGTCGGCCGCTCACTGGCGAAGGCCCTCTGAGCCTCACTCCGCGATCATCGTCCGAGAGGCCCATTCCACACCTCGCTGGCATCCGCCGGCCGAATCGCCACCGCTTCAGGCTCGTGAACGGTGGCAATTCGGCCGGTGGCTCGCTGAGCGGGCCGGAATCGGCCGCTCGAGAACGGAGATCGCTGAAGCGCACATAGCGGGGCCACTCGATGAGAGATGATGAGTGTCCCGCGTCAAGTAAGTGGCAGGATTTCTTCTCGATCGAAGGTGGGGATGGTCGGGTCGGCCAGCCCGGCGTGGACCTCGGCGGGCCGGTTCCAGGCGATGGCCTCGTGCGGGCGGACGTGGTTGTAGTCGGCGCGGCAGGCTTCCACGTGCTCGACCAGAGACAGCCCGTGGTCGATCTCCTCCAGGAAGAGCCACTCGTACTTCACGGTGCCGAACCCGCGTTCGCGTGACCCGTTCTACCCCGGGGTCCTGGCCTTCGTGCGCACGTGGTGGAGCTCGGGACGGGCGGCGATGAACGCCTCGAAGGTGAAGGAGCGGAACGGACCGCCGTTGTCGGTCACGACCGTCACCACCGGGGAGACCTCCCCGGTCTCCGGGTCGACCCGGGCGTGGTCGGCCAGCGGCGCCCCGAGCAACTGCTCGGACTCGGCCAGGGCCTTCTCGATCGCCGTGATCGCATCGTGCATGTTCGCCGTCGACGACACGTGGGCGTCGAACTCGTACTTGGAGAAGTAGTCCCGGCGAGCTGCGATTCGCCAGGTTCCGCCGGTGGTGGTCTCGAACTCGGAGAAGTCCAGCTGCCAGACCTGGTTCGGCCCGGTCGGCCCGGCGGCGAACGCGGCCCGGCGCCGCTGGGCGAGCTTGCGTCGCTCCCGCTGGTACTCGGCGGGCAGGATCAGCCCCGTTACCTTGTGAGCACCCCGATGGACGGGGTCTGGTCGCTCGATCGGGTATGGCTGTGTTGCCCTGCCATAGATGGTCCGGGGGGTGTTGCCGCCCGGTCGAGAGACACGCGTTGACCGCTGATAGGGACACGGCCCAGGACGCCCTGAGGTCTCTTCGTAACGTGGGTGCCGGCATCGGGTGTCAAGACTGCGACCAGCAGTGATGCGTTCAAGGAGGACGACATCATGACCTCTGGATTCGCCGTCGTGATCGGTCTCGATGTCGGGAAGACCGGGCATCACGCCTGTGCTCTCGACCCGGCCGGGACCAGACTCTTCGACAAGGCCCTACCACAGGACGAGGCCCAGCTGCGCGAGCTGTTCAGCGCTCTGCAGGCCTATGGGGCTGTGTTGATGGTCGTGGATCAGCCCAACACCATCGGTGCCCTGCCGATCGCTGTCGCTCGTGATGTCGGCTGCGAAGTTGCGTATCTGCCTGGTCTGGCGATGCGCAAAGCCGCCGATCTCTATCCCGGCAGGTCGAAGACCGATGCCAGGGACGCGTGGGACTGCCGCACGAACAGGTGACAGTTGGGGTGTCAGGCCGCGAGGCTCACGGCGGGGTTCATGATGGTCTCGTATTCGATGGGGGTCAATCGACCCAGACGGGCCTGTCGACGGCGGCGGTGATACTTGCGTTCGATCCAGGTGACGATCGCGATCCGGAGCTCGTCGCGGGTCCGCCACCGCTTCCGGTCCAGGACGTTCTTCTGCAGCAGGGCGAAGAAGGACTCCATCGCGGCGTTGTCCCCAGCGGCACCGACTCTCCCCATCGATCCGATGAGGTGATGACGGTTCAACGTCTGCACGAATTTGCGCGGCCGGAACTGGGATCCTCGGTCCGAATGCACGATGCAGCCAGCGACGTCACCGCGGCGGGAAGCGGCGTTGTCCAGGGCGTTCACCGCCAGTCGCGCCTTCATACGGTCGCTGATCGAGTAGCCGACGATCCGGGCTGAGAACACGTCCTTGATGGCGCAGAGGTAGAGCTTTCCCTCGTCGATCCAGTGCTCTGTGATGTCGGTCAGCCACAGTTCGTTGACGTCATCGGCGGAGAAGTCCCGCTTCACGAGATCGTCGTGGACCGGCGGCCCGGGACGTTTCCCGTTCTTGCCGCGCTTCTTCCCGAACACGGACCACCACTGGTTGTCCCGGCAGATCCTCCACGCCGTCCGCTCACACATCACTTCGCCGGCCTCGGCGGCTTCGCCGACCAGGAACCGGTAGCCATACTCGGGGTCGTCGACGTGGGCGTCCAGCAGCGCGTTGGACCGGTATGCCTCGATCAGCTCGGCCTGGGTGACCTGCTGTTTCCGCCAGCGGTAGTAGGGCTGACGGGAGAGCTTCAGGACCCGCAGGGACACCGCGACGGGGATGCCGTCAGCGGCGAGCTCACTCACGAGCGGGTAGAACCTTTTCCCGGCAGGTGCGCCTAGGACAGGTAGGCCGCGGCACGGCGCAGGACCTCGTTCTCCTGCTGGAGCAGCCGGATCTGCTTGCGGGCCTCGCGCAACTCGGTCGACTCCTCCCGTGTCCTGCCGGGGCGGTTGCCGTCGTCGATATCGGCTTGGCGGATCCATTTGTGCAGCGTCATCTCCTGGACTCCGAAGTCCTTCGCGATCTGCGCGATCGTGATGCCGTCCTCACGGGACCGGGCCACTCGCACGACGTCTTCCCGGAACTCCTGGGGGTAGGCAGCGGGCATGATGCACATCCTTCCAGGCCGCCCAACGGGCAAGCCAGATCAGATGTCACCTATCCGTACGGCAGTCCCTCATGGACCTCGGCTCGTGCTGATACCGGATCTCGTGATGTGACACCTGGTAGCGTGAGCCACGCCACTACACTGTGCCTCCACCAATAAAGGAGCGACCCCTCCATGTCGACCCCGCGAACAGTCCCCCTCTCCGCCGCCACGCGGGAGGTCCACCTCGCCCGCCTCCGGGCCACCAGCCCGGAGGCCCCCCTCGACATCCTGATCGTGGGCGGCGGCTCCACCGGCGTGGGCGCCGCGTTCGACGCGGCCACCCGCGGCCTCGACGTGGGCATCGTCGAGGCCCGCGACTGGGCCTCCGGGACCTCGTCCCGCTCCTCCCGCCTCATGCACGGTGGCCTGCGCTACCTCGAGATGCTGGACGTCAAGCTGGTGTACGAGGCGCTGCGTGAGCGCGACTTGCTGCTCACCCAGACCGCGCCCCACCTGGTGCGCCCCCTGCGCTTCGTCTTCCCGTTCTTCCACAAGGTGATCGACCGCGGCTTCATCGGCGCCGGCGTCACCATGTACGACGCCATGCAGTCGCTCGGCCGCCGCCGCGCGGTGGGCGCGCACCGCCATCTCAGCCGCCGCTCCATGGCCGCGACCTTCCCCTCCCTCGACGATGAGAAGATCGTCGGCGCGGTGGAGTACGCCGACGCCCAGTTCGACGACGCCCGCCTGGCCATGATGCTCGTGCGCTCCGCCGTGGACCACGGCGCCGTGGCCGCCAACTACACCGCCGTCACCGACTACCTGCGCGGCGACGACGGCCGTGTGCATGGCGTGCGCGTCCGCGAGGAGACCTCCGGCGAGGAGTTCGACGTGCACGCGCGCGCCGTCATCCTGGCCGGGGGCGTGTGGACCCAGGAGCAGCAGGAGCTGGCCGAGGCCGACGGCGGCCTCGAGGTGCTCGCCTCCAAGGGCGCCCACATAACCGTCCCGCGCGACCGCATCCGCGCCGACGCCGCCACCGGCGTGATCACCAAGACGGAGAAGTCCGTGCTGTTCCTCATCCCGTGGGACGAGTACTGGGTGATCGGCACCACGGACACCCCGTGGGCAGAGGACGTGGCCCATCCGGCCACCACCGCGGACGACATCGACTACATCCTCGAGCACGCCAACGCGGTGCTGAAGGAGGACCTCACGCGTGAGGACGTGATCGCCACGTACGCCGGCCTGCGGCCGCTGCTTCAGCCGGTCGCCGGATCCGACGGCCCCTCCACCAAGATCTCCCGTGAGCACACGGTCACCGAGGTGGCCCCCGGCCTCACCGCCGTGGCCGGCGGCAAGTGGACCACGTACCGGGCCATGTCCGAGGACGTCGTGGACTTCGTGGTGCGCGAGACCCACCCGACCCGTCCCAGCCTCACCGAGCACATCCCCGTGCTCGGCGGCCTCGGCTACTCGGAGATCGAGGCGGAGGCGGACCGCATCGCCGTCGACTACGGCCTGGACGAGGCCCGCGTGGACCGGCTCCTGTTCCGCTACGGCACCGTGCTGCGCCACGTGCTCGACCTGATCGACGCGGACCGGTCCCTGAGCGTCCCACTCGCCAAGGCGCCGCGCTACCTGCGCGCCGAGATCGTCCACGCCGCCCGGACCGAGGGCGTCGTCCACCTGGACGACGTCATCGAGCGCCGCACGCGCCTGTCCACCGAGGTCCGCGACCGCGGCGTCGCGGCGGCCGAGGAGATCGCGTCCCTCGTGGCCCCCGAGCTGGGCTGGGATGCTGAGCGCATCGCCGGTGAGATCCGCGCGTACAAGAACCTCGTCGCCGCCCGCCTCCGCGGCGAGACCGCCCACGACGACGTCACCGCCGCCGGCGCGCTCGCAGCCGCCGACGCCGCCCCCATCCACTGAGAGGAACCCGTCCATGGGAACGATCTTCCTGCATGAGATCGCCGGCACGGCGATCCTCCTCCTGCTCGGAGTCGGCGTCGTCGCCAACGTCGTCCTGACAGGGACCAAGGGCAACGGCGGAGGCTGGCTGCTCATCAGCTTCGGCTGGGGGCTGGGCGTCTTCGCGGGCGTCTATGTCGCTGCCGCGACCGGTGCGCATCTGAACCCCGCCGTGACCGTCGGCCTGCTCGTCAGCGGTGCCGAGGAGTACGCCCCCGGCATCGCCGTGACCCTCGGCACCACGCTCGCGTACTTCGCGGCGGAGCTGATCGGCGCCTTCCTCGGCGCGGCCCTGGCCTGGCTGGCCTACCGCGACCACTACCGGGCGGAGACGGACCAGGGCGCAATCCTGGCCACCTTCGCCACAGGCCCCGAGATACGCAACCCGCTGTGGAACATGGTCACCGAGGTGATCGCCACGTTCGTCCTGGTGTTCGTGGTCCTGCTGTTCGGCTCCACTCCCTCCGGGCTCGGCCCGCTCGCGGTGGCCCTGCTCGTCGTCGCGATCGGCGCGAGCCTGGGCGGCCCCACGGGGTACGCCATCAACCCGGCGCGCGACCTCGGCCCCCGCCTGTTCCACGCCGTCGTGCCGATCCGGCACAAGGGCAGCTCGGACTGGGGCTACGCCTGGGTGCCGATCGTCGGCCCGCTCGTCGGCGCCGTCCTGGCCGGCCTCGCCGCGCCTCTGCTCGTCTGAGGAGCTCGTCCGTCTGAGCGGTCTGCCCGTCCGACCCGGGCGGACACGTTCCCCTGCGGGAACGTGCCCGCCACCCCCACACCCCCGTAACCCACCTTCGAAGGAGTAGGACATGACCACATCCCGCTACGTGATGGCCATCGACCAGGGCACCACGTCCACGCGCGCGATCCTCTTCGACCACAATGGGGCCATCGTGTCCTCCGGTCAGCGCGAGCACGAGCAGATCTTCCCGCGCGCCGGCTGGGTGGAGCACGACCCGGTGGAGATCTGGAAGAACACGCGCGAGGTCATCGGCGAAGCCCTGGCCCGCGCCGAGGCGACCCGGCACGACGTCGCAGCCGTGGGCATCACAAACCAGCGTGAGACCACCGTGGTGTGGGACCGCAGCACCGGCAGGCCGGTGTACAACGCCATCGTGTGGCAGGACACCCGCACCGACCGCCTCTGTGAGCGCCTGGCCGGCGACGCCGGCGCGGACCGCTACAAGGAGCGCGTCGGGTTGCCGCTGGCCACGTACTTCTCCGGTCCCAAGGTGGCCTGGATTCTGGAGAACGTGGACGGGGCCCGGGAGGCCGCCGAGAACGGCGACCTCGTCTTCGGCACCATGGACTCGTGGCTGGTGTGGAATCTCACCGGCGGCGGCGCGGGCGGCCGGCACGTCACCGACGTCACCAACGCCTCCCGCACCATACTGATGAACCTGGACACCCTCGACTGGAACAAGGAGATCTGCGCGGACATGGGCATCCCGATGTCCATGCTCCCGGAGATCGTCAGCTCCTCCGCCGAGGTGGGCACCGTGGCCGGCCACCAGCTGCTGCGCGAGACGCCGATCACCGGCATCCTGGGCGACCAGCACGCGGCGACCTTCGGCCAGGCGTGCTTCGAGGTCGGCCAGGCCAAGAACACGTACGGCACCGGCAACTTCATGCTGATCAACACCGGCGAGGAGCCGGTGCACTCGGACAACGGCCTGCTTACCACGGTGGCATACCGCATTGGCGACCAGAAGCCGGTGTACGCGCTGGAGGGCTCGATCGCCGTCACCGGCTCGCTGATCCAGTGGTTGCGGGACAACCTCGGGATGATCGGTAGCGCCCCGGAGGTCGAGACCCTGGCCGCCGGTGCAGGGGACAACGGCGGCGTGTACTTTGTCCCCGCGTTCTCCGGCCTCTTCGCTCCGCACTGGGACGCCACAGCCCGCGGCGCCATGGTGGGCATGACCCGTTACGTCAACAAGGGACACATCGCCCGCGCGGCGCTCGAGGCCACCGCCTTCCAGAGCCGCGAGGTCCTGGACGCCATGAACGCGGATTCCGGCGTGGACCTCACCGAGCTGAAGGTCGATGGTGGCATGGTCGCCAACGAGCTGCTCATGCAGTTCCAGGCGGACCTGCTGCGCGTGCCCGTCGTGCGCCCCAAGGTCATCGAGACCACAGCTCTCGGCGCCGCCTACGCCGCAGGCCTGGCGGTGGGGTTCTGGTCGTCCCAGGACGAGCTCGGGGCCAACTGGGAGGAGGACAAGCGCTGGGAGCCCACCATGGACGAGGAGGAGGCTGAGCGCGCCCTGCGGCTGTGGAAGAAGGCCGTGGAACGCTCCCGCGACTGGGTCGATGAGGACGTCGTGACGGCCCGGGGCTGAGCCGTCCGGCCCGCAGGCTGGTCCATCCGGCCCCGTGCGCCCCGGGCCGGTCCGTGCCGACCCGGCCCCTCCGGAAGGACCCCGTGCAGGACTACCTCGCCTCCCCCATCGACGGAGTGGGAGGACGAGGTGCTCGGCGCGGCCCAGGGTGTGGCGCCCGGGCACGGGGACCGCGTGACGCGCGTGGGCCGTCTCCTCGTCTCCGAGGGCGTCCGCCGGTTCGAGGCCGACGGCGTAGACCTCCGGGTGATCGACCCCGGCGGGATGCTCGGCGCCGCCTGACCGCGCGCCCCCGGCGGGCGCTCCCGACTGTATCGCCCCGGGTTTGCTAGAGGCTCGCAAGTGCCGTAGCGGCGGTCGCCGGCACGGCCTGGTCGTGATCGTAGACGTCCTCGAACTCGACGGGTGGGATCATACCGATCTCTCCATGGAGCCTTCGGTGATTGAACCAGTCGATGTACTCCGCGGTCGCGATCTCCAACTCGTCGATGTTCTTCCAGGGCCCGCGATTGCGGACCAGCTCGGCCTTGAACAGTGAGTTGAAGGCCTCGGCCAGGGCGTTGTCGTAGGAATCTCCCGTCGAGCCGACTGAAGCGACTGCCCCGGCCTCTGACAGGCGCTGGGTGTAGCGCACCGCGACGTACTGGACACCCTTGTCGCTGTGTTGCTTCAGCCCTTCCACGTCCTGGCCAGCGCGCTGGCGGGTCCAGATTCCCATCTCCAGTGCGTCCAGAGCCAGATTGGTGCGCAGCGACTTCGACAGCTGCCAGCCGACCACACGCCGTGAGAACACATCGGTGACGAACGCCGCGTACACCCAGCCGGCGAACGTGCGGCAGTAGGTGATGTCGGCGACCCACAGCTGGTTCGGAGCCGTCGCCGTGAAATCGCGTTCGACCAGATCAGGTCGAGTCTCGCGGCCATGGCCGGGAATGGTCGTGCGTGGCCCCTTGGCGCGGCTGATCCCGCGCAGTCCGGCTGCGCGCATGAGTCTCTCGACCGTGCACCGGGCTACCGGGAGTCCTTCACGGTGCAGCTGAGCGTGCAGCTTCCGGGCGCCGTAGACCCCGAAGTTCTCCGCGTGAACGCGCCGGATCTGCACCAGCAGCTGTTCATCTCGAACCGATCGCCTCGAGGGTGGGCGGGTCTTGAAGGCGTAGTACGTGCTCGGTGCGATCTGCGTGCCCGCCGACATGAGCGTGCGGCAGATCGGTGTGAGCACCGAACTTCTGCTTGTGCTGGTCGATGAACTCCACGATCAGCGCTGTGGGCGGTCGAGCTCCGCTGCGAAAGAAGCCGAAGCCGATCGCAGGATCGGCGGATTCAAGCGGTCAGCGCAACATCTCCTGTGAGATGGGACAGTCACTGACCACAGGAGGATCCGGATGCAGGGCAAGCACGGTCATCTCAGCCGGGAGCAGAAGCAGCTGGCGCTCAGGTTGC